>CAZRPL010000100.1:0-1502 GCA_964602045.1 uncultured Collinsella sp. | reverse complement strand
GAGGCGCTCACGCTCATCCGCCGGCTGGGCGCGACCAAGGTCCAGATGGGCGTGCAGAGTACCGACCAGCGCATCTTGGATATCAACGAGCGTGGGATCTCCGTCGAACGCATCGCCGAGGCGTTTGCGCTGCTGCGCGCCTTCGGATTCAAGATCCATGCGCACGCGATGGCCAACTTGCTCGGCGCGACGCCGGCCGGCGACAAGCGCGATTACGCGCGCCTGATGCGCGACCCGGCGTACCAGCCCGACGAGGTCAAGCTCTATCCCTGCGCGCTGATCGGCAGTGCGCGTCTGGCTGAGCGGTATCGCGACGGCTCGTGGGTGCCCTATTCCGAGGAGGAGCTGCTCGACGTGCTCGTCGAGGACGTGCTCGCGACGCCGGCGTTCTGCCGCATCTCCCGCATGATCCGCGACTTTTCCTCCGACGACATCGTGGCGGGCAACAAGAAGCCTAACTTGCGCCAGCTCGTCGAGGCGAGGCTTGCGTCACCGGCGTGCACCGACGTCGGTGCCCCGGTACATCCCGACGTGCGGGAGATCCGCTTCCGCGAGATCGGCACGCGGGCGGTCGACGTGGACGACCTGCGCTTGGACACCGTTTCGTACAAGACGGAGAACACGACGGAGCATTTCCTGCAGTGGGTGTGCGCGGACGGCCGTATCGCCGGGTTCCTGCGCCTTTCGCTGCCCGATCAAGCCTACGTCGAGGCCCATGCCGCTGCGCTCCCCGTGGCGGCGGGCGAGGCGATGATCCGCGAGGTGCCCGTCTACGGCATGGCGACGCGCGTGGGCGCCGACGGTCGCGCCGCCCAGCACCTGGGGCTCGGCAAGCGCCTGATCGAGCGCGCATGTTCCGTGGCACAGGATGCGGGCTATCGGCACATCAACGTGATCAGCGCGGTGGGCACGCGGGAATACTACAGGCATCTTGGGTTTGCGGACCACGGGCTTTACCAGCAAAGGGAGCTGTAATGGGCAGACAGATCTCGCAGCGCGAGACATCTGAGCGGCGCCACGTGGGCGGCGGCCTTCCGACCGAGGTCGTCGACGTCGTGGTGATCCTCTTCATCGCGATCGCGTTCACGGTGGGTGGCATGAGCGGGGCGGCGGCATGGGCCATGGCGCTGCTGTTCGCGCTCGCGTCGGTCATCGCGATCGTGTACTTGCGCTTCGACCCCCATGTTGCGCACACGGCGGGCGGCTTCGCGCTTGTCCGCACGCGACGGCTGGCGGACGGTTCGTTGGCTCGCGTGCTGCGTCAAGGGGGCGTGTACCAGTCGGCGACCTACCTCGACGAATGCCGCTTTGAGCCGGTCTTTGCCTATCAGCGGGGATTCAGCGTCGTCTTCGATGCCGAGGACGCGATGCACGCGGCCTCGGGCCACGGCATCTCGCGCGTGCTCGCGCTCGGCGGCGGTGGGTACGCGTGGCCCAAGTACGCCCTGACCGAGCATCCGGACCTTGCGATGACCGTCGTGGAGATCGATCCGGAGGTGACG
>CAZRPL010000099.1:476-1525 GCA_964602045.1 uncultured Collinsella sp. | reverse complement strand
AGCCCATACCGATCTGTGTACGGTTCTGGAAAGGACGATACGATATGAACGAGAACACGCCCCAGCGCCCTGAGGGGCAAAATGACGGCAGCGGTGTTCAGCCGCGGGTTCAGGTCGAGCCCACCCCGGTGGCTCCCCAACAGCCGATGCCGACCCAGCAGATGCCGAGCGCGTCCGCCGCGCCCGGGAGTGCCGGCGCGCAGCACGCCGCGTCGGGGCCCCAGGCCTCCTCGCCGGCGCCTGCCGTCGAGACCATGAGCCGTACGGTCGTCAAGACCAAGACGAAGAAGCTCCCGGTCTTCTTGAGTTCGCTTGCCGGCTTGGCAGTGGGCGCGGTGCTGGTGATCGCGCTCGTGATGACGGGTGCGCTCGACATCGATCGCGGGGGCGGCAACGTGACCGCCGTCACGCCGTCCACGGGCACGCAGACCATCGAGATCGATTCCGAGGATACGACGCTTGCCGAGGCGGTTTCGGCCAAGGCTCTGCCGTCGGTCGTCTCCATCACCACCGAGATCCAGGACACCTCGGGCATGATGGGTGCTTCCGAGGGCTCCTCGGGCGGCATCGGCTCCGGCGTGATCCTGGACAAGGACGGCAACATCCTCACCAACTACCACGTGGTCGAGGACGCGACGGGAATCGTCGTCACGCTCGATGACGGCTCGAGCTACGAGGCCGAGCTCGTGGGTTCCGACGAGTCGAGCGACCTTGCGGTCATCCGCCTCAAGGATGCCGACCCCAACGCGCTGACCCCCATCGAGATCGGCGACTCCGACGACCTGTCCGTCGGTGAGTGGGTCATGGCGATCGGCAGCCCCTTCGGCAACGAGCAGTCCGTGTCGACCGGCATCGTGAGCGCCCTGTACCGCTCGACGGCCATGGCGTCCGCCAGCGGCACGACCATCTACGCCAACATGATCCAGACGGACGCGGCGATCAACCCCGGAAACTCCGGCGGGCCGCTTCTGGACTCGGAGGGCAGGGTCATCGGGGTAAACACCGCGATCTTCAGCCAGACCGGAGTGTGGGCCGGGGTAGGCCTGGCC
>CAZRPL010000099.1:0-466 GCA_964602045.1 uncultured Collinsella sp. | reverse complement strand
ACGCGGCGATCAACCCCGGTAACTCCGGCGGCGCGCTCGTCAACGCCAACGGCGAGCTCGTGGGTATCAACTCGATCATCGAGAGCTACTCGGGTTCCAGCTCGGGCGTGGGCTTCGCCATCCCGGTGAACTACGCCATCGACATCGCCAACCAGATCATTTCCGGAGAGACCCCCGTCCATCCGTATCTGGGTATCTCGCTCACCACGGTGAACGCCCTGAACGCCCGTCAGAACAACCTGTCGGTCGAGTCCGGTGCGTACGTCAACGAGGTCACCGAGGGCGGTCCGGCGGCCGAGGCCGGCATCGAGGCGGGCGACATCATCACCGCGCTCGACGGCGAGGAAGTCACCTCGGCCGACGGTCTGATCATCACGCTGCGCGAGCACGCGGTGGGCGACAAGGTGGTGCTCACGGTCGTGCGCGGCGACAAGCAGCTCGACGTGGAGGCAACGCTCGGTTCCGA
>CAZRPL010000098.1:1220-1532 GCA_964602045.1 uncultured Collinsella sp. | reverse complement strand
GATGATCACGGAGAGGATCAGGTTGAACCACACGAGCTTAGGACGCTTGTACTCGGGATCGTTGTTGCGAACGATGTCGCACATCTTCTCGAGCTCGGCATCGCTGATCTCAGCGGTCTTAGCCGGATCGAAGCCAAGGCGAGCGCGCTCCTTCTTACCGAGGAACCACGCGACGAACACGCAGTACACGAGCGCAACGGCCATGCCCGGGATAAGCAGCGGGAAGAGCTCGGTCACGTCGAGGTTCAGCGCGGAAAGGACGCGGGCAAGCGGACCGCCCCACGGGGACATGTTGAAGACCGACGTGGGCAG
>CAZRPL010000098.1:372-1119 GCA_964602045.1 uncultured Collinsella sp. | reverse complement strand
CGACCAACGTGGAGGCGACCATGATCTTCATGGGGTCGCCCTTGACCAGCTTGATCATGGCGATGACCAGCGGATCGAACAGGCCGACCTGCATCATGAGGGTGAAGTAGGTGCAGGCGAACAGGACCATCATAGCGGAGCGCACGGTACCTGCGGAAACCTCGCCATCCTCAACGGCGTAGAACACGCCGCTGTAGACCCACTCGAAGACGTCGAGGACGTTCTGACCGGTGATGAGGCAGAAGATGATACCGGCGGCCAGGGGCACGACGGCAAGGCCGACATACGGGCTGAGCCAGCGCTTCATGACGCCGATAATGAAGATGAGAATCATGATAAGGCCGACAGCTGCAGCAAGAGTCATGAATTCCCTCCTTTACCGTTGCGGACGATTCCCACCGGGGAAATCAGTCCATGTTCCATTGCATATATGAAGCCAAGCGCGCAGGCCAGCATGGCAGCTGATAGGCTGACCCGCGCGCTCGCGCGTCACCTTAGTTGCGACGGTTGTAGTTGATCAGGCAACCGTCAAGGATGATCTGGCGCTCGTCATCCGTGAGCGGGGCAGTGTAGAGGGCCATGGTGCCCGCCACCTTGCCGTCGCGGATGATGTGGCCGGTGAACTCGCTCTTGCCGGTGGCGATGGCCTCGCGCACGCCGGGCACGAAGATCCAGTCGCCCGGCTCGAAGGCGGGCTCGTCATCGGACTGGAAGGGCAGCATGCCCCAGTTGATGACATTGGAGCGA
>CAZRPL010000098.1:0-362 GCA_964602045.1 uncultured Collinsella sp. | reverse complement strand
CTTGGTGGCGTACTGCTCACAGATGTTGGCCAGACCGCCGAGCACGCGCTGGCAGCTCGCCGCCTGCTCGCGAGCAGAACCGTCGCCCGGCTTGATGGCGTAGACCATGGAACCGATCTCGGTGTTGGACGCATCGACCTCGGGCACCACGGTGCGAGCAGCCTCGTAGACGTCGGCGATGGCGGCGGGCACGTTGCCCTCCTTGCGCTCGGCCTCGAGCGCGGCGGTGTCCTTGGCGCGGCCGACGTAGGCCGGATCGCGGCGGGACAGGGCGAACTCGGCCAGACCCAGCGGGTTGGAACGGTAGGACGAGGTCTCGCCGGACGGGATGAGCTCGTCGGTGGTGGTCACCGGGTCGAGGA
>CAZRPL010000097.1:0-1639 GCA_964602045.1 uncultured Collinsella sp. | reverse complement strand
AGACGAGGATGCCGATGCCGCGGAAGCGCGCGAGCGCCGCGGTGAGCTGGGCGCGGGCATCGACGTCCAGATGGTTGGTCGGCTCGTCGGCGACGAGCACGTCGGGATGCCGCCAGAGCGCCGTGGCGATCTGGAGCTTCTTACGCTCGCCGAAGGAAAGCTCGTCGAAGCGCCACGGCATGTCGTCCTCGATATGGAAGATCCGCCTGAGTTCGCGCGCTTCGCGGCCGTAATCCGCGGCGAAGTCGTACAGCCCATCAGGGGAGCGGTCGACTTCCTGGTCGCACATCGCGCAGACGAGGCCGCGCGTGACCGATCCCGCGTCGGGTTCGAGCTGTCCGCAGGCGATGCGCGCGAGTGTGGATTTACCGCACCCGTTATCGCCGAGCAGCCCGGTCCAGCCGACCGGGAAGGCGACGGTCACGTTTGAGAGGATGGGTTCGAGGGCGGAGGGGTAGGCGAACGACACGCCGGATAGCATAAGCTGCATAGACATACTCCTGGTGACACGCGGCGCGTGCCGCGGTGGCCTCCCTGCTCGCGCAGGGTTCGTCAAATGATGAGCTGTCTAGCGAATCCGCACCGTGTCCTGCCTTTCTGCCGATCCGATGGCGCCGCCACGCGCGCTGCGGGGCCCTGTGCCCCACTCGGTCGACAGCCCTCAGTATAGCCGACAAGATGGTGCCGGGTTCAGACTCGTCGCGACAAGTTTGTATCTGGCGCCATCTTGTCGGTCGCTTATGCGTAGCGACGGGCGACGGCGAGGGTTTCGGGGATGTAGCCGCCGCCGAACAGCACGCAGTGGAGCAACAGCGGCGCCAGCTGATGCAGACCCACACGCTCACGCCAACCGTCGGCGAGCGGGGATGTCTCGTCGTAGCCGGCGAGCACATCCTCGAGGAACGGATAACCGAAGAGCTGGAGCATGGCCAGGTCGGTTTCGGCATGTCCGCCGTAGGCCATGGGGTCGATGAGGGCGCCGCCGGTCGGGGCGCTCGTATCGGCGAGGTAGAGTACGTTGCCCGCCCACAGGTCTCCGTGCAACCGAGCGCACGGGGCGTTCGCTTCGCACACGAGGGCAGGCTGCGGAGCGTCGAACGTGCCGGCTGCGACGCGCGAGGCGACCTGCTCGAGCAAGGCGGTTTCGCGCGGCCCGAACGAGCCGTCGTCGCACAGCAGGCGGACGTAGTACATCATGCGGTACTCGGCGAAAAACGCGCCCCACCTCGATGCGACGTCGCGCGGAGCCCACGGGGTCAATGCACGCCCGATGCCCGCGGCGCTATCCGGCGTCTCGGGAGGCGGGCAGCCCCACCAGGGCGCTCCGGCGGCATGCATACGGGCGAGGGAGGCTCCGATGCGCCGCGCCGCCGCCCGCGTGGGCGCTCCGGTTTCGATGCGTTCTTCCACGAGGCGCTCGCGCGATGCTTCGCGCACGCGGGCGATGCGGATGCCACCGCTGCCTTCCGCCTCGGCGAGCCAGCGCAGTCCGGCCGCCTCGCAGAGCAACTCATCGCTCGCCGGCGATCCTGCCTTTACGACGTTTTCCTGCTCGAACCTCGGCACGCGATACTCCTCCCATGTAAAATAACCCCAGGGGTTTTTCTACATGCCATGTAAGATAACCCCAGGGGTTTTT
>CAZRPL010000096.1:0-1708 GCA_964602045.1 uncultured Collinsella sp. | reverse complement strand
TGTCATGGAAGGGTAGCCGAAGGCGAGATCGCCGTGAGCCAGCCGCAAGGCTAGGAGCCTGTCTGAGTAATAGGGGATCGACGGGCGATCCCTAATTTCGTAAAGTATCGGGCATGGCGAAAACGTTCCGCCCGTACGTGCCCGAGCAGGAGTTGTTGCTGCCCCCGAGCGTGAAGGACTGGCTGCCCGACGACCACTTGGCGTACTTCGTCAGCGACCTGGTCGACGAGTTGGACCTGTCCGCGATCGTGGCGCCGTACGAGGCGGAGGAGCGTGGCTTCCCGCCCTATCACCCGGTGATGCTGACGAAAGTCCTGCTCTACGCGTACTGCGTCGGCGTCTACTCGTCGCGGAAGATCGAGCGGCGCCTGATGGAGGACGTCGCGTTCCGCGTGCTGGCCGCCGGCAACGAGCCGGACTTCCGGACGATCTCCGAATTTCGTCGGCGGCACCTGGACGCGCTGCAGGGCCTGTTCACACAGGTGCTGCGGGTCGCGCGCGAGGCTGGCGCGCTGCAGGTCGGACGCGTCGCGGTTGACGGCAGCAAGATCAAGGCGAGCGCGTCGAAGCACAGGGCGATGAGCTACGGCCGGATGCAAGAGCGTGAGGCGCAGTTGGAGCAGGAAGTGCGTCAGATGCTCACGCAGGCCGAGGCGACCGACGCGCAGGAAGACGCGGCGCACGGGCGTGGCCGGCGGGGCGACGAGCTGCCCGCGGAGTTGCAGCGGCGCACGACGCGGCTGGAGCGGATTCGACAGGCCAAGCGCGTGCTCGAAGAGCGCGCCAAAGCCGCCGCGGGGCCCAAGGCGCCGGCGACTGAGGCGCCGAAGCCGGACGACAAAGCGCAGTACAACTTCACCGATCCCGAATCGCGCATCATGAAAGGCCCGGACGGGTTCGTGCAGGCGTACAACGCGCAGATTGCGGTGGAGCCGGTCACGCAGATGATCGTCGGACAAGCGGTCACTCAAGCGGCCAACGACAAGCAGCAGCTCGTGCCGATGCTCGAGACGGTCGCCGCCCAGAGTGGCGAGACGCCGCAGCAAGTGTTGGCGGACAGCGGGTACTGCTCCGACGCGAATTTGGCGTATGTAGCCGCGCACGAGATCGACGCCTACATCGCGACCGAGCGCTTGAAGCACGACGCGCCGCTGCCTCCGCGTCGCGGGCCGCTGCCCAAGAGTGCCACGCTGACGGACCGGATGCGCCGCAAGCTGCGGACGAAACGCGGCGCCGACGTCTACCGGTGGCGCAAGGCGATCGTCGAACCGGTCTTCGGTCAGGTGAAACATGCGCGTGGCTTCCGTCAATTTCTGCTCCGCGGGCTCGCCAAGGTGCAGGCGGAGTGGGCATTGGTGTGCCTCGCCCACAACATCGTGAAGATCAACGGGCTGCTCCACGCATGACGGCGGTGGCCGCCCGTTTCCACGGTCCAGCTGACCCTGTTGTGGGCCGAATCCCAGGCCCCGGGGGAGCACCGTTCGGGCACGTGACCTAGCGGCGACGACGCTGACTGTCCCGAGTGCTGTTGCAGTGCGCTGCCAGCTCAGTTACTCAGACGGGCTCCGAGGTTCGAGAGGATGCGCATCTGCTCGAGGACCCGGCACGAGAGGTTCTGCGCCTCGTCCACGATCAACACGGCGGCGCTCCCGAGCGGGAGAAGGCCCAGGAGGAAGTCGTAGAGCGCGTCGATCAGTTCCTGCTTGGT
>CAZRPL010000095.1:0-1720 GCA_964602045.1 uncultured Collinsella sp. | reverse complement strand
CGCCTCACCTGGCAGAACGCGTGGAACAAGCATCTCTGCACCCGCGTGCGCGGCCATGCGCGGCGCCTCGCCCTCTCGAAGCCCGTCCCGCCGTCGCAGACCACCACGTCGGGCGCCGGGATCGGCGCCATGAGCGCCTCCCAGGCCCTCGATGTCTCCGACTGCGCCATGTGCCACGAGACCACGTGCTCCCCGTCGTAGGCGATCAGGACCACGAGGTCGCGCGCGAGCCAGATTCCGTCGACGAAGAGCGCGCGGTGCACCTCGCCGGTCGGCTCGGGCATCGGCCACACGCGCCAGAACTCGGCGGTCCTCCTCCTGAAGGTGCGCCCCTGGCCGGCCATCGAAAGCTGCGTGTCCTTCGAGGTGAGCCATGCCAGGAACTCACCGAGCCTCGACGCCGCGTCGTCGTAGGAGAGCGTCGTCGAGGCGCCGCAGGAGCCGCACCTCCACCTCTGCGCGCCCGCGCCCGTCTTCCCGTTCCTCTTCATCCTCGCTCCGCAGGAAGGGCAGCTGACCGTCTTCATCTCGATCTCCTTGGAAATACGGATTTTAACGGCCTGATTTTCAGTCATCTACCTGCGAGGAAGATGCGAATCCGGACACACTTTCTGTCCGAGTGGTTAAATTCTCACCGCAGATTTAAACGCATGGAAAAGGGGCATCGACCTGCGTCGATGCCCCGGAAACGGACACACTTTTTGTCCTATAAGCCAATAAAACCCCTGGGGTTTTATTACATCGGGGTTTCATTACATCCAAGGCTATCGTGCGTCGCGGACGGTGCCGCCGCCGAGAACCGTGTCGCCGTCGTAGACGACGACGGCCTGGCCGGGGGCGATGCCGCGTTGCGGCGTCTCGAAACGTACGCGTATGCCGCCGTTGGTCCCCGCGTCAGGATCGATGAACGCCATGCGCACCGCTTGGTCGGGTTGGTGGTAGCGGATCTTGGCCGCGACGGCGATCCCGGCCGTTCCGGCATCACGCAGGCGCCGCTCCATAGCGGGCGCCGGCGCGCTCCAGATCCAGTCTTCGGCCATGAGTTCGTCCGCCATGAGGTCGTCCGCGTCGCCCACGGTCACCGTGTTGTGCCCGACGTCGATGCCGCACACGTACAATGGGTGCGCGGCGGCGACGCCCAGACCCTTGCGCTGGCCGATGGTGTAGCGCAGCGCACCCCGGTGGCGTCCGAGCACGGCTCCGTGCGTGTCGAGGATATCGCCTTCCGGCAGGGCGCATCCGCGGCGGCCCTCGATAAACGAGGCGAAGTCGTTGTCCGGCACGAAGCAGATTCCCTGGCTGTCGGGCTTCTCGGCGCTGACGAAACCCTGCTCGCGCGCGATGCGGCGCACGTCGTGATCTTTGGTAAGGCTGCCGAGCGGCAGCACCACGTGCGCCAGCTGCCGCTGCGTGAGTGAGTAGAGCACGTAGCTTTGCTCCTTGGCGGGGTCGATCCCCTTGGTGAGCCGCCATGCCCCGTCCGGCTGCGTGGGCGGTACGACCTGGGCGTAGTGACCGGTCGCCACGACGTCGCATCCGAGTTCTCGGGCGTGGTCGAGCAGCGCGCCGAACTTGAGATAGCGGTTGCAGTCGCAGCAGGGGTTGGGGGTGCGGCCCGCCTCGTAGGTGCGCACGAACTTGTCCACCACACAGCGCGCGAACGTCTCGCGCAGATCGAGGACGTGGTGTTCGAACCCGAGCGTGTGTGCCACGCTCGCGG
>CAZRPL010000094.1:0-1733 GCA_964602045.1 uncultured Collinsella sp. | reverse complement strand
TGCCGATCGCGGCGATGCCGACGATCTGCTGCACGTATTCGATCAGGTCCCGGTCGTTGCAGAAGAACAGGTCCAATGCCTTTTTCCATTCGTGCATGCCCTTCTCGCCGGGGGTGCACAGCGTGCGTTTGGTGATCAGGTCCTCGGAGCGGGGTTCGCGTTTGCTGGACAACCCCAGCTGCAGGTCGTAGGTTGCCCCGGGTGTGTTCAGCAGGAACGGGTCGCCATCCAGGTCCTGCACGTCGACGAGCACCATGGGTTTGGCCGCCTGCAGCGCACCGGTGACGTACTTCATGTCGCGCCGCTTCATGACGAAGGCCTTGTAGGACATTGCCGCCAGATAGCGTTTGTAGGCGATGAGGACCTCTCCCGAAAGGCCCGCCTCGAACTTCTTCCCTCCGGCGACCACCTCGGCTTCGTCAAGGCCAAGGGCGACCAGTGCATTCAGGGCCGCCGCTGATTCGTCACGCGCATCCTCGAGCTGCAGGTCCAGGAACTCCTCGGCAGCCCCCAGCGCCAGTTGACGGGATTCCACCCAGTACTCGCCGTTGTATCTGATGTAGTCGGTGCCGTCCGAGTACTTGAGCTCATCCGCGTATTCGCGCACCAGCACCTTGGCCTGGCCGATGTCGGAGTAATCGTCGGGCTTCAACGACAGCTTGAACTCATCGTTGTATGCCTCGGGCGGGATGTACCCAGGCTGCTGTGACACCCGGGCGGCGAACTTGACCGCGCTGTTCCAGATCGCGTCGAGCTCGCCATCCTCCATCGGAGGATCGCACCGCGCGGCCTCCTCCAAAAAGATGCCATGGGCGCGTTCCGAGACTCCATAGCGCTTGAGCACCTTGCCCGCGAAGCGCGAGAGCGTGGTGTTGCGCATGCCGGCTGCGATCACCTGGCGGTTCGGATCCGCCGTCGGCCTCGGGTCGACCCGGAGCGCCTCGTCGATGTCCAGCCATCCCTCGTGCCAGATGATGCCGCCTTGGCTCGAGCCGAAGATGAAGCGTGCCGCGTCCAGTGCGTTCCCATCGAAGAATGGATACTGGGAGTGTATGGCGCGCTTGAGGCGGGAATAGGCATCGGCATCGGCGATCTCACGAACCGGGAAGTACGCATGGAAGCGCGGCCGTGCGCTCCTTCCTTCCTTGGGCAGGTTGTGGTTCCTGCTCGGGGCGAGGGCGAAGGACACGTCGACAAGCTCGTCGGTGAGCTTCTCGGATGTGATCCAATCGTCCGGGTTGTCCGAGTGGTCGTTGTCGCAGTCCATGACCACGACAGTGGATGAAAGGAAATTGGTGGCGCTGCGGTAGCCGTCCTTATAGGCGGCGCACACATGGTCGAACCGTATCGCCTCTTCGAAAGCCTCCGGTGTGGTTGCATCGATGCGGGTGTGGTAGTGGCAGTTCTTCGCATTGCCGGTGCAATTTGCGGTGTACAGCGTGATGTCCATCAGATGTCCTCCTTGCGCTCTTCGAGCAGGGCTGTGAGGCCTCGGGGCAGTCCGTGTTCTGCCATGATGCGCCGCTGGGCTTCGGCGCAGCGCGCCCGTGCGAAGGCGAGGGCACGCTTGATGAGCTGATCCGGTGATTCCCAGTCCTGCTCGCATGCGAGGAAGTAGCGTCGGAACTCGCGACCAGCCGGCGAACACTGCAGCATGCACAGCTCCTTGGCCATCGTGATGGTGATCGCGTGGTCGATGTGTGAACGTCCGCTGGAAGTGTTGCGCGAGGTGG
>CAZRPL010000093.1:940-1780 GCA_964602045.1 uncultured Collinsella sp. | reverse complement strand
CATATGGGGCCGTACGCGAGCCGTCTTGATGGGAACCCTGGGAGGGTTCCCATACCCTGGCATCTTACGGGGGCTTGGTTCGCTCTCGCTCACAAGCCCCCGGTCCCCCCTCGCTCCGCCCAGCAAAGCTGGGCTACGCTCGCCCTCAAGACGAGAGCGTGGAGACAAAACTGTACGTCGCGGCAGACCGACCAACCCTGGGTCTCGAAGACCGTGCGGGAGTACGGATCGCCGCGACACCTTTCCGGCAAAGCTCGAACAGCTTCCTGGGCCCAGAGCCCGTATCCACCAGGTCGAGCCGTCTGGAACGCGCCTCTTGTTGCAGCCAGGAGGCAAGACCATGACCCAGAACCTGTTCGTCGGTATCGATGTTTCCAAAGCCACCTTGGATGTTGCCATGTTGCCCGGTGAGCACGCCTGGTCCCTCCCCAACTCCGAGGACGGCATCCACAAGCTCATCGCCAACATCCACAAGCTCGGCTCGCCCAAGATCGTCCTCATGGAAGCCACCGGTGGCCTTGAGCGCCGTCCCCTCGCGCTCCTCGGCGCCGCCGGTCTGCCGGTTACCGCCATCAACCCGCGCAACGCCCGCGATTTCGCCAAGTCCATCGGCCTGCTCGCCAAGACCGACAAGGTCGATGCCAAGGCTCTCGCCCTCTTCGCTCTCAAAATCCAGCCCCCCTGCCGGCCTCTGCCCGACGAGCACACCCGCGCCTTGCAGGACCTCATCGTCCGCCGACGCCAGATGATTGACATGCTCACCGCCGAGCAGCATCGCCTCGCTGCCGCCGAAAGCCTCAAGGTCCGGCGTGAGATCTCCCAGCACATTGCCTGGCTCAA
>CAZRPL010000093.1:318-929 GCA_964602045.1 uncultured Collinsella sp. | reverse complement strand
GTCCGTCCCCGGCATCGGCTCGGTCACCACCTCGACCATCATCGGCCATCTGCCCGAGCTCGGCACCCTCACCAACAAGCAGATCGCCGCCCTCGTGGGCGTCGCTCCTTTCAACCGCGACAGCGGCACCGTGCACGGCCGCCGTTGCATCTGGGGCGGTCGCGCTGCCATCCGCAACGTCCTCTACATGGCTACCCTGGCCGCCATCCGTTTCAACCCCACCATCAAGGCCTTCTACTTGCGGCTGCGCGCCGTCGGCAAACTACCCAAGGTCGCCCTGGTCGCCGCCATGCGCAAGCTCCTCACCATCCTCAACGCCATGCTTCGCGATCACTCGCCCTGGCGCTCCACTCCCGCGGAGATTCCCTCTTGACAACCAAGACAGCTTCTCCCGCGATGGTCCGCGCCGAGCAGAGCTCGGCGGCTCCCCACGCGTTGTCTAGCCCGCCCGCATGGCGCCTCAGAAGAGGCGGCTCATGAATCGTGCGGGCTAGCGATCGTTCGCGTCGTAGAATGCGTCGTTCGGGCGCGCGGGCGAGCCCCAGAGGCGCTTCCTCCACGCGTTCTCGAAGCCGACCTGCAAGGCGAGGACGTTGCGCATCTGGCGCAGC
>CAZRPL010000093.1:0-271 GCA_964602045.1 uncultured Collinsella sp. | reverse complement strand
GGTCGAAGAGGGTGATGCGCCCCGGGCCGGAGTGGATCATGCGGTAGCGCCCCGACTTGAGCCCGCGCGCCATCGTCCCGTTCTGCGTGAGGCTGGACGCCGGAGAATGGGCGACTTCGTCGAGGGCGACGCCGAGGACCGACTGCCCCTGCATCGAATCCGGGACCGGCACCCCGGCCAGCTCGAGCAAGGTGGGCGCGAGATCCATGGCCTCGACGTCGGCGGCGATCACCCGGCCCTTGGGCAAGAGCCCGGGGGCGTGCAGGATGAA
>CAZRPL010000092.1:0-1876 GCA_964602045.1 uncultured Collinsella sp. | reverse complement strand
AGGATCTCTACGCTGAGATCTAAGGCTTGCGGTAGCGTACGCTGATTGGATTCAGAGCCGGGACCCCGAGGTTCGCCTCGGGGTCCTTTTTTATTGCCGATGCGTCGTTACGCCTGACGTTTGTTGGCGAACGGGGATGCCGTATCGGTCGATGCGCTTTAGCCCGCGCAATCGTCCCCGTGCGATGCGAAATGACGCCCGACGGGTTTTTCACGGGTTGTGCGTTCGGTCTGCGTCTGGCGTTTTCCACCGGCCGCGCACCAAGCTTTCTATCGCTTTGGATGGTGAAACGATTTAGCTTTGGGCGCGACCAAAACGCGGCGCCGATTTGCGTCCACAAACTGGTCGATGGACCATGGGACGGCCTGAGCTGCGCGCATATAGTCATATCAGGTGTACACCACAAGTACACGGCAGTGCATATCCGCGCTGCTAGCATGAAGAACAATCCGAGAGCAGAGGCAGCGTGCGCAACCGTAGGGTGCGGTCATAGCATGCTCGCGGATTCGATCGAGCCGCCAGCGCAGGCGGTCGGGCGAAAGGAGGACGGCATGGCCGTTCGTATCGTAGAGGAAGCAAATCGTTGCTTGCAGTGCAAGAAGCCCCTGTGCCAGAAGGGCTGCCCGATCTCGACGAATATCCCCGAGGTGATCCGCCTGTTCAAGGAGGGCGAGATCAACGCCGCCGGTGAGATGCTGTTCGAGAACAACCCGTTCTCGCTCGTCTGCTCCATGGTGTGCAACCACGAGGGTCAGTGCGAGGGTCATTGCATCCGTGGTCGCAAGGAGACCCCGGTGCACTTCAGCGCCATCGAGACCTTCATCTCCGATCTGTACCTCGACCGCATGGTGATCGAGCGCAAGCCCGCCAACGGCCACCGTGCTGCCGTGATCGGTGCCGGCCCCGCCGGTCTGACGGTCGCCATCGAGCTCGCACGCGAGGGCTACGCCGTGACGGTCTTCGACTCCAAGGACCGTATCGGCGGCGTCATGCGCTACGGCATCCCCGAGTTCCGCTTGCCGCGCACCATCCTCGACCGCTATGCCAAGCGCATCGAGGAGATGGGCGTGAAGTTCCGCGCCTGCACCACGATCGGCGGCGCGCTCGAGATCGGCGACCTGCTGCGCGACGGCTACGAGACGGTCTTCATCGGCACGGGCGTGTGGCGTCCGCGCACGCTCGGCCTCGAGGGCGAGTCGCTGCCCAACGTGCATTTCTCGGTTGATTATCTGAGCGATCCGTCCGCGTTCAACCTGGGCGAGAACGTTGCGATCATCGGCGTGGGCAACTCCGGCATGGACGTGGCCCGCACCGCGCTGCGCCATGGCGCTCGTCATGTGCGCATGTACGCGCGTGCCCGCCACGTGACCGCGAGCTCCGACGAGCTGTCGTATGCCCAGCTCGAGGGCGCCGAGCTCGTGTACTGCAAGGACGTCGTCAAGATCACCGAGAAAGGTCCGCTGTTCCGCACGAACATCCTCGACGACGAGGGCAATATCGTGGGGTGCGAGGAGGAACTCGACCAGGTGCACGCCGACTCCACCATCATCGCGATCAGCCAGGGTCCCAAGAACAAGTTACTGCTCACGACGCCGGGTCTTGAGTGCTCCGAGACGGGCCTTCTGCTGACCGACGACGGTGGTATGACGACGGTGCCCGGCGTGTTCGCCGCGGGCGACGTGGTTACGGGCTCCAAGAACGTGGTGAGTGCCGTCGCCGTGGCCAAGGACGTGGCCGCTGCAATGATGCGCTATATGTCCGGGACGAGCGAGGGCGAGGAGAAGTAGCTCTCGCGCGGTCTTTGCTGTTCTCGTGCTTTAGGGGCGGGCGGACATCAGCTTTTTTGCCGGTTTACTCCTTTCACGGTGAAAAGGCT
>CAZRPL010000091.1:0-2129 GCA_964602045.1 uncultured Collinsella sp. | reverse complement strand
GGGCCTACCTTCGGGTGGGCCCCGCTTTTTCTTTGCCGCGATGGCGTTTGAGGTGAAAGGACGTCTGGCGAGTTATACGCATACCCAAGCGGAGGGTCGAGGATGTTACGGTTCGGTTTTGGTGGGGTATGAAAAGTATCCAAGCGGTTTGATGTAAAGAAACTGCGGGTAGGCAACTTGAGCGAATCTTGTTTACCCGGCAGATGCCCTCAAAACCGAACCGTAAACGATAGTACGGCGCCGCTCGACGTGGAACGCCTCTTTATGCCGAACTTCGGCGGCGTAATTGAGTGACATATATCATGGTGTGACTTGAAGTAGGACAAAACGACACTCTCTCGTTCTGCTGTTTGCGGTACGATACAGACGTAGAAGCTTCTACATGCCACTAGGGGGAACATGTTCAACAGGCTTATCCGTTCGTTTGGGTTGCGCAGGCGCAGCAACGTGCTGCTCTCGCCTATCGCGGGCAAGGTCATCCCCCTGTCCGATGTCAACGACCAGACGTTTGCCGCGGGCCTGCTGGGACAGGGCGTCGCGATCGAGCCTTCGGGTAACAAGGTCGTCGCGCCCTCCGATTCCAAGATCGAGGCGATCTTCCCGACCGGGCATGCTCTGGCCCTCCATACCAAGGAGGGACTCGACGTGCTGATTCACATCGGGTTGGATACCGTCAAGCTCGACGGGCGCCACTTCAACGTCAAGGCCGAGGTCGGTCAGACCGTCAAGAAAGGCGACGTGCTGATCGAATTCGACCGCGATGCCATCCAAAGCGAGGGCTACGACGTGACAGCGCCGATTTTGATCTGCAATTCCGTCGAGTACGCAAGCATCAAGGGGAATGTAGGCGATACCGTGTCCGAGCTCGACCAGCTCATCACGGCGCGCGAGCGATAGCGTTGGCAAGGTGGCCTTTCCGCGTGAGCGGGAGGGCCGTTTGTATGGGAGACCGGAAAGGGAAACCGGAAAGGAAAGAGGTCCACTATGATCACGATCGTCAAGGCACGCGACTACGATGATATGAGCCGCAAGGTCGCCAACATCATCTCCGCGCAGGTGATCCTGAAGCCCCGCTGCGTGTTGGGTCTTGCGACGGGCTCCACGCCGATCGGCGCCTACAAGCAGCTGGTCGAGTGGTACAAGAAGGGCGATATCGATTTCTCGCAGGTCGTGAGCTACAACCTTGACGAGTATCGTGGCCTCTCCGGTGACAATCCGCAGAGCTACCGCTACTTCATGAACGAGAACCTGTTCGATCACGTGAACATCGACAAGGCCAACACGCACGTTCCCGACGGCATGGCCGAGGATTACGAGGCCGCCTGCGCTGCCTACGACGAGGCCGTCGCCGCTGCCGGATATCCGGATCTGCAGCTGCTGGGCATCGGCAACAACGGCCATATCGGCTTCAACGAGCCCGATGATCACTTCTCCAAGGGCACCCACTGCGTCGATCTGACCGAGTCCACCATCCAGGCAAACAGCCGCCTGTTCGACAGCATCGATGACGTGCCGCGCCAGGCCTTCAGCATGGGTGTGCAGACCATTATGTTCGCCAAGATGATCTTGGTCGCCGCGAATGGCGAGAAGAAGGCCCAGGCCGTCCATGACATGTGCTTCGGGCCGGTTACGCCATCCTGCCCCGCATCGATCCTGCAGCTGCACCCCAACACGGTGCTCGTTGCCGACGAGGCCGCGTTGTCGCTGTGCGGCGACGAGCTCGCCTAAGCGAGGTTTGAGCGCGCCTGCGCGATGCGCAGATTGCTTTTGATGGGCGCCTCGGGCTTTGCCGCCCGGGGCGCTTTTGCGTGTACAGGCAGGATGGGGCGCCATGTGGGTTCGGGCCGATGTCCTGATCATCACGGTCTGATGTGGGATTGCACGGGAGGTCCGGACGCCCGACAGCGAGTGAACAGGCTGCCCGGGGGAATTCGACAACGGGACGCAATGCACCAGATAGGATTGAAATCAGAAAATCCATATCTGGGAAATATTCGAAGATAATATAAAATAGTTAGAAATGTAAAGTACAGTCGACACCTTGACCGTAAGACCGTGGGAGAATCGGCTTTGGGCGGAACGATTGTTCCCAACGGGAGCCGCCACGCCGCCGTTTTACCGTGAGAGGT
>CAZRPL010000090.1:0-2245 GCA_964602045.1 uncultured Collinsella sp. | reverse complement strand
TCCACCGCGGGACCGTCCGTCATCCATCCTTAGGACATGCCGGTCCCGCGCTGCCTTCCGTCACCCCACCCGATAATGCTCCAGCAGGATATCCACCAGGTGCCGTCCGCGGGCGACGAGGTCGTAGTCGTGGCCGTGTAGGTTCCAGTCGTAGATGATGCCGCGGGTCACGCAGAGAATCTCCTCGGCGATCGCGTCGGGGTCGCCGGCAAGCAGGTCGTCTCCGATGGCGCGCCGCAGCGATTCGATCAGCTTGACGTTCAGCACGCGGCGCGCGTCGAGCATGTAGCTGTGGTCGACCGAGAGCTGGTTCTTAAAGTATTGTGCCGCGGCGAACCCGCCCATGGCTTCCATGGAGCGCATCTGGTGGTCGATGAGGAAGTGGATATCCTCGATGGCGCCCTCCGTCTGCCGCGCGTCCCAATCCTGCTCGAGCTGCTGGTCGAAGAGGCGATAGCCCTCGTCGAGCAGGTTGTCCTTGCCTTCGAAGTGATGATAGAACGCCCCAACGGAAACCCCCGCCGCATCGCAGATGTCCTTGACCGAGACCTGCTCGTAGGGGCGCTCCGCGAACAGGTCGAGCGCGCATTGGAAGATCGTGCGCTTGGTCTTGCGCGCCTGAAGCGCCCGCTTGCCGGTTTCCGCCATCGCATCTCCTGACTGTACCGCGCCGGGTCCGTTACGCATCGATCACGGCCACAGCCAGACCGATCGCTTCAATCCTAGCGCAATCAACGGCGGGAACGCGTCGCAAGACACGATGCGGGTCCGCTCCCGTATGGGCCGCCGCTCCCCGCCGTGCCCCTCACGTTTACCGAACCACATTCGGTAAACGTGAGGGGCACGCATCCCGCGCGGGTACCATGCGTGATATCGGATTCCATCGCATGGAAAGGGAGGCCTATGTCAACTCACTATCCGAGCCTGTTCAGCCCCATCAAGATCGGCAACGTCGAGGTGCCCAACCGCATCGCCATGATGCCCATGGGCGTGTTCTCGCCGCGCCTCATGGACCTCAAGACGGGTGCCTACACCAAGGACGGCGCCGACTATTACATCGAGCGCGCCAAGGGCGGCACGGGCCTCATCATCACGGGTCTCGTGCCCATCATCCCGCTGCCCGGCATGAACCCGGTGAACTTCCCCGACGAGTACGTCGAGAAGCTCAGCTACCTCACCAACGGTATCCACGAGCAGGGCTCGCGCATCTTCATCCAGCTCACGGCCATGACCGGCCGCGCGGCGTGGTTCGAGGGCGATGCGCCCACCGACACGCTGCCCGCGCCCGCGCCCATCCAGAACGTGTGGGATCCCACCATCACCAACCGCGGCATCACCAAAGACGAGATCCACGCCTACGTGCGCAACTTCGCCACGGCGGCGTCGCTCGTCAAGCGCGCCGGCGGCGACGGCGTCGAGATCCACGCCGTGCACGAGGGCTACCTGCTCGACCAGTTCGCCATCTCGTTCTACAACCGCCGCACCGACGAATACGGCGGCAGCCTGGAGAACCGCCTGCGCTTCGCCCGCGAGATCGTCGAGGCCATCCATGAGAAGTGCGGCGACGACTTCCCCGTGTCGTTGCGCTACAGCGTGCGCAGCTACGTCAAGGACTTCAACCGCGGCGCGCTGCCCGGCGAGGAGTTCGTCGAGGTCGGCCGCGATCTGGAGGAGAGCCTCGAGATGGCGCGCCTGCTCGAGGGCTACGGCTATGCCATGCTCAACTGCGACAACGGCTCCTACGACTCCTGGTACTGGCCGCACCCGCCGGTCTACATGCCCAAGGCATGCAACTTGGACGACGTCATGAAGGTCAAGGAGGTCGTGGACATACCCGTGGTGTGCGCCGGCCGCTTCGACGACCCCGATCTTGCCGAGAAGGTTATCGCCGAGGGCAAGATCGACATGATGGGCATGGGCCGTCCGCAGCTCGCCGACCCCGAGATCGCCAACAAGTTCCGCGAGGGCAGGCTCGACGACATCCGTCCGTGCATCTCTTGCCATCAGGGTTGCCTGTCGCGCATCTTCCAGCACAAGGACATCGGCTGTGCGGTCAACCCGGCGTGCGGTCGCGAGAAGAGCATGGCCATCACGCCCGCCGAGACCGTCAAGCGCGTCGCCGTGGTGGGCGGCGGCTTGGGCGGTATGGAGGCCGCGCGCGTGAGTGCCCTGCGCGGGCACACGGTCGATCTGTTCGAGAAGACCGGCGAGCTGGGCGGTGTCTTCGTCTGGGCGGCGTCCCTCG
>CAZRPL010000089.1:0-2631 GCA_964602045.1 uncultured Collinsella sp. | reverse complement strand
CATCTCGGAGATGATCTCGCCCTTGAGGCCCTTGGTCATGGCGCCGGACGGGTATACGCGGCAGTGACCCTTGGCGGCGGCGACCGACTTGACGTACTCGATCGTCACACCGTTGTCCGTCACCGGATCGGTGTTGGGCATGGAGCACACACCGGTGAAGCCGCCGTGCGCCGCGGCGCGGGTGCCGCTCTCGATGTCCTCCTTGTGCTCGTAGCCGGGCTCGCGAAGATGCACGTGCATGTCGACGAGACCGGGGACGAGATACTTGCCGGAAAGATCGATGACCTCGGCGCCGTCGCAGATGAGACCCTCGCCGACCTCGGCGATACGGTCGCCGTCGATAAGGACGTCGCGGATGCCGTCAAGCTCGACGGACGGATCGACGACGTGGGCGTTCTTAAGAAGCAAGGCCATTATCGGCACCTCCAAGCAGCAGATACAGGGCGGCCATGCGCACGCAGATGCCGGCGTAGACCTGGTCGAGGATGACCGAGCGCTCGGGGTGGTCGGCCATGTAGGAATCGAACTCCACGCCGCGGTTGATGGGGCCGGGGTGGCAGATGATCGCGTCCGGCTTCATGAGACGCTCACGCTTCTTGGTCAAGCCGAACAGCTGATGGTACTCGCGCAGGCTCGGGAAGGGGGCGCCTTCCAGACGCTCGCGCTGGATGCGCAGCATGTAGACCACGTCCAGATCGGGCAGGACGTCATCGAGGCAGTAGCTCACATGGTCGGCACCCAGAACCTCGGGCGCGGCGGGGATGAGCGTGCCGGGCGCGACGATCGTCACCTCGGCACCCATGATCTTGAGCGCGGGGATGAGCGAGCCGCACACGCGCGAGTGGGCGATGTCGCCGACGATACCGACCTTCAGGCCGTCGAAGCTGCCCTTGCGCTCCCAGATGGAGTACAGGTCGAGCAAAGCCTGGGTGGGATGACCGTGCTTGCCGTCGCCGGCGTCGATGACCGACACGGGCGAGGACTGGGTGATGATGTAGGGGGCACCGGCATGCTTGTCACGCACGACGATCATGTCGATCTTATAGGAGTTGAGCGTCATGACGGTGTCGATGAGGCTCTCGCCCTTGACCGTGGAGGTAGAGGAGCCGCCGAAGTTGAGCGTATCGGCGGACAGGCGCTTCTCGGCGAGTTCGAACGAGGAGCGGGTGCGAGTGGACGGCTCGTTGAACATGTTCACGATCGTCTTGCCCTTGAGCGTGGGAACCTTCTTGATGGCACGCTCGTTCACCTGCGAGAACGCCTTGGCGGTCTCGAGGATGGTCATAAGATCGGTATCGGAGTACTCCGTGATATCGATCAGATGCTTATGGTTGAAAGCCATGACCGCTACTCACCTCCCAGCGGCGCCGAACCCACGTGGGCACCGGGCGCGATGTCGAAGATCTCGACGGACGTGCGGCCGTCGACTTCCTTCAGGTACAGACGGACGTTCTCCTCGTGGGAGGACGGCACGTTCTTGCCGACGAAATCGGGGCAGATAGGCAGCTCGCGATGGCCCCGGTCGACGAGGACCGCAAGCTCGATGCGCGCGGGACGGCCCAGATCCATGACGGCGTCGAGAGCACAACGGATCGTACGACCGGTGTAGAGGATGTCATCGACCAGCACGATGCGCTTACCGTCGACATCGAAGGGAATGTCGGTGGCGTGGACCTCCGGGGAGAAGGTCTGGAAATCGTCGCGATAGAAGCTGATGTCCAGTCGACCCAGGGGAACATCCACCCCCTCGATCTCCTTGATGCGGTCCACGAGCTCCTGCGCCAGCAGGTCGCCACGCGTCACGATACCGACGATGGCAAGGTTCTCGCAACCCTCGTTGCGCTCGAGGATCTCGTGCGCGATGCGCGTCATCGCACGCGAGACCGCAGCCTCGTCCATGATGACTGCCTTGGGTGAAGACGTGCTCATCAATCTCCTTCCCTTGTTGCCGTGCGCCCCGTCCGAGCGGCGCGCAAAAAAATAGATGCCCCTACCGCGCACGGCGAGACACCCACAAGAATCGTTGCATGGGCAACGCTATGTCGTTCCTTGCGGTATCTCGTACGCGCTTAAAGGTCAATGCAATCTTACATCTTTCAGACGTGCCGTCAAGTGCGAATATTCGTTTCTGACATGCCTGAAAAACCGTGTTTAATCGCGATTAGGGACGAAATAGGGACGCGAAAGCAAGTATGCAGCAGCCGTTAATATTTATACAGAAATGCCCCCGATTGAAGTCGGGGGCATTTCTCAAGATCTTCGAATCGACCCGTTCATCGCTTGATGCCCATTTCCTTCGCCTCGGCGTTGATCTCCTTTGCGAAGTTCTTCACCGCGATGCTGGGGGCGTTGAGAGTTGAAACCTACTCGTATCCGGGGCAGTACTTTTCGACGAAGAGCCTTCGCGTCGTGGTGTCGAACACTCCCGTGCACTTGCTCTATGGGATACCGAGCTTGCGGTTCTGGAGCCTTCGGATGCACAGGCTTCCCTCGCCGACTTCTCCGTCATCCACGAAAACGAAGCTATGGTTGCTGAAGTTGTCCGAGGTCATCGCCTTGAGATACCTCTTTGACGACTGGATTGGCTACACTTAATGGGACAATTTCATGAGGGACTGAAGAACGGGAGAA
>CAZRPL010000088.1:2375-2638 GCA_964602045.1 uncultured Collinsella sp. | reverse complement strand
GGCGGAAGCGAACGGCACGTCATGCAGGTATTGGACCTCGACCTCGTCGCCCGTCGACTCGATGAGCGTCGCTCCGTCGACGGCATCACGAAACTCGGGAAACCCATCGTAGCTCCATGCTTTGACTTCCATGTCCGCCTCCTGAAATAGCCGGTGTCGACGTCTGCATTATAGGGCGGCTGTCAGGATCAGATTCCGATATCGTCATGCGCGTTCGGCATAACGATATGGCGCCTTTCAATTGGATTGCGGAGGGTCCCCTC
>CAZRPL010000088.1:2021-2282 GCA_964602045.1 uncultured Collinsella sp. | reverse complement strand
GTACCATGGCCGCCCGGATCCTACACGCGCATGACACGTCGCAGGATGACGGCTCCCTGCGTCTTCGCTTCGACGCGCTGACCTCGCCGGACAACGCGTTCGTGAACATCATCCAGACCGCCCGCGCCTCGGGGCTCACGGAGTTCCCCGTGCCCTATACGCTCACCTGCTGTCACAACACGCTGTGCGCCGTGGGCGGCACCATCAACGAGGACGACCATCGCTTCGGTCTGTCCGCGGCCAAGCGCTATGGCGGCATCT
>CAZRPL010000088.1:309-1877 GCA_964602045.1 uncultured Collinsella sp. | reverse complement strand
GCGAGCTCGTCAAGCAACTGCTCGGCAAGACCTACGACATCCCCGCGCCCGAGGTCATCGCCGTGTACCTCGAGGGCAAGCCGGCCCCGTGCGTGGGCCCGCAGGATATCGCACTCGCCATCATCCGTGCCGTGTTCGATTGCGGCTACGTCAAGAACAAGGTGATGGAGTTCGTCGGTCCCGGTGTCCCCCGCATGACGTGCGATTACCGCAACGGCGTGGACGTCATGACGACCGAGACGGCGGCGCTGTCCTCCATCTGGGTGACCGACGACAGCACGCGGCGCTTCCTTGTCACTCATGGTCGCGAGGACGAGTACGCCGAACTCAAGCCGGCGCCGGTGGCTTACTACGACGGGTGCGTGCGCCTGGATCTGTCGCAGGTGCGCCCCATGATCGCGCTGCCGTTCCATCCAAGCAACGTCTACGCCATCGACGAGCTGTACGACAACCTGGATGCGATCCTCGCCTCCGTCGAGGCGCGTGCCGACGAGATCACAGGTCGTGCGGGTTCGCTCGACCTGTGCGGCAAGGTGGATGCCGCTGGCCTGCACGTGCAGCAGGGGAGCATCTCGGGTTGCGCGGGCGGCACGTTCACGAACATCATGCAGGCGGCACGCGCTCTGCGCGGGAGCAGCTGTGGCGACGGCGAGTTCGGCCTGTCGGTGTACCCGGCGTCGATGCCGATCATGTCGGCGCTGGTCAAGCAGGGTGCCATTACCGACCTGATCCAGGCGGGCGCGGTCGTGCGCACGGCGATGTGCGGTCCGTGCTTCGGTGCGGGCGACACGCCGGCCAACAATGCGCTGTCCATCCGCCACAACACGCGCAACTTCCCCAACCGCGAGGGCTCCAAGGCGGGGCAGGGGCAGATGGCCGCGGCTGCCCTCATGGATGCGCGCTCCATCGCCGCGACAGCGGCCAACGGTGGCGTGCTGACGAGTGCCACCGCCCTTGACTGCTGGGGCGACGTGCCCGAATACGAGTACGATCCCAAGCCGTACGCGCATCGCGTGTACAACGGCTTCGGCAATCCTCGGACCGAAGAACCGCTCGCCTACGGGCCCAACATCAAAGACTGGCCCGAGATGGAGCCACTTGCCGAGCATGCGCTCGTGCAGGTATGCACCAAGATCTTGGATCAGGTGACCAACACCGACGAGTTCGTGCCCTCCGGCGAGGCGTCGTGCTATCGTTCCGACCCGTTCAAGCTTGCCGAGTTCACGCTCTCGGGTCGCGATCCCGAGTACGTGGTACGTGCGAAGACGACGCGCGGCTACGAGGAGAGCCGCCTTGACGGTCACCTCGACGAGGGATGCGCGGCGGCGTTTGCGGCGGCGAAGCGCATCACGCCCGATGCCAACGCGGTGGATATCGAGATCGGCGGCATGCTGTACGCGACCAAGCCGGGTGACGGTTCGGCTCGCGAGCAGGCGGCGAGCTGTCAGCGTGTGCTCGGCGGCTTGGTCAATGTGTGCCGTCAGTTTGCGACCAAGCGCTATCGGACGAACCTCATCAACTGGGGCCTGCTGCCGTTCCGCACCGACGACGAGCTGGCGTTCGAGGTG
>CAZRPL010000088.1:0-299 GCA_964602045.1 uncultured Collinsella sp. | reverse complement strand
CGGGCCGCCCTCGAGGCCGGCGCGGGCGAGCTGGAGGCTCATGTCATCCACGACGGCGAGGTGTGTGACACCATGACGCTGCTGCTCGACCCGATGACGGACGACGAGCGCCAGATCATTCTCGACGGCTGCCTGATTAACTACAACCGCAAAGGCTAACTGCCAAGACGGGTCATGTGGTGGCAGGATGCGATCTCACCCCAGGGGTTTTGTCGCATCCTGCCGCGCGGGGGTCATTCGGGGACGTGTTCCTCCCAACCCATGCCGCAGCGCGCTGCGGCATGGGTTGGGAGGAACAC
>CAZRPL010000087.1:0-2639 GCA_964602045.1 uncultured Collinsella sp. | reverse complement strand
ACGAGCTCGTAGCCGGCAAAGCTCTGCGCGGCATGCGTCGCGTAGGTGTAGGCGATATCCACCTGACCGGCCTGCACCGCCGCGAGCGCCGCATCCTCGTCCATGAACACGACGACCACCCGTTCCATGGTCGGGGCCTCGCCGTAATAGTCGGGATTGGCGCGGAAGATCGCCTGCTGCCCGCGATCCCACTGCTCGAGGATATAGCGTCCCGACCCGATCGGATGCGCACCGTAGTCCTCACCATAGGCGTGCTCGGGCACGATGCCCAAGACCGCGAGCGTGTAGAGCAGCGCGTTGTAGGGCTTGGTAAGGTACAGCTCGACGACGGTGTCCGACACCGCCACCGCCTTGTCCACCATGGACAGGTCGGCCTCCGACGTATCGCCGTGCGCCACCGCGTTGACGGTGAAGGCGACATCGGCGGCGGTCAGCGGCTCGCCATCGGTAAAGCGGACGTCGTCGCGGACGGTGAAGGTCCACACGAGCCCGTCTTCGGAGCACATATAGTCCGTGGCGAGGTCGTTGACGAAGTTCAGGTCCTCGTCGGTGGTGATGAGCGTCGATTGGATGAGCGGCTCGTGCACATGTTCGCCACAGCCCCAGGCAACCAGCGGATCGAACCCCGCCGCCGGCTCGCTGCCCGCGTTCATGGCGACGATGACCTGCGTCTGCGAAACGGTGGCGTCGCTGGAGGCGCTACCGCTCTTTGGGGCGGAAGCATCATCGCGTGTCGTCGCGCAGCCTGCAAGCGCGCCGGCTGCAAGCGCGCCGCATGCCGTGGCGACCAAGCCGCGGCGCGAAATCGCGCAGCGGCCCTCATGCTGATCCATGGCGACTCCTTCGCGTAGTGTTACGAATGCTCACTATCGTATCACGCATCGGTCAGCATGGTAGCCCCGGCGCACGCCGCACCCAAGTGTAAAAATACCCCAGGGGTTTTTCGACATCTGAGATGTCGAAAAACCCCTGGGGTATTTTTACACTTGTTAGAGGTCGAGGTAGGCCAGCAACTCGTCGGTCCGGTTGGACACCGCCCCGCTCATCGACGCCTTGAGCGCACGGCGAAGCAGCTCACCCACGCGCGGGCCGGGCTTCACGCCGGCAGCGATCAGGTCGCGCCCCTTGAGGGCGAGCGTCTCCATGCTATACGCCTCGCGGTTGGCGATGAGCTCGCGCACCATCTCGCGCATGCGCTCGATATCCTCGACGTAGTAGAAGCACGACGGCGCCTTGCCGAGCGCATCGGCGCGCTTGAGATCGAACAGCTCGCCCATGAGCCGCGCGGTGTTGAGCCCCTCGCCCGAGAAGATCTGCATCACCTTGAGCAGGTCCTCGCGCTCGGCCATCATGGGCCGATCATGATAGCGGATGAGCAGGCAGGTGTCGCGAATCAGGTCGTTTGAGCACGAAAGTCGCCTCATGATGTCACGCGCCATCGTGGCGCCGAGCTCCGGGTGACCGTAAAAATGCCCACGGCCGTTCTCATCGACGGTAAAGGTACCCGGCTTGCCCACATCGTGTAGCAGCGCCGCCCACATGAGCGAAGGCGAGGGCGGCTGGTCGGGGTCACCGCCGTCGATGCGGAAGCGCGACAGCTCGCCGGCCACCGTGAGTACGCGGGCGATGTGCTCGTAGACATCGTAGGCATGGTAGGGACTGCGCTGGTCGAAGCCGCGACAAACCGCGAGTTCGGGAATCGCGGCGCACATGAGCTCGGGATAGCGAAGCAAGGCGTCGCCGCCGTGGGCTGTCACGAGGATGCCTTCGAGCTCGATGCCCACGCGCTCGAGTGCCACGGCATCGAGCAACGGTGCGCAATCCGCCAGGGCCTGCGCGGTTAAAGGCTCGATGCGGAAATCCAGACGGCAGGCGAAGCGGACCGCGCGCAGCATGCGCAGGGCATCTTCCTCAAAGCGACGGCGGGGCTCCCCCACCGCCCGGATGACCTTGCGTGCAAGATCACCCTCTCCATCATACAGGTCGAGCAGACCGCGCTCGGGATGCCACGCCATGGCGTTCACGGTGAAGTCGCGGCGCGCAAGATCATCCTCAACACAGGAGGCGTGCACGATGCTCTCGGGATGGCGCCCGTCGGTGTAGAAGCCGTCCAAGCGGTACGTCGTGACCTCGATGCGCTCACCATCGACCACCGCCGTGATCCCGCCGAACTTGACACCGCTCTCCACCACTTGGATGCCCACCGCCTCGAGCGCGGCCTCGTTTTGCTGCCAGGAGCCGGCACAGCACAGGTCGACGTCGTGACCGGATCCGCCCATGAGCGCATCGCGCACCCAGCCGCCGACGACCCAGGCCTCCAGGCCGGCCGCCTCGAGCACGCGCAGCACACGCAATGCCGCGGCGGACAGATATGTCCCGTTCAGTTGCGCTGTCGAGCGAATCTCCGTCACCGTGGCCCTCTTCCGTCTTGCTCCCCGCTTCACCAAAGTATAACGTGAGCCACGCTCGGTGACGTCACGCGTATGCGCAAACGGACGCCAACGAGATGTACCCGACCACCGACCTGCTGAAACGTATGCACCTCCTCACTCGTATACGATGTGAGGAGGTGATACACATGACAAATCGCACCCCGCGAACCGAAGCGTTCATGGACCGGGCCATCCACGCGCACGGTG
>CAZRPL010000086.1:0-2648 GCA_964602045.1 uncultured Collinsella sp. | reverse complement strand
CCATTTTTCTCCCGGCCCCCTTTGGGACACCCCGGCCCCTTTCGGGGCGGCGGGCGGAAGATCACTCGTTGCCGGTGTACTCCTCGCCATCATCCAGGACGCGACCGGAATAGTTCATATGATGCGTGACGGCAGCCATATCGCCACCTTGGACGAACAGCGCCGCGGTGCGCTCGTAGTCGTCAAGCGCACGCTCGAACACCTCGGGGAAGCTCTCACTCGACTCCGTGCGGGTGAAGGGGTCGATCCACCTGCGGTGGGCGAGGTTGCCGGCCCCCGCGGGGACCTCGGCGGTCACGCGGTGCGCGAGCGAGGCAAGCAGCGAGCAAGTCGAGCTGTAGCCGCCGAGCGCGGACAGCGCCCGCGCACCGCCCGAGCCCGCCGGCTCGATCAGGCGATAGGCCAACTGCATGTCCGACACCGCGCCGCCGTACTCCGCGCCGCCGACCTCGAGCCCGTAAACGCTGCGTGCGATGAAGCTCGTCAGGGCGCCCGCAACCTTATTGATGCGCTCGCCGGTGACCAGCTCCTCGGCGGGAGGATAGTCGGCGCACGTCGCGCCCTCGCGTTTCTCCTGCAGCATCAAGACGTCCAGGTCGCCCTCGATGAGCGCATGGACCTGGCCGCCTTTGGTCTCGAGCTCGGCATCGGCCTCCTGGATCCCCCATTGCTGCGCATAGACGAACGGGTGCGCGATGCGATCGAGCGCATAGTGCGACAGCAGGCCGAGCGCGAACGCCCGGCCGATGCCGGCGTCGCGGGCGGGCAGGCGCGACACACCGTCGCGAAGCGCCTGGAACTGCCTCGTCACGCGTGCGGCATGCATGCGGCGACCGAGCTCCATGCACGGACGGATGTTCACCGTACGCACGCGGAAGAAGAACGGATCGGGGCCTTGGTTGCCGATGAGGAACGCCGCGCGCTCCTCCCCCGTGGAAACGGTACCTACCGGCAGGCGCTCCATGCTCTCTTCGCCGAACAGGTGATGGGTGATCAATGCGGGCATATCCGGTCCTTTCACGCTCGAGCCGCCGCAAGCGGCGACTCTTGCGCTATTATGCCCAACCTTCGCGCATCCATATGACCGTTTCCGATTCTCCCGCCTCAAATTTTCCTGAACCGCCGACGACGGCCTTCGACGGTCCGCGAACACCCGTCGCACGTCGCCGCCCGATAGCCGTTTATCGGCGCGTTCCGACCAAGCCGCCAAAAAGGTCTTGCACCTGCAGGGATGATGCGGGCAGGGTAATATAGGGACGTTGGCATCCGTTTGCGCCGAGAGGGGGTGTCCTATGGGAGATTACGACTGGGATCGCGATCGCGACCCATACCGCGAGCCCCGCGACAGCGGGCAACGCGTCTCGCAGGGCACCTCACGCCGCAGCGTCAGGCTCGCATCGAGCCGGTCGTCTGCCGACTCCTCCGATTACTCCGCACGCCGAGCCTCCCGCACCGACGACCAGCGCCCCCTGGGCACGAGGCCGGGCGACGCAAACCGACGCACCTCCTTCCGCTCACGCTCACGCAGCTCCCACGACTCGACATATCTCCGTCGAGGCTCCCGCACGTCCGGACGGCCCAACACGTTCGTGAGCCTCATCGGCGCCATCGCGGACACGATCGCCTCCGCGATCGGCGGGTCGCGCGGATATGACCGCAACATACGCCATCACCACGGCTACTCGAACCAGTTGCACAGCACGTTCCGATCGGGATCCGCCGCCTCGAGCTCCAGCTCGTTCCGAACGCTCGGAAGCACCGGCGGTCTTCAACGCGGCGGCTATGGGGGCGGACGGCAGTCCTCGGTCATCGGGCGCCCGCTCCGGCGCGGACACGCGCCCTTCTCCCACGGGGGGCCTTACCGCGGGCGGCGAGGCGGCTGGCAGGCACGGCCCGTACGCACGCTGTCCGCCGCGTCCATCGCGGTTCCGGCGGTGGCGCTCTCGCTCGTCCTGTTCCTCGTCACCTCGGTCGCCCTCACCACGCCCGCCGGCATCGAGCCCGATACCGAGGCGACGCAGCTCAACGTCGGCGTGCTCTCGCCGACGGACTTTCCCATGTCGACGCCCGTCGATGAGTGGAGGCAAGGCGAGATGCCCCATCTGTACCAGACGGACGTCCGTTGGTGCAACCTTCCGTACGGCGGCGACACCGTCGCCAAGAACGCCTGCGGCCCCACGGTCATGGCCATGCTGTACGTGTATTTCACCGGCAACACCGATATGGATCCGGGTAGCATGGCGAGCTGGGCCGAGCTCAACAACTACGTGCCCACCGGGGCGACGGAATGGTCGTTTATGACCGACGCGGCGTATGCGTTCGGGTTCTACGCCGAGATGATCGACCCGACGCGCAGCACCGTGGAAGACGCCCTGCGCAATGGCAATCCAGTCGCGTGCTCCGTAAGGCCGGGCGACTTCACCAACGTCGGTCACTACATCATCTTGGCCGGTATCGACGAGAACAACATGGTCACGGTCTACGACCCCAACAGCCCCGAGCACAGCGCGCGCAAATGGGATCTCGTGCGCGTGCTCAACCAGACCGCCATCGCCTGGGTTTACTCAGCCGCCTAATCCCGCTGCCAAGGGGTCGGTGTCCCAAAAGGGGCCAGGAGAAAATTGGGACATCTGTGGGACACAGATGTC
>CAZRPL010000085.1:0-2687 GCA_964602045.1 uncultured Collinsella sp. | reverse complement strand
GTCAGCGAACACCATCCAATACAGCACGATGTAGGCAAGCGATGCGACGGTCACGACGGCGGCGATGATGCGGATGCGCTTCATGGCTCCTCCCCGGCTCAGATAGTCACATTCCGCCCATGGGCGCACCCCGCGATAAGCGGCCACCTGCGCGCCGTCCCCGCTCATGAAAAAGGGCCGTCCGAAGACGGCCCCGCATGCAAGCTGCAACACGTTTTGCTACATGAACACCGGCGTCACGACGTTGTCGTCGGCGTCGAACTCGAGCGGCGCGGGCTCGTCGAGCGCCTCCACGCCGGGATACTTGCCCGCCTTGACGTCCTCGTAGTAGGCGGCGGACAGCATGATCTGCCCGATGTGCAGGCTGTTGGCGATGCGCACCATGCGCACCGGCTTGCCCTCGATGCCATTGCAGGTGCGGATGCACAGCTGGATGGCCTCCTTGTCGGTGGCGACCACACACGGAATGCACGCGCTCTTGAGCACCGTCGAGGTCAGGCAGTTGGGATACATGGCCTCGATGTCCATGACGTCGAAGATCTTGGAGGTGATGGCGCTCGCCAATCCGACACCCAGCGCGTTGCCGTGGGAGATCTCGGACAGGTTCAAAAACGCGGTACGCTGCACCTGGATGCCGCCGTGGGCGAACTCGGTCGAGAACGTGCCGGTGATGTTGGGATCCACGCCCGTGCCGGAGTAGTTCTTGCCGATCTCGTCGACCACGAGCACGTCGCCCTCGCCGACGATCAGCGACGGCATGTTGGCCTTGGCGACCTCGAGCAGCTCCGCCTCGCGCTCGAGGATGTTCTCGGGCAGAATCGCCTCGATCATGGCTGTCTCGTCGTAGGCGTTCTCGATGCAGGGGATCGCGAACAGGATCGGCGCCTTCTCGAGCACGACAGCGGCCATGGTCGGGATGTTCTGACCGATCTTGCCCATGCCGTCGGAGTGGACGGTCTGCGCGCCCACCTGCTTGCCCAAGCCCACGGTCATCATCTTGCACGGACCGGACTCATGCGTGCCGCGGAAGGCGTTATGTGGCTTGAGACGGCAGGAGACGATGATGCCGTCGGACTCGTAGGCGTTGCGATCGAGCACGACGCGCTTACCGAGGCTCGAGTACCCGAGCTCGACGACCTCCATGGAGCTCTTGATGGGACAGCCCATGGCTTCCTCGGTGATGCCGAAGCCCGCGAGCATCTCCTTTTGGCCCTCGGCAGTGGCGCCACCGTGGCTGCCCATGGCCGGCACGATGAACGGGTTGGCACCGCGGCGCTTGACGGCGTCGACGACGGCCTTCGTGATGATATCGACGTTGCGGATGCCGCGGCTGCCCGCGGTGATCGCGATATTCATGCCCGGCTTGATCTTCTCGGAGAACTGGGGCTGGGCGATCTGCTCCTCGACGATTGCAGGGATCTGCTCGGCGGAGATGCTCTCGCGCGCGAACGTCTGACGCGCATGGAACATCTCGGGAATCTCGACGCCGGCGAGCAGCTTGGATACGGTACCGCCCTTGGTGACCTTCATGGAAAACCCCTTTCTCCAAGGATAATGAACCGATTTCATACTAGCTATGGAAAGGGGGTGGCCCCATGGTACAGGTGCCAAGGTTATCTCGCTCGCTATCCCGCAAAACCCTTCCGCAGACCATACGGAGCATGTAGAAAAACCCCTGGGGTTATTTTACATGGGGCAGATCTTGACGCGGGCGATGATGCCGCTGCCCACCCCCGTCGCGCGCTCAACCTGCTTGATGGTAAGACCGTTTCCGCGCATCGCCGCCAAGATGGCATTACGACGCGAGATCGGAAGGGCCTTCACGGCAGAGGCATCCGGGCAGTCGAATGCGAGCGCGATATCGTCGGCGATCCTCAAGGCTTCGTCGCTTCCAAGCTTCACGACGCCCTCGAAGCCCACATCCTTCGACGACGCACCGGCACACAATTCAACGAAGCCCGTTGGCCCATCGAGCATGCCGAGTACGAGCCCCGTCGCGCACAAGACGTCGCCATCGCCTTCGGCGTATTCACGGTAGCTGCTCCAACGATATGCGGAAGCGGCGCACATGCCCGCCTTCTCCGGGTTGATGTGCACGTAGCGAACCGATGCGAGCAGATACTCATCGTCCTCGATCGGCTCGCTGAAAAACCTCGGCTGGAACACGCTACCCACATGACCGGTTATCCGGTTGAAGTACTTCGCATATGCGCCCAACAAACTGCCGACCGCATAGGCAAGTCGCCGAGAATCGTCCTGAAGCACCAGATGGACATGGTTATCCATGAGGCACCACGCGATGACGGATAATCCATCCTCGCTCGCGAAGCGTGAGAGATGCGAGCAGAACATCTCCCTATCGGCATCGTCGATGAAGATGAGCTGTTTGCCATTTCCCCGCGCGACCACATGATACAGCCCGGATTCCGATATACGGCGAGGCGCAGTCGGCATGACTCCTCCTATGCAATAAAACCCTTGGGGTTATTTTACAAAACTGCCGCCCAGATCGACTCTGAGCGGCAGCTACCTGCACTATGTAAAATAACCCCTGGGGTTATTTTACGCGGCTACTCGTTGAGCGCAGCGTTGACGGCGACGGCGCACGCGACGGTGCAGCCGACCATGGGGTTGTTGCCCATACCGATGAGGCCCATCATGTCGACGTGCGCAGGCACCGAGGAGGA
>CAZRPL010000084.1:0-2692 GCA_964602045.1 uncultured Collinsella sp. | reverse complement strand
GTCAGGTAGCCCATGGCTTCGGACAAGATCACGCCGATCGCCGGGGTTTCGGGCGACAGGCCGAACCCCAAAAACGTGATCGACGCCTCGTGGAGAATCGCATGGGGGAACAGCAACACCAATCCGACCAGGTACTGCGGCAGCACGTACGGAAGGGCATGGGTCGCGACAAGACGCACGCCCCGCACACCGAGCGCACGCGAGCACGCCAGATACGGCTGCTCGCGAAGCTGCAGGATCTCGGCGCGCAGCACGCGTGTCAGGCTCGGCCAGTGGGTCACCGCCACGCCGACGCACACGCCGAGCTCCCCGCGCCCCAGCGCGTAGCTGATCAGCACCAGCAGCACGATGTGCGGCACGCCCATCGTCAGATCGATCAGCCAGCTCACCGCCGCATCGGCCCAACGGCCCCCGAACGCCGCAAGGGCTGCGAGCACGAACGCCAGAACCGACGAGACGGCCGCGGACAAAAGACCGATCACGATGGACGTGGAAAGCCCCGCGAGCGTGCGGGCGAGCATGTCGCGCCCCATCCAATCGGTCCCGAACGGATGCGCCGCGGAAGGGGCCAGGTTCTTAGCGGAAAAATCGGTTGCCACGGCAACGGACGCCATCGCGTGCCCCGCAAGCACCACGAACGATAGCGAGATGAACGCAAGGACGACGACGGCGAGCAACGCCTGTCGACCGCTCAATGCGCTGTTCGGCCGTGGCGCATGGAAGACCGTGACGGGAGCAACCGCGGGGCCCGTCCCGGCTGCGTCGTCGCGATGGGCGTCATGCACGCGCACGGGACACCTCCCGCCTCATACGGGGATCGATCGCACCGTATAGCAGATTGGCGACCAGGTTGCCCGCAAAGACCATGACCGTCGTCGCCAGCGCCAAACCGACGAGCAGGGGCGCGTCTCCGCCCAGCCCGGCGGCCACGGTCGCCTGCCCGAGCCCCGGATACGAGAACACCTGCTCGACCAGCACCGATCCGCCCACGATCTCGCTCACCGAGGCAAACTGCAGCGTCACGGCAGGAAGCAGCAGATTTCGAAGGCCGTGCCGGCGCATGATCGTCCACCGCGATTCGCCGCGGGCGGCAGCGAGGCGGGCATAGTCGCTTGCGAGCACGTCGACGACCTTCTCGCGGGTATGCAGGGCGATATTCGCCACCCCGGTCACCGAGAGCGTGATCGCGGGCAACACGAGATGATGCAGGCGCTCCACAAGGGAAACGGCGGCGGCAGAGCGCCCGATAGGCACCGAAAAACCCACGGGAAACCATCCGAGCACGACGGCGAACACCATGAGCAGCACCATGGCGAGCCAAAACGTCGGCGTGGCGGAAAGCAGATAGCAGTAGGCGCGAATTGCACGATCGAGCGCGCCGCCGCGCAAGGTTCCGGCAAGCACTCCGAGCACGACACCCAAGATGCCCGAGGTCGCCCATGCCGAGGCGAGCAGCAGCGCCGAGGCGGCGACGCGATCGGTCACAACCTCGGCGACAGGCGCGTTGAAGCGCAGGCTGTCGCCCAAGTCCCCGCGGATCGCGTCGTGTATCCATGCGGTGTAACGCTCCCACAGCGGCGCGTCGACACCCCAGCGCTCCTCGAGCTGCCCGCGCTTCTCCGCGCTCATGGACAGCATCGCCGCCTGCCCGGTGTTGGCCTGCACGGGGTCGATGGGAGACGCGCTCACGAGCGCGAAGGTGATGAAGCTCACCGCCGCCATGAGCGTGACGAGGCGCACGAGCTGCCCGGCGACGAACCGTACGGGGCACGGCGGCGCAACGCGACGGAACCCGCGGCGCGCCCCCGTCATGCCCAGCTCCAGCGATCGACGTTGTTGACCAACGACCAGCCGTGCCCATGCGGATGAGGCTTCTGCGTGGCCACGTCGAGCCCCTCGCGCTTGAAATACAGGTGCTCGACGTTGGCGATCCAGCACCATGTCGCCGCCCCTTGGGGCGACACGCCGTCGGTGCCGTCCCACATCGCGCGCTGCCAGTATCCATAGGATGCCTCGATATCGGTTTGGGCAAGGGCGAGGTCCAGATAATCATCGACCGCCTCGTTCTCGTAGCAGGAGAAATTGCCCCAGCCCGTCGAGTAGTGCAGCTCGTAGACCTCGACCGGCGAGTTGGATCCCCAGCCCCACAGGACGGGTTGCTCGAACTCGTGCGGGTAAATCTCGTCCCAGCTGCCACCGCGAGGCGTCACCTCGATACCGAGCTCGCCCATCTGATTGGCGAACTCGTTGGCGAGCGCCTGGCGAACCGAATCGTCGGAGGCGTACCAGATATCGAAAGACGCGCGAACGCCGTCGCGCTCACGGACACCGTCCTCTCCCGCAACCCATCCCGCCTCGTCGAGCAACGCGCACGCCCGATCGCGGTCGTAGGCGACCTCCATATCGTCGCTCGACCACGGCATGCCGTCGCCCACGCTGTAGGCGAGCTCGCCGTAACCGTCGAGCACGTGATCGATCATCGCCTGCCGGTCGACGCCGCCGTTGATGGCGCGACGAACGGCGATGTCGCAGGTAACGTCGTTGCCCGCTGGGTACTCGTTGTCGCCGTCGCGCCGCGTGCCACCCGCCGGGATGCAGGGCAGCGAGATGCCGCGCGAGTCGACGCTGCGATACGCCACGAGCTCGTAGCCGGCAAAGCTCTGCGCGGCATGCGTCGCGTAGGTGTAGGCGA
>CAZRPL010000083.1:0-2752 GCA_964602045.1 uncultured Collinsella sp. | reverse complement strand
GCGGTGCCCGGTAAGGTGCTGTTCGGCGGCGACTCGCACACCCCGCACAGCGGAGCGGTGGGCATGCTGTCGATCGGCGTGGGCGGCATGGACGTCGCCACCGCCATGGCCGGTCAGCCCATGCGCCTCGTCATGCCCAAGGTCGTGCAGGTGTACCTCACCGGCTCGCTCAAGCCCGGCGTGAACGCCAAGGACGTCATCCTGGAGATGCTGCGTCGCGTGGGCGTCAAGGGCGGTCTGGGCCGCGCGTTCGAGTACGTGGGCCCCGGCGTCGAGACCCTCGAGGTCCCCGAGCGCTGCAGCATCGCCAACATGGGTGCCGAGATGGGTGCCACCACCTCGATCTTCCCTGCCGACGAACAGGTTCGCCGCTTCATGGCAGCCCAGGACCGCGAGGATCGGTACATCGAGCTGCTGCCCGACGAGGACGCCGTGTACGACGAGCGCATCGAGCTCGACCTCTCCTCGCTCGAGCCGCTCATGGCCTGCCCTGCCCTGCCCGACAACGTGCACAAGCTCGACGAGGTCGAGAAGGTGCCTGTCCAGCAGGTGTTTATCGGCAGCTGCACCAACGCGAGCTATTCCGACATCGCCAAGGCGGCGCTCGTGCTGCGCGGTCACCATGTGAACGAGAACGTGAGTTGCACCTGCGCCATCCAGTCCAGGCAGGTCTACAAGCAGCTGCTGCACGACGGCTACATCGACATGCTGCTCGACGCCGGTGTGCGCCTGCTCGAGTTCGCCTGCGGCCCGTGCTGCGCCATCGGCCAGGTGCCGGCTACCGACGGTGTCGCCGTGCGCACCTCGAACCGCAACTTCCGCGGCCGTGCCGGTAGCCCGACCGCCAAGGTCTACCTGGCGAGCCCCGAGAGCGCGGCGGCCACGGCCATCGTGGGCACGTTCGCCAGCGCGCGCGACATCTTGGGCGACGAGGTCGAACAGCTCGGCAAGATCTGCGAGCCGGAATCCTATCCCGTAGATGACAGCCTGCTCATCGAGCCGCTTCCCGCGAAGGAGGCCGAGCAGGTCGAGATCGTCCGCGGACCCAACATCAAGTTCCTGCCTATTCCCGACGAGCCGACCCAGCACCTGTGCGTGCCCGTCTCGCTCAAGGGCGGCGACAACATCTCGACCGACGACATCACGCCCGCCTCGGCCGAGCTCTCCAGCATGCGTTCCAACATCCCGCTCATGTCCCAGTATTGCTATATGCGCTACGACCCCGAGTTCGCCGAGCGTGCGCGCAAGATGGGCCAGTCCATCATCATCGCCGGCGAGAACTACGGTCAGGGCTCGAGTCGCGAGCACGCCGCCATCAACCCCATGTATCTGGGCGTGCGCTGCGTGATCGCCAAGAGCATGGCGCGTATCCACAAGGGCAACCTCATCAACCACGGCATCATTCCCATGCTGTTCGAGGATCCGGCTGCCTACGATTCCATCGAGCAGGGCGATGAGCTCGAGATCGAGGGCCTGCTCGATCAGATTCCGACGCGCCGCGTGGTCGTCAAGAACAAGACGCGCCACTTCGAGTTCGCAGCGACGCTCGACCTGTCCGCTGCCGAGATGGAGGTCGTGCTCGCCGGCGGCCAGCTGCGCCTGCTCAAGGCAAAGCTCGCCGAGGAGGACGCCGCGACGAACGCGTAGGGGAGTACGGCGCCCCGCGAGGGATGAGGGCGCCCCGCCATCGAACACGACCCGTCATTTCGGGTTTCCGATCGCCGTAGCCGCTCGCGACGCGCCGGGTTCAGCTGCCCGGATCCGGTGCATCGCGAGCGGCTATTGCATTTTGGTATAGGTACGCCGCGTCATATTGGCCGATAATGAAACGCGGGCAGGGTCGTATGGAGAAGGGGCGTCCGCGTGAGGGATTTCGATTGGGAGATCATCGATGAGCTGTATCGCAATCCCAACGTGTCGCGTGCTGCCGCCGCGCTCTATATGACGCAGCCGACCCTCACCAAGCGCCTGCAGCATATCGAGCGCGAGATGGGCGTCCGCATAGCCGAGCGCACGCCGAAAGGGCTCGTCTTCACGCCGGAAGGGGCGTATCTGGCGGGACGCGCCGCCGAGCACAAGGCGTTCGTCGAGCAGACCAAGCGCGGATTGGCCGAACTGGAACAGGAGCGTCGCCGCACGATCAGGATCGGGTCGTCTTATACCTTCAACAAATACAGTCTGTGGGGCGTGTTGGGTGGCTACACCGAGGTCGGCGACCCCGAGGTGCACTTCGACGTGGTGAACGACCAGAGTGACATGCTGTTCCGCAAGCTGCTCGACGGCGAGGTCGATATCGTGTTCGTACGCGGTGATTTCGAGGGGCCCATCAAGAGCATCCTCGTCGACTGCAACCAGGCGTATCTCGTGAGCCGCGGTTCGGTGGATATCGACAAGCTGCCCGAGCTCGATCGTATCGACTTTCGGACCAACGAGCAGTCCGCCGAGTTGCTCCAGGCATGGTGGCGTGAGCGGTTCGGCGCGGAGATGGCGCCTGGGCGCAACGTGGGCTACATCGACTTCACGTGGGAGCTTGTGGCGCAGGGGAAGGGCTATGCGTTGAGCTTCGTGCCCGAGAACTTCAAGAACAGCCGCGATCTGCACCTGACGCCGCTGTTTTACCGCGACGGTTCGCCGCTCGTGCGCCGGACGTGGTGCATCTACCTCGGCGGTAAATCGCTGCCGTCGCATATGAGCGACTTTATCGAGTACGTGAAGGACCATGTGGCCATCGGGCCGGACGAGATCCATCGGC
>CAZRPL010000082.1:0-2777 GCA_964602045.1 uncultured Collinsella sp. | reverse complement strand
CAGCCGCCGAGTAACCGTCGAGGACGCGGCCGATTTGGGAGAACACCGTCCGCCGGCTGGTATCGCAGCCGAATGGGTACCATGGTGTACGAGCGTCGTTGCTCGACCCTTCGTCCAGAAAGGACCGATGACCATGGCGAACACCTTTAACCTCGACCATATCGACGTACTCGTGCACAGCTGCATCCGCATCCAGAGCGAAGCTGGCACCGTCATCTACTTCGACCCGTTCAAAGTCGATGCGGAACCGCACGATGCCGACTACGTCCTCGTGACGCACGCCCACTACGACCACTTCTCGCCCGAGGACATCGCACGCGTGGCCAAGGCAACCACCGAGCTCGTCGTACCGGCGACCATGGAGGACGAGGCGCCCCAGACAGCGTGCGCCGCCGTCCACCTCATACAGGCGGGTGAGCGCATCGAGCTTGCCGACATCTCCGTCGAGGCCGTTCCCGCCTACAACGTCGAGCCCGAACGCCTCGGCTTCCATCCGCACGACAACGCCTGGATCGGCTATATCGTCACCGTCGACGGCGCGCGCATCTACGTCGCGGGCGACACCGATTCCAACCCTGATACCCTGCAGGTTTCCTGCGACATCGCGCTCATCCCCATCGGCGGCACCTACACCATGGATCCGCAGCAGGCGGCGGGCTTCATCAACACGATCCAACCGCGCACGGTCATCCCCACCCATTACGGCTCCATCGTGGGCTCCATGGACGACCCGCACGCGTTCGCCGAGCTCGTCAACCCCGATATCGAGGTCGCCCTCAAGCTCTAAACGCAACGGACCCCCCATGGCAATGATCTACCATGGGGGCATTCGGCGCTCCTCTTTTGAGTGGAGACGAAAACGGCCCGGTGCAGTGCCCGATTCCGACGCTTGTTTTCCGCGTCGGAAGCGGGTACCGCACCGGGCCGGTCGGGTCAGATGAGCCCTATCAGCTGCAGCCGGTGGTGGTGCCGCAGTCCATACAGACCTTGCAGGTGCCGTTTTGCACCATGCGCGAACTACCGCAGTTGGGACACGTGCTGCCGTCGTACAGGCGCTCGCCGTGGATCGCGGTGTCGTGTACCGCCTTGTTCACGAACGCCATGGTATAGGCATCCCCGCTGTCAAAGGCGCCGGTCTCCTCGAGCACCTCGTCCTGCTTGGCTGCGGTCAGACGGCTCAGCTCCTCGTCGCTCACCGCGGGCTCGTCGTCGAACAGCGGGTCGGCGACCGCCGGAGCAGCCGCAGCGGGTGCGGGAACGGCGCCCGCCACCTGCGCCCAGCCCTCGGGCTTGACCTGCACGCGCGTGAAGTCGCCGAGTTCGATGTCGATCACCTTGGAGATCAGGTCCGAGATGGAGTTCACGTACTTGATGTAGGGGTGACTCTGCACGAAGCCGTACGGCTCGTACATCTGGCCGCGCAGCATCTTGGAGATGCGCTCGGCGGGGATGCCGTACTGCAGCATGACCGAGATGGTCTTGGACAGCGAGTTGAGCAGGCCCATGATGGTCGTGCCCTCGCGGTCGGTGGTCACGAACAGCTCCGAGATCTCGCCGTCCTCGTTGCGGTTGACGGTGGTGTAGATCTTGACGCCATCGATCTGCGCCAGGTGCGTGTGGCCGCTGCGGATACCCATGATGCGCCGACGCTGAGCGGGCTGACGCGCGCTTGCCAGCTGCTGCTGCGCGCCGCGCGCGTACTCGAGCAGCGCGGCGTAGGACAGGTCGCCCAGGTCCTTGTCGCCGGCGTCCTCGGTCAGCGAGTTGTTGAGCGGCTGGGCGTTCTTGGAGCCGTCGCGGTACAGGGTGATACCCTTGCAGCCCGTCTTCCAGGCGAGCATGATGACGTCCTTGAAGTCTTGCACCGTCGCGGAGTTCGGCAGGTTGACCGTCTTGGAGATGGCACCCGAGATGAGCGGCGTCATGGCCGCGACCATGAGCACGTGCCCGCGCGGGTCGATGTAGCGCTCGCCCGACCCGCACACGTTGGCGGTGTCGAACACGGCCAGATCCTCGTCGCGCAGATGCGGCGCGCCCTCGATCTTGCCGTCGACGATCATGCCGTCGTCATCGGTCGCCTGCACGTAGGCCAAGATCTCCTCGACCTCGTCCTCGGCATAGCCCAGATGGCGCAGGGCGTCGCCGATCACGGGGTTCGCGATGGTCATGAAGCCGCCGCCGGAGAGCTTCTTGTAGATCATGTGGCTGAAGAACGGCTCGATGGACGTGGCACCGCAATCCATGGCAAACGAGATGGTCCCCGTGGGTGCCATGACGCTCACCTGCGCGTTGCGGTATCCGTGCTCCTCGCCCAAGCGTTCGGCATCGCGCCACGACTCGACGAGCGCGTCGGCCAAACCGGACGCGCCCACCTGCTCGAGCAGGCCCAGATCGACCGCGGGCGGCTGCACCGTCAGGTTCTCGTACGCGTCGTCGCGCGCGCCCGCCACGCGAGCGTGATTACGGATCACGCGCGCCATATGTCCCTTGTTGATCTCGTAACAATCGAACGGCCCCACCTTGGCCGCCATGAGCGCCGACACCGCGTAGCTGCGGCCCGTGAGCGTGCCCACGAGCGCGGCGCCCAACGCGCGCGCCTTGGGCGAATCGTAGGGCACGCCACTCGCCATGAGCAGACTCGCCAGGTTGGACAGGCCGAGACCCGTCGCGCGGAACCGGTAGGTGCGGCGCGCGATATCGCGCGTGGGGAACTGCCCCCACTCGATCGAGGCCTCGAGCGCCAGCTGCGCGATATCGATCGCATGCTCGTAGCCCTC
>CAZRPL010000081.1:0-2945 GCA_964602045.1 uncultured Collinsella sp. | reverse complement strand
CGCGATCGATCCGACCGACTACGCCGGTCTGATCGCGCAGCAGCAGGCGATCGATGCCGCCGCGGCCGAGCTCGATGACCTCGAGACTGCATGGCTCGAGGCAAGCGAGCAGCTTGATGGCTGAGGTTTCGGGAGGAATCCGAGTTCGATATGGCGATTATCCACGTAAACAGGTTGAGCCGGCAGGAGCGTTGCCAGCTCGAGGAGCGACGATTTTCCCTCGATGAACTCACGGCGCTGCATGCCGCGCTGGAGCGCGGACAGCGAAAGCGGATCCGTGCGTTTCGGCTGGTCGCGTGTTCGGTGTTTGCGATTTCCGCGGTGTTGCTGATCATGACCGGCTGTCTGACGGGCATGACGGCGGCATTCGTTTTTTCCGCCATCGCCGTGCTCGTATTGGATGTCGCCTGCCTGTTGTCGGCCTGGGTGCTGGGAATCCACCTGTTCGCCCAGCAGTTCAACGATGCGGTCGATCGAGGGTACCCCGAGCTCGTCGGCAGATTGCATCTGTAGATCGCGGATGCTTCGCGCGCGGCGTGAGGCTTGTTCGAGCCCATATGCGTGTGCACTCTACTGGACAAAACAGACTATTGCATATAACCGAATAATCTGACTACTATATGTGTACTCACGTATATTTATGGTTGGCGGGAAGCAGACGGAAATGCACCACTCTTCTAGGGCGCGATTTTTAGGTGCCTCTTATCCATAGGCACCATACCCTCTATCAAAAGCCCAGTTGAGTCCTGCGGCGTTGTTCATGGGTGTTTTCCCATCTGCGAAAGCGCACGCAAAAATCGCGCCCTAGAACGATTCACGCTTTTGGAAGTCGCACAAGGGCATGGAAGGACGATGCCACGGCATGCCGTAAAGCGGATGCGTGGTGCCCCGGGGCCGTCTGCGTCCTTCGTGCCATGTCAGTCGAAAAGGGCGTCGGCAAATCGATCCTGTTCCGTGTCGAGGGCGCTCGCTGCGCTAAAATAAAGTCACTATGGTTGTTCGGCACAGGCACCGCGAGAAAGGGGATCGCGGCCACCTTCGTCTGTGCTGAAAGGCAAGGAGGACGCATATGTCTACCGTTCCCGCTCCCATCGATGCCACGAGCACGGCTGCGTGGGCCGCTCTGCAGAAGCATTACGACGAGATGACCGCCGCCGGCGTGGACCTCAAGGGTTGGTTCGCCGCCGACCCCGATCGCGTGAAAAAGCTCAGTTTCGACATGGGCGAGTTCCACATCGACCTGTCCAAGAACCTCGTCACCGACGAAACCATGAAGCTGCTCGTCGAGCTCGCGCGCGAGATGAAGATCGAGGAGCGTCGCGACGCCATGTACAGCGGCGTGCATATCAACACCTCCGAGGATCGCGCCGTTCTCCATACCGCCCTGCGCCGCCCTGCCTCCGATGCGGGTACGGTGTTCGATGGCGACCAGGATTGCGTGGCCGACGTCCGCGAGATGCTCGATCGCATGTACGCCTTCGCCGAGAAGGTCCGTTCCGGTGAGTGGAAGGGCGTCACGGGCAAGAAGATCGAGCACGTCATCTCCATCGGCATCGGTGGCTCCGACCTCGGCCCGGTCATGGTGTACGAGGCGCTGAAGCCCTACGCCGACGCCGGCATCGACTGCCGCTACATCTCCAACATCGACCCCAACGACATGGCCGAGAAGGTCCGTGGCCTCGACCCCGAGACCACGCTCGTCATCGTCGTGTCCAAGACGTTCACCACGCTCGAGACCCTCACCAACGGTCGTGAGGTCCGCACCTGGCTGCTCGACGCCCTCGAGGCCGCCGGCGCCATCGACGGCTCCGAGGCCAGCCGCGCCGAGGCCGTGAAGAAGCACTTCGTCGCCGTGTCGACCGCGCTCGACCTCGTCGCCGACTTCGGCATCGACCCCGAGAACGCGTTCGGCTTCTGGAACTGGGTCGGCGGCCGCTACTCCGTCGACTCCGCCGTGGGCCTGTCGCTCATCATCGCGCTCGGCCCCGAGCGCTTCGAGTGCTTCCTCAAGGGCTTCCACGATGTGGACATGTACTTCCAGAACACCCCGCTCGAGGAGAACGTCGTCGCGCTGATGGGTCTCATCAACGTGTGGTATGTCAACTTCTTCGGCGCTGAGAGCCACACGGTGCTGCCGTACAACCAGTATATGCACCGCTTCCCGGCCTACTTGCAGCAGCTCACCATGGAGTCCAACGGCAAGGGCGTGCGCTGGGACGGCTCACCGCTCACCACGGCTTCCGGCGAGATCTTCTGGGGCGAGCCGGGCACCAACGGCCAGCACGCCTTCTACCAACTCATCCATCAGGGCACGCGCCTGATCCCCTCCGACCTCATCGCGTTCGTCAACACCCCGAACCCCAACAAGGACGGCGACCAGGACGTGCACGAGCTGTTCCTGGGCAACTTCCTCGCGCAGACCAAGGCGCTCGCGTTCGGTAAGACCGCCGACGAGGTTCGGGCCGAGGGCACGCCCGAGGAGCTCGTGACCGCGCGCATCTTCACCGGTAACCGTCCGACCACCTCGATCTTCGGCATCGACCTCACCCCGCATGCGCTCGGTGCGCTCATCGCGCTCTACGAGCACATCACCTTCGTCGAGGGCACGGTCTGGGGCATCGATTCGTTCGACCAGTGGGGCGTCGAGCTCGGCAAGCAGCTCGCCAAGCAGATCACGCCCGCGTTCCACGACGACGAGGCGCTCGCCGCTCAGGACGCGAGCACGAAGGCGCTCATCGAGTTCTATCGCGCTCATCGCAAGTAGCACTGCTGGAAACGGGCCGCTTCGTAGCTGGCCTCTGCTGGGCCCGTCTCTCCTTTGGGGGAGGCGGGCCTTTTGCGTGACGGTGGCGGGCGGCGGCCGTCCGCTGACCGTGTCCCAGATTATTGCCCATGGGTTTGTCTCACGAAGCGGTCTGTTCACGAGAAAAACCCATCGGCAAAAA
>CAZRPL010000080.1:0-3195 GCA_964602045.1 uncultured Collinsella sp. | reverse complement strand
GTTCCCTCCAACCCATCGGCGGCTGTGACGGCCGCCGATGGGTTGGAGGGAACACGTCCCCAAATGACCCGCCGGATGTGCCATCTCGGGCCGCAAATGCAGGGGCGGAGCGCGAAATCGATCGCGCCCCGCCCCTGCACGGACTGACACATGGAGAATGGCCTACAGCTCCACGTCCATCAGACGCACGATCGACAGCGTGTAGATCTTGAGCGCCTCCTTGAGCAGCGCCTCGTTCGCGCACTCGTTGGGGCCGTGCATGGGGCCGCCCCACGTCGGCAACTCCAGGTCGTTGTCCTCCGGCCCGAACGACACGGCGCGGGCGAAGTTGCGCGCATACGTGCCGCCACCCATCGAGATCGGATACGCGGGCTTGCCGGTCACCTCGTGATAGGTCGAAAGCAGCGTCTGGACCGCCGGGTGATCCGCCGAAATCGAGAACGGCACCTTATCGTGGTCGACGGTCAGCTGCGCGCCGAAACGCTCGGAAACCTCGCGACACGTGCGCTCGAGAACCTCCGCCGTCGTGCTATCGGGGAAGCGCACGTCGATCGTCTGGCGGATATGCCCGTCGACGACCTCGACGGTGCCGCCGTTGAGCGTCAACGGGCCGAACGCCGGGCTCTCGCATGCGATGCCGAGACCCTCCCCCGCCGTATCGGCGTGAATGGTCGCCATGAGGTCCAAAAACGGCTTCTCCGACTCGGCGGCAAGATCGGTCTCACGCAGATACGCGAGCACGAGCCCGATGGCGTTGATCGTGCCCTCGGGCAACGATGCGTGACCGCCGATACCATGCGCCACGATACGCGTCCTTCCCGCCTCGACCGCTTCGAGCGTCAGGCGATCGGCATGGGCGACAGGCACGGGACAGTCGGCGATGTCGACCGCGATCTCGCAGATCGACTCGGCGGGAATGGCGTTCGTGGCCTCGGCGCCGCTCCACGACAGGATGCGGCCACCCTCGATCGGCGCGCTGGCGAACGTCGCACCGAACTGCCCTTTCTCGGCGTTGCCCAAAGGAAACTCCGCGTCGGGCGTGAACAGGAAGGCCGGATCGTCATGACCGTCGAGATAGTGATGGACGTCGGTCATGCCCGTCTCCTCGTCGCAGCCGAGCAGCGCGCGGAAGGTGTAGCGCGGCACGTCGTAGAGGCGCTTGAGGAAAGCACCGGCGTACAGGGCGAGCACCGCGGGTCCCTTATCATCGATCACACCGCGGCCGAGCAGCCATCCGTCACGACGCACACAGGTGAACGGGTCGGTGCTCCAGCCGGGACCGGCAGGCACCACATCCACGTGCGCGATGGTCGCCACCTGCGTGTCGCTGACACCGGGGATATCGGCGATACCAACGTAGCCCTCGTCGTCGCTCACCTCGTAGCCGAGCTTCGCGGCGATATCGAGCGCGCAGTCGAGCGCGTCGCGCACGGGCGCGCCGAACGGCGACCCGGGGGTACCGGCGGAGGCGTCGGCGACCGACGGGTGCTCCACCAGGCGCGCGATGTCGGCGACGACATCCTCCCAGACCTCATCGACATAGGCGTCGACTTGGGATTCGAGCGTGTTGTCCATAAGAACTCCTCTTCACGTACGACGTGGTAAAACCTGATTAAGCGAACGACACGCCAAGCGCCGTGGCAAGCTCGGGAATGCCATGGCAGATCGTATCGGCCCCGGCCTGCTCGTGCTCGCCGGGTTTGGCCGTGCCGGTGTACACCGCGATACAGGGGACGCCGCAGGCATGGGCGCCCTGCGTGTCGTGCTTGCGATCGCCGACCATCACGGCGCTTCCGGGGTCGACGTCCAGCTGCCGCAGCGCCTCGCGGATGCAATCGGCCTTGGTATCGCGACCGGGCTCGAGCCTGCCGACGATGGTCTCGAACGGCGGCAGATCGAGCGCCCCGATCATGTCGAGAGCCATGGATTCCAGGCGCGAGGTCGCGACCGCGATCCTGGTCCCACGCTCGCTGAGCGCGCACAGCAGCTCAGGGATCCCCGGAAGCGGCGGATAATCCTCGGGGCGGACCTCGACGTTGAACAACGCACGATACTCGTTGGTGATGGCGACCGCCTCGTCGAGATCGACCCCGCACAGGTTCATGAAGCCATCGAACAGCGGCGGCCCGATCAGGCTCGTCAGATCGCCGAGCGCATCCACGTCGTAGCCGCGGCGCTCGAGGGCCTTGCGGGCCGTTCGCAAGATCGCGCGGCTCGTGTCGGCGATCGTCCCATCGAAGTCGAACAGCACGACCGGACGATCGGCAAAGTGGAGCGCGTCGGCGCCCGTCACTCCCGTCATCGATAACCCCTTTCGCGAGAACTCACATGCCCGTACATCATACGCCATCGGATGCGAGATGGAGCGCACGCACCTCTCCCCCATGCCGAGGGTTCCGATCGACATGAAAAAGGCCCCTGCAGCGCAGGGGCCTTGTGCGAATCGATGATCGCGGAGCCTACTCGGCGTCCTCGTCCTTCTTCTCGGAAGGAAGCGGGGTGACCTCGATCTCGACGCCGAGGGTCTCGGCGGCGGACTTCATCGACAGGCTGATGCGACGACGGTCGAGGTCGATCTCCATGACCTTGACCTGGACCTTGGCGCCGACATGGGTGACCTGCGAAGGCTGGTCGACGTGCTTGTTGGCCATCTCGGAGATGTGCACGAGACCCTCGATGCCCTCACCGAGGTCGACAAAGGCGCCGAACGGCACGAGCTTGGTGACGGTGCCCTCGACGATAGCGCCCACGGGATACTTCTTGACGAGCGCGCGCCACGGATCCTCGGTGGTCTGCTTGAGACCGAGGGAGATGCGCTCGCGGTTGAGGTCGACATCCAGAACCTCGACCTCGACCTCCTGGCCGACCTTGACGACCTCGGAGGGGTGGTTGACGTGGTTCCAGGAGAGCTCGGAGATGTGGATCAGGCCGTCGATGCCGCCCAGATCCACGAAGGCGCCGAAGTCCACGATGGAGGAAACGGTGCCCTTGAGGCGCATGCCGCTCTTGAGCTTGGAGAGGATCTCGGTGCGCTCGGCCTTGCGGGACTCCTCGAGCACCACGCGGCGGGACAGCACAACGTTGTTGCGGTTGCGGTCCATCTCGATGACGCGGGCCTCGATGGAGGTGTGCAGGTAGGAGCTGAGGTCCTTGATGCGACGGAGGTCGACCAGCGACGCGGGCAGGAAGCCGCGC
>CAZRPL010000079.1:0-3205 GCA_964602045.1 uncultured Collinsella sp. | reverse complement strand
CGGGCGCGCACGCGCGGGCGAGCACAACGGCCAAAACAACCTCTCCTGAATGATCAAAGTAACCTGCTCCATCTGGCGAATCCGATGAAACGGCCAGGCACCTCATCGTCCTGGCAGCGCACCAGCCCTGGCAGCTCCCGGACACCCCGCTCACCCCGTGAACAACACGTTTCGGCCTTACCGCCCGACCGGCTCCCATCGCCTGCGGTGTATGATGCCTCCACCGCACCTTGCGCACCGAAGGGGGACGCCATGAGAGTCGATCAGATCTTCGCCAAGGCCCGCGCCGCAGGCGCCCAGCCCGTCTCGTTCGAGATGTTCCCGCCCAAAGGCGAGCTCACGCTCGATCGGGCACGCGAAGTCGCAGGGGGCTTCGCGCCGCTCGCACCCGACTTCGTGAGCGTCACCTACTCCGCCGGCGGCTCGGGCAACTCCGCGGCCACCGCACAGATCGCGCAGATGATCAGCACGGAGTTCGGCATCCCGTCCGTCGCGCATCTCACCTGCATCTCGCTCACACCCGATACGCTCACCGCCAAGATCGAGGAATTCCGCGCCGCGGGCATCGAGAACGTGCTGGCGCTTCGCGGCGACCTGCCCGCCGGCATGAGCGAGGCAGACGCCGAGGACATCGCCTACCCCTACGCCAAGGACCTCGTGCCGGCACTCGTGGACGCGGGCTTCTGCGTGGGTGGCGCCGCCTACCCCGAGGGGCACCTCACCTGCGACGACCTGCCGACCTCCGTCAAACACCTGCGGCAAAAGCAGGACGCCGGCGCGAGCTTCTTCGTCACGCAGCTCTTCTTCGACAACGAGTACTTCTACCGCTTCCGCGAACTCGCCGACGCCGCCGGCATCACCGTCCCCATCACCGCGGGCATCATGCCCTTCACGAGCAAGCAGCAGATCACGCGTATGGTGTTCACCTGCGCCGCGTCGCTGCCCGCGCCCGTCATCAAGATCCTCGCGCGCTACGAGGACGACCCGACGAGCCTGCGCGAGGCGGGTATCGAGTACGCCTGCCGCCAGCTCGAGGACCTCGCCGCCCACGGCGCCGACGGCCTGCACGTGTACACCATGAACCGCGCCGACGTCGCCCAGGCGGCCATGCATGTCCTGCGCCGCTAGCGATCCGCAAACCGAAGCACGAAGATCCGGGGCTCCCGCCGCTGTACCGGCAGAGCTCGCAAGTCCCGTGCTCTACCGGCCCGCTCCCGATGAGGGCCCGACCATCGATCGCGCCGAGATGCTGCGCTACCTCGGCTATGCCGGCCAGTCGATCGACGACGCGCTCGCCGAGCGCATCGAGAGCACCGCGGCCGAACTCGAGCGCACGCTCGCTCCGCGCGGCGTGCGGCAGGTCTTCCCCGTCGACGCCATGGGGCGCGACGAGAACGGCATGCCCTGCATCCACCTTGTCGGCAGCACGGTGAAGCTCGACGGCGCCGACATCTTCCGCCATCTCAAAGACGCCCGTCTGTGCGTCGTGCTCGCCTGCACACTCGGGATGGAAAGCGAACGGCGCCTGCGCGCGCTCGCCGGTCAGCGACCGCTCGATGCGACGCTGCTCGACGCTGCTGCTTCGGCCGCGATCGAGGCGGCCGTGCGCGCCATGGAACGCGAGGCGACGCGCGACGCCGCCGCGTGCGGCATGTCCGCCAACTGGCGCTTTTCACCCGGGTATGGGGACTGCCCGCTTTCCGCGCAGGGCCCGATCGTGGCGGCGCTGAACGCCGGGCGCCTCATCGGCCTCACCGTCACCGACGACGACCTGCTGCTCCCCTCCAAAAGCGTCACCGCCGTCTTCGGCCTGTTCGATGGCGAGCCGCACGCGGCAAACGACCGCCCGTCATGCTCGATCTGCCGCCTGCGCGGCGCCTGCCCGTTCCGCGAGCGCGACACCATCTGCTATTCCGCACTATGATGAGGCAAGCCGCACGTTTCCCACGCTGAGAAGGACCGCCATGGACTACACGCTCGACCCGATCGCCCCCGTGACCGCTGCGCTCGCGGCCGGCGACACCTACCGCCCACGTACGCTCGATACGCTGCGTATCGCCGATGACAACCTGCGCCGCGTGCTGGAAGGCACCCGCCACCTCGTGCTCGACGGCGGCATGGGCACCATGCTGCAGGCGGCGGGCCTGGCCGCCGGCGAGCTGCCCGAGCTGTTGTGCCTCACCGACCCCGAGGCTATCACCGCGATCCACGCCGCCTATGTCGCCGCCGGCAGCGAGGCCGTGACCACGAACACTTTCGGGGCCAACGCCCGCAAGCTGGGCGACACGGCGACGGTCGAGGACGTGTTCGACGCGGCGGTTCGCTGCGCCCGCGCGAGCGGCGCACGCTACGCGGCCGGCGACATCGGCCCGCTCGGCGCGCTGTTGCGCCCCATGGGCACCGTGACCTTCGACGAGGCGTACGAGCTGTTCGCCCAGCAGGCGCGCGCCGCCGCACACGCCGGTGTCGACTTCTTTATCATCGAGACCATGACCGACCTCGCCGAGATCCGCGCCGCCGTGCTCGCCTGTCGCGAGAACACCGACCTGCCGGTCTTCGCCACCATGACGTTCGAGGAGGACGGCCGCACGTTCCTGGGCACCTCGCCCGAGGTTGCGGCCATCACGCTCGACGCGCTTGGCGCCGACGTCGTGGGCATCAACTGCTCGCTCGGGCCCGCTGAGCTCCGCCCCTTCGCCGCGCGCATGCTCGCCGTGACCGAAAAGCCCGTCATGGTGCAGGCCAACGCCGGACTTCCCCGCGTTGAGGACGGCGCCACCGTCTACGACATCCTGCCCGACGCCTATGCGCGGGCGGTCCACGACATGGTCGCCGACGGCGTCGGGATCATCGGCGGCTGCTGCGGCACGAATCCCGACTACATCCGCCTGCTCGCCGACATCGTCGCCGATCGCACCCCCGCCGCGCGCCGCGTCGCACCTGCCCTCACCGTCACGAGCGCCCAGCGCACCGTGGGCCTTCCCGCCGCGCGTCGTGCGATCGCCATCGTGGGCGAACGCATCAACCCGACCGGCAAGAAGCGCCTGCAGCAGGCCCTGCGCGAAGGCAACCTGGACTACGCGGTCGGCCAGGGCATCGCCCAACAGGAGCAGGGCGCCGATATCCTCGACGTCAACGTCGGCATGCCCGATATCGACGAGGTCGATGTGCTACCCCGTCTCTGCGAACAGCTCTCGGCGGCGAC
>CAZRPL010000078.1:0-3415 GCA_964602045.1 uncultured Collinsella sp. | reverse complement strand
ACCGACCCGATCCGCCACCTCATCCTCACCGGACGCAAAGGCGAGATGGCCGCCGCGACGGTCGCGCTGCTCGCCGACCATGACCCGCTCGACCTCATCAACGAACGGTTCATCCCCGCGCTCGACGAGGTCGGCGTCCTGTTCGACAAGGGCGCCTACTTCCTGCCGCAGCTCATGGCGTCGGCCGAGGCGGCGCGCGTGGGCTTCGACACCATCCGCGAACGCATGGGGTCCCAGCAGATGGCGCGCAAGGGCGAGATCTGCCTGGCCACCGTCAAGGGCGACATCCACGACATCGGCAAGAACATCGTCAAGATGCTGCTCGAGAACTACGGTTTCACCGTCTACGACCTGGGGCGCGACGTCGATCCCCACACGATCGTGGACACCGTGCGGAGTCGCGGCATCAAGCTCGTCGGCCTGTCCGCCCTGATGACGACCACGGTCCGTGCCATGGAGGAGACCATCGCGCTTTTACGTACCGAGACGCCGGACGTGCAGGTCATCGTGGGCGGCGCGGTGCTCACACCCGAGTACGCCGCACAGATCGGTGCGGATTTCCACGCCAAGGACGCGGCGGCTACGGCACGCATCGCCGAGGAGGTTTTCGGAGACTAGGCGGGTTGCCCGACCGCAACACCCGACGCGCGCGCCCTGCGCACGGTCGTAACCGTCCACATTCACGCCACGTTCGCACGCGAGCGTGGCCGGTTGGTTAGAATGAAGCAAGCATCGCATGCACCGCAACGAACGAAGGAGCGCCCATGGCAATCACGCCTGCCGAAATCGCCGAGACACGCGGCATGGTTTCCGAGCAACACCTCGACATCCGCACCATCACGATGGGCATCTCGCTCATGGGCTGCGCGGACGAGAACCTCGAACGCATGTGCGCGAAGGTCTACAACCGCATCACCACCACTGCGGAGCGCCTCGTGCCCACCGCCGAGTCCCTCGAGCGCGAATACGGTATCCCCATCGTCAACAAGCGTGTCTCCGTCACGCCGATCGCCCAGATCGCCGCAGCCTGCCCTGACGCCGACCTCACGCCACTCGCCCATGCGCTCGACCGCGCGGCCGAGACCCTCGGCATCGATTACCTGGGCGGCTTTTCCGCCCTGGTCCATAAGGGCATCGGCGACGGCGATCGCCGCCTGATCGCCAGCATCCCCGAGGCGCTCGCGCAGACGAGCCGCGTGTGCTCGAGCGTCAACGTCGCCAGCCTGCGCGCCGGCATCAACATGGACGCCGTCCTCATGGTCGCCCAAACCATCCTCGACGCCGCACGCCTCACCGCCGACGCCGACTCGGTGGGCGCCTCCAAGTTCGTGGTCTTCGCCAACATGGTCGAGGACTCGCCCTTCATGGCGGGCGCCACGCACGGCTCCGGCGAGGCCGACGCCGTCATCAACGTGGGCGTCTCCGGTCCCGGCGTCATGGCCGCCGCCCTCGAGCAGCTGCCCGACTCCGCGAGCATGATGGAGGTCGCCGAGAAGATCAAGCAGACCGCCTTCAAGATCACCCGTGCCGGCGAACTCATGAGCCGCGAGGCCGCACGTCGTCTGGGCGTGGAGAAGGGCATCGTCGACCTGTCGCTCGCCCCGACGCCCGCCATCGGCGACTCCGTCGCACGCATCCTCGAGATCATCGGTGTGGGCACCTGTGGCGGCCCCGGCACCACCTGTGCGCTCGCGATGCTCAACGACGCGGTCAAGAAGGGCGGCGTCATGGCGAGCTCCAGCGTCGGCGGCCTGTCCGGTGCCTTCATCCCCGTCTCCGAGGACGCCGGCATGATCGCCGCCGTCGAGGCCGGCGCACTCTCGCTCGAGAAGCTCGAGGCAATGACCTGCGTCTGCTCGGTCGGTCTCGATATGATCGCCATCCCCGGCGACACGAGCGTCGAGGCGATCGCCGGCATCATCGCCGACGAGATGGCCATCGGCGTGATCAACAACAAGACCACGGCCGTCCGCATCATCCCGGCCATCGGTAAGGGTCTGGGCGAATCGGTCGACTACGGCGGCCTGTTCGGCCGCGCGCCTATCATGCCGGTGAACCAGCATGCCGGCACCGTGTTCGCACACCGCGGCGGCCGTTTCCCCGCCCCGCTCAACTCGCTCAAGAACTAACCGACGAGCGGTATCGCAGCCGTCTTGCGGGGGTCGTTCGGATATTCGAACGATCCCCGTCGCTGTTTTGGGCAGCTTATGGAGAACGTCCTATCGGAGCGTTGCCGCGTTGTTTACCGACAGGTCGGGCATATGGTGGTCATCCTCCACCATCGCAAAGGAGCTTTTCCATGAACAACTTCACGCGCGCGATCGCAGGAACGCTCGCGGTGATCGTCATCATCCTCGGTATCCTGTCCGCCCTCTGCAACACGGTGCTCGCCGGCACCCCGATCTCGCAGGCACTGCTCGGCATCGGCGGCAACGCGAAATACGCCGCGCTGAACGCCGCCGTGGACGCCTCGGGCGTCAAGGGCATCGTCGAGAACTCCCTGCGCGATAACGTCGATGCCATCGCCGCGACGACCGGTATGTCCGAACAGCAGGTCGACCGGGCGATCGACGAACTCGCCATCTCCTCGTGGAGCGTCACCGAGCTGCCCGAAGACGCCACGGCGACCGGCAGCGTCCACACCACCTACCAGCAGACCGACGCGACCGTCACCACCTACGACGACCCCTCCTACGTCACCATCGACGCCCTCGGCCAGAGCATGACCCTCTCGGTACCCGATAGCGCTCAGTCCTACCTGTCGTTCCTGTCCTACCTGTAGACGAATCCCTACTCCTCGTCGAGCCGAGCCACGACAGCTCGGTCGCCGTTCTCGGTAACCACCTCGATCGCATGGTCCCCGCACTCGATGGCGTCGATCGCTCCCTCACCCGAAAGCGCCGATTCGGCCGAAGCTCCCTGACTATCGATGTAGGACCGGACTTCATAGCCATCGTCCACGTTGACAGCCACGTACAGCACGCCATGGGCATACGCCATGCCAGCGACATCACCGGCGACCTCGAAGAGCTCGATACCATCGGCGGAACTCGAACCCGCATCGCAGCGCACGACGGCGACGCGACCATCGTCGCCGAGCCGTGCGCGGTAGACGAAGCGCCCGACGCGCAGCTGCCCGTCAGAGGCGTCGTCGGCGAAGGTCACCGCGCGGGCACCCATCGCATCGCCCGCCGCGGTAGCCGCTTCCTCGATGACGGCGTCGCCCCTGTCGGAATGGGTTATCACGCGCACGACAGCCTGACCCACCGCGTAAAAGGCGAGCGCCGCCAGCATCGCCCCGATGATCAACGCGATCACACGGATGCGCCGCTGCGCCCGAGCATCGGACGAAGTGTACGCCCCGTGGCGCATATGCGTTCCCGCGGCAGCGCTACGGAATCGCTCCTCGTCGGCC
>CAZRPL010000077.1:0-3484 GCA_964602045.1 uncultured Collinsella sp. | reverse complement strand
CGCAGCTCCTCGGTGTCCTCGGCCGTCTCGCGGACGATGCGGTGCAGTTCGCGGTCGTGCTCGAGCGTATCGGCGGCACGTTCGGGCAGGTAGACCGAGATGTACCCGCTCAGCGTGCGGAACGTGGCCCAACCCTCGGCGTCCACCACGACGTCGTCCTGCTCTCCGATAACGCAACTCCAGGTCTCGCCGGCATGCGCCGCGCCCACGAACATACGCTTCTCGCCGCCGGCGCGGTCGGTGATCACCACGGCCAGGCCACTGCTTTCGTGCTCGGCATCGCCCTCGCGCGTCCAGCCGATCACGTCCGGCGCATCGAGGTGATCGTGCTGCACGCCGCAGGCAAAGCGGCGGCGGATCTCCATGAGCAGCGGCAGCTCGCCCACGGCAGGGATGTTGCCGTCGTTGGGCTGCCGTACAGGTCGCCGTAAAACACGCACGGGTAGCCTGCCTCGCGCATCAGGATCAGCGCGTACGCGGCGGGCTTGAACCGCGTCTGCACGAACGACTGTAGTGCCAGGCCAGGCTGCGTGTCATGGTTCTCGGCAAAGGTCACCGCCTGCATCGGGTCGCGCTCGACAAGCGTGCCGGCAAAGATCTTCGACAGATCGACGTTGCCGTTCGAGCACGATGCCGCCTGGAGGTTGTAGTGCAGCGGCACGTCGAGCAGCGACATGGTTCGCTCGCTGCCCAGATAGCCATCGAGATCGTCGGACGTGCGGTCCCAGTACTCGCCCACGGTAAACAGCTCGCGCCCCGCATGCTTGCGCACATCGGCGAGCCAGCGCAGGTAAAAGCCGCGATCGATATGCTTGAGCGCGTCCAGCCTAAAGCCGTCGAGGCCGCACGCATCCATGTACCAGCATCCCCGGTGCACGAGTTCGTCGTATACGCGGGGGTCGTTCACGTCGACGTCGGCGCCCATGAGGTAGTCGTAGTCGGCTTTCTCGCTGCGGTCGACCGCATCGTCCCAATCCTTGCCGTCGAACAAAAGATCGCCTTGCGCCGCGCCCGGTCGTCCCAGTCGACGCCGTGAAAACACGTCCAGTCCCACGTGAAGTCCGAATAGGCACCCGCGCGCCCGGGGAAGGCGAAGCGCGTCCACGCCGAGATGGTCTGCAGATCGCCGGACACCGCCTCGCGGTTGGAGTCCCTGCACCTCGCGCGCCTGGACGTCCTCGGCATCATCGGCGCCGAGGCGCTGTTGAGGACGATGTCGGCCAGAACCTGGATGCCGTTCGCATGAAGGGCGTCGATTGCGGCCTGATACTCGGCGCGCGTGCCGTACTTGGTGTACACGCTGCCCTTCTGGTCGAATTCGACGAGGTCGTACAGATCGTAGACGCCGTAGCCGACATCGTTGATGCCCTGCTCGGCCTTGTAGGCGGGCGGCAGCCAGACCGCCGTGATCCCCTCGTAGGCGAAGGTCGGCGCCTGCTCGGCAAGACGGCGCCAGTGCGACCCGTCCGTCGGCAGGTACCACGAAAATCCTTGCAGAATCGCTCCGTTCATGGGTGTCCTTTCGATACGGAACAGCCCATTGTAGTGCAGCGCGGTTCCGTGCCGCCCGCCTTGAACCGACGGTTGCGCCCGCGGTTGCCGGCGTGTCCCAATTTTCTCCTGGACCCTTTTGGGACACGCCCATCGACTGTTCAGCTGCGGCTATGGAGCGTTACCGCGTCCAAGACGTTCCGAAGGTGCGCAGTGGCGGCGACCGCGTTCCAAAAGTGCACACATGACGTGCCATCGGGGGCGAGCGCGTCCCGCCCCCGATGGCCCTTGCCCCGCCGACGCTCCCGCCCCGCCGCCGTGTGCCGGCTCTGTTCTTTTTCTCGGTTCCAAAGTCCGCCGAATACCGCGTCGCACCACATAAATCGCTGGTATCCATAACAATGCATCATGGTAAATTCCGCTTCAGATTTCGGCTGTCCAACACCGCGTTCGGAGTACAATAATCGTGCATGTGGATTTTCACGATCCATCGATGCCAGCCAATCGCCGGCGGGCATCCATGCGCGGTAATCCCCGGGGGCACAGGCCCTCGGAACATGTACACCCAATTTGAGAGGAGAGGGGTATATGGCGCGTAAGTTCAAGTCTATGGACGGCAACGAGGCGGCCGCATACGTATCGTATGCGTTCACCGAAGTTGCGGGTATCTACCCGATTACGCCGTCCAGCCCGATGGCCGACCATGTCGACCAGTGGGCCGCGCAGGGCAAGAAGAACATCTTCGGTACGCCCGTCAACGTCATCGAGATGGAGTCCGAGGCCGGTGCCGCCGGTACCGTCCACGGTTCGCTCGGTGCCGGTGCTCTGACCACGACCTACACGGCGTCTCAGGGCCTGCTGCTCATGATCACGAACATGTACAAGATCGCGGGCGAGGGCCTGCCGGGCGTCTTCCACGTGTCCGCCCGTTGCGTCGCCTCCCACGCTCTGAACATTTTCGGTGATCACTCCGACGTCATGGCCTGCCGTCAGACCGGCTTCGCCATGCTCGCCGAGGGCAACGTCCAGGAGGTCATGGACCTCGCTCCCGTGGCGCACCTCGCCGCCATCGAGGGCAAGGTTCCGTTCCTGAACTTCTTCGACGGCTTCCGCACCTCCCACGAGATCCAGAAGGTCGCCATCTGGGACTACAACGATCTCGCCGAGATGGTCGACATGGACGCCGTCCAGGCCTTCCGCGATCACGCGCTCAACCCCGAGCACCCCTCCGCGCGCGGCTCCCACGAGGACGGCGACGTCTTCTTCCAGCACCGCGAGGCCTGCAACAAGGCCTACGACGAGCTCCCCGCCGTCGTCGAGGACTACATGGGTAAGATCAATGCCAAGCTCGGCACTGATTACGGCCTGTTCAACTACTACGGCGCCGCCGACGCCGACCGCGTCGTGGTCTGCATGGGCTCCTTCTGCGACACGCTCGAGGAGGTCATCGACTACCTGAACGCCCAGGGCGAGAAGGTCGGCCTGGTCAAGGTCCGCCTGTTCCGTCCGTTCTCGATCAAGCACTTCGTCGACGTGCTGCCCGAGACCTGCACCAAGATCGCCGTCATGGACCGCACCAAGGAGCCCGGCTCCATCGGTGAGCCCCTGTACCAGGATGTCGTCTCCGCCCTCTACGAGGCTGGTAAGACCGGCATCACCGTGGTCGGCGGCCGTTACGGCCTCGGCTCCAAGGACACCACCCCGGCGTCCGCCTTCGCGATCTACGAGGAGCTCAAGAAGGACGCTCCCGCCCGCGAGTTCACCGTCGGCATCGTGGACGACGTCACCAACCTCAGCCTCGCCGAGATGGACGACGCCCCCAACACCGCTGCCGAGGGCACGATCGAGTGCAAGTTCTGGGGTCTCGGCGGCGACGGTACCGTCGGTGCCAACAAGAACTCCATCAAGATCATCGGCGACCACACCGACAAGTACGTCCAGGCCTACTTCCAGTACGACTCCAAGAAGACCGGCGGCGTCACCGTCTCGCACC
>CAZRPL010000076.1:0-3648 GCA_964602045.1 uncultured Collinsella sp. | reverse complement strand
TACGATGATGACGACGATGACGATGACCGCTACGATGATGACGACGATGACGATGACCGCTACGACGACTAGCCTGCTATAGCCATTGTGGAAGGGGCCGTTTCGACGGCCCCTTCACATGTAAAAATACCCCAGGGGTTTTTCTACATTCGCTGGAATGTAGAAAAACCCCTGGGGTATTTTTACATGCCGGATTGCTTGACTTTTGATGTGGCCGTTCCATACTTGACGGTATCAAACATTGATATATCAAGGAGTTGCCATGGCGTCATCCCTGCCGTTCGGTTTTTCGCTCACCGATCTGCATATGCAGGTGAGCACGATGTTCCATCTCATGCGCGCGTGCAACCACGATAAGGTCGTGGAGCTCGGTTTGGGGCCCGGTCGTCCGCGCGTCCTGTCCTATCTTGCCGTGTATGGCGCAAGCACCCAGCGCGATATCGCCCGTTATTTCGGCATCGACGCCGCCGCCGTTTCGCGTATGCTCGACGGTCTCGTGCGCGACGGGTTCGTGCGCATCGTTCCCGGCCGGGACCGGCGCTGTCGGGTCGTCGAGTTGACCGAGTTCGGCTGCACGACCTTGTCGGCATGGGATCGGTGGTGCGCCGATGTTGACGAGGTGATGCTCGGGGGCTTTTCCGACGAAGAGCGCGCCGTGATGACCGATATGCTCGATCGCATTTGCACCAACATGCGTGCCCATCTGGGCCGAAACGTCGTTGACAAAGAAGACGATCCGCTCGAGACGGAGGCCGCCCATGAATGAGATCCGCCGTCTGATGCACTACGTGGGCCCCTATCGCCGCGACGCGGTGCTCGGCATCGTCTTCGTGGCGCTCGAGACCTCGCTCGAGCTGCTGATCCCCCTGCTCATGGCCAACATCATAGACGAGGGCGTCGCCAGCGGGGATACTGGTTACATCTTCGAGCAGGGCGCGATCATGCTTGCTCTTGCGCTGCTGTCGCTCGCCCTCGGCCTGGGATACGCGCGCTTCGCCTCGCGGCTCGCCACGGGCATCGGCGCCCAGCTGCGCCAAGCCGAGTACGAGCGGATCCAGGATTTCGCCTTCGGCAACCTCGACCGCTATCAGACCTCGAGTCTCGTCACTCGCATGACGACCGATATCACCGTGATCCAAAACGCGGTGTCAAGCGGCTTTCGGCCCATGGTGCGCGGTCCGGTGCTGCTCGTCATGGGCTTCATCTACGCTTACGTCATGAACGCCGAGCTCGCCGTGGTCTTCTTCTGCACGATGCCGGTGCTCGCGATCTTCCTCGGCCTCATTACGTGGCGCGTGGCGCCGCTCTATCGCGATTTGCAGACGTCCATGGACCATCTGAACCGCGTGGTCCAGGAGGATGTGACCGCCGTGCGCGCCGTCAAGGCCTACGTGCGTGAGGACTACGAGCGTGACGTCTTCCACGGCGTCAACGATGCGCTTGCCAAGACCTCGACCAAGACATTCTCGACGGCGGTGCTCAATCTGCCGGCGTTCAACATCGTCATGTACACCACTACCGTGCTCGTGCTCGCCGTGGGCGGCCACATGGTCATGACCGGCGCCATGGGCGTGGGCATCCTTACCGGTTTCATGAGTTACGTGCTGCAGATCATGAACTCCCTCATGATGATCTCGAACGTGTTTCTGCTGCTCACGCGTGCGCTCACGAGCGTGCGGCGCGTGGGCGAGGTGCTCGACGAACACCCGTTGATCGCGAGTCCCGATACCGCGACGGCGCTTACGGAGGTGCCGGACGGGTCGGTGGAGTTCGACCACGTGAGCTTCAAGTACAGCGCCGACGCAGAGGAGGACGTGCTCGAGGACGTGAGCTTGTCCATTCCGTCCGGCGCGACCGTGGGCGTGCTGGGCTCGACCGGTTCGGGCAAAAGCTCGCTCGTGCAGCTGATCGCCCGTCTGTACGATGCGACCACCGGCACGGTCCGCGTGGGCGGCAACGACGTGCGCACCTACGACCTCGCCGAGCTGCGCGAGGCGGTGGGCGTCGTGCTGCAGAACAACGTGCTGTTCACGGGAACCGTCCGCGAGAACCTGCAGTGGGGTGCCCCGGACGCCACCGACGAGGAGCTGCTGCGTGCCTGCGAGATGGCGTGCGCCGATGAGTTTCTGGACCGTATCGGCGGGCTCGACGGCGATCTGGGCCAGGGCGGCGCCGGCGTGTCCGGTGGCCAGAAGCAGCGCCTGTGCATCGCGCGCACCCTGCTCAAGCGCCCGCGCATCCTGATCTTCGACGACTCCACGAGTGCGGTCGATATGGCGACTGAGGCCAAGATCCGCGCCAACCTGGCGAGCATCCCGGACGCGACGGTGATCATCATCGGCCAGCGTATCACGTCGGTGATGGATGCCGACGAGATCTTCGTGCTCGACGACGGGCGCATCCATGCGCACGGCACGCACGACGAGCTGCTCGCGACCGACAGCATCTACCAGGAGATCTACGCATCGCAGATGGAGCACGCGCAGGAGGCTGCCGCTGCGGGCGCGCGGGCGATCGCCGCGGGCGAGGACACCGCCACGGACGCCGTGCGCGAGGAAGGGGGTGGGCAGCGTGGCTAGGACGACCGCTCAGGCCCGACCGCAGAACCTGGGCCATACGATCCGCCGCCTGCTGTCCTACATAGGGCATGCGAAGCTCTCGCTGCTCGCGGTGGCCGTGCTCGTGTCCATCGCGGCGCTCGCCAACCTGTGCGGTACCTACATGGTACGCCCGGTGGTCAACGCCCTGTCCGAGGGACGCGGGGACGACCTGCCGAAGCTCATCGCCTTCACGGTGGTCGTGTACGTCATCGGCGTGTTCGCGTCGTTCGGCTACACGCAGACGATGGTGCGCGCCGCGCAAAAGGTCGTGTTCGACATCCGCCGCGACCTGTTCGCGCATATCCAGAAGCTGCCACTGTCGTTTTTCGACCGTACCCGCACCGGCGATGTCATGAGCTACTTCACCAACGACGTCGACACCGTCGCCGAGGCGCTCAACAACAGCTTCGCCAACGTCATCCAGGCCTTCATCCAGATGGTCGGCACGCTCATCGTGCTGTTCGTGCTCAACTGGCAGCTCACGCTCATCACGGTGGCGTGCAACCTCGTCATCGCGTTGTACGTGCGCTTCTCGGGCGGTCGCAGCAAGATGTTCTTCTCGCGGCAGCAAAACGCGCTCGGCGCGCTCGACGGCTACATCGAGGAGATGGTCGCCGGTCAGAAGGTCGTCAAGGTGTTCAACCACGAGGCGGCCAACGTCCGCGAGTTCACCGACCGCAACGAGGAGCTGCGCCAGGCCGGTGCCTCCGCGCAGGCCTACGCCTTCACGATGGTGCCGACCACCGTGTGCATCGGCTACGTCAACTACACGATCGTGGCTGTCGTGGGCGCGCTGCTCGCCGTGAACGGGATGGCCGATGTGGGTGCGCTGGCGAGCTATCTGGTGTTCGTGCGCCAGGCGACGCAGCCCATCAACCAGTTCACGCAGCTCGGCAACTTCCTGCTCAACGCCATGGCCGGCGCCGAGCGCCTGTTTGCCGCCATGGAGATGGAGCCCGAGGTGGACGAGGGCACCGTCAAGCTCGTGCAGACCGGGCGCGACGCCTGGGCGTGGGAGCTGCCCGAGGGTATGGGTGTAGGCGCCTAC
>CAZRPL010000075.1:0-3952 GCA_964602045.1 uncultured Collinsella sp. | reverse complement strand
CCCGTGGCGCATATGCGTTCCCGCGGCAGCGCTACGGAATCGCTCCTCGTCGGCCGCGTTATCGGCGCGGGCGGCACGCTTCGCGGCGTCCACCGCGTTCAGGGGCCGCCTTACCGTAGATGACGTCGCATCCCGAGCGTCAGGGCCCGTTCGCATGCGGGTGTTCGCATGCCGGCACCCATCCCGCATCGCGGCACGTCGGTCATCTCGATTTCCCGTCACGGAACACCCTCCGATATCCACGATCGACCCAGCGGCGCACACATCGCCGCAAACCACCCTACCGTATGCCCGTCGCGCGCGACCTTTCCGCCGCGATCGCGCACCTCCATGAAAAAACGGGGGAAGCAGCCGCAAGGGGTGGCATTTACCTGCGTCGTGCTATATCGTTGACCGGCGATATCACCTCATTTCCAGAAAGAGAGCTTCCCTCCATGGCACTTACCGGCAAACAGGTCCGTCAGCTTCGCAGCCTCGCCCATCACCTCGAGCCCGTCGTCCACATCGGACGCGGCGACGTCAACGACGGCGTGGTCGCCCAGGCGGAGGAGAGCCTCGAAGCGCACGAGCTCATCAAGTGCGCGGTCCAGGACGGCTCCGACCTCACCTGCCGTGAGGCCGCCGAGCAGCTCGCTGAGCGCACCGGCGCCGACGTCGTGCAGGTTATCGGTCATCGCTTCGCCCTGTATCGCGAGACCTCCCGCACCGATATCGAGAAGATCAAGCTCGTCTAGGGCTATCATCTCACCCATCACAGCATCACCGGGTCGCTCCTCTCGTCGATGATCCGCGCATAGACCGCTGCCGTCTCCTTCTCCGGAAGACCTCCTCCCTCGCGCTTGAGATAGTGAAGGTGCCCGTTGTACAGCGCGACCACCTCTCGCCTGCGACCGCTGCGGTTGTATACATCCATAGCCCGTCGTAGAAGGTCCTCGCGCGTCGGTGCCTGCCGTAGCGCGGACTCGACGAGCCACGACGCGCACGCCAGGTTGTCCACGTGCAACGCCGCGTCGATTCCCCGGATCATGCAGTCGATGAAACGCGTGGCGAACAGCGAGCGCATCCGCACGAAATACGATGTGTTTCCACAATCGGGGATATACAGCGGACCCTTATAGAGCTCCTCGAGCTTCAGACAGGATTCGATCGTGCGCTGCGCCGACGACTCCTCACCTCCCAGCAGGATGGTCCGCGCCAACACGTCGAAGCTACGGATGTCCGTATAGACGTATTCTGCGTTGAGCGCGATACCCTCCCCTTGCGCAAGTAGATACTGCGGGCCGTCGCCATGCTGGCCGAGCGCTTGTCGCAGCGACGACAACGTCACGTACAGGCATTCCCTCCCGTTCGCGTACTCCGCAGTCGGCCACAACTCGTCTATGATCGTCCGTCGGTTCACGAACGTCCCCAAATTGAGCACCAATCGCGCCGCGATGACCGCCGCCTTCTTGCGCCGCCATGCCGACTCGGTCAAGACATGCCCGTTGCGCTCGGCATGGAAACCACCGAACAGATTGATGACCACCTCCCCCGCCTCCGCTATGCGCTCGCCCGCCAGCAATTCGCGCAATGTTTCGGAAGGCGGCTCCTGCCGACCGTTCGGCTCGGCAAACGACCCTCGCTCGCGCGGCACGATCTGCCGCAGCGACTCGCATCGTGGGCCCAAGACGTCCATCACCCGTCGAATGGTCGGCATGATCCACGGGTCGAGCATCACGGCCTTGTTGAGCGAATACCACGCGGCGAGCTCCGAGTCGAATCGCGCCGCGGACAGATGCAGCGCGACCGACCATGCGTCCGCCGCATCGCATCCCTCCTGCGTGAGGTCGAGGGCCTCGGCATCCTGCCTGATCTTCACGCGGGAAGTCTCACGGAGATACGCCGTCCGCTCGAGCAGCTGCGCCCATGCACGCAGAAACCCCTCGTCATCCCCTGCAAGCTTGAGCACCTGCTGGCCACGGAAGCGGGCGTTTGCCGTCTGGCCCAACGTGAGCGCCTGCCACCCTTCCGCGGCAAGGCAATACAGTTGCGTCGGCAGATCGGACTCGCGCACGGCGATCGTCCCCGCGTCGATGAAGCCCCGTTCGTCCACGATCGGCAGCCCCATGGAAAGCCGGCAGGTGTTCACCGTCATGCGCATCCGCGCCGCGATGGGTAAAAGCCTTCTGCGCAGCAACCGCTCGATCATATCCTCCAGGTCGTCGAGTTCCGACCGCTCGAGTTGTTTCCCATGGAGCGCCCGATCGAGGCAACGATCCGCATGAAGCAGCAGAGCGGGGATGTCGACCTCGGCCCCGCGAGACGTCGGGGGCATGCCATCGCCTTCCCGGGACACACGCCCGTCTCCACCGATCAGCTTTCCGTACACGGACACATGGCGGCGCAACAGTTCGGCATCGCGCCGTTGCTTGCCGGACGTGAAGCTCGGCGGCATCTCCGGAAGCCTCACCCCGCTGCACGACGCCCACATCTCGTCAACCGCGCAGGCGCAATCCCAATCAATCGGATCGATTTGCTGGGAGATCTCGTCTGCGCGCTTCCTCAACTCATGGGCGCTCGTTCGCGCCATACGGTAGTTGCCAAGCGTCAGCGATGCCACGTAGACGGCAAGCAGCGCGCCGACATCGATTCCCGCCGCCGGCGTGGCACCTCCATCCGTGAACACTTCCGTGATGAACATCGCGTGGCCGGCAAGCGCGAGCTGCACAGGATAGTCCGTCGCCAATATCAGCGAATCCGGAGGTGACAGCGTGAGTCGTGCCAACTCGACCGCATCATCCGTACGCCCGCTCTTCATGAGGATACGAACGGCTCGAACGGCAAACGCAGGTCGCCTGGCCGCGATATCGCCGCACAACCGAGCGTGTGCTCGTCCGGTCGCCCCAAGGCAGGTAAACGCCCGTTCGGCACCGTCGATACCGAACACCGGATAGGCTTTGATCAGACGTGACATGGTATCGCGTCGCAACCTGATGCCACCGCGCTCCAAATCCCCCAGGTTGCCCGACCCCATCAAGATCAGCGTACACACGATCCGATACAGGGCGTCGCGCTCCCGCCGGAGCTCCCGCAAGATGCCCCCGTACAGCTCCACAATCCCCGCTTCGAGAAGATCGACCTCGTTTTGTCGCTCCGTCGCCGCATGCAGCAGGGCAACGAGCGCTGGAACGCCTTGCGTCAGCGCATAAACGTCCAAACGACGCGAGATCGTGAACACCCTGACCCAGTCCGGATACTCACGCGGCTGCACTGTCAGAGCCTGGGAGGATATCAGCGCCGAGTCGCCCATAGCCGCCATGAAGCCGCGATTCGTCGGAAGGCATGTCACGACGAATTCGAACCCTCGTCCACGCATGGCCCGTAGAACCTCGACGACCTCCTTGACCTTCGCTGTTCCGTACAACGGGAGATCGTCGACAACGACCAGCGGCCCCACACCCGACGGAGCGGATTGCCCGATCTCGTCCAGACGGCGCACGAGTTCATGTTTCGTCATACCGTTCGCATCGATGATCTGGGCATATCCGCGCGTGGGATCGGTCTGCACGACCGCGATGTATTGGAGCACGAGCGCGGTTTTCCCAAACCCCTTCGGGGCGCTGATGATGGTGATGCCCGCGCTTTTCCCTTTCGCGGCAAGATCGTGCAGCAGCCGATCGCGCTTGACGATAAGGCCTGCGTACACGCCGATTGCTGCCTTTTCGTGATCGGCTGTCTCCAGTCGATCGACCTGATCTGTTTCGATATGCCGCCCGACCGTCATCGTCTCGCCCACCTTCCGTCGGTTGCTTCCCAACGATACGCACGGATGCGACCTCGACGACGACGAATCTTTCCGATTCGCCCACACTGTCGGGTCGCGGTAAGCGCCCGCCTTCCATGCTGTCGGAACCGCTGACCTCTCACGGTAAAACGGCGGCGTGGCGGCTCCCGTTGGGAACAATCGTTCCGC
>CAZRPL010000074.1:0-4123 GCA_964602045.1 uncultured Collinsella sp. | reverse complement strand
GCAAGCGCATCGGTCGCGGCAACTCTTCCGGCCAGGGCACCTACGCCGGCCGTGGCCAGAACGGCCAGGGTTCGCGTTCCGGCGGCACCAAGGGTGCCGGTTTCGAGGGCGGCCAGACCCCGCTCGCGATGCGTCTGCCCAAGCTCCCCGGCTTCAAGAACCCCCGTCGCATCGAGTTCGCGCCCGTGAACGTCTCCCGTCTCGAGGAGAAGTTCGAGGACGGCGCCGTCGTCGACGGTGCCGCGCTCAAGGCCGCCGGTATCATCAAGAACGAATTCGAGCCCGTCAAGGTGCTCGGCAACGGTGAAATCACGAAGAAGCTCACGGTCAAGGTCGACAAGGTCTCGGCTTCCGCCCAGGCCAAGATCGAGGCCGCCGGCGGAAAGGTCGAGCTCCCGTGCTAACTGGTCTTAAAAACGCATTCCGTATCAAGGAGCTGCGCGACAAGATCATCTTCACCATTGCTATGCTCGTGGTGTACCGCATCGGTGCCCACGTCCCTGTGCCCGGCATCCCCTTCCAGGCGATGCTGGGCCTTTTCGAGGCGACCGGCAACACGGTCGCCTCGGGCGCAATGGCGCTGCTGAACCTGTTCTCAGGTGGCGCGCTCTCCTACGTCTCGGTGTTCTCGCTGGGTATCATGCCCTACATCACGAGCTCCATCATCATGCAGATGCTCCAGAGCGTGGTTCCGTCCCTGCACGAGCTGGCTCGTGAGGGCGAGGTTGGTCAGACCAAGATCACCCAGTACTCCCGCTATCTGACGCTTGCGCTCGCGCTGCTCAACGCGGTGGGCTACCTGTTCCTCTTCAAGAGCTTCGGCATCTCGTTCACGGGCGCTGGCGCTCCCGAGGTCATCCTCGACATCATGGTGGTCGGAACCCTCGTGGCCGGCGCCATGCTGATCATGTGGATCGGTGAGCTCATCACCCAGCGCGGTATCGGCAACGGCATGAGCCTGATCATCTTCGCCAACATCATGGCGGGCCTGCCCCAGGCGATCTTCTCGTCCGTGTCCGACGGCACCTCGGCGAGCCTGATCCTCACCGCGGTCATCGTGGTGGTCATCCTGCTCGTCATCCCACTGATCGTGTACCTGGAGCGCGGCCAGCGCCGCATCCCGGTGCAGTACGCCAAGCGCGTCGTGGGTCGTCGCATCATGGGTGGCCAGTCCACCTACCTGCCGATCAAGGTCAACACCGCCGGTGTCATCCCCATCATCTTCGCGAGCGCCATCCTGTACCTGCCCGCCCAGCTCGCCGTGTTCTTCCCCGGCATCGGCTGGATCCAGGCGGTCGCGGGTGCGCTGTCGTCCGGCTGGATCAATTGGATCCTCAACGTGGCCCTCATCGTGTTCTTCGCGTACTTCTACACCTCCATGGTGTTCAATCCCGAGGACACGGCCGAGAACCTCAAGAAGCAGGGCGGCTTCATCCCCGGCGTTCGCCCCGGTCGCGCCACCGCGGCCTACATCAAGAACGCCCTGAACAAGATCACGCTGCCGTCGGCCATCTTCCTGGCGCTCATCGCCATCGTGCCGTCCATCGTGTTCTCGTTCACCGGCAACCAGCTCATCCAGGCCTTCGGTGGCACCTCGGTGCTCATCATGGTCGGCGTGGTGCTCGACACCATCGCCAAGCTGGAGAGCCAGCTCAAGATGTACGATTACGACGGGTTCTTCAAGTAGGTTCACGAAGGTAAGGAGTACCGATGAATCTCGTGCTTTTGGGAGCGCCCGGTGCCGGTAAGGGCACCTTGGCCCAGCAGCTCGTCGCCGAGTACGGCGTCGCGCACATCTCCACCGGCGACCTGCTTCGCGCCGCCGTCAAGGGCGGTACCGCCCTCGGCATCCAGGCCAAGAAGTACATGGATGCCGGTGAGCTCGTCCCCGACCAGCTCGTGATCGATCTGGTCAAGGAGCGCTTGGCCGCCGATGATGCCCAGAAGGGCTTCATCCTCGACGGCTTCCCGCGTAACACGGTCCAGGCCGTGACGCTCGATTCCGAGCTGTCCGGGCTGCACCGCGAGCTCGACTGCGCGCTGCTGGTCGACGTCGCTTCGAACGTCATCATCGACCGTCTCTCCAGCCGTCGTGCCTGCCGCGACTGCGGCTATACCGGTACCGCCGCCGATGAGGTCTGCCCCAAGTGCGGTGGCGAGATGTACCAGCGCGACGACGACAAGCCCGAGACGATCGCCAACCGTCTGGACGTCTACGAGAAGAACACCGCCCCGCTCGTGGAGTACTACCGCGGCCAGGGCAAGCTCAAGATCGTCGATGGTCAGGGCAAGATCGACGCGGTCTACGCCGCTGCGAAGGAAGTCCTCGGTCTATGATCAAGATCAAGTCTGCACAAGAGATCGAGCAGATGAAGAAGGCTGGAGCGCTGTCTAAGATGGCGCTCCGCCGCGTTGGGGCCATGGTTCGCCCCGGCGTGTCGACCTTCGAGCTCGATCAGCTCGCCGAACAGATCATCCGCATGCACGGCGGCGTGCCCGCGTTCAAGGGCTACGGCGGTTTTCCGGGCGCGATCTGCGCGAGCGTGAACGATCAAGTCGTCCACGGCATCCCCAACCCGGATGTCATCCTGCGCGACGGCGACATCGTCTCGGTCGATACCGGCGCGATCGTCGACGGCTGGGTGGGCGACAACGCGTGGACCTTTTACTGCGGCACGCCCTCGCCTGAGGTGCAGGCCCTATGCGAGGTCACGCGCGACTGCCTCAAGGCGGGTATCGAGCAGGCCGTGCCGGGCAACCATATCGGCGACATCGGACATGCCGTCCAGACGCTCGCCGAGTCCCACGGCTACGGTGTGCTGCGCGATTACGTCGGCCACGGCGTCGGTCGCAACATGCACGAGGACCCCAACGTCCCCAACTACGGTAAGAAGGGCCGCGGCGTCCGCCTGCAGGCCGGCATGGTCATCGCCATCGAGCCGATGATCACGCTGGGCACCAACCACGTGACCACCGGTGCCGACGGTTGGGTCGTCACGACCAACGACCATCTGGCTGCCGCCCACTACGAGAACACCATCGCCATCACCGACGACGGTCCGGTTATCCTGACCGTCGACGAGCGCGGCCCCTGGTGCTCCATGCAGGGCGGCCAGCTCTAGCGGTCCAATCCCAAGCGGCTCCTGAGGGCCCCGGGATATCCTTCCGTGCTCAAACAGTCCTCGCGCTTCGCGCTGCGGAACTGCGCCGTAAGGATATCCCGGGGCCCTTCTTGCAACGGGGCCAGCCCGCGCATCAAAGAGGGGCGAGTTGCGGCGGCAGGTCGGGCGCTTATCAGCGCCGCTCCCTGCCGCCGGCGCATGCCGAGGGCGTGCGCTCCTCCATTCCAAGTGATGACTGAGGTCGCGTAAGGGAGGGCATGCGGTTGCAGCCCGAACTTGGGGACCGAGAGCCAAAACGACTTGCGACGACTGAGAATGATGTCGCGGGCAGGGGAGACTCCCATTCGCATAATCAACTATGGTTGAGCTATGGCGCGGGGCCCTGATATACCCATCGCGCGCAGTTCCGCAGCGCGAAGCGCGAGGACTGTCTGAGCACGAAGGGTATATCAGGGCCCCGCGCCCCGTAGGCTCAATCAATTGTGGAGCCATTACGAATCTGTCATCCCCAGCATTCTTTTTTGTTATCATTCTCAGTTGCTGTCGTTTTCTAGAGAAAGATGATTGCTTTGAAGAAGGAAGATGCTATCGAACTCGAGGGCACGGTAACCGAGCCCCTGCCCAACGCGATGTTCCGCGTTGAGCTCGAGAACGGTCATTCGGTTCTCTGCTCCATCTCGGGCAAGATCCGTATGAACTACATCCGCATTCTGCCGGGCGACAAGGTCGTCGTGGAGCTTTCCCCCTACGATCTGACGCGCGGACGCATCACCTATCGCTACAAGTAGCGACCGCACCACACGTGCATCTCTGCGATCGTAAGGCCTGCTCAACCGTACGATCGCGTTTGCATGTCCATCCAGCCATCAGTTATTCACGCCTGCGGCTGGGCGAGTAGATACATTCCATTTGTAGTTTGAGCACTACCGAAAGGAAGAACGATGAAGGTACGTCCTTCGGTCAAGAAGATGTGCGATAAGTGCAAGATCATCCGGCGCCAC
>CAZRPL010000073.1:3034-4828 GCA_964602045.1 uncultured Collinsella sp. | reverse complement strand
TGGGGCCTCGCGCTGGGACTCGCCGCCGCGCTCGCGCTCGGCGCCTGGATCGGCACGCAGGGCGGCCTCACCATGCGGAGCCTGGGGCTCGAGGTGCCGTGGGCGCACGTCGTAGGCGCCGTGGCACTGGTGGCGCTCGCCCTTCTCGCCAGCTGCGCCCACGCGCTGCGCCGCCTGCGGGCCGCACCGCTCATCGACGCCCTCCGCACGGAGTAGCCCCCCGCGCGGGCGCCAGCGCGCGGCCCTGTTCGGATTTGGGTTCGCTGCAGGGACCTCAAGAGTCTCCGCAGCAGAGCACTTTCAGCGTTTCCGCAGGCAGTACGCGTGCGGGCTCTTATCGCTCGCTCCTAGAGGACCTCACGACGAACCCAAATCCGTTGGGGGCTTGTCGGTTGAATGTAGGGTCTTCGGGAAGACAGGTCAGCGCTCGACGTTGACCGCGATGCTTCCGCTTGACACCGCGCGAACTGCCAGCTTGAGCAGGTTGTCATAGCCCGTCTTCGCGAGCATCTCGGAAATGCGCCGCTTTACCGTGCCTTCGCTCATGTACAGCGCCGCCGCTATCTCCCTGCGGCTCTTCGCCTGACAGGTGAGATACAAGATCTTGAGCTCGAGCTCGTCCAGCAGCTCGACTTCGGAGGCATCACCCTTCCGAGATGAGGGAAAGGTCGAGTACCCCTCTACGGTGGATCGAATCACCGACAGCAGGTCGTCCGTCCTGACGTTCTTATAGATAAAGCTGTCAACGCCCGCCTCACGCGCCTGGCGGACAAAGGTCACGTCCGACATGCCCGTCATGATGACCGTCTTCACCTGCGGGCGAGCCTCCCTGAGCTTCCTCGCGGCAATGATGCCGCTCGAATTGTTCTCCGTGCACACGTCGAGCAGCGCCACGTCAATCTCACGGCCAGCATCGAGGTCGAGCACGTCCGCCGCATCGGCGAGCGAGGCGACGACCTCCATGTCGAGCTCGCGATTGATGGCGGCAACCAAAGAGTCCCTCAGCATGGTCTGGTCTTCCACGACCACAACGCGAATCACCCTCATCGCTCTCCTTCCTCGACGGCCTGGCCCACGGCACCAAAAGCGTGGCGGGGCACGACCGCGCGTACCGTAAACGTGGGGGTCGGCTCCACGTACAGGACCCCGCCCACCTCCTCCACCGCCAGACGCATGCCCGGGATGCCCGACCCACACGCCTCGGCCGCTTTGAGCGGCGTCCCGTTGTCGCAAATCGACAGAGACCAGCATGCCCGACGCCCGTGCTGCCCGTCCCTCCCGCCCGAATCCGCACCCTCGTCCGTCGATTCGAGCCTCACCTCGACCGAAGTCGCGCGCGCGTGGCGCACGGCGTTCGTCACCGCCTCCCTCACGACGCGAACAAACGCATCCGCCACCTCGTCGCGGTCGGGAAGAGAGCCGGAAACGTCTATGCCGACACCAATCAGCTCGAACGCCTCGATGACCGACATCAGGTCTGCCTTGGGGTCGGCCTGCTCGCGCATGGCCAAGTCGACCATGATGGTGTCAACCATCTCTCGGAGATTGCCCAGATGGCTACGAGAGAGGTCCCCGTCTTCGAATGCGCGGTGAAGAATCGACAGACGCTGTCCGATGACGTCATGCACTCGCGCACGCATGTAGGCGAGCGCGTCGAGCTCCGCCGTCGCATCGACAACCGCGAGAGACGCGCGCAGGTGGTCCTCCACGAGCGCAAGCTCGGCGTTGGTCGCGTCAAGCTCCTCGTTGAGCTTCATGAGCTCCGTTACGTCCGTCGCGATCACGCGCCCGCAA
>CAZRPL010000073.1:0-2934 GCA_964602045.1 uncultured Collinsella sp. | reverse complement strand
TGAGCCGTGTTCACGACTTCGGCGAGCGAGAATCGCGTGACGAGCTCGCCACCACGTCGGTAGTCAAGCGCGACGCAGGCAAGCGAGCGAGACGTCATGAATGCCACGCCAATCGCCACGACCCAGGGCCATGCGCTCCCGAGAAGCCATACGAAGGGAGGGAGCCAGCATGCCATGACCACAAGCTCCGCGGCCATGATGGGGCGCCGCGCCACGAGCGCCAGGATTATCCCCCAGAGAACGGGTGCGACGTTCACCCAGCTCGCATCGATCGCCGGCACGCAAAACGAGCGCGACCACAGCGACACGTAGGCGTAGTTCGCGCAGGCCTCGCGCAGAATCACAGAGGCGAGCAGCAGGTGCACCATCAGCAGGGCCTCGTACACCAGCGTGCCGACGCGCATCGGGCTCTCTCGCCAGAGCGCCAGAACGAAAAGATTCGCCCCCTGCAAGGCCATTGCAAAGAGGCAGGCGGTACCCAGCAGCAGCAATGAGGCGTCGTTGAGGTGAAACAGGACCTCCACGCTACCTCTCCTTCCTCACGACCACAACGAGCACAAGCGACCCCTCTTCCCCCGTGAGGCGATAGGCCACGTCCCTCCCATCGAGCAACGCGCGCAGCTCCTGCATCTCCTCGGATTCGGCGAGGTTGCGAAGCTCCCCCGTGGAGAGCGCGAGCCGCATCTCTATCGCGCCGACGCTGTAGTCGGAGAAGTACATCATGAGAACGGGGTCCACGCAGTACAGCGACGCGATCGAGAAGTCGTACAGGCAGTCGTATAGCACGCTCACGGCATCGACCGGGATCATCTCGCCGGTCTCGACGAGCGCTCCGCAGCTCACCCCCGCGGTCTGGAGGTCGGTAACGAGCTCACCCACGATGAGTTGGAGCTTCTCGCGCTCGAAGTCGCAGTCGCTTCGACGCGCGAGCACGATGCCGCCCTTGCGCTTGCAATACGAGATGAGCATCTTGGCAATCGTCAGCTTGAAGACCGCCTCGTCACCCGGCAGGCCCTCAACCTGGCACATGAGCTCCCGGGCCCTCCCAAGCGCCTCGGAGATGGACTGGTCGACCTCGTCGTAGAGCGCCCTTTCGCTCTCCTGCTTGCGGAGGCGCTCGCGCATCAGGCGCTCCTGCTCGAGCAGCGCACAGCTTGAGCGAAGGGCCGCGTGCCGTTGCTCGAGCACGCGTCGACGCGAGGAGATGGCCGAGATGTCCTCGGTGACCAGCGTGATGCCGCCCGAGACCCTCTGGGCGTGATACACGACATCGGGGGTCACGTCAGAGATGAGCCGTACGGGCCCCGTCGCGCACGCCTCGACGCAGGACCGCCCCTGGGGCGAGACGGGGCCGGCCTGAAACGTCGCGTAGATGGGACCATCCCCCCTCTCGGCAGAGAGGGAGAACACCTTCACGTCCATGGGGAGGGTCTGGAACAGGCGCCCGTAGTGAGCGAAGGCCGGAATGATGCCGAAGTCGAAGCACAGCTCGATTGCCACGCATGCGAACCACGTATAGCTGAGAGAGAAGTTGCCCGAGAAGAAGAACGGGACGCGCAGCACGTAGGCCAATCCGTACACGACCGCCAGCGCGCAGACGAGCGACACGGTGACGATTGCGCCCCTGAGCTGCCGATACGCGTTTGCAAAAAGCAAGGCAAAGAACGCGACGAACTGACCGACGGCCATCGCATACACCACGTAGTACAGAGGCGCGTACTCGTAATTCTCAGACCAGTCGGGGTCTGTGGCATCAAAGGAGAAGACCGCGTGGTGGATCCCGTTGGTGAACACCACCACCAGAAGCAAGGCGTTGATCGCGAGGAGTGCCCTCCTGCACCTCACGACGGCAGGGTGGCCATCCACGCCGGCAGCCCGAAACGCCGTGAACACGCACAGCATGGGGACGAGCAGGATAGGAACGTAGAAGCAGTACCACAGGAGCTCGACGGCGGGGTCCCAAACCACGGCGTATTTAACGATGACGACGAGCATCCAGCCGGCAAACAACATGAAGCAGCCGGCCATGTACCTACGAACCAGAGGATCGAAGCACCGCCAGCACGAAAAGGGACCCCATATCGACAGGAAGGCGACCGTCGCTGCCATGTGGGGCGTCGTGTTGTAGTGCCCAAGGGGATAGAACGCGTCCCGATCGGCCGAACGCCAGATATCGTGGTCGAGAAGACCCTCCGACAAGAGCAGCAGCACGATGATCGCAAGGGCACATGCGGCGCAGGCGACGAGGACCTGACGCCTGTCGGCAGCTCGCACGCGTGCGGCGGCCTTTCGAACCATCGACGCAATCCCTGACATCGCGACACCCCCGCTCGACCCGATCCTAGTCCATTATACGCAACACCGCCCCCCGAATATGGGACATCAGGCGCGCAATACCCGCCAAGCCTGGGCCGCAGGGGCATCGCCCGCAAACGCGACGCGCTCTATCGTAAGGCCAACGCCACAAAGGCGGCAAGGCGAAGCGCCAGCGCATCGGTGGCGCCGTAGGAGAAGGGATTGCCATGGGACTCTTTGGAAGCCTCTTCGAGAAGAAGTCATGTGACATCTGCGGCAAGGAGCTCGGCCTGCTGGGAAAGCGTAAGCTGGAGGACGGCTATCTCTGCAAGGACTGCGCCGGGAAGCTCTCCCCCTTCTTCAGCGAACGCCGCAGCTCCACGGTACAGGACATCAGGGAGCAGCTTGCCTATCGCGAGGAAAACAAGGCACGCGTCTCCTCCTTCACGCCCACGCGCACGCTCGGCCAGCGAACCCGCGTGCTCATCGATGATGACGCGCGCGCATTTGCCGTCGTGCCCGCTGGGTCCGGCTGGCGCGAGGCCAACCCCGACATCATCGACTTCAGCCAGGTCACAGGCTGCATCGTCGCCGTACGAGAGACGCGCACCGAAATCGAGCGCGAACTCGAGGATGGGC
>CAZRPL010000072.1:0-4877 GCA_964602045.1 uncultured Collinsella sp. | reverse complement strand
CCTCTCGCATAGAGACCCAGGGCTCCCCCGACTACCGCGAGGCTGTGCGCATAGCCGAGGAGATTCGCGAGGCGCTCCTCGGCGCTCGTGACGCGGTTCGCGACGAGGCCGTTGCCGCCGCCGCTCCCAAGGAGGCGCGTACCTGCCCGTTCTGTGGAGCCACGACCTTCCCCGCCGCCAATGGCCGCTGCGAGTACTGCGGAGGAGCCATGGGCTCGGCTTAGGGCAGCCGAGACTCACCATCCCGTCCTTCCGACACCGTCATTGGAGGCAACCATGGGACTTCTCAAGGCTGGCACCGGAGCCGTCGGCGGCGTTCTCGCCGATCAGTGGCGTGAGTTCTTCTACTGCGACTCGTTGGACGCCAACGTCCTCGCCGCGAAGGGCCAGAAGAGGATCTCAGCACACGGGCGCGGCTCAAATACCAAGGGCGAGGACAACATCATCTCCGATGGGTCAATCGTCGCCGTCAATGAGGGCCAGTGCATGATCATCGTCGAGCAGGGTGCCGTGGTCGAGGTCTGCGCCGAGCCTGGCGAGTTCGTCTTCGAGAGCTCCAGCGAGCCGAGCGTATTTGCCGGCAACCTCGGCGACAGCATCAGGCGTTCGTTCGAGACGCTGGGCCGCCGCTTCACCTTTGGCGGAGACACAGGCTGTGACCAGCGCATCTATTTCTTCAACACCGAGGAGATCGTCGGCAACAAGTACGGTACGGCATCCCCGGTCCCCTTCCGCGTGGTCGACAGAAACATCGGCCTGGACGTGGACATCGCGGTGCGCTGCAACGGCGAGTACTCCTACCGCCTCGTCGACCCGCTGCTGTTCTACAAGAACGTGTGCGGCAACATCCAGGACGTCTACACCCGCGACAGGATTGACTCCCAGCTCAAGAGCGAGCTGCTCACCGCCCTGCAGCCCGCCTTCGCGAAGATTTCGGAGATGGGCATCAGGTACAGCGCCGTGCCCGGGCACACCATGGAGCTCTCTCGCGCCCTCAATGAGGTTCTGAGTGACAGCTGGGCGGAGACGCGCGGCATTCAGGTCGCGGCATTCGGGGTAAACACCATCTCGGCGTCGCCCGAGGATGAGGCGATGATCAAGGAGCTGCAGAAGGCCGCGGTCATGCGAGATCCCACCATGGCGGCCGCGAACCTGGCCGCCGCGCAGTCCGATGCCATGCGCGCCGCCGCCTCCAACGAGGGAGGGGCCATGGCGGGATTCATGGGGTTGGGCCTCGCCGGCATGGCCGGTGGCATGGGGGCAGGCAACCTGTTTCAGATGGGAGCCCAGCAGCAGGCGACCCCACCGGCCCCTGACGCCGCGCCGGCCTCACCAAACAGCTGGAACTGCGGCTGCGGGGCCGTCAACACGGGCAAGTTCTGCATGGAGTGCGGGGCACCCAAGCCGAGTCCCGCCGGCTCATGGACCTGTAGCTGCGGATCCGTAAACACAGGCCGCTTCTGCTCCGAGTGCGGATCCCCGAGACCGGAGACGGACAAATGGACATGCAGCTGCGGGGCAGTCAACACGGGCAAGTTCTGCATGGAGTGCGGAAGGCCGCGCTCTTGACGGTAGCGTACGAGCAAGGAGGGCATCATGAAGAGAAATCGGTTTGTCTTGGCGCTTGCCACCGTGGTAGCGGTTTGTCTTGCCTTGGTGGGCTGCAGCGGAAGCGGCGGAGGCGGAGACCCGACAAAGGCTTTCCTAGGTACCTGGGACTTGACCGAAGCCCCGGATCTTACCTCAGAAGACATCGACCTCATGAAGGGGTTAGGCATCTATTGCTACGTTGACCTGCAGGATGAGGGCAAGGCAGAGCTCAATCTCATGGGAGAGCCTCTCGAGGGCACGTGGGAGGCGAAGAGCGCGAGCGAGTGCGACATCACCTTCGAGGGCGAGACCGCCACAGCCACTCTGGAGGACGATCTTCTCAGTCTCGACATGGACGGTGAGGTGGTGTCCTTCAAGAAACTCAGCGACGAAGACGCGACCAAGCTCAAGGAAGACGCCGCGAGTGCCCTCGATTGGCTCGCGGAGTCCGAGGAAGGAGAGGATGCCGGAAGCTCCTGGGGTGACGATGAGGAGATCGTCGAGGAGGTCAATCAGCAGATCGTGAACGATGACACCTGCACTATCGAGATCGTAAACAAGAAGACCGACTGGGCGGGCGACTCCGGCTACACCCTGAGGATTACCAACAACTCCGCCTCTGACATCTCGGTAGACGCCTCGTGGGGCACCTTCTCCGTAAACGGCACCATGGCCGACCCGGTGCTGAGCGAGACCATCAAGCCCGGCTGCAACGTCGAGACATTCATGTGGTTCGGACAGAGCGACGTCCCCGACCTCGCGTCCCTCGTTTCCGTTGAGGGCGAGCTTGAGGTCTATGACGCGAACACCTACGAGACCATCGCGACGTACCCGTTCGCCGCATAGGCGCTGGCATACGGCCTTCCATACGCGCGCCTGAAGCCCGCATCGGTCTGGGCGCCCTTCCAGTAGCAAGGCATCCGGAAGGGCGCCCGGTTCCATCTTCCAGTAATCCCTAGTCAGTTCGAGGCCGTCCCGCCCACCAACTCCTCCGGTGGCGGGACGGCCTCGCTCTGGCACCGACCGAGACGCCGCCTCTACTTGTCGGTCCTCTCGATCCTACGCCTCGTCACGCTCGTGGACGTGAAGACGTCGGCCTTGTCCGTCAGATCAAACGTCTCGCGCCTCATGAACCCATTCGCCGCGTCGCCTCTCGGGCGGTTCTCATCTCGGAATAGAAATAGAGGCAGGTGACGATAGCCACTAGCGCGGGAACGCCAAATTGGGCTGCAAGTCTCAGTGTCTTGTCGTCCTCGAACAAATCAAACACCGAGGTTGCGGCGATCATCATACCAAGCGCAACAGCGAAAATGCCCACGAACCACGCGACGACCTTACTCGCAGCAATCGGAAGGTCGCCGACGAGCTTCCCGGTCTGGCCGTTCATGGCAAAGAGAAATCCCCTGCCACCCCACGTGATGTATAGCACCCACACTGGCAGCAACGCATATTCAGCCTCCTGCCAAGACGCTTTCGCGTCGCAACTCTCCGTGCAAACCGAGTCGTATCCGGTCACAGTGTCCCGAAGAACGTCCTCCATGGTCGAGATGATGCGTCGCTCGGCTCGATCCCGGCACTCCTCCTGACCCAAGTCGAAGCGATTGGCAGCAAACCCAGGAAGATATGCCATGGAGAACGACACGAGCCCCTCGTAGTCAAAGGGCTCAATCGCATCCATATGGGCATCTGACATCTTGGCAGACCCGTCCACCGGAACACGCCTGAACGACATCGACCCGGCACGATACACATCGTAGTGAATCTGAATTTACCCCGATTTCGTTGACACCCTCTACGCCGCCGAAGCGGCCTCCTGCGCATGCCTCGCCTCGAACTCCTCGGGGCTGAGGTTGCCGAGCGCGGAGTGGATCCGCACCCTGTTGCAGGAGCACTCGATGTAGTCGAATATCTCCAATGCCGCCTGATCCCGCGTCTCGAACGTGCGGGCGTGCACGCACTCCGCCTTGACGAGCCCCATGAGCGACTCCGTCGCCGCGTTGTCCCACGGGCTCGCGATCGAGCCCATCGACGGCCTGATGCCGGCCTCGCGCATCGTCTTGCCGATCAGGAGCGAGACGTACTGGCTCCCGTGGTCGCTATGGTGGATGCGGCCTCCGGGCGGCCTGCGCCCCACGATCGCCATCCTCAGCGCGTCGTCGGCGAGCTCGGCCGTCATGCGGGCCGACATCGACCAGCCGACGATCTTCCTGGACCAGATGTCCATCACGACCGCCAGGTAGAGCCACCCCTGGTGCGTTCGCACGTAGGTGATGTCGGCGAACCAGGCCCTGTTCGGGCCGTCCGCGCTGAAGTCTCGCCGCACGAGGTCGGGCGCCGAGTTGGCCTGCGGCGCTGCCTGCTTGGCCTCGCCCTTGGGGCGCTTGGCGCAGCCGCGCGTCGTGCCGGCCCAGCCGTTCTCGCGCATGATGCGCGCCACGCGCTTGCGCGACGCGCGCTCTCCGCGCCGGCGCAGCCCCGCGAAGACCTTCGGGGCGCCGTAGATGCGGCGGCTCGCCTCGTAGACCTCGGAGATCTCGCCGGCGAGCTCGGCGTCGCGCAGGTCGCGCCCGCTCGGCCCGCGCGAGCGCCACGCGTGGTAGCCCTGCCTGGTGACGCCGAGCGCCGAGCACATCTCCGACGCGCTCCAGCGCCCCTCGCCGAGCAGGATGAAAGCGAACCTCGCCCCCTTCGCCCCGGCGCCTACAGCTGCCTGCTGGCGAAGAAGGCGCTCGCTTTTAAAAGTATCTCGTTCTCCCTTTTGAGCCGCTCGTTCTCGCGCCTGAGCCGCCGCAGGTCCTCGGCCATCTGGAAGGGGTTCGCCTCGGCGTCGGGCGCCGCGGCCGAGGCCCTTCCGACCCAGTCGGCGAGGCTCGACGGGTCGACGCCGATCTCGCGCGCGACCTCCGCGTAGGTGGTCCCCCTCTCGTTGTACGTCTGCACGGCGCGCCGCTTGAACTCCGCCGTGTACTTCGGGCACGGTTTTCCCATGATCCGCCTCCGTTCCCCCGCAACGGCAATGGTGCCGAAACGGGACTCGACCTGTCAACGGATCCGGGGCAGATTCAGATTCAGATTCATCTTCCCCATGTTCAGCAGGCCGCCCCTCCCCACGGCTCGGTACGTCTGCTGCCATTTTCCCACAGCTCCGGCGGGGATGCCGAGCCGGTTCGCGACGGACTCGTAGCCATGGCCGGACGCGAACAGGTCCGCCGCGAGCTCCCTGAGCGCCCGGGGGTTATAGGACAAAAAGTGTGTCCCGATAGAACACGCGTCCTAGTCCAGCCAGA
>CAZRPL010000071.1:0-4882 GCA_964602045.1 uncultured Collinsella sp. | reverse complement strand
AGGTCGAGGCCGTATACCCTCACGCCGTTGTGCTTGCACTTTAGGGCGTTGCCGTGCAGCCCGCGCTTCACGTTCTCCGCTAGGTTCGCGGAGTAGTACTCCGCCATGCCCTCAAGAACGGCCTCCAACAGGATGCCGTCCGGGCCGTCCTCTATGCGCTCCGTAGCCGAGACCACGCGCACGCCGTTGCGCTTGAGCTTCGTCTTGTAGATCGCGCTGTCGTACCTGTTGCGGGCGAAGCGGTCGGTCTTGTAGACGTAGACCTTCTCGAACCACCCGCGCGCGCTGTCCGCAACCATCTCCGCGAACGCGGCGCGGTGGTTCGTCGTGGTGCCGGAGGTAGCCCTGTCGGCGTACACGCGCACGATGCGGTCGCCGTTGCGGCGCGCCTCCTCAGTGCAGACGCGAACCTGGTCCTCTATTGACTCCTCGCGCTGTCCGGACGAGGAGTACCGCGCGTAAATCACCGCGCTTGCCATATAATGTTCCCACCTCCCGCTCGTCGGGTTGGTACTTTTGCAGGGCCTCGCGCAGGGTTGCCGCCCATATGCGCGGGGCCTTATTCCTACCTCCGCATCATCCTGCTCATGAACTCCCGCGACTTCTCGGCGGAGGCTATCCTGCCAATGCTCTCCGAGATGCTTCTGAGTTCGTAGGAGTACTCTCCTCCGCCGGTGAGGACACCGCCGAAGGACCGGAACTCCACCGGATACTTGCCCGACATCCGGAGCCTGCTGCCTTGCCGCCGAGCCCAGGAAACGCCGAGGGACGCCGGCGCATCCCACTCCATGAGAACATCGAACGGAGCCACCATAACGCCCCTCACCGCATCGGGCGCGAGCATCGGCACGCCCGTCTCGATGAACGACTTTGACGCGCCCCCTCCCCACTTCTCGAAGGCATCCGGCATCTCCCCGTCAATCTCCGCCCTCACATCGAACGCTGGGGCGTTCCCGACGTTGCGGATGTACAGGGCGGCGAAGTCGGGGAACTCCGGAGAGGGGCCGACGTAGGCAATCACGTCCGGCAGGCTCTGCCTGCGCAGGCCAGACCACGAGACGAACGCCGACGCGACGGCGGCTAGGGCGGACACCACCGCCACGACAACCGTCGGGTCGAGCGACATGTCGAAGAGACTCGGCATATGCTCACCACCCGAAGGAGGAAGACATGAGACGAGAGCCCGACCCGCTGTTCTGGTGCATCCTGTCCATCGTGTTCGCCGCCATATCGGTCGCGGCGGCCATCGCGGCAATCATCCTATCCTCCATCTGACCTACTCCATCTCCTCGGGTGCCTGCCACCAGACCACGGTGCCGATCACGCGCACCGGGCCGTCTTCCATGCTGAACACAAGGTCTTCCTGCTCCTCGTGGCTGTCCGCCGTAAGCATGAGTGTGCTGCTGCCCCGATACCACCTGCGCATGACCGCCTGGTACGCCTCGGTTTCAACCACTGCGATGGAGCCGTTGGACGGCTCGCGATCGGGGTCGACAAGCACGTGCGCGCCCTCTGGTATCACGCGGTCCATGCAGTTGCCCTCGACCACGAGCGCGAAGGCGCGCGGGTGGCGCGAGCACACGGATGCGGGCACCTCGACGCGGTGCTCCGCCTCCTCCTCGTCCGTGAGCGCGCCCGCATGGACGCGGCCCAGGGTGAGCAGCGGCACGGTCGCCTCGCCCGAGGAATACACCGACATAGCACCAGCGGGAAGAGAAACACTATCGAACCGACCGTGTTCCTTCGCCGCGAGCCCATATCTGTCGGACAGGAGGTCGTCCTCAGAAATGTTGAAGTACTCGCAGATGTTGCTAATCGCATCATGCCGAGGCCGCGCACCCTTGCGCCACCCAGTAACAGAACCGGGCGTAACGCCAGCAATACGCGCAAGCGCCTCTTGCGTCAGGTCATGTTTGACGAGCAGCGCATCTATATTTTCCGGTAGTCCCATAACTGCTCCTATCTGCTGCTGACTTTAATAATACCGAATCAAATCCACTTTTTCCTAAATCAGTTATTGAGTTTTGCTAAATGTTCCGCTATTATCGAAATCGCCGAAGGAGGTGATTCGATGGCAGAGGATAACCTGTTCGCTGCAGCCCGAACCGGGTCTGGCCTGACCCAAGCAAAGGCTGCATCTATCTGCGGTATCTCTGTTGACGCATACCGCACACGAGAGAAGCGCCCCGGAGAGTTCCGCGTTAAAGAACTCAAGCTCCTTGCCGAAGGCATGGGCGAGAACTCGCGGAAGATTCTGGCGGATGCTGTTCTCTCTCTTTTTTTGCCCAGTTGATTTAGTTTTTCTAAATGTCGAAAGGAGCCACAGATGGCAAGCAAGACCAAGGACCTGCGCGCGGCCACTGAGGACATCGAGCGCGTGAAGAAGCTCGCGTACAAGCAGTTCGGCTTCCGCGAGTACCTGGTCAACCCGATCGAGATGGACGCGACCGACCCCTCGCACCACTACCTCTTCGAGGTCATGGGAGTCACCTACAAGGTGGCGGACGGTGCCATCTCCGTCGTGCCCGCCGAGGACTAGTGACGCCCTCGCAGGCGGCCATGTGCAGGCAGATACGCGCGTCCATGGCCGAGTTCTACAAGAGCCCCGAGAACGAGAGGAAGTTTCAGGAATGGAAGTCATCAAGGAAAGGAGGGGGCGCGTCCGGGTCGGCAAACGCGAGACGCGCCCCGTCACGGTTCACTACAGAACCATCCCCATGTTAACAGACGAGCAGCGCGAGAACCTGCAGGGATGCCTCGCCCTCCTGCTCATCACCGTCTGCATCGTCATCACCGGACTCATCGAGGGGTCGACATGGCCGGCGTAGAGCGCGCCCGCCAGATGGTCGCCAAGGCGTGCCACTGGGTGCGGCTGCACCCGGAGAAGTGGCAGAAGCTCAAGGACTTCTGCGGCTACCTCATGGAGGAGGGCGACCTGATTCAGCGCGGCAACGTCTACGAGCTGGCGCGCCGCTACGGCATGGACGTGAGGCTCGCGAGCGAGTTCAAGCGCGACCACAACCTGTGGAGCGTGCTCACCCGCTACATGGTCATGGAGCGCCCGTGCCTGCTGTCCGCCATCAGGTTCCGCGAGACCCCAATCGACCAGGTGGACCTCGCCGCCTACTAGCGCGACATCGTGGGGGACGACGCGTTCGTGGCCTCCTCGGTCGCCGAGGCGCGCGCCATCTGGGACATCCAGAGGGGCGTCAAGTGATCGGCCGCATGGTCATACCCGGCCGCATGCCGGGGCTGAACGACTACGTGCGCGCCGAGAGGGCGAACCGCTACGCCGCCTCGACCATGAAGAGGCAGCAGACCGAGCGCGCGGGCGTCCTCGCCGTCGAGCAGGGCATGCCGCAGTTCTCCGGCACCGTGGACATCACGTTCACGTGGGTGGAGCAGAACCGCCGCCGCGACATGGACAACGTGGCGTTCGCCAAGAAGTTCATCCTCGACGGCCTCGTGCGCGCGGGCGTCATCCACGACGACACGCCCCGCTACATAAGCAGCCTCACCGACAGGTTCGCCTACGACAGCAGGCACCCGCGCATCGAGGTGGAGGTGCGAGGGGCGTGACGGCGGGGAGGACATGGACGACCGGCGACCTCAAGAGGGTCGCGGAGCTCGCGGGGACGATGCCGGAGCGGGAGCTGCGCAGGCGCTTGAAGCTGTCGAGCAACCAGCTCGCGTACGCGGTGCGGACGCTCCGCCGCATGGGCGTGAACGTCACGACCCGCTACTACGAGCCGCGACTTGAGACCTGTCCCGTGTGCGGGTGCAGGCGCGCCACCCTCGGCAAGGAGGGCATCTGCGAGCCGTGCAGGCTCAAGAAGCAGCTCGCCGACATCGAGTGGCGAATCTCCGACCTCATGAGGGGCCTCACGCCCGAGCAGCGCGCCGTCTACGAGCAGACGGAGGCGGAGCGCGAGTCGAGGGCAGACCCCATGCCCCAGCCGAGGCCGACGGACGGCCTCAACAGCTACGAGCGCGCCAAGGCTTCCGAGGACTACGACGCCGCCATGGAGCAGTGGACGGCGACCTACCTCAAGCGCCGAGTCAAGGCGGCGCAGAAGCGCAAGGAGCGCATCCAGAAGAAGGTCAACGACAACGACAGGAGGAGACATGTTCGACCGGAAGGGCAAGAAGAAGCGTCTGGCCATCAGCGTCAAGGCGCTGACCGTCAAGGACATCGAGAGGGCCATCGGGCGCATCGATAGCGAGTTTCCCGACAAGGGTGCCGAGGACGCCCTGATCGCCGTGGCGCACACGTGCGTGCAGGCCGGCGCGCGCATCATGGCGGACGAGATCATCCACGGGGAGCGCAGCGCCGAGGAGTACGCGGGCATGCGCCGCGACCTCGAAGGCATCGCCGAGATGACCGTCCTGGCGCACGCCCTCGAAGCCAAGGGCAAGAAGGTCACGCTCGAAGACATCCTCAAGGAGGTGCTGGGCTAGTGCAGACCATGGAGCTGGTGGACATCGAGGACGTCTACCCCTACGAGGAGAACGACGTGCGCATGAACCCGCGCGACGTCGACAGCAAGGAGTGCCGCGAGTACATCGCGCAGCTCGCCGAGCAGTTCAAGTACAACCGCCTGAACCCCGGGCAGCCGCGCGTCCGCCCCATCCTCTACAAGGACGGCGGCATCTACCAGATCATCGACGGCGAGTGCCGCTACGAGGCCATGAAGCTCCTCGGCACCAAGCGTTTCTACGCCGACGTGTACGACGACCTGGACGATGCCGAGACCGCGCGGCGGGAGGCGGCCAAGGCCATGGTGGAGACGGACGCCAAGCGCGCCCTCACCGCCGAGGAGAAGAGCCGTGATGCCGCTAATGTAAAACCAACCATTCGCGCAAACGCATCGCGCCACCCGCG
>CAZRPL010000070.1:0-4940 GCA_964602045.1 uncultured Collinsella sp. | reverse complement strand
CCGTTTTGCCAGAGCGTTTCGCCAAAGGGATAGCCGCCGTCGACGATATGAAATGGCGTCTGACGTTTTTTCGCCTGGAGGCGGATATTCCACATGCTTGGGGAGTATCCGCATACGTAAGGACTTGGTACGCTCAGCACCTCTCGCAACGTTTACCCGACACGTCGTCCGTATACTGGTGTCGATGCACGCTTCAACCTCGGGGAGGCACCATGGCACAGCGTCGCCCGTCGCAGATCGACCCCTTCAACGCCGGCGAACCCGAGCTGCCATGGGAGCTGCCGAGCAACGACCCCGCGCGTGACGGATTCGATGACGGGCACGTCTGCGAACTTCCCGAAGAGAACTACGAAAGTCCCGTCAAACAGCCGGACAACTACGATGCTCCCGACACGACGGAAGAGACGCCCGCACGCCGTCGACCGCGCAAAAGCAGCAAGCCGATCTTGCCCAAGCGACCCCAGAATGCCGATTCGCGTGGCAGGAAGGGGCGCGGCTGCATCACCGCGTTCATCATCGTGGTCGCCGCGCTTTCCATCTTCGGAGCACTCGGAAGCTGCATCTCCGAAGCCGTATACGACCTCGCCTTGAATCACTCATCGCCATTCGATGCTTTCGACGACTACGACGACGTCGATGATTACGACTACAGCTACGAATACGAGTACGACTCCGACGAACTCGATGCCGATGAGCAGGCGGTCGAGCAGGCGACGATCGACACGCTGGAGGCGCTCGACGAGCCCGGCGGCACCGCCGAGACGAGCATCATCGAGTACTTCACGTGGGATTTCGAGAACCTGACCGGCTTTACCGTCGAGGATGCGGGAATCGACCCTGCCGAGTACGCGGCGTGGGCGCTCCATACCGTCGACTATCAGATCCACGACGTCTATGCGTTCTCCGCCATCGGTGAGGACGATGAGGCCACCGGCTCGTCGTATTTCGATATCGAACTGGCCGATATCAACTCGTGGCGTAACGACTTCTACCCTGAGCTCTTCGAGTACCTGGAGGACAACGACCTGCTCGACGAGGACGACGCCGCGCTGAGCGACGAGGACCGCGCCTTCATCCAGGAACTCTATGCCAGCACCCTCGAAACGTACGCCGACGCCACGCACACCATGGAATATGCGGGCCTCGATTTCGTGCAGCGCGACGGCGAATGGGTCCCCGACGAGGACGTCTACGACAGCACGCTGGAATACCTGTTCATGCTCTACTACTGATGCCTAAACGTGAAAACGTCTGACGTTTCCACGTCAGACGTTTTCACGTTTTCGTATGTGATGCACCCCGAGTGGAACGAGGCAACTTCACCGCCCGACCACGCGAGCGATATGCATGGCCAGATAGCCGGCTTCCAGCTCGCTCACGGGCTTACCGAACGCCTGCTCCACCTCGGCGCACACCTGCTCGGCTATGGCATAGCTCTCCGGCGCACTTGAGCGGATCGTATCGTTCACGTCTATCGTCAGGCGCTCGCCACGCAGAATGCGCGCGGCCATGTACTTCACATGCGTCATAAGGCGGTTGTAATCCATGGAGGAGGTGTTCACCGGCGACCCGGCGATGCGCTCGACCGCCTCGATGCACGAATGGGTGATCTGCGCTATGGTCATGGCTTGACTCACGTGCGTGTCGTCGAGTGCCGCGTGCACATGCAGCGCGACCAATCCGGCCTCATCGTCACCCAAATACAGCCCCAAAGTCTCCCCCAGCCGTGTCACGTCGCGCGCGGCGATCTCGAACTCACGAGGAAAAAGCGCCCGTATATCTTCGGTCAGCGGGTTGGCCACCGCGCGTCCATCGTGCGCCCGCGCGACGGCGAAAGCAAGATGGTCGGCGAGCGGCAGCAGCATTTCCGGATCGAGCGTTCCGAAAACCGCACGCCCTTCCCTGTAGATATCTTCGGCAGCATCCAGCACACGAGGATCCAGCCGCTCGATCGCCTCGCGCGCCGCACCGCGTCCGCCCGCATCCTGCGAAAGCAGATAACGTTGGACCTCGCCTCCGCACTCGAAACCCTCCACGCGCTCGCCGGGCTTACGACCGAAGCCCACTCCTCGGCCCACGACCAGATACTCGTGCCCATCGTCGACGTCGAAGGCGAGTACGGCGTTATGATTCAGGGGTTTGGTGATGCGGTACATGGCAGCCTTCCCAAGTATTCGCGGACGGAGCATCCTCGGTCACGGGCGCCGTCGGGCGATCTTCTGCAAGACCGCCCGACGGGAATCATGCGAAGGACGCCGCCTACGCCTCGAAGATATCGATCGCGAGCAGGTCGTCTCCCCGGTTCACATGACCGAAAGCCAACTGGCGCACCTTGTGGTTGTCGTCAGTGCTCGTGACAAGCACCGGCGTCGAGATGCTCGGAGCGCTTTGGGCGATCTGGGCCACGTCGAACGTCAACAGTGTATCACCGCGTTTGACCTCATCACCTTGCGCCACATGGGCGGTAAAGCCTTCGCCGCCCAGCTTGACGGTATCGATGCCAACGTGGCAGAGGACCCCCGTGCCATCCGGAAGCTCGAGTCCCACGGCGTGCTTGGTCTCGAACACGAAGGCGACCTTGGCATCGCACGGCGCCACGAGTACACCCTCGCTCGGAACGATGCTGGCGCCATCTCCCATCATCTTACCTGCGAAAACGGGATCGGGGCATGATGTGAGCGCCAAAGCCTCTCCAGCAAGGGGGCTGCCCAGCGTGATGGTCTCCACCGGCTCACGCGCCTCCTCGCTCGCTGTGGACTCGGCGTCGGCCTTCTTCGCATCCTCTTCCCCGCTCGCGGCGTCCGCTACGGGCAATGCGGCAAGATACGCCTCGAGCTCGGTCTTGATCACGTTCACCTGCGGACCGTAGACCACCTGCACGCCCTCGCCGCGTTTGATGACGCCTGCGGCACCGGTGGCCTTGAGCAGCGAATCTTCGACAAGCGAACCGTCGTGGACCGTCACGCGCAGACGGGTGGCGCAACAGTCGACGTCGCGGATGTTCGCCGCGCCGCCCAGACCGGCCGTGATCTGCGCGGACCGCTCGTCGTCAGCGGAAGCACCCGCGGCGTCTTGCGCCTGCTCGCCCTCCTTGCGGGCATTGTAGTCGGCCTTGGTGTAGAGCTTGGTCTCGGTATCCCCCTCCTCGCGACCGGGCGTCGCGAAGTCGAACTTCTTGATCAGGAACGTGAACAGCAGGTAGTACACGGCAAAGAACGCGATGCCCAACGGGATGATGAGCAGCCAGCTCGTCTTGTCGTTACCCTGCAGGATGCCGAACATGAACAGATCGAGGAAGCCACCCGAGAAGGTGAGACCGACGGTGATGTTGAGCAGGTAGCACAGCATGTAAGCGAGGCCCGCAAACACGGTGGAGATGCCGAAAAGCACCGGTGCGACGAACAGGAAGGAGAACTCAAGGGGCTCGGTGATACCGGTGAGCATGGAAGTCAGCGCCGCGGAAAGCAACAGGCCGCCGACGACTTTCTTGCGCTCGGGCCTGGCCGCCTGGTACATGGCGAGCGCAGCACCGGGGAAAGCGAAGATATACAGGACGAATTCGCCGGTGAAGCACCAAGTACCCGCCGTGGAGAAGTGCGTGACGGTGGGGTCGGCCAGCTGCGCGAAGAAGATGTTCTGGGCGCCGTAGACCATCTGGCCGGCAACCTCCATGGAGCCGCCGACAGCGGTCTGCCAGAAGGGCAGGTAGAAGACGTGATGCAGGCCGAAGGGAATGAGCAGGCGCTTGATCATGCCGAACAGGAAGACGCCGACCGGACCGGCACTCGCCACGGCATAGCCCAGCGCGTTGATACCGTCCTGAACGGGCTGCCAGATGAAGAACATCGCGATGCCCACGAAGGTGAACACGACTGTGGAGATGATCGGCACGAAGCGCGAGCCGCCGAAGAACGAAAGCGCCTGGGGCAGCTGGATCTTATAGAACTTGTTGTGCAGCGCCGAGGTGCCCAGGCCCACGATGATGCCACCAAAGGCGCCCATCTGCAGCGAGGTGATGCCAAGCACGCTCGCGGTCGCGCCGTCGATGAACGCTGCGTAGATCGTATTCTTCTTGCCGCCCTTGGCCGAGATCGCGGAGTGCATGACGAGAAACGCGACGGCAGCGGAGAGCGCCGCGACCTCTTTCTCGGCGCGCGCCATGCCGATGGCCACGCCCACGGCGAAGATGAGCGGCAGGTTGTCGAAGATCACGCCGCCGCAGGCGGAAAGCACCGTAAAGACATCCCAAGCGATGGTGCCGGGCCCCATGATGCCCAGCAGGTTGTACGTGGCGAGGGTGGTCTCGTTCGTAAATGAGCTGCCGAGACCCAGAAGCAGGCCGGCCACTGGCAGAACCGCGATGGGAAGCATGAACGAACGTCCCACGCGCTGAAGGATTCCGAAGATCTTGTCCTTCATGTACGCCTCCTAGCGTTCATGCGCCCTGATGACGGGCGCGGATGATTCCGGGATGACCCGGACCGAACGTCGCTGGCTTGGAGGAGGCGAAAGAGTTGCAAGACGCGCTGGGCGGAAGCGATATGCCGGCATGAAAAAAGCACCGACCGACGACATATCCGCGACGCTTGCGCCGCCTCGAAAGCCGAAGGTTAGTGCCTGCCTACCAGTAACACGCCTTACGTATGCGATTAGGTGTCATTCTGCCGTGCTCGGATAAACCAACGGAAGAGGCAGCACGGCGAACGGCGGAAATTCGGAGGTGGACGGCATCTAGTCTTCTCCGGAAAGCGTCACGCTGCGCAGAGTGATCGCGCCGTTATCGACGCCCTCCGGCGCGCCGCTGCCGAGCGAGTTGAAGAAAAAGACGCCGATCGCCAGAAAGATGATCGGCAAAACGATTGCGACGGTACGTCCCTTGATGTAGAAAAACCCCTGGGGTTATCTTACATGGCATGTAGAAAAACCCCTGGGGTTATTTT
>CAZRPL010000069.1:610-5110 GCA_964602045.1 uncultured Collinsella sp. | reverse complement strand
GCTGAGATCGGTCAGACCGTTGAGTTCCAGACCACCATCGGTGCTAAGCCCGGCGCCGAGAGCTACGTCCTTCACGATGTCATGTCCGCCGGCCTCACGCTCGACCCCGATTCCATCGAGGCCGTCAACCTCACTAAGGGTCAGGACGCGAACACCGGTGACTATCACGTCATCACCACTGGTCTTGGCGATGGCTGCACCTTTGAGGTTGTCTTCCACCAGTCCTATCTCGACACCATCACCACTGATACCGACATCGTCGTGACCTATGATGCCGTGGTGAACGAGAACGCGGTCATCGCTGGCGATGGCAACTCCAACAAGACCAAGCTTAAGTTCGGCGAGAAGAGCAATTACGAGACCACCTGGGATGAGACCAAGACCTACACCTTTAAGGTCGACGTCGTGAAGACCGACGAGGCCAACAAGGTCCTCGACGGCGCCCAGTTCAAGCTCTACGACGCCAAGACCGGTGGCAAGGAGATCGCTCTCGTCAAGGTCTCCGACGGCGTGTATCGCCTCGCCAAGGACGGCGAGACCGGCGTCGAGTACATCACCACCGTCAACGGCCAGCTCGAGATCAAGGGCTTTGACGCCAACACCAACTACTACCTCGAGGAGACCAAGGCTCCCGACGGATACAACAAGCTCGCCGAGCGCGTCGAGATCGCCGTCAAGGACGCCAACCTCGAGGCGTCCGTCTCCAACGGAACCTGGCAGACCGGCGGTATCCACGTCGTCAACAAGGCCGGTTCCCTCCTGCCCACCACCGGTGGCATGGGCACCACGATTTTCTACGTCGCCGGCGGCATCATCGTCGTCGCGGCTGCCGGCACGCTCGTGTACCGCAAGCGTTCCGCGAACATCAAGTAGTTTCGTCCATCCGCCCATAGGGGCATGACGTCCCAGTCGGGAGGGCGAGCGTATCGCCCGCCCTCCCGAGAGGGGACACGACCAGGCAGGTGCCGCTTGGCACAGCGGCAAGGAGAGCCCAGCGTGAGAAAGACCAACCGGATCAAGGCATCCAATATCGTCCTGATCGCGCTGCTCGTCGTTGGGTTGTCCTTGCTGCTGTATCCGACAGTCAGCAACATGTGGAACTCGTTCCACATGTCGCAGGCGATCGTCGACTACACCGAGCAGGTGTCGGAGCTTGACGAAGAGCGCAACGACGAGCTCTGGGAGCAGGCGGAGCAATACAACGCCGAGCTTGCCCAGGACCCGGACCGCTTCGAGATGAACAACTCGGAGCGAGCGCTCTACGAGAACGAGCTCAGGGTATCCGACACCGGCATCATGGGGTATCTCGACATCCCGCGGCTCGGTGTCTCGATGCCGATCTACCACGGTACGGAGGAATCCGTCCTGCAGGTGGGCGCCGGTCACCTCGAGGGCAGTTCGCTGCCCACCGGCGGAGTGGGGACGCACTGCGTCTTGTCGGGCCATCGAGGTCTGCCGAGCGCGGAGCTGTTCACCGGCCTCGACAAGCTCGAGGAGGGCGACACGTACACTCTGACGGTTCTCGACAGGACCATGACCTATGAGGTCGATCAGATCCTCGTCGTCGATCCGTACGACATGGACGCGCTCGCCATCGATCCCGATCGGGATCTGTGCACGCTCGTCACGTGTACGCCCTACGGGATCAACTCCCATCGCCTGTTGGTGAGGGGGCACCGCGTCTCCGGCGTGTCCGCCGAGGTCGCGACATCGCCCATCACGCCGCAGACGGTGGCACTCGTCGCGCTGCTGCTCGGCATCGCGGCGATAGGAACAGGAATCGCGTTGCGCGTCCGCGCGCGCAACAGGAAGTAGGAGGGCATCGCATGAAGCTTCTCAAACGTGCGTCTCTGCTTGCGTTCACGCTCGTCGTGATGTGCGCGGGCGCCGTGAGCGCCTATGCGCACGATGTTCCCAACACGTCGCGCACCGGTACGATTTCGATCGACATGACGTATGACGACGTGGCGGTCCCCGGCGGAACGGTGACGCTGTATCGCGTGGGCGACGTCGTGTCCGACGACGGCGACTACCTGTTCGCGCTCGGTGACGACTATCGGGGCAGCGGCGTGGTTCTGGACGATCTGCAGTCGCCTGAGGATGCCGAGGCGCTCGCTGCGTGGGCGGACGATCACGGCTTGCGCGGAACCACCGTGGCCATCGATGACGAGGGGCACGCGGTGTTCACCGATGTGCAGCTCGGCCTGTACCTCGTGGCCCAGCATGAGCCGGCCGATGGTTACATGGCGATCGACCCGTTCTTGATCGGCATGCCCAACACCGTGGACGGCGCGTACGTGTACGACGTGGACGCCACGCCCAAGCTGGAGCTCGTGCAGGCTCCTGAGCCGCCCGTGACGCCTGAGGAGGACATCCCGCAGACCGGTGACAACATCCTGCCGTTCGTGATGGTCCTCGCCGGTGGCGTGCTCGCCTGCGGCGCCGGTTTGGCGCTGCGTGCTCGCTCCCGTCGTGCTTCGTAGAGTGCGCGGGTTTTGATAACCCGTTTGCAGTGGCCCCGATGTGTTCGGCGGCCTTGCACGGCGTACGTCCGGCACCGATGCATGTCGTCCGGCATGTAATTCATGGTGGCCATTCCGGACTTTTGTCCGAATGAGCTGCGTCGCGTCTTCCATCTCCGACCCAGATAGGCGTGACGTACGGCACCTGTCACGACTTCGACCCTGCTGACAGGCACCCTTCGCCCGGATCCAGCCTCGACCCCTGGATCCGGGCACGTTTTGTTTCGATGTGCTTTGCGTACACCGTATATGGTGCCGTGTTGCAGCGCTGGTCGCACATTCATATGTTTGCGGGCCGGTCCTTTGTGGTAGAAGAACAAAAGCAGCAGCCGGGCGTCGAGGCGTTCGGTGGTTTTCGAGCGGGGACGGCGTATGGAAGAACGGGCACGCAACGCAGGCAAGACGGCGATCATCCTGGAGGGCGGCAGTTTTCGCGGCCAGTTCACGGCTGGTGTGTTGGATGTGCTGCTCGAGCATCATGTGCAGCCCGATGCCTGCTACGGTGTCTCGGCGGGCGTGCTGAACGCGCTGAGCTACAAATCGCGTCAGATCGGACGGCCCAACCGTATCAACCTCGCCTTCTGCAACGATAGCCGCTACATGGGCGGTAAGTCGCTCGCTCGCAACGGCAGTGTGATCGGCTATGATTTCATGCTCAACGACGTGCAGGATCGACTCGATCCCTTTGATAACGAGACGTATCTGGCCAATCCCATGCCGCTGATCGCCACCGCGACCGATATCGTCTTCGGAACGGCCGCCTACATGGAGGTCAAAAATGCCGTGCTCGATATCGATGTCGTACGCGCCTCGACCTCGCTGCCGCTCATGGCGCCGCCGGTCGAGATCGACGGCCATCTGTATCTGGATGGCGGGGTGGCCGACTCGGTGCCGGTGGAGCATGTGCTTGAGGATGCGGGGTTCGATCGTGCGCTCGTGGTGCTCACGCAGCACCGCTCCTACAAGAAGGGCCCGTACGAGCTGATGGGGCCCGCGAAGGCGCGCTATGGCGCGTATCCGTACCTGCTCGAGGCGATCGCGAGCCGGCATGAGCGCTACAACGAGCAGCGCGAGCATATCTGGAGCTATGAGGAGCAGGGACGCGCGCTCGTGTTGGCGCCACCGCGGCCGGTGGAGGTCGGGCATATCGAGCACGACGCCGCCAAGCTGCTCGACCTGTACATCCAGGGCCGGCAGGAGTGCGAGCGGCATCTGAGCGAGATCGAGGCCTTCCTGGGCTGACACCTGCGCCTTGCAAAATGGAATCGTCGAGAAGCGTTCGCCGGCCTGTGGCGGTACTTGAAGGCGGATCGAGGCGCTAGTCCCGGCTCCGCGTCGCCGGTTTGGGCAATACGGCACACAAGATGTCCCAAAAGGGGCCAGGAGAAAATTGGGACATCTTCGAGTAAAACGCGGTGGGTCGCTTTTGGGGATTCAAGGACGGGTCTCCGTGTCCCGCGACATGTGCAGAAAGTCTGCGAGAAGCAAAAAGCCGCGTTGACCTTGCAGGTGGGCGCGCTATAATTCTACGGTCATTTGCAGAGCCCCGTGAATCTCTGTTAAGACACGTACTGTACATGGAGGAGTCAAGTGATTCAGAAGTCGACTCACTACGCCAAGCAGGGCGAGGTCGCCCGTAACTGGGTCCTCGTCGATGCCGAGGGTGCTGTCCTGGGCCGTCTGGCCACGCAGGTCGCCATGATCCTGCGCGGTAAGAACAAGCCTCAGTTCACCCCGAACTCTGACTGCGGTGACTTTGTGGTGGTCATCAATGCCGATAAGGTCCAGCTTACCGGCAACAAGGCCGACCAGAAGGTCTACTACCGTCACAGCGGCTACAATGGCGGCCTCAAGGCCGAGAGCTTCCGCCAGGCCATGGCCAAGCACCCCGAGCAGGTCATCGAGCGCGCCGTCCGCGGCATGCTCCCCAAGACCACCCTCGGCCGCGCTCAGCTCAAGAAGCTCAAGGTCTATGCGG
>CAZRPL010000069.1:0-537 GCA_964602045.1 uncultured Collinsella sp. | reverse complement strand
CCGTCGCAAGAACGCCGTTGCCCGCGTCCGCATCGTCCCCGGCACCGGCAAGGTGACCGTCAACAAGCGTGACGCCGCTGAGTATTTCGGCCGCAAGCAGCTGGTCGATAACGCGCTCGCTCCCTTCAAGGTGACCGACACCGCCGGTACCTTCGACGTCATCGCCCTGTGCGACGGCGGCGGCATCACCGGCCAGGCTGGCGCCCTGCGTCTGGGCATCGCCCGCGCGCTGCTCAACGCCGGCGACTACCGTGCCGACCTCAAGCGCGCCGGTTTCCTGACCCGCGACGCTCGCGTCGTCGAGCGCAAGAAGTACGGCCTCAAGAAGGCCCGTCGCGCTCCGCAGTTCTCCAAGCGCTAATCGCTTCGAGTCATGTGCACGCGCAAGCGGGGCCTACCTTCGGGTGGGCCCCGCTTTTTCTTTGCCGCGATGGCGCTTGAGGTGAAAGTACGTCTGGCGAGTTATACGCATGCCCAATCGGGGGGTCGAGGATGTTACGGTTCGGTTTTGGTGGGGTATGAAAAGTATCCAAGCGG
>CAZRPL010000068.1:0-5189 GCA_964602045.1 uncultured Collinsella sp. | reverse complement strand
GTCCTCCATGGCCTGGCCGCGCAGCTGCTTGGCGCTCTGCTCGCCCAGAACCCACAGGATCGCATCGGAGATATTGGATTTGCCCGAACCGTTCGGACCGACGATGACCGTGAGACCGGGTTCGAACGTCATGTGCGCCCGATCGGCGAACGATTTGAATCCTTTGAGGGTGAGGGATTTCAGGTACACGCGTCGACCTCGCTAACCGAGCTTGCGCTTCAAGATGACGCCGTTGTGCGTATAGCCCATCCGCTCGAGGGCATCGAGCGCGGCCGCGGCCTCAGCCTCCTTCTTGGAGGAGCCGCTCCCCCGCCCGCGACGGATGCCGTCCACGATGGCGACCGCGGTGAAGGTTGGCTCGTGCGCGGGACCGCTGCTGTCGACGAGCTTGTATGCAGGCGCCTCCATACGGTCGCGCTGCACACACTCCTGCAGATAGGACTTGGGATTCGTAGGGTGCTCGGCGCGCTCGTCGGCCAGATGGGGCTTGAGCGTGCGCGTGATGAAGGCTTCGGCGACATCCCAGCCGCCATCGAGATACAGCGCACCGACGAGCGCCTCGTAGACGTTCTCGAGGGCGGAATGCATGCCGCGCGCGCCGGTGCCCATCTCAGAGGACCCGAAGATGATGCATTCATCGATGCCGAGCTCGCGTCCGACCTCGGAGAGGGTCATGCCCGAGACGAGCGAGACCTTGAGACGTGTGAGCTTGCCTTCGTCGAAGGAAGGATACGCCCGATACAGGGACAGCGCGACGACCGAGCCCAGAATCGAGTCGCCGAGGAACTCCAGGCGCTCGTAGGAAGCGTCGACCGGCTGCCCCTCGACGGCCGAGGGATGGGTGATGGCGGAACGGAGCAGCACGCGATCGCGGAAGGTGTGGCCGCAGATCTCCTCGATGCGGGCGAGCTTTTCGGATACCGGCACGGCCTCAGCCCTCCAGTGCGGCATCGATCGCATCGATGGCGTCGGCGACCGAAGCGATCGAGGTCAGGCGCTCCTCGTCGAATTCGATATCGAACTCATCCTCCATGGCGGTGACGAGCTGGAGACGGTCGAGCGAATCGGCGTCGAGGTCGTCGAAGGAGGTCTGCTCGGTGATGCTGTCGATGTCGACCCCGAGGATATCGGACGCCACGTCGGCGACTTTGGCGAAGATTTCCGTGCGCTCCATCGCGCGCTCCTTTCATGAAACCCGGCGCGACCCTGCGCCGGATACCCTGCGTCTGATTGTACCCGCATACCGCACGACCGCAGGCGCCGTCGTACTAGCGGACGATGTTATCCATGGAAGCGGCGAGCATCTCCACGAGATTGCCGCGTACCGCGTTTGCGGCGGTGAGCGTGCCGTTCTTGACGGCCTCGACGCTCGTGGCGCCGTGGCCGATCACGACGACCCCGCGCAGGCCGAGCAGCACCGCGCCGCCGCGCGCATCGCCCGAAAGACGAGCCTGGATGGACTTGAGGCCGCGCTTGACGAGCAAGCCGGCGATCTTGCCGGACGTCGAGGAGAGCAGCACGCGCTTGAGCTCGTGGAGCAGCAGCTTTGCCGCGCCCTCGGTCGCCTTGAGCGCGATGTTGCCCGAGAAACCGTCGCACACGACGACGTCGAAGTTGCCCGAGGTGAGGTCGGTGCCCTCGCAGTTGCCGACGAAGCCCTTGACGTTATCGCGCATGAGCGGGAAGCATTCCTTGGTGAAGTGCGAGCCCTTGGTGTCCTCGGAGCCGTTGGACAGTAGGCCGACGCGCGGGTTGGCGATACCACAGACCACACGGGCGTACGTGCAGGCCATCTGCCCGAAGCGCACCATGTCGTCGGCATCGATGTCGGGATTGGCGCCCATGTCGGCCAAAACCGTGAAGCCGCCCGCACGATTGGGGATCTCGCTTACGATGCAAGGACGGATCGGGCGCTTCTCGCCCGCCTCGTTGAGGTACTTGAACGGCGTCACGTACGCGGTGGCCGCCGCCGTCATGGCGCCGGTGGAACCCGCGGAGAAGAAGCCGTCGGCCTCGCCCTTCTTGACGGCGCGGCACGCGAGCACGATCGAGGACTTGCGCTTGTGCATCACAGCCTGGATCGGATCATCCTCCATCGTGATGACATCCGGTGCGACCAGCGCCTCGACGCGATCGCGCTCGGCGGCGAAGGGCTCGACGAGGTCGGCGGGGCCGACGGCGAGCACCTCCAGCTCCGCATCGGCGGCGAGGGCGGCATCGATACCGTCGAGAACGACCTTGGGCTCCTCGTCACCGCCGACCACGTCGACGGCGATACGTACCTTCTTCACGGGAATACCCCCTTAACGACAAATGGCCGACTCTGCGAGCCGGCCATACGGTTCCATGTCTCTCACGCTGCCATAGACACATGCGCGATCGAAGAGGCAAGACACCGAGTTACTCGGTGACGATGACCTCGCGATCCTTGTAGTAGCCGCAGTTGGGGCAAACGTGATGCGGAAGCTTGACGGCACCGCAACGAGGGCAAACGGAGCGGGAGGGCGCATCGATCTTCATGTTGGCGGAACGACGGGTGTGAGTGGCTCCGCGGCCCTTCTTTTGCTTAGGTACTGGCATGATAACCTCTCTTTATGACTGTGTCCTGGCACGATTACGCGCAAGTAGCGATATTAGCATAGAACGCGCCCGTGTCCAGATGTTTACAATCTCCACACGCGTTGCAGGCGATCAAGCCTCGTCGCGGTCCCCGAGCTTGAGGTTGCGCAGGGCGGCGAAGGGGTTCTCGTCGCTGTCGACCCACGCCTGCTCGGCGGCCTCGGCGCATCCGCAGGGACCGTCGTTCAGATTCGCCCCGCACGTCGGACACAGGCCCGCGCAATCGGGGCGGCATAGCACGACGAACGGGGTGTCCATGACCATGGCATCCCAGATGGCACCGGACAGGTCGACCGTGCGCTCGGGCGTGACGAGCTCGAAGCCGTCTTCATACTCCTCGGCGTCCTCGGGCTCCTCGAACAGGTAGTATTCCTCGATCTCGCCGGCGATATCGAAGTGGGCCGGCTCCAAACACCGGTCGCAGGCCCCCTCGGCCGCCGCGCGGACAAGACCGGTCACCAGGATGCCGTCACCGGCATTGGTGAGCACCACGTCATAGGACACACCGTCGGAAAGCGAGAAGCTCTTCTCGCCGGTGGTGTAGGCATCGATATCGACGCGACCGGTCAGCGAGAAGGAATCGCCGGGATTCTCCAAGCGGTCGGTCAGGTCGATGACGACGGGCTTGATCCCCTCCATTACCAGGCGCCGTTCTGGGCGCTGGAGCCCTCGTTGAGCTGCTGGCGGCAGCGCGCGACCGTGGACGTCAGCGACTTGAGGTTCTCCTCGAGATGGGTGAACACCTGCTCGGCGTAGTCCTCGGCGGCATAGCGGGTCTCGCGCTCGTACTGTTGGGCGCGCTCGCGGATATCGTCGGCCTGCTGTTGGGCCAGGCGCACGATCTCCTGCTCGCCGGCGATGGTCAGCGCCTGCTGCTGCGCATCGGCGATGATGGAGTCGGCCTGCGCCGTTGCACTGGCCATAAGCTCATCGCGCTCCTTGAGGATGCGGCGGGATTTTTGCCACTCCTCGGGATAGCTCATGCGAATCTCATCGAGGATGTTGTAGAACACCTCGGTCTCGATGACTTTGAACTGAGCGGATTTGCCGAAGGGAGGCTTGGCTTCGTCGATGATACCCTCAAGCTCATCGACAAGGCTCTCGATCCTCTCGCCGGGAAAGTTGTCGCCAGCCATCAAGTCTCCTTCCGTTGGCTGCTGTCAACAGGTAATAGTACCACATGCGCGCAGATTGCCGGACAGGCGCGCACCTTTGTGTTCCTTACTTGAAGTGCTCACGCAGGGCCGCTTGGACGTTCTCGGGCACCAGCGAGCTCACGTCCCCGCCGAACGAGGCGATCTGCCGCACGACCGAGGAGGAGATGTAGCCGTACTGGGGCGCGCTCATCACGAAGATCGACTCGAGATCGGAATCCAAGCGATAGTTGAGATCGGCCTGCTGAAGCTCGTATTCGAAATCGGTCATGGCGCGCAGACCCTTGACCAACGCGCCGGCGCCGACCTCGCGGGCGAAATCGACGAGCAGGCCGCAAAACGGCAGGACCTCGACGCCTTCGATGCCCGAGAGCGCCTCGCTGGCGAGCGCCACGCGTTCCTCCAGGCTGAACGTGGGACCGGACCCGTTCTTGCCGATGGAGGCGGCCACCGCGACGGTGACGCGCGGGAACAGACGACGCGCGCGCGTCACCACGTCGATATGGCCGAAGGTGATGGGATCGAACGTACCGGGTACGAGCGCGTGCTCGATGATGGGCTGCATGGGATCGCTTTCTGATCGAAACGGATAGGACTGCTAGTTCATGCGCAGAAGATCGACGGCGATCGACCCGTAGCGCTTCTCGCGAACGACCGTGAAGCCATCGGGTCGGCCGCCCGCGTCATCGGCGGCGTGCTCCACGATCGCGATAGCGCCGGGTGAGAGCTGGCCGGTCGAGGCAAGGGCCGCGAGCAGCGACTCGGCGGGATCGGCCCCCAGGGCGTACGGGGCATCGATGAACACGACGTCGAACGGACCGCCCGCAGCGCGCCCGCGCTCAGCGTGCGCGATCACATCGCCGCAGGTCACACGGTAGCGGTCTCGTGCGCACCCCAGCTGCTCGAGGTTTTTGCGCACGAGCGCCGCCGCACCGCGGTCGATATCGAAAAACGACGCGAACGCGGCGCCGCGCGAGAGCATCTCGATGCCGAGCGCGCCGGACCCGGCGAACGCGTCGAGCACGACCGCGCCCTCGATACCCTCGTCGCGTGCCGAGTCGACCATGGATGCCATGGCCTCGCGCACGCGATCGGTGGTCGGCCGTGTCACGGCACGACCCGTCGGCTCGCCGATGCGGCGCCCACGCCACATGCCCGCAACGATCCTCATCCCCCACTGACCTCCTTGAAGATATCGCCGTAGCGCTCGATCACGCGGTGGCGCAACGGCAGGGTCGCCGTCGCGTTCAGCGTGGGAGCATACCGCAAAAGCTCGACGGCATCCATATGCGCGGCCTCGATCAGATCGGCATCGGCATCCAGATCGACGAAACGCAACGTGACCCCGCCGTGCTGACGCAGGCCCAAGATCTCGCCCTCGTGACGGAGCCTGAGGTCCATCTCGGCCAAGGCGAA
>CAZRPL010000067.1:0-5526 GCA_964602045.1 uncultured Collinsella sp. | reverse complement strand
AAGATACGGGCGATGCGCTCGACCTCGGTCTCGACGGCATGGAGGTCCGGCAGCGTGCGACGATGGCCCTGCTCGTCCTCCTCGGTGCCGACGACGTCCTCGAGCTCGTCAGGGTCGTCCTGCTCGCTGACGAGCGGGCAGATCACGTAGGCCCGCTGTCCGGCCGCCACGGCGTCGCGGATCGCGCCGTAGGCGATGTCGCGGTTCGCCTCGTCGAGCACGCGCGTGCGGATCCCGGCGCCCTCGACGGGACGGTGCCGGATGATGCTCGTCTCGAGGTCTCCGTACACGGACAGCGCGAGGGTGCGGGGAATGGGCGTGGCGCTCATCACGAGCAGATCGGCCCCGGGACCCTTGGCGCGCAGGGCGTTACGCTGACCCACGCCGAAGCGATGCTGCTCGTCGATCACCACGAACGATAGGCGGCGGAACGTCACATCGTCGGAAAGGACGGCATGCGTGCCGAACAGCACGTCGATGGCGCCGGATGCGACATCCTCGACGATGTCCGCACGCTCGGACGCGGGCGTGGAGCCGGTGAGCAGCGCGGCGCGGATGCCCGCCTCGGCGAGCAAGGGGATGCACTTGACCGCGTACTGCTGTGCGAGCACGCCGGTGGGCGCCATGACGCACGCCTGCGTCCCCGTGTCGGCGACGGCGGCGAGCACGACCAAGGCGACCGCGGTCTTGCCCGTGCCCACATCGCCGAGCAGCAAACGGTTCATCACCCGCTCGCCGCACGCGAGGTCGCACAGGATGTCGTCGACGGCACGGTCCTGCTCATCGGTGAGGGCGAAGGGCAACGCCGCGCGCATCGCCTCGACATGGGCGCCGACCACGTGGGCGACAGGCGCCACGTCGAGCAGATTGGCGTCGTTGCGCAGGCGAAGCGCGAGCTGCAACAGCAACGTCTCGTCGTAGGCCAGACGCCGACGGGCGAGATCGCGCTCCCCCATCGATGACGGGAAATGGATCGCGCGAAGCGAGCGGGCGAAGCTCATGAGAGCGCGGCGGGCGCGGAGACGCGCCGGCAGCGGGTCGGGAACGGACGCCACCGTCTCGAGCGCACCCGAGACGATGCGGCGCATCCACGCCTGGCTGATGCCCTCGCCTACCGGATGTACCGGCAGGATCGAGCCGGTGGCGGCACTTGGATCGAGCTTCTCGTAATGCGGCGAGCTCATCTGCTTGAACCCGTAGGCGAACTCCACGGTTCCCATGACCGCCAGACGGTCCCCGACGGCAAGATCGCGCGAGATCCACGGCTGCTTGAAGAAGGCGACCTGCAAAACGCCCGTCGGATCGACGAGACTCACCTCGGTCACGACCATACGGGGACGCGGGCGCTTCTCACGCACGCGGTCGACGGTCGCCACGATCGTGCAGACGCACCCGAGCGGGGCGCCCTCGATCGTGTAGGCATGGCTGAAATCAAGATACCGGCGCGGGATATGGCAAAGGAGGTCCTCCACGGTCTCGATCCCGAGACGTCGGAGGGCCTCCTCGCGAGCACCCGAAACGTATTTGAGTCGAGCGATATCCTGGGCGAGCAGCGACATCCTCGCCAGACGCGAGGACACCCGCGGCGCGGTGATGTTGCACGCTGCGGGCACGACGCTACTCGATGGAGAAGATCACCGGGTACAGGGGCTGCTCACCGCGGTGCGAATCGATCTCGAGGTCGGGCTGGGCCTCCTCGATCGCTGCGATGAGATCCTCGAAGGCCTCGTCGTCCATGTCGGAACCGGCCAGGATGGTGAGCGTATCGCCCTCCTCCTCATCCTGCATGCGGTTGATGCAGTCGAGCGTGACCTGCTTGATGTCGGAGCCCACGACGTCGATGGAGCCGGAGATGATGCCCATCACGTCGCCTGCGTGTATGGGGCTGCCGTCCGAGGCGGAGCTGTCTCGCACCGCGGTCGTGACCTCGCCGTCGCGGACCTCCGCGGCGGCCTCGGCCATGGCCTCGGCGACCTCATCGGCGGGCGTCTCGGGCATGACGGCGAACAGGGCGGAGAACGCCTGCGGGACCGTCTTGGTGGGAACGACGAGGACCTGCTTGTCGGTGCAGGCCGAAGCTGCCGCCTCGGCGGCCATGCGGATGTTGCCGTTGTTGGGCAGGACGATGACGGCCTCGGCGTTCACCTGCTCGACGGCGGCGAGCAGGTCGGCCGTCGAGGGGTTCATGGTCTGACCGCCGGACACGATCACATCGACGCCCATGGAGGTGAGGATCTCACCCTCGCCCGAACCGGCTGCCACCGCGACGAAGCCGAGGGGCTTGGCGGGCTCGGCCGCCGCCTCCTGGTCGGCATGGATCTTGGCGGTGCGCTCATGGGACTCCATATCCATGTTGTGGATGAACACCTCGTAGACCTGACCGAATTGCAGCATGTGCTCGAGCACGAGGTTGGGGGTGTTGGAGTGGACGTGGATCTTGTAGTCCGGATAGGCGCCGACGAGCAGCTCGCAATCGCCCATCGAGGCGAGGAACTTCAGGCATTCGTCCTCGTCGAAGCGCTTCTCGGCCTTGAAGAGGAACTCGTTGCAATACCGGAACTCGGAGCCCTCCCAGTCGTCGTTCGCCTCGATCTCGACGCGACCGAGCGCGCCCTCGCGCGCCGAGGAGGCATCGAAGGTGGTGGCGATGTCCTCGACCTGCGAGGTGCGACCGAGCACCGCGGCGACGAAGTTCTCAAGGAAGATCGCGAAACCGAAGGCACCGGAGTCCACGACGCCGTTCTCCTTGAGCACGGGAAGCAGATCCGGGGTGCGCGCCACCGACTGGTAGGCCTCCACGACGATGGCGTCGAGGGTCTCGTCGAGGGCGAGCTTCTTCTTCTCGCACTCGTCGGCCTTGGTGGAGATGTCGCGTAGGACGGTGAGGATCGTGCCCTCGACGGGTTTGCGGACGGCCTGGAACGCGACCTTCACGGAACGGCGAAGGGCAGCTGCCACATCGGCGCTCGTCGTGGGAGATGAGGCGCCGATAAGGCCCTCGGCCGCACCACGCAGGATCTGCGAGGTGATGACGCCGGAGTTGCCGCGGGCGCCCATGAGCGAACCGTGCGTGATGGCTCCGGCGATGGCCTCCATATCCGCGTCGGCGGACAGCGAGGTGAGTTCCTTGACCACCGAGGCGAGCGTGAGCGACATGTTCGTGCCGGTGTCTCCGTCGGGAACGGGAAACACGTTGAGCTTGTTGATATCCTCCGCCTTGTCGGCAACTGCCTTAGCCGCGATCGGGAAGCACGTGCGGATGGTTTTCGCGATCATCTTCTCTTAACTCCAAAACTCGATACGGTGCCTAGCCACGCGACTTGAGCGCGTCGATGTGGATGGCGATCTTGAGATGCGAAGGATCGATCTGGGCGATCTCGGCCAGCGCGAACGACACCGCACTCGCGAGGTTCTCGCAGACGGATTTCATGTTGACACCGCTCTCGATCACGATATGGAGGTCGAGCTTGAGCCCGTCCTCGGTGGAGGATACGAGAACGCCCTTGCGCAGACGCTGGCCGGGAAGCAGGCGCACGGACTCGACGCCCTGCTGCTGCTCGGCCATGCCGACCACGCCGTAACACGAAAGCGCCGCGTACCCGGCGATATCGGCGATGACGTCGTTGGAGACGCTCAGGCTGCCGGTGATGATCTCAGACACGATGGTCTCCTTCCTAGATGCGCAAGGCATCGTCCACGGGAGCAATCATTATCGTATTCTACATCGCCGGACGGTGCGTGTCCTCATCATCTCGACGTTCCACATGTCGGAAGGGGCGGACGGTATCGCGTGGACACGAGCGCGGATGGCCGCCGGCAAAACCCATCGCGGACATCGGATGTGAATTCGCTCCATACGCGCGGAGCTCGGGTAGAATCATGAGTCAGATGCCCCCGTCGTAAAGGATGGTCCCCATGGTAAAGAAGCTCATCCTCGTCCGCCACGGCAAGGCGCGCGGCACGGGTCCGGGCGAGTCCGATTTCGATCGCGAGCTCACCGATTCGGCCCGCTCCGTCCTCGCCTCGGTCGACGGCTTCATGCGCTCGTTCTATCTGCTGGACGCCCACAGCGCCTCGCATGCGACCATCTGGTCGAGCCCCGCCGTCCGCGCTCGTCAAACCGCCGACGAGGTCGATCGCACGCTCGGAGGCGACCACGACGTCGTGGTCGTCGACAGCCTGTGGGAGCAGGATGAGGACGCCTTCATCTCCCAGGTCGCGGCGACCGATGCCGACTGCCTGATCGCGGTCGGTCACATCCCGTTCATGAACAACGTCATCAGCCGCATCAGCGGTGTCGATCTTTCGCTCAAGCCCGGCGGCATCGCCTCGATCGACCTTGACGACAGCGGTGTTGCCGGCGACCTCGAATGGTTCGTCCAAGGTCCCGTCGTCGACTGAGCCCCATAGCCCACCTACCCATAGGAGCATCCATGCCCGTCATCCGCGTTCACGCCTCAACCGCCATACCCCGCGAGGCGCAGCTCGCCCTCAAGCGCTCATTCGGCGACGCCATTGCGACCGTACCCGGCAAATCCGAGCAATGGCTCATGTGCACGTTCGACGAGCAGGTGCCGATGTTTTTCGCCGGCGATGACGCGCGGCCCTGCGCCCTTGTCGAGGTGAGCGTCTTCGCGCGAACCCAGATCGCAGCGGAGGTCTGGGAGGAGCTGACCGGCCTTCTCACCCCCGCCGTCAGCGAGACGCTCGGCATCGATCCGACGCGGATATACGTCGAATACCGCACGACCGCCCATTTCGGCTGGAACGGTTCGAACTTCTAGTTTCGATGCCATCCCGTGGCAGAAAGCGTCAACCCATGGATCTGGACACCTCATCGCTCATCCGCGATGACAACTCATTCGAATATCCCTGGTACGTCCGCTACAGCGAGGTGGGCCATCGCGGCCTCATGACGCTGCCCGCGCTCGTCAACGCCTTCCAGGATTGCAGCACGTTCCAATCGGAGGCGCTCGGCGTCGGGATGGAATGGCTCAAGAGCGAGCAACGGGCCTGGTTCCTCACCCATTGGCAGATCGTCATCGATCGCTATCCCGCCCTGTGCGAGCACGTCGTGGTCGGCACGTTCGCGACATCCTTCAAGGGCGTAACCGGGCGGCGTAACTTCTATCTCAAGGGAGCCGACGGTTCGCTGATCGCTCGGGCGGACTCCACCTGGGCGTTCCTCGACCTTACGAACGGCCGACTCGCCAAACCCGACGATCGCCATGTCACCCCCTACGGCTCGCATGAGCCGCTCGCCATGCCGCACGAGGGCCATCGGATCGACCTCCCCGATGCGCTCGAGCAACGAGAGCCCCTCGTCGTCGGTCGCGGCCTCATCGACACCAACGAGCACGTCAACAACTGCCAGTACATCCAAATCGCGCTCGACCAGCTTTCCCGTGAGATACTGCCGCGCCAGGTGCGGGTGGATTACCGCCGGGCGGCGATTCTGGGCGACACCCTGTACCCCGCCGTGGGCAAGCTCGATGGGAACACGATCGTGGAACTCGCCGACGAGAC
>CAZRPL010000066.1:0-6376 GCA_964602045.1 uncultured Collinsella sp. | reverse complement strand
GACGAGGTCTCGCCGGACGGGATGAGCTCGTCGGTGGTGGTCACCGGGTCGAGGATCTTGGAGCAGACCTGGAGCAGGGCGTTCTCGCCGAGCGCCTCCATCTCGGGCCAATCCTTGATGTTGGGGCCGTAGCACAGCGGCTCCTCTTCCTTGGCCTCGGAGAAGCCCTGGAAGACGCGGTGATCGTAGGACGAGGCGTCGAACTCGTGCTCGGGCACGTTACCCCAGCAGTCGAGCGTCTCGGCGGAGGTCAGCACGCCGCCGTTGGCCGCCGTCGCGGCGATGGAGCGGGCGTCCATGAGCGCCACGGCAGCCATCTGCCCCTGGCCGGGCTTGGAGCCCTCGCGGTTGGGGAAGTTGCGGGTGGTGTGGCGGATGGACAGCGTGTTGTTGGCCGGCGTGTCGCCCGCGCCGAAGCAGGGGCCGCAGAACGCCGTGCGGATGATGGCTCCGGCCTGCATGAGGTCGAAGATCGCGCCCTTCTTGACCAGGTCGGCGAAGACCGGCTGGGAGGAGGGGTACACGGAGAGGTTGAACACGCCGTCGCCGCAGCTCTTGCCGCGCAGGGCGTTGGCGGCCTCGATGACGTTGGTGTAGTTGCCGCCCGCGCAGCCGGCAATGGTGCCCTGCTGCACGTGCAGACCGGCGGCGTCAACCTTGCCGCGCAGGTCGAGCGAACCGGCACGACCGGCGATCTCGTCGGCGTGGGCCTCGACGGAAGCCAAGATCTCGTCCAGGTTGCCGTTGAGTTCGTCGATGGTGAAGACGTTGCTCGGGTGGAACGGCAGGGCGATCATCGGACGGATCTTGGAGAGGTCGACACGCACGCAGCCGTCGTAGTAGGCGATCTTCTCGGGATCGAGCTGGCGGAAGTCGTCGCCGCGGCCGTGGTCGGCCAGGTACTTCTGCGTATCGGCATCGGTGCGCCAGATGGAGGACAGGCAGGTGGTCTCGGTGGTCATGACGTCGACGCCGTTGCGGTAGTCGGTGGTCATGCTCGCGACGCCGGGGCCGACGAACTCCATGACCTTGTTCTTGACGTAACCGCACTCGTAGACGGCGCCGATGATCGCGAGCGCGATATCCTGCGGGCCGACATAGGGAGCGGGCGCGCCCTCGAGGTAGATGGCGATGACCTCGGGCGTGGCGACATCGTAGGTCTGACCGAGGAGCTGCTTGACGAGCTCGCCGCCACCCTCGCCGATGGCCATGGTGCCCAGGGCGCCGTAGCGGGTATGGGAGTCGGAGCCGAGGATCATCTTGCCGCCGCCGGCCATCATCTCGCGCATGTACTGGTGGATGACGGCGATGTGGGGCGGAACGTAGATGCCGCCGTAGTGCTTGGCCGCGGACAGGCCGAAGAGATGGTCGTCCTCGTTGATGGTGCCTCCCACCGCGCACAGCGAGTTGTGGCAGCAGGTAAGCACGTACGGGATCGGGAACTTGGTCAGGCCGGAGGCCTTGGCGGTCTGGACGATGCCGACATAGGTGATGTCGTGGCTCGTCAACGCATCGAACTTGATCTTGAGGTTGGCCTCATCGCCGGACGTGTTGTGGTCCTGCATGATGCGATAGGCGATCGTGCCCTTGCGCGCGGAATCGGCGTTCACCTCCTCGCCGGTCATGCCCTTGATGGCATCGACCTCGTTTGCCGGGACGACGGTCTCGCCGTCAACGAGGTAGACGCCCCCTTCGTACAGCTTCACTGCATCCATGTGCACTCCCCTACGTCGAATGTGTGGACGTTCGATGGCACCAGTGTCCCTACACAGACTGTCCACATCAAATACTATGTTTCGATGGTGTCCATAGTGTTCAACCTATAGTAGCAGCTCATCATACATGTTAGCTGGTTATTACTTTTTGATACCAGCAAAGTTCTCCCGCCGAACGGTCGTATATTGGCTACTGTTGCTTGTAACGGGCAAAATCGGCAGATACCGACTCTCCGTATCGGGTATAGCCATTTGAATGTTTCGACCTATTTGGCCGGTATGACCGACGGCACGACATGGTGAACAAGGGGGACCGCGTGAACGACCGAGAGCTCACCTACGTCAAAACCATCGCGGAAGAAGGCAGCGTCTCGGCTGCCGCGCGCAAGCTCTATATCGCCCAGCCGTCGCTCTCGCAATCGCTCCAGCGCATCGAGGATGGGCTCGGTACCAAGCTGTTCGACCGCACGTCGTCCGGTCTTCGGCTCACGCAGGCGGGCAAAAAGTACCTGACGATGGCGAACCGCGTCCTCAAGCTGTACGAGGACCTGCAAACCGAACTCTCCGACATGGAACAGCTGGCGGCCGGCAGCGTCACGTTCGGCACCACGCGCCTGCTCGGAAAGATTCTGCTGCCCCATGTGCTGCCCGAATTCCACAAACGGTATCCGAACATCAAGCTGAGCATCGTCGAGGGCAACTCCAAGCAGCTCGACCGCTCGCTCACCGCCTGCGAGATCGATTTCGCCGTCATGCACCGCCTTATGGGCGAAGGTAGCCGGCACATCGACTACGACGTGTTCTGGAAGGACCCCTTCGTGATCACCGTCTCGGGTGATAGCCCCCTCATCGCCAAGGCGACTCCACGCGATCAGTACCCCTACCGCGTTATCGACATCCGCGAGCTCGCCGACGAGCCGCTGATCACCGTGCCGTACGGCCAGCGGATCCGCCAGGTGATCGACACCTCGTTCATGCAGGCGGGCGTGCGTCCCAACATCATTTTGGAGGTTCGCGACTACACGACCGCGCAAAGCCTTGCCGCGCGCGGGATGGGCTACACCATCGGCCCGCAGAGCTACACGCAGCTCGCGGACCTCGAAGGCACCGACGTGAAGTTCCTGTCGCTGGACGAACGGCACAACGCCGCATGGGCCCTATGCATCGCCACGTTTGGGAACACCACGCTGTCCCGCGCCGATATCGAACTGATCCAGTTCTTCGAAGACGTGATCTCCAACACCATGGAGTAGGCGCCCGAGCATGGAATTACGTCTGACGTGATTCCACCCCATACGGCGCAGACGCGTCCGAGGAACATAACGCCTCGAACGCGCCCGCAACGAAAACCGTATGCAGCGTATGTAGCGCGCCCCTATTTGCGCACGTAGACCGTGCCGTCCATGATGCGACGTGCAGTGCGCTGAACTGCGACGCTAGGCAGCTCGTACGTCCCGTCGGCATCCTCGACCAGATCGGGCACCATGGTCATCACACCGCTCGGATGGCCGATGCGCACCGTACCCGGCTTGGCAAGCACTCCCTCGCACGCCCCGTGCACGATGGAACCCTCGAGCATCGCAGCGACCGAAATCGCGCTCGCCGCCGTAAGCGGACACGCCTTGTGACACTTGAACACCGAGATTACGCGGGCGCACACGTCCATATCGGACGCCGAGACCTCCTTGTCGGCGATATCGGTATAGCTCACCGGCGCGGTCACGAAGCCGACCTTGGGAACGGCCGGGCTGCTCGCGGTCGCATCGGCAAGATCGCTCGCGAAGCCCATCTTGACGGCAGCCGCCCCGCGGATGGCCTCGAGCAGCTCGGCTGCCCGCGCGTCGGCGTCGACGTCGGCCGGAAGTTCGGTGCCCGAAAGGCCGATATCGGATGCGCGCACGACGACCAGGGGATTGGACACATCGAGGATCGTCGCCTCGATCGAGCCGTGACCGGGAACCTCGAGCATCTCGCGGACCTTGCCCGTCGGAAGCAGGACGCCGGTTTTGGCACCCGCCGGGTCGAGGAACTTGACGAGCAGCTCGGCGGCGGTGCCGTCGACGCCCGCGATCGCGCAGTCACCATCCTGGGCGAACGTATGCGTGTCGGGATCGATGGGCACGGTCACGTCGATGTACTTGTCGGTGTTGCGGTTGAGCATGTGCACCGTCGTGATGGGCTCCACGACCTCGACCAGTCCCTCCTCCACGGCGAAGGGACCGACCGCGGAGGTCATGTTGCCGCAATTGGACTTGAAATCGACCTGCGCCTTGCCCACGATCACCTGACCGACCTCGTACTCGACGTCGACGCCCGGCTCGTCGCTCTTCCAGACGATGACGATCTTGTTGTTGGACGAGACGGTACCGCCCATGCCGTCGATCTGCTTAGGATCGGGGTTGCCCATCACCTGCAGAAAGATCTCATCCCACTCGGCGCGGTCTGCCGGCAGGTCCTCGCGCAGGAACATGCAGCCCTTGCTGGTGCCGCCACGCATGTACACGGTCTTGAACTTCCTCATAACGTGCTCCTTATACGTGCTCCTTATACGTGCTCGCAAACGGAATGTGCCCCCGCCTGAGCGGGGGCACACCTGGAAGGTCGCTTGCCCGTTACCCGAGCTTCTGGATGGTCTCGATCAGGTAGTCCGTGAAATCGGTCGAGGTCGGACCGTCGCCGAAGCCCATGACGACGCGGCGCTCGTTGTCGCAGCAGATGTCGAGCGCCTGCTCGAGTTTCGCGCGGCGCCCGGGGAAGCCGATGTGGCCCACGAGCAGACCGGCGGCGCGGATGACGCTGCAGGGGTTCGCCCACGGCGACAGACCCCGCTCGGCCAGCGTGGGAGCCGTGCCGTGGATGGCCTCGAACAGCGCGTACTGGCTGCCGAGGTTCGCCGACGCGGTGGAGCCCAGGCCGCCCTGGTGTTCGGCGGCGATGTCGGTCACGATGTCGCCGTAGAGGTTGGGCAGCACGATGACCTGGAAGTCCTTGTTGAAATCGGAATCCATGAGCTTGGCGGCCGTCGCGTCGACCAAGCGGGTCTGGACGGTGATGTCGGGATACTCGCGCTCTGCGACATCGCAGATGATCTGCTGGAAGTTGCCATCAGCGTGCTTGACGATGTTGGCCTTGGTGATCACCGTGACGGTCGTCTTGCCGTTGGCGCGGGCGTAGTTGAGCGCCATGCGGGCGAGGCGCTCGGTGCCCGGCAGCGTGCAGACCTTGAAGTCGACGGCGAGGTCGTCGTTGACCTGGATGCCCTTGTCGCCCCAGATGTACTCGCCCTCGAGGTTCTCACGGAAGAACGTCCAGTCGATGCCCTTATCGGCCATGCGGATGGGGCGCATGCCCACGAACAGGTCGAGGCCGCGGCGCAGCAGACTGTTGGCACTCACGAGGTTGGGGTACGGGTCGCCGGGACGAGGCGTGGTGAGCGGGCCCTTGAGCAGCACGTCGCACTCGAGAGCGGCGTCCAGGACATCCTGCGGCAGCGACTCGCCGAGCGCGGCGCGGCGCTCGATGGTCAGGCCCTCGATGTGGCGAAGCTCGACGCGACCGGACTCGATCTGGTCGGCAAGCAGGCACTCGAGCACGCGGACCGCTTGGGCCACGATGGTGGGGCCGATGCCGTCACCGGGCAGGATACCGATGGTGATGTGGTCGAGCTTCGTGTAATCCTTGGGCGCGCCGTCCTGGCGCACGCGCTCGATGCGCTCGAGCTCTCCGGCGATCAACTCGCCGAAACGCCTAGTCGCGCGCTCGATGGCCTCCTGATCAGCTGCGTTCATGGCATCCTCCCTGCCGTTCGAATGTTCGCTCGGGACCTAATCCGGTCCTGAGTATATGGTGCTACGGCCCGGGCGACCAATCCAATTGAAAGCATGCATGCATCTATGCCACCGTGGCATGATGGGTCATTTGGGGACGTGTTCCATCCAACCCATGGGCGGCCTCGAAGGCCGCCCATGGGTTGGATGGAACACGTCCCCAAATGACCCACGGGCGCGGATGCAATTTCACCCCTGGGGTGAAATTGCATCCGCCCACCTGGGCTTACGCCTCCTCACGCCAGCCGCGGCAGACGTCGATCCAGCCCTCGGCACGCGTCGCCCGTTCGAGTTCAGGGATCGTCAGGCGCACGCCGCTGTGGTCGTCGCCGCAGGCGGGATACACCACCTCGAAACGGCGCAGCGACTCGTCCAAAAACACGTGGGCCGCCGGCTTGGCGCCGAAGGGGCACACGCCGCCCGGCGCATGGCCCACGAGCCCCTCGACCACGTCGCCGGGAATCATCTTGGCCTTGGTGTGGAAAACCCGCTTGAACATGCTGTTGTTCACGCGCGCGTCGCCGGCGCACAGCACGAGCACCGGCGCCTCGTCCACCAGAAACGCCATCGTCTTGGCGATATGCTCCGGCTTGCATCCGAGCGCCTCCGCAGCCTCCTCGACCGTCGAGCTCGGCGCCTCGGTCGCGATCACGCGATCGCCCAAACCGATGCTATCCAGATATGCCTTTGCGACATCGAATGACATGTTTCGCCCATCCTCTCGTCCGGCAAACCATCTAATACCCTGGAATCGCAGCGCGCGGTATGGGCTGCGCGCCCGCGCCCGCACACGGAGAGCGCATGGGTTGGAAGGAACACGTCCCCATCCAACCC
>CAZRPL010000065.1:4308-7101 GCA_964602045.1 uncultured Collinsella sp. | reverse complement strand
CGCCGGCTGTTGCGCTGCGGTCGAACGGGGGGAAGCGGCCTCATGCCGCGCGCTAGCTCGCATACCGGCGAGCAGGTCCGAGCCATCGGCCACCTCGTGCGCGGTGGCGTGGGGCAGATCCGTCTCGCCCGTGAGCCATGCGGCGTCGACGCCGAGGATCTGCGACAGCAGGCTCACGACGTCGGCGCGCGGCATGGTCTTGCCGCTCACATATTGGCTGATCTGGCTTTTTCCCAGCTTGCCGCCGAGCTCCGAAGCCGCCTTGACCATATCGGCCTGCTTGAGGCGATGCTCGGCCATGGCGGCTTTGAGTCGTTCGGCGAATATCTGATGGGCCATCTCATCTCCATAAGTTCAATTTCGTGTCAGCTTTGAACTTTTGACGGCTACGAATAGTTCAAAGTTCAATGTAACGAAGTCTAACATAGATCAAATTGAACTTCCCCAGAATTTCGCCGCGGGGTATCATCAATGCGAAATCCGCATCTCCGCACCGACAGGGGGCATCCTATGGCCAACAACTATCTCGTCGTCATCGATATGCAGAAGGATTTCGTCGACGGCGCACTCGGCACGCCCGAGGCGCAGGCGATCGTCGACGATGTCGCGGCGTACGCCCACGCGTTCGAGGGCACTGTCGTGTTCACACGCGACACCCACGAGGCGGACTACCTCACGACGCAGGAAGGACGCAACCTTCCGGTCGAGCACTGCATCCGAGACACGGCGGGTTGGCAGCTCGTTCCCGCGCTCGAAGCCGTGCGCGCCGATCGCAAGGCTCCCGTGTTCGACAAGCCCACGTTCGGCTCGGTCGAGCTCGTGTGGTGGCTCGCCCAGCGCAACGACGAGGAGCCCATCGCTTCCATCGAGGTCATCGGCCTGTGCACCGACATCTGCGTGGTGAGCAACGCCCTGCTCATCAAGGCCCACTTCCCCGAGATCCCCGTGCGCACGCACGCGCACCTGTGCGGCGGCGTCACCCCCGCGGCGCACGAGGCGGCGCTTGCCACCATGCGCAGCTGCCAGGTGGAGGTTTGCGAGTAGTTTTCGGCGGCGACGGACCCGTTTCGCGGCTCAGGTGGGCCCGCCGAACCGACAACCCCGTTTATGGGACGGTTTAAGCAGCACTCCACGAGTAGAAACCCATCGTATCAGGAAAACTCATGGTCAAACATGAGTCCTTATGCCGAACCTACTCGACAGGCCACTCGTAAACCGTCCCATTAATGGATTTTCCCGCGCGCCTACGCAACTCCGAGCATCATGCCGATCGCATGCACCGCGAACGCCACGATCCAGGCGACGCCGCACTGCATGACCACGACGATGAGCGCGTAGCGGCGCCCCAGCTCGTTGCGCACGGCAGAGATAGCGGCCACGCAGGGTGTGTACAGAAGCGTGAACGTCAGGAACACGTAGGCGGTCAGCGGGGTGAACAGCTGCGTGAGCCCCGAGGTCGAACCCCCCATGAGCACGGTCAAGGTGGCGACCACGTTCTCCTTGGCGCCGAAGCCCGCCACGAGCGCCGCCGCGGAGGTCCAGTTGCCAAAGCCGAGCGGTGCGAACACCGGGGCGATCAGCGTACCGAGCGCGGCAAGCATGCTGTTCGCCTGGTCGGCCACCACGTTGAAACGGATATCGAACGTCTGCAAAAACCAGATGATGACGCTCGCCACGAAGATGATGGTGAAGGCCTTCGTCGCAAAGCCCTTGGCCTTATCCCATGCCAAAAGCAGCGTGGTCTTGGCGCTCGGCAGGCGATAGTTGGGCAGCTCCATCACGAACGGCACCGGGTCGCCACGGAAGGCGGTGCGCTTGAGCACGAGCGCAACGAGCACGCCCACGACCATACCCATGATGTACAGCGAGATCATGACGAGCGGCGCATGCTGCGGGAAAAACGCCGCCGAGAACAGCGCGTACACGGGCAGCTTCGCCGAACAGCTCATGAAGGGCGTGAGCATGGCCGTCATCTTGCGGTCGTGCTCGGAGGGCAGCGTGCGCGTGGCCATGATGGCCGGCACGCTGCAGCCGAAGCCGATCAGCATGGGCACGAAGCTGCGCCCCGAAAGGCCCAGCTTGCGCAGAATCTTGTCCATGACGAACGCCACGCGTGCCATGTAGCCGGAATCCTCGAGGATCGACAACAGCAAGAACAGCACGACGATGATCGGCAAAAACGACAGCACGCTGCCTACGCCCGCGAACACGCCGTCGATCACGAGCGAGTGCACCACGGGATTCACGCCGAAATCGCCGAGCGCCGCGTCGACCACGGCGGTGAACTCGCCGATGGCGATCTCGAGCAGGTCGGACAAGCGTTGGCCGATCACGTCGAACGTCAACCAGAACACAAGCGCCATGATGCCGATGAACACCGGGATGGCGGTGTACTTGCCAGTGAGCACGCGGTCGGCGGCCACGGAGCGCAGATGCTCGCGGCTCTCGCGCGGCTTGACCACACACGCACCGCACACCTGCTCGATGAAGGAAAAGCGCATGTCGGCGAGCGCCGCCATACGGTCGGTGCCGGACTCCTCCTCCATCTGGGAGATGATGTGCTCGGCGGCGTCGAGCTCGTTTTGGTCGAAGGCCAGCGCCTCGATGACCAGCCGGTCGCCCTCGATGAGCTTGGTCGCGGCAAAGCGCACCGGGATATGCGCCGCCTCGGCATGATCGGTGATGAGATGGATGAGGCCGTGGATGCAGCGGTGCAGCGCGCCGCCGTCCGCGCCGTCTGCGGCGCAGAAGTCGATGCGTCCCGGATGCTCACGATAGCGCGCCACGTGGATC
>CAZRPL010000065.1:0-4242 GCA_964602045.1 uncultured Collinsella sp. | reverse complement strand
GTGCTCGGTGAGCTCGCCGATGCCCTCGTTCTTGGCGGCCGAGATCGGCACGACCGGGATGCCGAGCGCCGCCTCGAGCGCATTGACGTCCACCGTGCCGCCGTTGGCGGTGACCTCGTCCATCATGTTCAAGGCGAGCACCATGGGGCGGTCGAGCTCCATGAGCTGCAACGTGAGGTACAGGTTGCGCTCGATATTCGTCGCATCGACGATATCGATGATGGCGTCGGGCCGCTCATCCAAGATGAACTGGCGGCTCACGACCTCCTCGCTCGTATACGGCGACAGCGAGTAGATGCCCGGCAGGTCGGTGATCGTGGCGTTGGGATAGCTCTTGAGCTGGCCGTCCTTGCGGTCGACCGTGACGCCCGGGAAGTTGCCCACGTGCTGATTGGAGCCGGTCAGCTGGTTGAACAGCGTCGTCTTGCCGCAGTTCTGGTTGCCGGCGAGCGCAAAGGTGATGGGTGCCGTCTCGGGAAGGGCCGCTCCCTCGCGGCGCGGGCGAGCGGGCTCCTCGCCGAAGGCGGGATGCGCCGTGGCAGCCGGCGACGCGCTGCGGTAGAGCAGCTCATGCGCATCGTGGATGTTGACGAGCTCGATGCGGGACGCGTCATCACGCCGCAGGGTGAGCTCGTAGCCGCGCAGACGGATCTCCATGGGGTCGCCCATGGGGGCGTACTTCATCATGGTGACCTCGGTGCCCGGCGTGAGGCCCATGTCCAGAATATGCTGACGCAGCGCCGCGTCATCGGAATCGACCGACGCGATGATGGCGTCCTTGCCGATCTCGAGCGTATCAAGTCTCATGTATGCTGTGCTTCCCCTCTGGCGCAGGCTGCGCCTCGGTATGCATTCATGCCTTTGCCATGATAGCGTGATGGGCGGCAAGCAGCGGGAATAACATCGATTTCATCTCATGCAAACGCGGAAGGCAGGTGCACGGGGCGGGCAAAGCGAGCGGGCGCGAGGGCTCGCTTCGGCGCGCGAAGGCGCGTTGACGACAAAGCGGGCGGGCGCGAAGCAGATCGCTCGAGATGTGGCGCCTGACTCGTTCTCCGCCGGGCGGCACCCTGGCCACACAGCGACGGCCTTTTAATTGACCCCAGGCGAGACCGCTGTTTCTCTCTCTAACTTGGCCAAACATGGCGAGTTAGAGAGAGAAACAGCGGTCTCGCCTGGGGTCAGTAATTTCCAAGGCGCGCCATCCCAGGTAGATGCCACCCGAAGAGCGCGCAGGATAGCCGACCGCCCCCAGTACACAGAAGAACCCCCGGCGCGCTTGAGATGAGCGCACCGGGGGCCTTGGAAAAGGGAAAGAAAAGGCAAGCTAAAGATGAACAGAAAGGCCTACGCCCCGAGATACCAGGCGGCACCGTTGTCGTAGAGGATCTCCTGCGCACGGCCCGCACCGACGGCCTCGCAGATGAGCTCGATGTCGTCGACGCCGAAGCGCTTGCTCGCGCGGGTCGACGGCAGGTCAGAGCCGAAGATCAGTGCCTGGGGATTCTCCGCGTAGAGCTCGGCGATGAGCTTCGACGCCTCTTCGCGCGTGTAGTCGATGCGTCCGAAGCCCGTCACGCGGACCGGCACGCCGGCGGCCACGAACCGCTTGAGCAGGTCAGCCCCGCCCTTACGCATGCCGAGATGGTCGATGGACACGCCGGGCATGCGCAGCACGAGCGCGACGAAGTCGTCGTCCATCTTGGACGCGTCAAGATAGAGCTCGGTCTTCCAGCCGCACAGCTCGCGCACGCGGCGGCCCTGCTCCTCGATCTCCTCCAGCGTGGCGGAAAGGCCGCGGAAGAGATTGAAGCGGATAGCCTTGATGCCGAGCTCGTCAAGCTTCAGGATCTCGTCGTCTGGCGTCTCGGGGTCGAGCTGCGTCACGCCGACGAAGCCCTCGCCGAGCTTGCCAAGCGCGCCGGCAAAATAACTCTGGTCGTAGCCCTGGAACGAACCGGACACCACGGCACCTCCGACGGCCTCGATACCCATGTCTGCGAGCTCGGCGCGGTACTGCTCGACCGTGTAGTAGTCGGGCGTGAAGCCCTGGTTCACCACAAGGGGGTACGCAGGATCGATGATGTGGAAGTGGCTGTCGAATACCTTGTACACGACTCCCCCAATCCTAGAAGATGAACATCAAGAAAATCGATGCGACGGCTGCAAATGCGAGACCGAGCGGCGTACCCTTGAACAGGAGCTCGTTGTAGAACTTGTCCTGCTCCTCGCCCTCAAGACCGCTGGCACCGAGCTGGAGCGAGCCACCCGTGGAGAACGGGGCGATCGAAGTGGACTGAGCGCCGATGATGATGGCGACGGCGAACAGCGAAGGGCTCATACCGGTAGCGGCTACGAAGCCCGGAATCATCGGGAACATGAGCGGGGCCACGACGCCGAGCGTCGAGCTGAAGATGGACATGATGCCGGCGATGACGCAGACGGCGATGGGCACGATCGGGGTCGGGATCATGTTGATAAGGCCGGCGAGCATGTCGATGGTACCGGCCTGAACGGCCACCTCGACGAGCATGCCGACGCCGCCGACCAGCCAGATGGTGTCCCACGGCACGCGCTGGAACACGGGCTTGGGATCGTCCACGAGCTTGCACAGGTAGCCGACGATAGCCATGACCAGGGCAACTAGGGTGACATCCACGCGGTCGCACGCATCGACGAACCAGGTGACATCGGAGAACACGTTGCTCAGGATGGGGGCGCCCAGAACGATGAGCATCATGATGAAGATGAGCGCCAGGTTGAGCTTCTGCTTGCCGGTGAAGGGCTCGGGCTTCTCGATGTGAAGCTCGCTCTCCTTGCCGCGGTTGTTGCGCATGTCGATGAAGCACAGGATGCCGATGACGATGATGGGATAAATGAAGGACACGGCGAAGATGTTCGTCGTTATTGTGCCGGCCTGGTCGGCGATACTGTCGACCTGGCTGAGCAACGAGTTGAACAGAACGCCGTGAGCGCTGACCATGAAGTTCGCGCCAGACAGGGCGCCGAGCGAGACGGCCATGGCGGCATACAGGCGGTTCATGTTGGAGTTGCGGCAAAGCACCATGCCGATGGCACCCATGACGGCAACGGAAGTGAAGAATGCCGCGCCAAGGCCGGAAACAAGCGCCGTCACGAAGTACAGAACCAGCGGCAGGAACTGCTCGAGCTTACGAAAGCGGTACAGCAGCACGTTCGCGACCTTCTCCAACGTGCCGTTGACCACGGCAAAGTTGAAGAAGAGCGAAATCGAGAAAATGACCATGAACAGGTCGGTCGGCCATGCAGCGAGCAGGTCGTCGACCGACATGCCGAGCACAAAACAGCCAATGATATAGGCAAATGCGCCTGCAATCAGACCGGTATTGATGTTAAATATCTCTCCGAGGCCGATTGCCAAAACGATGGCTAGGATAACCAGCACAGATTCCATTGTTTTCCTCCTCATAAACTAATGAAAAGCTGACCTACGTCTATTTCGAGCGCAATCACCTCCCTGCGTATGCGAGCGGAACGCTGTGTGGAAACTTCCGTTTCGCTCGCATACCCTCTTGTCGAGCGACAAGCGACGGATCATCTGCGGCCGGGACGGGACATCGCCCCGGCCGCTTTGTATTCGCTAGCGCTTGTTGCGGTTGAAGTTAATCAGGCAGCCGTCGAGCACGATCTGGCGTTCGTTGTCGGTCATGGGCGCAACGTAGAGCGCCATGGTGCCGGCAACCTTGCCGTCGCGAATGATGTGACCGGTGAACTCGGTGGCGCCGGACGCGATGGCCTCGCGGATGCCGGGCACGTAGACGAAATCGCCGACCTCGAAGGCGGGCTCGTCCTCGGACTGGAACGGAATCATGCCCCAGTTCATCACGTTAGAGCGGTAGCGCTTCGTGGCGTACTGCTTCGTGATGTTGGCCAGGCCGCCGAGCACGCGCTGGCAACTTGCGGCCTGCTCGCGCGCGGAGCCGTCACCCGGCTTGATGGCGTAGACCATGGAGCCGATCTCGACGTTTTCCACGGCGGCCTCGGGCGTGACGATGCGGATAGCAGCGAACACGTCGGCGAGCTCGGCAGGCTCGGCACCCTCGAGGCGCACGGTCTCGTAGGTAGCCGTCTTCTTAGCGTTGCCCACGTAGGCCGGGTCGCGGCGCGACAGCGTGAACTCAGCGAGGCCGAGCGGGTTGGAGCGGAACGACGAGGTCTCGCCGGACGGGATGAGCTCGTCGGTGGTGGTCACCGGGTCGAGGA
>CAZRPL010000064.1:0-7879 GCA_964602045.1 uncultured Collinsella sp. | reverse complement strand
CCGCGCGACGACAACTCCTACAGCGTCTCGATGAACGCGGCGATGCGCGTGTCGATCTGTCCCTGGTCTCCAGCACTGTAATCGGTCTCGATCTTCATATACGGAACGCCCGCTCCCTCGACGACACGCTCCATGAGCGACGCCTCGACATTGAAGGTGTGACAGGCCGTAAGCACGCTCTCGATCACGCCGTCGACACGGTACTTCTCCACCATCTTGAAGGTATTGTCCATGCGTCCGGCATTCGGCGTCATGACGGAGCAGTTGATATCGAGGTAGCGATCGGAGATGGCGCGCAGGATGTCCGGCGCCTCCTCGTCGATCAGGGTCGCCTGCGTACGCTCGCCCGAGCAATCGTCGGCGCACACGACGACACCGCCGTTGCGCTCGATCGTCCTACCGATCTTGTTGATCACGCCGCCGATAGGGCATCCCGTCACGAGCAGACGCTTGCCATCGGAGGGCACCGGGCGCTCGCCTGCCTCGTACTGTGCGCGGCGCTCGGTGGCAAGGGCCTCGAGCTTAACCGTGAACTCCTCGACATCGAAGCTGAACGTCGCGGCGAACATCGTGCTCATGAGCTCGACGCCACTCATCGCGGGCGGCTCGGCGACCTGCAGGTTGTAGAGCGCCGTCATCGCCCGGCGCATACGGTTGCGACGGCGGACGGCAGCCCGCAGGTCGTCGTCGGTGATGGTGATGCCGTAAAGTTCCTCGAGCCGCTCCTTGAGCAGGCGGCACTCCTCGTACCAGGCGTCGCGCTCGTACGCGCGATCGCGACCCTGCGGTAGATGCAGGATGTGCGTAGGCTTGAGCTCGTCGAGCAGCTCATACATCTTCTTCTTGCCATCGCAGGTGGTCTCGCCCACGATGATGTCGGAGAAGAACGTGAACGGGCACTTTTCCGAGGATGCGAACCCGTAGGTCGACTTGACCAGAGGGCAGAGATTCGCCGGAAGCGTCGCTTCTGCCGTCGGGATGACCTCGTCTGAGGTGCCGCAGAGCGCCACGCCAGACGCACCGGCGGCATCGATGATCTCGAGCGGGGTGTAGCTGCAGAGGTATCCGACCAGGCGTCCACCGGCCTGCTTGAAATCCTTTACCCGGATGAAGCTTTCACGACGCTGTTCGTTGAACTCCTCGAAGGTGCGCGGCAGCGGGTAGTGGTCGACTTTCGCCTCGGTATCGCCCATGGCTGGTCCTTTCACGTCATACGGTCACGAGCGATACGATGATAATTTATCCTTGCAAAACTTCATTCTTTGCAAACTATAATTGTGAGCTGTCAATCGGCGAACGGCATATACATCTAGCGTGAGAAGTCGTCCGGCTCCATCTCGCATGTGACCTCATTTCACATACAACTGGGCGTACAGCGTGAAGATACGTCAGATGTGATGTGACATGACTTCACCTGTCAGCGGGTGACGAGGTGGATCCTCCGCGCGTCGAAATGCATCCGCAGCACATCGCCTTCGTGCGGCAAGCGCTCCTCGGGCACGTCGATCTTGCGCAAGCGCCACTGCAGTCGGCTCGGCGCATCCTCGCGCGGCACATCGAGAAGCACCAACCGCTCGAAGCGCGAATCGCTCACGCGTGCGACGCGCAGGTCGTAGCTGTTGCGGCCGCGCTCCCCTTCGGGTCGCGTCTTGTCCTCATGGAAGTAGCTCGCCCGGATACCGAGATATGCAACATCGTTCGGCACCTCGCGGCCCACATCGAACGTCATGCCCCAGTCGAGCGCACGCACGACGGTGGAGGCGACCTTGATCGCAGGGCTCGTGTTCTTGCATCCGGTCAGGCGGAGGGTGGCAAGCGACCGCGGATGCGCCATGAGCTCGTCGGGTCGGCCGATCTCCTCGACCCGACCGTCGTGCATCACGACGATGCGCTCGCACAGACGACACGCCTCGTCGATATCGTGGCTCACGTAGAGCACGGTACGCCTCACGACGGAGAACACGTCGAGCAGGTTCTGCTCGAGCGCGCTTTTCAGATAGGAATCGAGCGCGGAGAACGGCTCGTCGAACATGAGGATGCGCGGCCGCGCGGCGAGCATGCGCGCCAGTGCCACACGTTGCTGCTGGCCGCCGGACAGGCGTGTCGGATAGCGTCCGGCGAGGTCGGACACGCCGAAGATCTCCAGGAACCGCATGGCGTCGGCGCGTTGCCGCTCCCGCCCGATCGAGCCGTCCATGCCCGCGCGGACGTTATCGAGCACCGTCAGGTGCGGGAACAGCTGGTAGTTTTGGAACAGCAGAGCGCACGTGCGCTGTTGGGGCGTCAGATCGATACCCGCTTCGGAGTCGAAGAAGGTGATGCCGTCGACGACGATGCGCCCCTCGTCGGGCGTGTCGACGCCGGCGATGCAGCGCAGCGTGCAGCTTTTGCCGCACCCCGAGGCTCCAAGCAGGCCGATGCGCTCCTCCCCCGCCTCGAAGGCGACATCGAGCGAAAAACCCGGGTAGTGTTTCCTGATCGACAGAGATAACGACATCAGCCCGTCCTCCTCTCGTCGCCGATGCGAGCCGAATCGGGATCGATCAAAAGCGCGGCCAGGGCCTCGCGGTCGATACGGACCGCATCGCCGCCATGGGCCTCGAGCCCATCTGCCACCGCCGGCATATCGGCGCCGCGCGAGCGCCGCACATGCCGCGACCCGTGTTCCCGATAGCGCTGGGCGTGCGCGGTGTAGAGGTTGATGAACAGGATGACCGAGAAGCTGAACAGGATAACGACGATGACCCAGAACAACGCGACGTCGGTGTTGCCGCTCATCCATTCGAAATAGATGGCGATGGGGATCGTCTGCGTCACACCGGCGTAGTTTCCGGCGAAAAACAGCGTGCAGCCGAACTCGCCCATGGCACGTGCGAACGCGAGCACGGTTCCCGCCGCGATGCTCGGCCATCCAAGCGGCAGCATGATACGGGTGAAGATGCGGCACTCGGACCATCCGAGCGTGCGCGCCGCATCGAGCATCTGCTCGTCGAGCGCCTCGAAGGCGCCGAGCGCCGTGCGGTACATGAGCGGGAAGGACACGACGATGGCACTGATCACGGCGGCAGGCCACGTGAACACGAGCGCGACGCCATGGTCGATCAGCCAGCGCCCCGCGACCGTGGACTGGCCGAATAGCAGCAGGAGCAAAAAGCCGCAAACCGTGGGTGGCAACACCATGGGAATCGTGAACACCGAGTCGAGCAGGCCCTTGAGCCGACCCGAGGTTCCCATGGTCTTCCATGCGGCGAGCAGCCCCAACACGAAGGTCACCGCGAGCGCCACGCCGCTCGTCTTGAGCGAGACCCAAAACGGGCGCATGTCCACGTCAGCGAAAAACGATATGAGCTCCTCATGCCAAGAGGGCGCCGTCGTCGTGGCGATGTCGGAAGCGGCAACGAGGCGCGCGTCGTCGACCCACAATACCCCGTCGCCCAGATCGAGTCCGCTTGTCACCGCGGCCTCGGAAGGCGTCGAGCCCGCTGGGATGTCGGCGGGCTGCACGGACGTGTAGCAGCCGTCGCCCGCCTGCGCACGGAATATGTAGCGATACGGGCCCTCGACCGTCTCATCGGACGTGGTCACCGTCCAGCCCCCGGTTGCCGAGCCAAGGAGTGACCCGCCACGCGCCCGGTCCTCGTCAAGCTCAATGATGAGGTCCATGAGCGCTTGGACATCATCGGGATCGTCGGCATTGAAGCCGACCTCCACGGCCGCCCGCTCATCGACATGCACCCAAACAGCTCCGGGCGTGTTCACAACCACTACCGTGCTTCCTTCGGCAACCGGAAAACGGTAACCCAAGTCGACATCGTCGACGAGTCGCTGCGCGCCCTTGTTGTAGCGCGTGAATCCCTCTAAGCCGAAACCCGCCTGTTCGTCGACGGCGGAACCCTCCCGGGCATCAACCGCGGCGGCATCGTGTGCCCAGACGCATGCCGGCGCGCACGCGAGCGAAAGGAAGCACGTCAAAACGAGCACGAGGGTCGGCAAGCCCGTGCTCCCGCATCTCCATCCCGCTCTTTCGGCCACCGCCATCACCTTTCACCATGCCGTCCCGACAAGTTTGAACCCGGCCCCATTTTGTCGCAAGCGACAAGATGGTACCTGGCACCGACTTGTCGCTTACGCAAGCTCGAAGCCGTACTCGGCCCAAACCGCCAGCGCACCCTCATCCGTCATGCAGAACTCCAGGAAGTCGGCGGCGACCTCGGCGTGTTCCGAAGAGGAGGAGACGGCGCCCGGGTAGACGATCGTCTTGTGCGCATCATCCGGGCAGATGTAGGCGACCTCGATGCCGTCATAGCGATACACATCGGAGCTGTACACGAAGCCGATGGCGCAATCGCCGGTCGACACGTACTGTGCCGCGGTACCGACCTTATCGGCAAGGCTCACCTTGTCGGCGATGCTCGAGGCGTACGAACCGCCTTCGCCCTCGGCCTCCGTATAGAGCCCCACGCTCGCAAGAGCCTGGTTGGCATACTTGCCCGCGGGTACCGCACCGGGCTCCCCGATGGCGATCCTGCCGTCGACGGACGCGACATCCTCGAGGGACGCGATCTGGATATCCGAACCCTCGCCGCGCACGATCACCAAGTCGTTGACGAACATGTCCTGACGGGTCGACTCATCGACCAAATCGCTCTCGGCGGCATCGTCCATCGTGCCGGCCGAAGCGGTGATGAGGATGTCGACCGGTGCGCCGCCGCGCATCTGCTCGACCAGATCGCCCGACCCCTTGTACTGGGTGTCGGAAAACGTCACGCCGGTCATTTCGGTGTAGAGGGCTTCGACCTCGGGCAGCGCCTTCTCAAGGGAGTTGGCGGCGAAGATCTGCAGCTCGACGGTGGATTCGCCGTCGCTTGCCGTCGCTTGCGCCGATCCCTGTCCCGGCGAGCCCGAAGAGCATCCGGCGAGCGCGAAGGCGAGCGCGCCGACGCACCCGAGTGCGCAGGCGAAGCGACGTGACATCGTGATGGACATGAGCCGATCCTTTCTTCTCATCTCGTTTCCGGACGGGTGCGGAGGGGCGCATGGGTTGAAAGGAACACGTCCCCAACCGACCCAAGCACGACCTATCCGACCCAGCACCCAGTATTATACTCGTTTGAGAATAATGGAACGGCCGCGCGAGGAGAAATTGTTATCGGATAGAGGAACGGTCGAGCGTACGCGGTAAACGGAAGCCATGGGTTGGATGGAACACGTCCCCAAATGACCCACGGTTCAGTGTCCTTCGCCTGCTGCCATCTGCACGGCATGCTCGAGCTGGTCGGCGATCGCCTCCCAGTTCTCGCGCGCCGCCTTCGTGGAACCCGGGAAGTTGACGACCAGGGCGCGCCCGCGCTGCATACATACCGCACGTGAGAGCATCGCCCGGCGCGTCTTGGTCATCGAGTAGGCGCGCATCGCCTCGGCGATGCCGGGGACGTCGCGCTCGCACGCATCCCGTGTCGCCTCAGGCGTCACGTCGCGCGGCGACAGCCCCGTCCCGCCGCAGGTGATGACGACATCCGCCGCCAGCTCATCGACCGCGTGCGCGATCTCCGATGCGATACGTTCCCGGTCGTCGCGCACGACGGCATGCCCGACGACCGACCATCCCGCAGCGTCGACGAGCGCCGCCAACGCCGAGCCCGCCTCGTCGCGGTCGACATCGCGCGTATCCGAACAGGTGATCAGTGCGATGGAAAGATCCATGACGACCTCCGAATCCAAAGGTAAAACAACAGCCAAGCCACTGTGCCCCGATTGACCGCGCCTTAGAGGACCGTGCCCTCGTCGATGTCGATGCGCACACACGGAACCAGGTCACCGGTCGCATAGCCTTGCTTGCCCTCGGGCACCATGACGAGACAATTGGCGTGCTGCAACGTGCCGAGCAGCGAGGAATCCTGACTTGTGGCCTCGGTGGCCACCAGCTCACCGGTCGCATCGTCGCGGACGACACGCGCGCGATCGTAGTAACGGCGATCTTGCTTTTTGGGCACGTCGTGTCCGATGCGCGCCATCTGGACGGGACGCGAACCGGCGGCAAAGCCCAACATACGGCGAATCGCCGGCCGCGCGAGCATCTCGAAGCCGACGGCGGCGGCGGCGGGATTGCCCGAAAGGCCCAAAAACGGCACATCGCGGACCATGCCGAACGTGATGGCCTTGCCGGGGCGCAACGAGATGTAATCGAACAGCACCTCGCCCTCCTGCGCCACAAGCGCCGTCACGTAATCGTAGTCGCCCGATGAGGCTCCCCCGCTGGTGATGACCATGTCGCAGGCGGCGGCGGCCTGCAGCACGAGCTCGCGGATCGCCGCCGGATCATCGGGCGCGATCCCGAAATGCCGCGGTTCCGCGCCCGCATCGCGGGCAGCGGCGAGCAGCACCGACGCGTTGGCATCGCGGATCTGGCCGCGATGGGGCGCACATGCGGGCTCCACGATCTCGGACCCGATGGAGATGATACCTACCACGGGCCGCTCATGGACACCGACCTGCGCTGCGCCGGCCGACGCCAGCAGCCCCACGCCGGCTGCGGTCGGCACCTCGCCGGCGCGCATGACGACATCGCCCGCCCGCGCCTCCAGACCGGCGCGGCGCACATCGTTGCCGACCGGAAACGCCTGGCTGAAGGCGACCCGGGAGCCTTCGTTGCCGTCGCCCTCCAGCACCTCGACGAGCTCGTACTTGACCACGGCATCGGCACCGTCGGGCATGGGCGCTCCCGTCATGATGCGGATCGTCTGGCCCGCGCCGACGACGCCCTCGAATACCTCGCCGGCGGCCTCATGTCCGATCACGTCCAAGACCACTGGGGCGCCCTCATCTGCGCCGGCAAGATCTGCCGCCCGGACGGCGTACCCGTCCATGGCGCTGTTGGCGTAGGGCGCCAGATCGATATCGGTGACGACATCCTCGGCGAGCGGACGCCCCACCGCACGCCACGACGGAATGCGCACCGACGGCATCGGCGCGACATGATCCAGCACGATAGCTTGCGCGGCTTCGAGGGAAATCATCTCCTTGGCCATGGAGGGCCCCTTTCTTACGATAAATCATTCTCATCCAAGAACAATCTATCATGAGATGCACGCCCGGGCACCGCCCCTTCCGCCAGCGGACGAGACGAAGGGCGTGGATGAGGCGGGGCCTGCATGTCGAGCCGGTTACCGTCATCCCGCCACGCGGGAGCCGACGTATAATGGCCATCGTCACCATCGCGATGATCGAGGAGACCCTCCATGCCCGCCCAACCTTCCGATATGCTCCGCCGCATGCGCCGTCATGGCACCGGCTTCATCAGCACGCTCAGCCTGGAACTCACCCATACCGAGCGCATGCTCGCCACGGATGCCGTGCGCGACTGGGGCAACATGCGCGCGAGCCTGCGGACCCTTGCGCTCACGCTGCTCGTCTCCGCGCTCATGGGTGCCGCGGCATGGGCGTTCCTCACCTCGCTCGACATCGTCACCGACGCGCGTGAGCATCATATCTGGCTGTTCGCCCTGCTCCCGCTCGTGAGCGTGGCGACCGCATGGATCTATCGCAACCACGGTCTGCGCGCCGCCCGCGGCAACAACCTCGTCATCGACAGCTCGGTCACGGGAACGCCCATCCGTGCGCGCATGGCCGTCCTGACCTTCGTCTGCTCGGTCGCCACGCACCTTGCGGGAGGCTCCGCCGGCCGCGAAGGCACCGCCGTGCAGATCGGCGGCACGATCGCGAGCAACATCGCCGGCATATTCCACCTCGACGGCCGCGAGCGTCAGGACCTCATGCTCGCCGGCATCTCCGCCGCTTTCGGCGGCGTGTTCGGAACACCGCTCGCAGGCGCGTTCTTCGGTATGGAGATGTGCACGATCGGCAAGCTCAACTACAGCGC
>CAZRPL010000063.1:0-7953 GCA_964602045.1 uncultured Collinsella sp. | reverse complement strand
CCTGCGCAGACCGTAGGCGTAGGTGTTCGCGCTAACTCGCACGTAGCCCGCCAGTTTGAGATTGAAGCCCGATGCCCCTGCGGCACCGGGCTTTTTTCTTCCCCGGCACACTCCGGCATCCGCGACCTTACGCAAGCAGCGACCTGCTCACCGCGTTCAGCTCGTCGGAGCCGCGCATCTGCCACGCGACGTAGGCGCAGCGGCCCGCAAGGAACGGAAAACCGCCGTCGGTCAGCATGACCGCCGCGTCGGCAACCTGGCAGAACAGCTCCTCGGTCGGTGGAATCGGTACGTCCGCGGCCTGCAAGATCTCCACCGCCTCGTCAAAGGGCAGTGGATCCACGCGACCCATAGCCCGCATAAGCTCTCGCGTCTCCTCCTGGGCGACATGACTGATCCGCCTCCCCTGTGGGACGAGGCGATAGCAGGCCAAGGCGATCTCGCGCTCGCGACGCCGCCAGTACGCGAACGCCATGCGGTAGAACAGGTACGCCGCGGCATCCGTATCGTAGGTAGCCCGCAGCCCGTGCTTCGCCACCTCGATGACCTCATCGAACATCTCCAGCCGCGCCAGCACGTTGACCAGCGTGAAGTGCGCCTGCATCGACGTCGACGCCATGTCGAGCATATGGCGTGCCAAGGGCAACGCCCGTTCGTACGCCCCGGCTTGCGCATACATATTGCACAGCTCGAACTGCGCGAAGAACAGCGCATCGGGCGCCCGATGGATGCGCGTCGCGGTGTCTCCCACGAAAATCGGCAGGATGATCCGGCCAAGATGGCTCTCGCAGAACTGCGTCTGCACGGGATGGGACTCCAGCAGCTCCGCCGCCACGCAGGAAGCCTGCGCCTCCTCGATGATCTCGTTGAACTCCTGCTCGGCGCGAAGCGGGTCCTCGGCCATGACGGACCGCGCGGCATCGAACCGTCCGCGCAGGGCGTCGTGCGGATCGTCGTCGACCTCGAGCTCGTTCGCGTAATCCGCCAGCAGCAAATCGCGCAGGCCATCCGGCAGCCGTCGATCGTCGTCCATCGGTGCAAGCTGCAACGCGGGCGACCCGATTCGCAGAGCATCCTGTTCCGCTTCGAACCGCCGCAGCGCATCGACGCACCCGAAATCCGCAAGCGATACGCCCACAAGCTCGCGCGCGAGTGGAGCCAGCGTCGCCATGAACTCGATGCGGTCGAACGCCCGGACCACCTGCTCATCGCCGGCAAGCGTCCGCTCCTCGACCACGCACCGAGTTACGGTCAGGTTCGATGCGAACGCCGCTGCGGCGAGAACGAGTGCCATGCGGCATCCGTATTCGCGAGCCATACGGGCGCGCTGGTCATCGGACAAAACGTGCCAGCTTCCGAAACGCTCCTCATACGACTCGGCGGGCATCGACAGCAGGTCGGGCCGCGTGAAGCGAATCGAAATCTCGCCCTCGTCCATACGTACATCAAAGCGATAATCCAGACGCACGATGAGGTTAAGGCCCTCGCACAGCGTCGCCAGCGTCGCCCTGGTATCCCATTCGCCCCCCGGCTCGCATCGCACGCTTCCCAACGTCCGCAGATCGCAATCCTCGATGGGGATGCCGCTGATCAGGGTGTCCACATGCGTCGTGATCCCCTCGAACGCCGTGCGATCGAGCAGCGCACAGGACGCCTCGGAAGGAGAGTAGGCGGTGGGAGCGAATCCGCATCCGAACGAGGCGAGCACGCGGGCGATCCGATTGAGCGCCGCCTCGACGGACAGCAGGAACGCCTCCTGCTCCGGCGTGATCCCATCGTGATCAAAGACAAGGTAGATGCCACCGGTGCGTTCGGTGCGGATAAGTCTCACACCACGCGCGGCAACCTCGGTCCGAAGGCGCTGCAGATCGATGCGCGACAGGATACGCCCCGCAAACCGCTCGATTCCCGCCGGATGCTCCTTCATCCTGATGCGGTACAGCAAAGACTCGAACGCATCGGGAAGTGCCATCTTGCCCATGTCGACGAACAGCTCGACCGGTTCGTCGAGCTTCTCGCAACGCGGCATCGGACCGGACGTCGGGGACTTCGAGGCGACGTGCGGATTGAACACGCAGTGCCGCAGGAACATGGTGGCCATGAACTCTTGGTACAGCAGACTTCGCTCGGTGTTCCATGTCGCATCGTCGGCCACCTCGCGCATCGTGCCGGAAAGCGACCCCTTGAACTCGCTGACCCGCACCATCGAACCGTCGGTGGCGCGGGCATACACCTCGCCCACCTTCTCGTCAGCGCCTCTCACCAAAACAAGATCGAGGTTGTCGTTATCAGGCTCGGCGACAAACGGGGTCGATGCCCGATACACGCGTCCGCCCTTGGCGATATATCCCAACACGGCGGCCTGCGTGCGGTCGATAAAGCGCACGATCCGGCACAGGCTTCGCGCCGGCAGCGTATCGCTACCCCATACGATGCCGTACGTAGCATCCAGCGGCTGGTCGGGCAAAACGGGCAGGCGTTTGCGCCGTGATAGGAAAGAAAGCTTGATCGTCGGTTCCGCTGCCATCGCCACGCCGCCCTCGCATACGCCTCACACACTGTTGTTCTGAACTATGCCCATTGTGCTGCGAGATGATGCGCGCGCGGTAGCTTTTTCGGCGACGGGCCGCATCGGGCTTGGACCACGGAACGCTCACGCGTTTGCGCAGCCTCGCGACCCCATTGGGTTCGAATCCCCGCGAGGCCACCTAACAAAAAAGGTGCTCCGGAGAGCACCTTTCAAGTTCAACTGGTGCGGCGTACAGGATTCGAACCTGTGACGTTCTGATTCGTAGTCAGACCCTCTATCCAGCTGAGGTAACGCCGCATCGCACGGAATATAATGCCACCATCCCCCTATACCGTCAAGCGCAAATCAAAACTTTTTTGAAAAAGATTTCGATACGTACTCTGACCTGCGAAGACGTTATATGGAAAGCTGTGTAGAACCTCCTATTCCGCCGATGGAGCGTCGCTCCGCATCATCGGTCCCTCTCCGCCCTATCCGCACCAGTATGCACAAAGGGGGTCAAAACATGCACACCGTACCCGCTCATCGCTGCACGGCATGCTCCACGACCCCGTACTCGCCTCCCGCCTCGTGCACGAGCGATCGGATAAGCTGCGACGCCTCGTAGCGTCCCGCATAGTCGATCTGCAGGGCGGCGAGCAATTGCCGCGGCGTATCGAGCTCAAGATGATCGAGAAGCCTGCGCACGCTCTGCACCGGAACGATCGTCTCGACCGAATGCGCGGGCTCCTCAAAGCACCACGACGTCAACGGTCCCGAACTCACTTGCATCACATGCAGGCCACCCTCATCGTCGATCGTGCAATCGATACGCAGATCCTCCTCCCCCTCTCGGCTGTCGAACAGCATCGCATGCATCAACCGCTTTTCCGCCATCGTGACCTCCCCTGCTCGCCCACCTTCGTTCACCAAACAGTATACCCTATAATAGAACATATGTTCGTAAGAACTTTTGTTCCATCTCCTTTCTTGCCATACCGCATTTCAGTGATAGGCTATTCGCGACAAGACGATTGGAGACCCATGACCTACCCTGTGTTCGACCTTCACTGCGACACCGCCGACCGCTTGGCATGGCCCCTGCTCGACAGGGAAATCCACCGTATCGCCGGCAACGATCTGTATGCGCCCGACGAAAGCGACCGAACGCCCTACACCGAGCTCGCACACAACGGCTGCCATCTTTCGCTCGATGCGATGGGAAGCGTTCCGTGGGCGCAGTGCTTCGCCTGCTTCGTCTACGACGAGTTCTCCCCTGAGCTTTCCCGCACCTTCTTCCGCCAGGTCATGAACCATCTCGAGTACGAGGTCTCACGTAATGCCGACCGCATCGTCGCGGCGCGCCATGCGTCGGAGATCCGACCCGCGCTCGAGGCGGGCAGGCACGTCGCCGTCCGCACGATCGAAAACGCGCGCTTCCTCGCGCTCGGCGGCACTGCCGTCCACGACGCAGCGCATGACGGCGTCCTCATGGCCTCGCTCAGCTGGAACGCCCAAGGTCCGCTGGCAAGCGGCCATGACGTCGCGGACGCCGGCATCACCCCGGCAGGCGCCGACGCCATCCGCCAGATGGAAGCCGAGCACATGATCCTCGACGTCTCGCATCTCAACGACGTCTGCTTCGCCGATGTCGTCCGCCTGGCAACGCGGCCGTTCATCGCGAGCCATTCCAACTGCCGCGCGATCTGCGGACACCTGCGCAACCTCACCGACGCGCAGTTCGCCGAGATCCGTGATCGTGGAGGCCTGGTCGGTCTCAACTACTGCCCGGATTTCCTGCGCGACGATGCGCCGACGCACGAGCCCACCGAGGACGACCTGTGCCGCCATATCGAGCACTGGCTCGACCTCGACGGCGAGGACATCGTCGCGCTCGGCAGCGATTTCGACGGCACCGACCTGCCGACCTGCATCTCATCGGCATCCAAGATGCCGCAGCTACAGGAGACGTTCGTCCGCCGCTTCGGCGAGCAGATCACGCGCAAGCTCTGCTACGACAACGCCGTGACCTTCTTCGAGCGCTGGGGTCGCTAGACGGGCCCTGCCGCTCGGCCCCGCCTCCGACGCAGCAAAAACGGCGGCCGGCACAAAGCCGACCGCCGTTTCCCATCCAGCGAATGCCGCGTTTTCCTACGCGCGCGGCTCGATGCGCTCGCGCCCGCCCATATAGGGGCGCAACACCTCGGGGATGGTGATGGAGCCATCCGGGTTCTGGTAGTTCTCCATGATGGCGGCCATGGTGCGACCGGTCGGCAGACCGGAGCCGTTCAGTGTGTGCACGAAGCGCGTGCCCTTGAAGTGCTCGGGGTCGCGATACTTGATGTTCGCGCGGCGCGCCTGGAAGTCGCCGCAGTTTGAGCAGGAAGAGATCTCCTTGTAGCTGTTGTAGCTCGGCAGCCACACCTCGATATCGTAGGTCTGGCGTGCGGAGAAGCCAAGATCGCCCGTGCACAGGCTGATCACGCGATACGGCAGCTCGAGTAGCTGCAGGATGTGCTCGGCCTCGGCGACCATGCTCTCGAGCTCGTCGTCGGAGGTCTCGGGCGTGGCGAACTTGACCATCTCGACCTTGGTGAACTGGTGCTGGCGGATGATGCCGCGGGTGTCGCGACCGGCCGAACCCGCCTCCTCGCGGAAGCACGGCGTGCCCGCGGTGTACCACAGCGGCAGATCGGCAGCGTCCAGCACCTCGCCGGCATGCAGGTTGGTGAGCACGACCTCGGCGGTGGGGATCAGGAACTGATCTTCACCCACGTGGTAGGCGTCGTCCTCGAACTTGGGCAGCTGGCCCGTGCCGTACATGATCTCGCGGTTCACGACCACCGGCGGGATGAACTCACGGAAGCCCGCGGCGAGATGCGTGTTCAAGAAGAAGCTCTCGAGGGCACGGTCGAGCGTCGCGCCGTCACCCGACAGCACGGTAAAACGGCCGCCGGACAGCTTGGCACCGCGCTCGAAATCGAGGATGCCCAGATCGGTACCAAGATCCCAGTGCGGCTTGGCCTCGAAGCCCTCGGCGGAAAAGTCGCGCGGGGTGCCCCAACGGCGACGCTCGGGGTTCTCGGTCTCGTCCACGCCCACCGGCGTGGCCTCGTAGGGCAGGTTGGGCAGGTGTGCCATAAAGTCGTTGAGCTGCGCCTCGAGTTCGGAGCGACGCGTGGCAAGACCATCGATCTTCTCGTTGACCTCGCGTACTGCCTCCTTGGCGGCCTCGGCCTCGTCGCGCTTGCCCTCGCGCATGAGGGCGCCGATCTTCTTGGACTCGGCGTTGCGCGTGGCCTGCAGTTCCTCGACCTCGGTGATCACGGCGCGACGCTCGTCATCGAGCGCGAAGAACTTCTCGCGGTCCCACGACGTCTGACGATTGGCCATGGCGGTATCGATCGCATCGGGATTCTCGCGGACGAACTTGATGTCTAGCATGATGCCTCCGGTTGCTATGAACCCGCCCCGCACTTGATGTGCAATTGGGACGAGCGGCATGACTGTGCATTGGCAAGTATATACTTATGTGAGTTTTCCCCAGACCGAGAAGGCGAGAAGGCATCATATGGACGCGTTTTTTTCCTTTTTGTTCGGCACCCGTGAGGGCGTTGCCGTCCTGTTCGTAGCAGGCATCGTCATCTTCGCGATCGCCGCGTTCGTGCTCGAGAAGCGCACGCACAAGATCTACGTCGACCGCGGTCCCAGCGACGACGGCGACAGCTTCTGGGGGTAGCACGAGGCTGTTTCCACGCAGGCAGGTTTGCCCCGATAGTAAACCGAACGCCAAGGCGGGCTCACAAGCCCGCCTTCTTTTTTAACCGCCAGCGTCCGCCTCGCCCCATCTTCATGGGACGGTTTATCGAAGCCCTTCCAATACGCCGGACCGCTGATCAAAAGTGACCTGCGGTTTTTTCATCTGCAAGCATCCAGATACTCGAAACTACTCGAAACCTTCCGGATAAACCGTCCCATAAACGATTTCGAGAACCTTAAGGCCCCCCGAGGGCGAGCGAAGCGTCTATTCCGACAAGGAAACTCGTTCAAAATGGGAAAACCGCGTCTCCCCTACCCCAGATCCGGATAGAGCGGATGAGCGATGAGCAGCTCGGCCACGCGGGCATGGATCCCGTCGAGCGCTACCTCGTCATCGGCATGGAACACGGCTCGGCCGATGAGCTCGCCGATCTCGTAAAACTCGTCGCGTGCAAAGCCGCGGGTCGTCGCGGCGGCCGACCCCACGCGGATGCCGCTCGTCACGAACGGCGAACGCGGCTCGCCTGGAATCGAGTTCTTGTTCACCGTCAAGCCGACGCGCTCGAGCAGATGCTCGGCATCACGCCCGGTCACGTCGGCGGGCGTCAGGTCCACCAGGCACAGATGGTTATCGGTCCCGCCGGACACCAAGCGCAGTCCACCTGCGACCAGCCCCTCGCCCATCGCCGCGGCGTTTTCCACCACATGCGCGATGTAGTCGGCGAACTCGGGCCGCAAGGCCTCGCCGAACGCCGCAGCCTTGCCTGCGATCACGTGCATGAGCGGGCCTCCCTGCGTCCCCGGAAACACCGCTTTGTCGATCGCTCGTGCCAGCTCCTCGTCGTTGGTGAGGATAAAGCCACCGCGCGGTCCGCGCAGGGTCTTATGGCTCGTCGAGGTCACCACGTCGGCATAGGGCACCGGCGAGGGATGGGCGCCCACAGCCACAAGCCCCGCGATATGCGCCATATCGACCATGAGGCGCGCGCCGACCCCGTGGGCGATGGACGCCAAGCGCTCGAAGTCGATGATGCGCGGATATGCCGACGCACCGCCCACGATCAGGGCAGGGCGCTCCGCGGCGGCAAGGCGCTCGAGCTCATCGTAGTCGATCGTCTCGGTCTCGAGGCTCAGCCCGTAGGGCATGAAGCGGTACAGCTTGCCCGAGAAGTTGACCGAGCTGCCATGCGTGAGGTGGCCACCCTGGTCCAAGCTCATGCCGAGCACCGTATCGCCCGGTTCGAGCAGGGCCGTGTAGGCGGCGAGATTCGCGTTGGCACCCGAATGCGGCTGGACGTTGGCATAGCGGCAGCCGAACAACTCGCAGGCGCGGACGCGGGCGAGTTCCTCGACGCGGTCGACCTGTTCACAGCCTCCGTAATAGCGACGGCCCGGATAGCCTTCCGCGTATTTGTTGGTAAGCACGCTGCCCTGCGCTTCCATGACCGCACGGCTCGTGAAATTCTCCGATGCGATCAGCTCGATGCTGTCACGTTGACGGGCAAGCTCGGCATCAATCATGTCGGCAAGTTCGGAATCGTACGCTTTGAGCTCTTCGATGGCCATGGTGCCTCCTGTCGACCGCAAGGCGCGCGGGCAGCGCAGTACATCCAGCCTACGACCAAAGCGCCCGTTTTGCCAGAGCGTTTCGCCAAAGGGATAGCCGCCGTCGACGATATGAAATG
>CAZRPL010000062.1:0-8343 GCA_964602045.1 uncultured Collinsella sp. | reverse complement strand
CGTTCGGCGTGGCGCTCACGCCGGTGCAGTGCCTGGAGTATGCGCTCACCAGGCCTGCGGTGGCGAGCGTGATGGTGGGCTTCACCACACCCGAGCATGTGGACGGGGCGGTTGCGTACGAGACGGCCTCGGCCGACGAGCGCGACTACGCGCGCGTGCTCGCCGGGGCGCCGCGCCACGCCTACGTGGGGCAGTGCACGTATTGCGGCCATTGCGCTCCGTGCCCGAGCGGTATCGACATCGCGACGGTCAACAAGTTTTACGACTTGGCGACGATGTATGACGAGGTGCCGGATTCGCTGCGCGAGCACTACCGTGCGCTAGGCGCGACGGCTGCTTCGTGCGTGGGCTGTCGGGCTTGCGAGAGCCGCTGCCCGTTCGGGGTCAAGATCGCGGAGAAGATGGCCCGTGCGGCAAAGCTGTTCGGTTGCTAGGGTGATGACGCTGATTTCGGCTGCGCTTGCGGGGCGTCGGCGCCGGTGAGGGTCCCTTGGATCGTTCGTTTTCCTTGGAGTGGTCACGAGGAGACGATTACTGTCAGTGTGGGGTTGCAAAAGGGTTCATTTGAAGCCGGATGGAGCCCAAAACCGAGGGCCTTCGCCGAGTCATTCGGCGAAGGCCCTCGCGTTCCTGCGGTTTTCTTGCTTGATGGTGGGCAGGTATCTCTTGGTCTGGCGGATAGGGTGTTCAATAATTGCCCGGATGGACAACTATCGTCCTCTCTTGACCAAATCTTACGACACGAACGGCCGCGGGCTTATGCGATGCGGTAGACGTAGTCCTCTTTGCGCGGCTTAGGCGCAGGTTCGTCTCCGTCGGCGTATCCGAGGATGCAGTGACCGATGCCTTCGTAGTCGTCGGCGTTCAGGCCGAGCGTGGCCAGCAGCTCGTGGCCTTCGGGCAGTTCGAACTCCTCCTTGGCACGATGGATCCAGCAGCTGGCAAGGCCCAGCTCATGGGCGGCATTCATGAGGTTGCCCATCACGAGGCTACCGTCGTAGACGTGGGTGGGGATGTCCTTGCGCGCGAGTACGACGAGTACGACCGGCGCGCCGTAGAACGGGTCGGTGTCGACGCCCATGATTTTGGCGTTAAGGGCGGAGAGCCGGTCGCGCATCTCCTTGTTGGTGATGGCGACGATGATGGGGGATTGGCGACCCATGCCGGTCGGCGCGTAGGTGCCGGCTTCGAGAATCTTGTCGAGCGCCTCGGCGGGCACGGTGTCGGGTTTGTAGGCGCGGACGCTGCGGCGGGTGTTCAGGGCTTCGAGTGTGTTCATGTGGCCTCCTTCGTCGCGTGCGGTCATGGAGGTTTGTACCCACTTGGACGCGGGAGACCGCTCGGCGCTGCAGCACCCCGGGGGCTTTTGCATCGGATGCTTCAGCTTCTACGCGTCCTGTTCTGCGACGAGCTCGTCGATGCGGGCGAGCAGGTCGGCGAGGGTGGTCTGCGCCAAGCGTTCTTCCAGGGCGCGCTGCGCCGCGTCGAGTTCCCCGTCGAGTACCGCATGTACGTTGCGTCCGACCGGGCATGCCGGGTTGGGGTCCTCATGGAAGTTGAACAGGTGCTCCTCGCTACTCTCGACCGCGCGATACACGTCGAGTAGCGTGATCTGCTCGGCGTCGCGCGCCAAGGTAGCTCCACCGAGCCCCATTTCGACTTCCACGAGCCCGGCATCTTTGAGTTGGCCGAGGACACGACGGATGACCACGGGATTGGCATTCACGCTTTTGGCGATGAACGTCGAGGTTGCGCGCTGTTCCGGTGCGAAATGCCCGATGGCGAGCAGGGTGTGGACGGCCATGCTGAAACGGGTTGAGATCTGCATGACGGCTCCTTTGGATCGATCGTGGTCGGAACAGGAGGTCCCGATCAGGTAGGCGTGTTTATTCCATTGTACGCGAAGCACCTTGCAGGCCGCAGAGGTGTTTCAATCATTGTTACAACATGAAGAAACGGTGGAGGTGCGAAATGTCATGGTGTACCTATTGACGTTACAGCGCAAGAGAAGTCTAATAGGTCTCGTCAAGCAGTAACAACAACTGTTACAGCAATGCTTCCGCCTGGAGAAGGGCGGGACACAAGAGAAAGGACTTGCCATGAAGAAGATCGCCGTCGTTTGCGCCAACGGGCATGCCGGCCAGCTCATCGTCAAGGAGGCCGTCGACCGCGGCATGGACGTGACCGCCGTCGTGCGTGGCGAGAACAAGAGCGTCGCTCCGCGCGTCATCGTGAAGGACGTGTTCGACCTGACCGCCGCTGATCTTGCCGGTTTCGATGCCATCGTCGACGCGTTTGGCGCGTGGACATCCGAGACCATCCCCGGCATCCCCGCGGCGGTCAAGCATCTCGCAGATCTCGTCGCCGGCACCGATACCCGCCTGCTCGTCGTGGGCGGCGCAGGCAGCCTGTTCGTCAACCCCGAGCACACCGCCACCGTCGACATGGGCCCTGAGTTCCCGGAGGATTGGAAGCCGCTGTCCGCGGCGCACGGCGAGGGCTTGGCGGACCTGCGCAGCCGCACGAATGTGAAGTGGACCTATGTGTCTCCGGCAGCCGATTTCCAGGCGGAGGGCGAGCGCACTGGTTCCTACATCCTCGGCGGCGAGGAGCTGACGCTTTCCACGGACGGCGTCTCCGAGGTGAGCTATGCCGATTACGCTATCGCCATGGTCGACGAGATCGAGTCCGGCGATCACATCTGCCAGCGCATCTCGGTCGTGCGCAAGTAACGTTCAGGATGTGAGAAAACGTCAGGCATAGTTTCACGCCGATGGACGTGAGGCGGGGCCTGCGGGGGCTTATACCCTCGCAGGCCCTTCGGGGAAGGATGGACATGCTTTCGTTACGCGAGCTGGTGGGCGCGCCGCGCAATCAGGATGTGGCGCCATGGGTGGAACGTGCCGCGCGGGCGCTCGAGACCGCGGACGCCGTAGTGATCGGAGCTGGGTCGGGTGTGTCGACTGCTGCCGGATTCACCTATACGGGCGAGCGTTTCGAGCGCATCTTCGGCGATTTCATCGAGCGCTACGGCTTCACCGATATGTACTCCGGTGGCTTCTATCCCTTCGATACCTTCGGAGAGCACTGGGCGTATTGGAGTCGCTACATCTGGTGGAGCCGCTACGTACCGGCGCAAAACGACCTGTACAGGCGCCTGCTCGACCTTGTGCGTGACCGCGATCATTTCGTGCTCACGACCAATGTCGATCATCAGTTCCAGCGCGCGGGATTCGACGAACAGCGGCTGTTCTACACCCAGGGCGATTACGGGTTGTTCCAGTGCGGCAAGCCCTGCCATCGCAAGACGTACGACAACGAGGTCACCGTGCGCCTGATGCTCGAGGCTCAGGGCTATGTCGCCACGGCGGATGGGTCGTACCGTCTGCCCGATGGCGTGCGTCCTCAGATGAGCGTGCCCGACGAGATCGTGCCGCGCTGCCCTGTCTGCGATCGTCCCATGAGCATGAACCTGCGAGCGGATAATACGTTTGTGGAGGATGATGGCTGGCACGCGGCTGCCGCGCGCTGGCAGGATTTTCAGCGTCGCCATCGTCGGGGATGTATCGTCTACCTCGAGTTGGGCGTCGGTTGGAACACGCCGGTGATCATCAAGTTCCCGTTCTGGCAGGCCGTGGCGGAAAACCCGGAGGCCACCTACGTCTGCATCAATAAGGGGGAGGCGGTCGCTCCTGCGCAGATCGAACGTCAGGCGATTCTGATCGATAGCGGGTTGAGCCCCGAGCTCGTCGAGGGCCTGAAGGGAGGGGCTCTATGGACCAGGTAAGGAAGATCGAACTCGTGCGCACGGCGGTTACCCTTCTCGCTCGGGAGCGGAGCGCGCTGGGCGGCTGGATGCCTCCCGCCGAGCTGTCGGTTGGCGACGGGTCGTTTGCGGAGAGCTGGCGCGCCTTTCGGGCTCTTGTCAATACACGCGATGCGCTGCCCGCGCCCGCTGGTTTTCTCGAGGTTCAGGATGGGCTGCTGCAGGGCATGATCGCCGAGGCCGGTATCACGCAGGTGGAGGATCTTGCCCCTTGTCCCGTCGATGCGCGCATTCGCCTGTGGCGAGGGGACATCACGACGATTGCGGCGGACGCCATCGTCAACGCTGCCAATTCCGGTATGACCGGATGCTGGCAGCCGTTGCACGGATGCATCGACAACGCGATACATACGTACGCCGGCGTGCAGTTGCGTTTGGAATGCACGCGGCTGATGGACCGGCAGGGTCATCCCGAACCGACGGGGCGGGCGAAGGTGACCGATTCGTACAACCTACCGTGTCGGCGGATCGTCCATACGGTGGGTCCCATCGCCCAAGGCACCCCGACGGTGTGCCATCGACAGCAGCTTGCCCAGTGCTATCGGGCGTGTATCGATGCAGCCGCCCGCGAGGGCTTGAGCAGCATCGCCTTTTGCTGCATCAGTACCGGCGTGTTCGGGTTTCCGCAGAGCGAGGCGGCGGCGATTGCGGTGAAGACGGTCCGTTCGTGGCTCGACGGACATCCGGGGATCAACATGACGGTCGTCTTCGATGTCTTCCAGGCATCCGACGAGCGCCTATACCGCTCACTGCTCATGTGATGTGAAAAGGCGTCTGACGTAATTTCGCGTCGGACCAGGAGCGCTGTTCGATGATGGGCGTGTACAATAGCCCTTCAGGGTGTTTTCATTCGGGAAGGGGAGGCGCGATGGCACAGTTTGCGAGCGATACGTCCGGGCGGAGCCTGGGCGATTGGGCGAAGGCCTTGATCGTCCTGTTGATCGGCCTGACGGTGGCGCACCTGGGCGTCACGCTGTTCTTGCAGTCGGCGCTCGGCACCGATACCTTCACGGTATTCATCCAGGGTCTGTCGCGCGTCTTCCACCTGACGGTCGGCACGGTCCATGTGATCGTGCTGTGCATCCTCATGGTGCTCATGCTGCTCACCACCAAGGGCTACGTCAAGCCGGGCACCGTGGTCTGCGCGTTTTGCGGCGGTCCCATCATCGACCTGTTCACCTGGATGCTGCAGGGCGCCATCAACGAGGCGTCGCCCATGGTGCTGCGCGTTATCAGCATGCTCGTGGGCTGCGTGGTGCTCGCCCTCGGCATGTCGATCGTCATCAACAGCAACGCGGGTACCGGCCCCAACGACCTCGTCGCCATCATCCTGTCCGACAAGCTGGAAAAGATCGAGTTCCGCTGGGTGCGCGTTGGTTGCGACCTGTTCTTCGTGGCCGCGGGCTTCGTGCTGGGCGGCACCGTGGGCGTGGGTACCGTGGTCGCCGCATTTTGCACCGGTCCGCTCGTGCAATTCTGGCTGCCCAAGACCGCAGCTCCCATCCGCGCGATGGGCATATAGGAACAGGCGGGAAAATGGGGACAGGCACTTTTTTCCATGGTGGGAAAAGTGCCTGTCCCCATTTTCCCGCCGACGCCGTTTGCCGCCATGCGGCGTCCGTTCGGCGGCGCGCGGCAGGCTCTTGCATCTCGCGCCGCCCGCGCTATCATGACGCAATCCTCGAAAACGAGGTGTCGGTTCGGCTCCGGGGAGGCGTGCCATGGACGCGCAGACGGGTGGGTTCATCACCTGTTTACTGGTCGGTTTGCTGGTCGGTGCGTGCGGGGTGTACATGATCGTGACGGGCAACGCCCGCATCATGCACAGTTATCACTACGCCACAACACCGCCCGCGAAGATGCCTTCGCTTGCCCGTTGGTCGGGTGCCGGCATGCTGGCGTGCGGTATCGGCTGCGCGCTGCTCGTTCCCGCGATGGGGATGCCCGAATGGCTTTCCATCGTCGGTATCGCGCTGCTCGTGGCGGGCCTCGTCCTGACGCTCGGCGCGATCATGCGCTTCAACGGGTCGCTGTTCTCGTTTGCGGGCGTCGGCGGCGGTTCGCGCGGATCCGACGGCTCCTCGCGGGCGCTCGTCATGGGGCTTGGCGTTGTGGTCGCCGTGATCTGCTGTGCCGTTACCGTCGTGCCCGGCGTGATGATGATCGCCTCGGGCGATCCGTCAGCCCTCCATAGCTATCACCTGGTGAACGTTGCGCCCGAGGATTACGCCGCGCTGGCGCGGTGGGAGGGTGCCGGCATGATCGTGATGGGTACGGGCCTTGCCGTGAGTATCGTGAGCGCGCTGTTCGGCTCGCGGTGGCGCCCCGCGCCGCGGTGGACCAAGGCGCTCATGATCGCAGGCGCCATGGCATTCGGTTCCGGCCTCGTCCTCATGCTGGCCGCCATCATCCATTTCAACGGATCACTCGCGGGCTAGGGAAAATGGGGACAGGAAAATAGGGAAAATAGGGACGGGCACCTTTTTCCCGCGGTGGTGGGAAAAGGTGCCCGTCCCTATTTTCCCACCGCCGCGCTGCTACCCACCTTTGCCGTTGCCAGCAGGTATACTTGCCTCGGACCATTCGATGGCAAGGAGGCTGCCATGTGGGCATACGAGACCACGTTCTACCAGATCTATCCCATCGGCTTCACCGGCGCGCCGCTGCAAAACGACGGTGTTCAGGCGCATCGGATCCGGCGCGTGGCCGAGTGGGCTCCCTACCTGCAAAAGCTCGGTGTGGGAGCCGTGCTGCTCAACCCCGTGTTCGAGTCGAGCGCACATGGTTACGACACGCGCGATCTGCATCGTATCGATTGCCGTCTGGGTACGAACGAGGACTTCGCCGAGGTCGTACGCGTTCTGCACGAGCATGGTATCCGCGTGGTGCTCGACGCCGTGTTCAACCATGTCGGCCGTGAGTTCTGGGCGTTCCGGGATGTGCGCGAGAAGCGCTGGGACTCGCCCTATCGCGACTGGTTCTTCACCAACTTCGACGGCAACTCCGCGTTTAACGACGGCTTTTGGTACGAGGGCTGGGAGGGCTGCTTCGATTTGGTCAAGCTCAACCTGCGCAACCCCGCGGTGGTGGAGTACCTGCTCGACTGCGTGCGCAGGTGGCGTTCGCAGTTCATGATCGACGGACTGCGGCTGGATGTGGCCTACTCGCTCGACCACGATTTCATGCGGCGCCTGCGCGGCGTGGCGGGCGAGCTCACGGCGTCATCCGGGCCCGAGCACGAGTTCGTGCTGATCGGCGAGACCCTGCACGGCGACTACAGCCAGCTCGTCAACGACCAGATGCTGCACTCGTGCACCAACTACGAGTGCTACAAGGGTCTGTATTCGAGCTTCAATTCGCAGAACATGTTCGAGATCGCCCATTCGTTGCATCGTCAGTTCGGCGGCGACCCGTGGTGCATCTACCGCGGGCTGCACCTGCTGAGCTTTGCGGACAACCACGACGTCACGCGTCTGGCGAGCATCCTCACCGAGCCGCGCTGCATCCGGCCGGCGTACGGTGTGCTGTTCGGCATGCCGGGCATCCCGTGCCTCTACTACGGCAGCGAGTGGGGGCAGACCGGCGTGAAGGGTGCGCATGACGACTACGACCTTCGCCCCGAGTTCGTCGAACCTGAGCCCAACGAGCTGACGGCATGGCTGCAGAGCCTGATCGAGGCGCGCGGGGGCTCCCGGGCGCTCAACTACGGCACGTACCGCAATGTGGTGATCACCAACAAGCAGTTGCTGTTCGAGCGCGCGGTCGAGGCGTGCGGCGATCAGCCCGCCGAGCACGTACTCGTGGCGGTGAACGCTGTGGACGAGCCGTTCACACTGCAGGCAGGCGAGCTTGCGGGCACGTTTGCGGACCTGCTCGATGCGGATGCCGAACCCGTCGAACTCGCGGGCTCGCTCGACCTCGCGCCCTTCGAGGTTCGCTACCTCGCCGCACGATAGCGGCAAGATGATGCCGGGTGCAAACTTGTCGGGTGCCCGATTTGTCGCCTAGCGTTCCCGCACGGCGCCGTCGCGGACTTCCCAGGTGCGTGAGGTGCACGCATCCAGGAAGGCGTGGTCGTGGCTCACGAGCAGCAACGCGCCCGGATAGGCGGCAAGCGCACGCTCGAGCGCCTCGGTCGAATGCAGGTCCAAGTGGTTGGTCGGTTCGTCCATGATGATGAGGACGGGATGGCGCAGCATGCCGAGGGCGAGCATGAGTTTGCGCAGCTCGCCGGGGCTCGTGCGGCCGCCCTCCAGGATGCGGTCGGGGTCCGAGTTGAGCTGCGCCACGGTCGAGAGGACCTGGCCGCGTTCGGTGGGCGAAAGCTCGCGAACGGCACCGACGACCTGCGCACGTTGTTCGGCATCCAGCTCCTGCGGGATGTCGAGGACCTCAAGATCGGTGGCGAACAGCGTGCGCACGTGGGCGAGCAGCGTCGACTTGCCGGCGCCGTTGGGGCCGACGATCCCCACATGATCGGTGTTGCCGAGGTAGAGCTCGGGGATCACAAGCTCTCC
>CAZRPL010000061.1:0-8692 GCA_964602045.1 uncultured Collinsella sp. | reverse complement strand
CCGCTCGCGTCCTCGTCCGACGCCCTCGATCCCTCCATCGTGGGCGAGGAGCACTACCGCGTCGCCGTCAAGGTCCAGGAGATCCTGCAGGAGTACTCCGACCTGCAGGACATCATCGCGATCCTCGGCATGGACGAGCTGTCCGAGGAGCAGCGCCTCACGGTCGACCGCGCGCGCAAGCTGCAGCAGTTCCTGTCCCAGTCCTTCCATGTGGCCGAGAAGTTCACCGGCAACCCCGGCGTGTACCTCCACATCGAGGATACCGTCCGTTCGTTTGCCGCCATCGTCGACGGCGAGTGCGACGACCTGCCCGAGCAGGCGTTCCGCTATGCGGGCACTATCGACGATGTGCGTGAGCGCGCCGCGAAGATGGAGGCGTAGCACATGGCCATGCAGCTGCGGATCGTGTGCCCCGAGCACAGCGAGTACGAGGGTGAGGCGGCCTTTGTCGCCCTACCCTCGACCGACGGCGAGCTGGGTGTCGCCGCCCGTCACGCAAGCGAGATCTGCACGCTCGGCGCCGGTTACGTCCGCGTGTGCGATGTCGCGATGGGGACGGTCGACCACCGGTTCGCGGTGAGCGGCGGATATGCCCAGATCGCCGATGACGAGGTCATCATCTTGGCCGAGCGCGCCCGCGACATGGCCTCCGTCGATGTCGACCAGGTGACCGAGAAGATGCAAGGTTTTGAAGACCAGTTGAGCGTTTTGTCGGAGAACGATGCGCGCCGTGCGTACCTCTATAATGAAATCGCATGGTGTAGACTGTTGCTCGACGTGCACGCCTAGCGGCGCGTCCGATACAGTTCAGGGGTTTCATCATGCCCGGGGCGCGTCCCCGGGCATATTCATATCGAAAGGGACCGCGCTTGGATATCATACGCGTCGAAGGTGGACATGAGCTGAACGGCAGCGTCCACGTATCCGGAGCCAAGAACTCAGCGCTCAAGTTGATGGCGGCGACGCTTCTGGCGCCGGGCGTCACCACGCTGGAAAACGTGCCGAACATCTCGGACGTCCACGTGATGGGCAAGGTACTTAAGCGCATGGGTGCCACCATCGAGGTGGTCGATGAGCACAGTCTCGCCATCGACACCTCCGCGGTCGATTCGTGGGAGGCTCCCTACGATCTCGTGGCCAAGATGCGTGCATCCACCGCGGTCATGGGTCCGCTGCTCGGCCGTTTCGGCAAGGCGAAGATCGCCATGCCCGGCGGCTGCAACCTGGGTGCCCGCAAGATCGATATGCACATCCTCGGCCTCGAGGCTCTCGGTGTCCACTTCGACACCGACCATGGCTATATCCATGCCGACGCTTCCGGCGGCTTGGTCGGCACGACGGTGACGCTCGAGTTCGCGAGCGTCGGTGCGACCGAGAACCTGATCATGGCCGCTGTGCGCGCCCACGGTATCACCGTCATCGACAATGCGGCCCGTGAGCCCGAGATCGTCGATCTGGCGAACATGCTCAACGAGATGGGCGCCAAGATCACCGGCGCGGGCACTCCCGTCGTCCAGATCGAGGGCGTCGACGAGTTGCACCCGGTGACGCATCGCGTGATCGGCGATCGCATCGAGGCGGGAACCTTCATCGTCGCCGGCGCGCTCATGGCGGGCGACGACGGCATCGATGTGATGGGCTTCAACTCCAGCCATCTGGGCATGGTGCTCAAGAAGTTCGAGCTCATGGGTATCGATATCGAGCGGATCGTGGGCGGCGTGCGCGTGAGGCGCGCGGAGCGCATCAGGCCGGTGGATATCCAGACCCTGCCGTTCCCCGGTTTCCCCACCGACATGCAGGCGCAGACGATGGTGCTGTCCGCGCTCGCCGACGGCAGCTCCGTCATCACCGAGAACATCTTCGAGAACCGCTTCATGTTCGCCTCCGAGCTCGTGCGCATGGGGGCCGATATCCGTATCGAGAGCCACCACGCCATGATCCATGGCGTGAAGGGCTTCTCCGGTGCGCAGGTCGTCTCTCCCGATCTGCGCGGCGGCGCCGCGCTGGTGGTCGCCGGCCTGATCGCCGACGGGTATACCGAGGTTTCCGCGATTCATCATATCGACCGCGGATACGAGCACTTCGTCTCCAAGCTCGTGGGTCTCGGCGCGTGCGTCGAGCGCGCGACCCGTCCGGATTCGATCGACGATTAAGCAGGTACCCTTATGAGGAATAAGCCCGTACAGGACGCGCGTAACTCGAATGTCTCCGCCAGTCGCGTCTACAGCCGTGACAACGTGGCGCGGTATTCCGAGCGCGCTCATCAGCGCCAGCGCAGCAAGCGCATCCGCCGCGTCGTGCTCGTGACGCTGCTCGGACTGATCGCGTGCGTCGGTACCGCCGCCGGTCTGTGGTTCAACCGCGTCGTCGGCAATCTGAACAACGCCTCGATCATCACGGATAATCTGCTGGCGACGCTCGTCGATACCAACGTGACGCGCGAGCCGTTCTACATGCTGCTGCTCGGTACCGATGGACGCCCCGGTGAGGAGACGTATCGTGCCGACTCGATCATCTTGGCACGCGTCGATCCCACCGAGAAGAAGGTCGCCCTCATCTCGATTCCCCGTGACACCAAGATCGATTACAACGGATCAACCATGAAGATCAATGCGGCACATGCCTACGGCGGCGCCGAGGGTATGGTCGAGGCCGTCAACCAGTTGTGCGGTGTGGAGATATCGCATTATGCCGAGATCAACTTCGAGGGCATGAAATCGCTGATCGATGCCGTGGGCGGTATCGACATCAACGCCACCGACGGTGTCGACGATCCCGAGCACCTCGAGATCACCATCGAACCCGGTTGGCAGCACATGGACGGCGCGACGGCGCTCACCTACGCCCGCGCCCGCTACCAGTACGCCGACGGTGACTACACGCGCATGCGCCACCAGCGCCAGGTGCTCTCCGCGCTCGCGGACAAGCTGCTGAACGAGATGGACGTCACGAACATCATGGGCATTATCGAATCGCTGTCCAACATGGTCGTGACCGATCTGTCGCCGCAGGATATCGTGTCGCTCGTCACCGCGATGCGCGGAATGGATACCGACGAGATCTGGTCCGCCAACCTGCCTTCGTGGGCCGGCGAGGACACCTACATCGACGGTCAGAGCTACGTGTTCGTGCACGAGGTCGAGCTTGCCGAGATGATGGAGCGCGTCGATGCGGGTGAGGATCCGCAGGGTCCGCAGACGATGGGCACCGGTGGCGAGGGCCAGGGCGCCACGACCGGCGATCTTGCCAACAACAGCTCGGATGATTGGGCGTACGGCATGGCGACGACCGGTTCCAGTGAGGAGACCGGTACCGAGAGCGAAGAGGTTCCGACCGAGACCGAGTAGCTCGCACGAAGTGCCGACGGGGCTACAGCGATATTCGCTCGTCCCCCTGGCTGATCGCGTGAAAAGAAGCGCGGGGCACCGTCCGTCGACGGTGCCCCGCGCTTGCGTTACCGACGATGTCGCCGCGTGCGGTCCTACGCGAAGGAGCGGACGAGTTGCTCCAGGACATCGACCATCGTCACGAGCGACGAGACCGGGATGAACTCGTTGACGCCGTGGCAGCAGTACGCTCCGGTCGAGAGGTTGGGGCACGGTAGGCCGCGGAACGAAAGCTGCGCGCCGTCGGTGCCGCCGCGGATGGGGATGACGTTCGGCTCGATGCCGGCAGCGGAAAATGCGGATTTCGCGATATCGATCAGCTGCGGATGATCGGCGACGATCTCGGCCATGTTGCGATACTCGTACTTGATCTCGAGCGACACGCGCGCCTCGTCCTGCTGGGCGTTGATGAAGTCGCAGGCTCGCTGCATGAGGTCGAGTTTGGCCTGGAACTTGACGGCGTCGTGGTCGCGGACGATATAGCGCGCCGTCGCGTGGGTCACGGTACCCGAGACACCGCACAGGTGGATGAAGCCCTCGTAGCCCTCGGTGTGCTCGGGGCGCTCGACCGCGGGCAGCAGCTCATGGAACGCCACGAAGAGGTTCGAGGCGTTGACCATGCGGTTCTTGGCGTCGCCGGGATGGATGGAGAATCCGTCGAAGCGCACGACGGCCTCTGCCGCGTTGAAGCACTCCCACTCGAGTTCACCGATGGGGCCGCCGTCGACCGTGTAGGCGTACGCGCATCCGAACGCGGGGATGTCGAGCAGCTCGGCGCCGTGACCGATCTCCTCGTCGGGGCAGAAGCAGATGCCGATACCGGGGTGGGGGATCGAGGGGTCCTGCAGCAGGCGGCATGCGAGCGCCATGATCTCGGCGATACCCGCCTTGTCGTCGGCACCGAGCAGCGTGGTTCCGTCGGTGCAGATCAGATCCTCGCCTACAAGGCCGTTGAGGTCGGCGATCTTGTCGGGGGAGATAAAGACCGGTTCGCCATCGACGATACCGCAGACAAGATCTCCGCCTTCGTAGGTGACGATATGGGGCTTGACGTTCGCGCCGGGAGCGGCTTCGGTGGTGTCGAGGTGGGCGATAAGGCCGAGCTTCGGAGCGTTCTCGGAGCCCGCGCTCGCGGGGATATGGGCGGTGACGTAGGCGTGCTCGCCGACCTCGACATCGCGAGCGCCCATGGCGCGCAGCTCGTCGGCCAAGAGGTTCGCCAGGTCAAACTGGCACGGGGTGGAAGGCACGCGGTCGCTGTGCTCGTCGCTCGACTCGGTGTTGACGGCGACGTACCTCAGAAAGCGGGATAGGACGTCGGGTTCGCTCGATTCGGACATGAAAAGCTCCTTTGAAGGTCGTCGCCGATATGGAATGGATACCTACAGCGTACCCACCACGCCACCCGGCGACAAGATGGTGCCAGGTTCAAACTTGTCGGTTCAGGGGCTATACTTGCCCGTTGTGATGGCGATGCGCGCGGTTGGCGGGCCTGGGCGGGTGCTGAGCCCGACGATGCGGCGCTCGAAGTTGTCGTGCAGCTATCAAAGGAGTTCGGAGATGCTGGAAACCAATCGTCTGCTGTTGCGCTCTTGGCGTGAAGACGATGCCGATGCTCTGCTTACCCTTGCGCGCGATCCGAGGGTCGGTCCGGCGGCTGGCTGGCCTCCTCACGGTAGTGTGGAGGAGAGCGCCGAAATCATCCGAAACGTCTTGATGGTGCCCGACAGCTTTGCCATCGTCGAACGGGCTACGAAGGAGCTCGTGGGAGCCATCGCCCTCAAACACGAGGACATTTCGGAGATGGCGGGTATCGATGAAGCGGAGCTCGGTTACTGGATCGGTGCAACGCATTGGGGTCTCGGCTATGCCACGGAGGCGGCACGGGCTGTAGTTGCGTATGGCTTTGACGAGCTTGGACTTACCTCGATCTGGGCGGGATACTATGAAGGCAACGAGCGCTCGCGTCGCGTGCAGGAGAAGCTCGGCTTCGTGTTCCAATACCGAGTCGGACGGGAGGTCGAGCTGCTCGATGAACGCCGCATCGAATGCTGCCAACGCCTTCTGCCGCAACGCGACGCGTCGTCGTGCGCAAACCTTGCTAACTGACCGCATCTTTCCGATTCGGGCGGCACGAAGCTGAACCTCGAATAATGGCGCATGACCTTTGTGCGTCGCATGAGAGGAAGATCGGCAGGTGTCCGGGTTCGCTCCATTTCCCCTTGGAACTTCGCCCACGATCCGGCGATGCGCTACACTGGGACGCGATATGCGACGGAGAGGACGACCCTATGGATACCACCGATATTTCCCGTGAGCTTCACCTGACGGTTGCGAACGAAGACTACCTGGAGTGCATCGTCCGGCTCGAGGACGAGGGCGCGCAGGGAGAGGGCGTTCGTTCGGTCGATATCGCCCAACAGCTCAACGTTTCGAAGGCTTCGGTCAACAAGGCGGTCACGGTTCTCAAGGAACAGGGATTGGTCGAGCAGTCGCACTACGGCAAGGTCATCCTGACCGAGCCCGGCCGTGCGCTCGGTCAGGCGGTGTGGTATCGCCACCGGTTGATTCGGACGTTTTTGACCCAGGAGCTCGGCGTCGAGTTCGATCGGGCGGATGGCGAGGCCTGCATGATGGAGCACGCGCTATCCGAGGACACCATGGAGCGCTGGCTTGCGTATCTGGAGCAGCAGGGCATCTCGGTCGGTGACAAGTGAGTTCCCGCGCTGGCGTCTCGCGCCTTTCGGTGCTCGGCTCGCTCGATACCGGGCGATACGACCGGGTCGGGGCTTCGTGGCTGACCGAAAGGCTCGGCCGCTCCCCTCTCCTCATGCAGGGGCCCATGGGGAGCGCCCTGATACAGTATGCGGGGTGCGAGGACGTTCCTGCGGCATACTGGAATATCGCCGAGCCGCAGGAGATCATCCGGCTGCACAGCCTCTATCGTGCCGTCGGCGCCGATATCATGCTCACCAATACCTTCCAGGCAAGTGCTCCCGCGCTTGCGCGCGACGGCATCGGTGCGTCCATGGAGGATGTGAACCGCGCGGCCGTCGCGTGCGCCAAGCGCGCGGGGGCACCGTGCGTCATCGGGTCGATGGGACCGTGCGGCCTGTCGTGGGAAGAGATCGAAACGCCCGAGTTCCGCGCGGTGCGCGCGGCGTATCGGGAGCAGGCGCACGCCCTGCTCGATGCGGGCGCCCACGGCATCCTGCTCGAGACGTTCACATCGCTGCATGATCTGCGGCCCGCCTTGACGGGTGCGATGGATGTCGCATCCGGTATGCCGGTGCTCGTCAGCTTCGCGGTGGATGATGAATGCCGCCTGTTGGGCGATGGTGCCGAGCTGCCGCGCGCGTGCAAGGAGGCGAGCGGCTACGGTGTGGCGAGTGTCGGGGTGAATTGCTGCTCCCTTGCCGCAGCCGATGCCGCGGTGCCGCTGATGGCGCGGGCGTTCGATCTGCCCATTTCGGTAAGGCCGAATGCGGGGGCACCGCATAGGGACGACGAGGGTGTGCTCGTCTGGGAGGACCTCGCCGATCGATTCGCGGTCGCATGCACCCGCTGGTGCGATGGAGGGGCGAGCATCGTCGGCGGATGCTGTGGGACCGACGTTCAGGTCGCGTGTGTGCTTTCCGGCTGTCTCGAGGAGCGCTCGCCACAATAAAGACACCCTCGACTCCCATGTGACTGCATAGGGCCGGGCGGGGTATATAAAAAGTTCGCATGGCGTCACACACGAAGCGAAGCACGGGAGCGATGCAGTTCATGAGTGACATGATTCGATTTGGAACCGATGGTTGGCGCGCGCGTCGAAACGCCGAGTTCACGGAGGAAAACGTCATCCGCGTGGCGGATGCCGCCGGCACGCTGTGGGCGCAAAGCGATCCCGGTGCGATCGTATACGTCGGATATGACACGCGTGAGGGCGCCGATCGATTCGCACGTCTCGCCGCCCGCGTCGTCGCGGGCCACGGCCTAGTCGTCCGACTGTCCGATCGGTACGTGCCCACACCGGCGGTTTCGTGGGCGATCGCCAACGATCCGCGCGCATGTGGCGGTCTGATCGTGACGGGGTCGCACCATCCGGAGGACTATTTGGGCGTCAAGTTCCGCGTTTCGGACGGCGGAGCCGGATCTTCCGAGTTCGCCGCCGAGGTCGAGCGCGCCATCGACCCCGATCCGACGAACGTGCGCGGACCGATCGAGGAGAAGGACATCGTCACCCCGTACCTCGGTGCACTCGTGGCGATGGTGGATGCCGATGCGATCGCTCAGGCGGGACTGCATGTCGTCTACGATCCGATGTACGGTGCAGGACGTGGCTACGTGCCCGCGATTCTGCGAAGGCTCGGTGTCCAGGTCGACGAGATCCATGGGATCGATGACGAAGGGGTTCGGGATATGCGCCCGGAACCAATCGAGCCCTGGGTGGACGATTGCGAGCAGGCGGTTATCTCCTGCGGCGCCCGTGCGGGATTGATCAACGATGGTGATGCCGACCGCGTCGGCGCCGTCGACGAGCGGGGACGGTTCGTGAACGGGCATAAGCTGTTCTCCCTGATCCTGGGTCATCTCGTCAAGAACCATGGAAAGAGCGGCCGTGTCGTGATGGGGCTGGCATCGTCGGTTCTCACACGTCGCGTGGCTCGCGCGCTCGATTGTCGGTATGTGATCAAGCCCGTCGGCTTTAGATATATATATGAGGAGATGAGGAAGGGCGGCGTCCTGATGGGCGGCGAGGAAACGGGCGGCTTTGGAATCCCCGAGCACTTCCCTGAACGCGACGGCCTGCTGATGGTCCTTTTGCTGTGCGAACTCATGGCAATGACGGGCAAGACACTCGGCGAACTGGTCGAGGAGCTGGAGCGCGCGTTCGGCGCGACGAGCTATGCTCGCCGCGATCTTCGCCTGCAAAACGAGAACATCGAGGTGCTGCGCACGATGTTGCCGGGAATCAACCCGAAGTACATCGCAGGGCGAAAGCCGGTACGCGTAAGCCATATGGACGGTCTGCGGTTCGAATTCGAGGACGAATCCTGGTTGCTGTTGCGGCCCAGCGGAACCGAGCCGGTCGTCCGCGTATACGCGGAGGCGGCGACCGTCGAGCAGCGCGATGAACTGCTCGACGCCGGAAGCGATGTAGCAAGGGGAGAGCTGTCTTAAGAAGCGGGCTCGGCAAACGGTAGCTACGGGACGGCAAGCGTTTGAAAACACAACATATAGTGCAACCAATCGTAAAGTTGCACGCAAATGTGCAGGAATTGTGGAGGCCCAGATTCCCGCCCCCGCCCCCGCCCGCGTCT
>CAZRPL010000060.1:0-9042 GCA_964602045.1 uncultured Collinsella sp. | reverse complement strand
GCGACTGTTCTCGCGCATGATATCGCCCATCAGATCGAGGATGAGATGGAGTATCCCGGTCAGGTGCGCGTCGTCGTGATTCGCGAGAGCCGTGCCGTCGATATCGCGAAGTAGCGACGATGGCTGATTCATCCGGGCTCATCTCGTTTATCGCCTCTATGTCCGGCGAGGGAACGCTGCGTGTCGAGGAAAACCTCGGTGAGGGGTATGTCCGGCTGCGCGTTTCGGAAGCCGAGCGTCGTCAGGCGAAACACGATATCCAGCATGTCGAGGATATCGTCATCGAGATGCTTCGTAACGCCCGTGATGCTGGAGCCACGCGGATCTATCTTGCCATGACGAAAGAGGAGGGTGTTCGCACCCTCCTCTTTCTCGACAACGGCGGTGGCGTTCCGGTGGACATGCACGACCGCATCTTCGATGCTCGCGTGACATCCAAGCTCGAGTCGATGAAGATGGATCGTTGGGGTGTTCACGGTCGCGGCATGGCCCTGTTCTCCATTCGGCAGAACGCACAGGAGGCCTTCGTCGTCACCTCGGCTCCCAAGCTCGGCTCGTCGTTCAAGGTCGTCGTCGATACCTCCTCGCTCAAGGAGCGTGCCGATCAGTCGAGTTGGCCTTCCGTGCAAAAGGATGAAGAGGGCCACTTTGTATGCGTGAAGGGTCCTCACAACATCAATCGCGCAGCGTGTGAGTTCGCTTGTTCCGAACTTCATGGATGCGATGTCTACCTCGGGTCGCCGACCGATATCGCCGCCACGCTCTTTGCCCACGCCACGCGCTCGGTCGATACGTCCACCTTACTGTTTCTCGATGATGTCGAACAGTTGCCGGTCGTGGACAGATTGGGGAGTGCCGCTGACGCCGCGCATTTCCTTTCGATCGCTTCCTCTGTCGGACTGGAGATATCCGAGCGAACGGCACATCGAATCCTTTCCGGTGCGATCGCTCCGCTCCGCAGTGTCGCATCGCGCGTACTTCGAGAGCGCACCCATGTGCCGCGACCGCAGCCCGCTCCGGTCGACCTCGATCGCGATCGTCGTGGTCTCAAGATCGCCCGTGATGATATCGAACGCTTCTCGCGTGCCGTGGAACGCGATTTCAACGAGCTCGCCGAACGATATTACCTCTCACTCGCTGCTGAACCGCGGGTTCGCGTCACACGTGACCGCATCACCGTGACCTTTGATATCGGAAAGGAAGAATAGCTCTTGTGGCATGGGCTCCGATGGGCTACATTTACTATAACTTTGCCTAAACGATGCTTACATGCAGGAGAATCGTAGCATGGAATTTCTGAAAGTCTCCAGCAAGTCGTCTCCGGCTTCCGTTGCCGGCGCGATTGCGGGTATGGTCAAAGACGGTGTGCCGGTCAATATCCAGTGCGTTGGCGCCGGTGCGGTCAATCAGGCGATCAAGGCGATCGCCATCGCGCGCGGTTTTTTGATCCCCACGGGGTTCGATATCTCCTGCGCTCCGGTATTCTCCGATATCCTCATCAACGGTGAGTCCCGAACCGCGATCAGGCTCGCCATCTATGTCCATAGTCTTTCGACGCACAGCGGCGATGCATTCGATTTCGACCGCACTGACGATAACCTTCGAGTCGGGTAGGGTATGCAATTCTCTCATCTTCACGCTAAAACGTATTTCATCCGCACCTTCGGCTGTCAAATGAATATGCACGATTCAGAGCGCGTATCGGGGCTTCTCGATTCGTGCGGTTGTCTTGAGGTCGCAGCGCCTGAGGATGCCGATATCGTCATTTTCATGACCTGCTGTGTTCGCGAGGCGGCTGATACGCGCCTGTATGGTCAGTGCTCCTCATGTAAGAGCCTTCCGCCAGCCCCTTCGGGTCGCCGCATCGTCGCCGTCGGAGGCTGTATCGCTCAGCGCGATGGTGCCGGCCTGCTTACGAATCTCGATAACGTCGACGTCATCTTCGGGACGCATTCGATCGCCCACGTCGCCGAGCTGATCGACGCCGCGTTTGCCGATGGCGAGCGTCATGTTCGCTGTGAGGAGACCGATCGCGAGGCTGCGACGACTATGCCGTGGCATCGTGCCGAGCAGTATCGCGCTTGGGTCCCCATCATGACTGGATGTAACAATTTCTGCAGTTATTGCATCGTCCCCTATGTTCGCGGTCGCGAGAAGAGCCGCCCGTTCGAGGAGATCGTCGATGAGGTGACCGGTCTCGTCCGTACCGGAGTCCGCGAGATCACTCTGCTTGGGCAGAACGTCAATTCATATGGGCGTGACCTGTTCGGATCTCCGCGCTTCGCCGATTTGCTTCGTGCCGTCGGTGAGACCGGTATCGAACGCATCTTCTTCACATCCTCGCACCCGAAGGACCTGCTTCCCGAGACGATCGATGCGATGGCCGAGGTGCCGGCTGTCATGCCCCAGCTCCATCTCGCCGTGCAGTCCGGGTCTTCTCGTATCCTGAAGCTCATGAATCGCAAATATACCCGCGAGCAGTATCTCGATCTGATCGATCGTATCCGCGATCGGATTCCCGGGATCGCGCTTTCCACCGATATCATCGTCGGGTTCCCCGGTGAGACCGAGGAGGATTTCAAGCAGACGCTTTCCCTTGCCGAGCGCGTCGGGTATGCCCAGGCGTTCACGTTCATTTTTTCCAAGCGCGCAGGGACCCCTGCTGCCGAGATCGTCGACGATACGCCACGGGATGTCATTCTCGAGCGCTTCAACCGCCTGGTGCACGTGATCGAGGACAGTGCGCACGCGTTCAACCAGCATGATCTGGATTCTGTCATCCCGGTGCTCGTCGAGGGCGCTTCCAAGAAGGATTCTTCCATGCTCCTCGGCAAAAGCCCTAAAAACCAAACCGTGCATGCACCGATCCCCTCGGGGTATTCGATCGAAGCGTTTATCGGTAAGATCGTGGATGTCTCCGTCGACCGTGCGAGGACGTGGTATCTCTCCGGTGACGTCGTGAGCGATCCGCGATGAGGTTCGACGAAGATACATCTTCGTTGCCCGGTCCGGTCATCGTCGTCGCCGGTCCCACCGCTTCCGGAAAAAGTGCCGTCGCCGATCGGGTCGCCATGATGCTCGGTTCCGAGGTTATATCCACCGATGCGATGCAGGTGTATCGCGGTATGGATATCGGTACCGCGAAAACCCCGGTGGGGGAGCGCTTGGTACCGCTACGCATGGTCGACGTGGTCGATCCGGATGAGGAATACTCCGCCGCGCTGTTCCAGCGCGATGCGCGAGCATGCATCGATCATTTGCTTACGCAGAGTAAGATTCCCGTCCTGTGTGGAGGAACCGGCCTGTATATCAAAGCGGCAATCGATGCCATGGAGTTCCCCTCCGGTGAGGTGGGCGGTTCCATGCGCGTGAAATACGAGTTGATGCTCGATGCTTTGGGGGCAGACGGGCTCCATGCGATGCTCGCTCAACGTGACCCCGAGAGCGCCGCGGTCATCCATCCGCATAACACCCGTCGTGTCGTGCGGGCACTCGAGATGCTCGACGAGGGCGTTCGATATGCCGATCAAAAGGCCCGGTTCTCCATTCCCAAACCGTACTATCGCAGCCTTCAGTTCGCCTTAACCATGGATCGCGATCGGCTTTATCGTCGCATCGATGCCCGTGTCGATGCCATGGTGGAGCAGGGGCTCGTCGATGAGGTGCGAGAGCTTGTCGCTCAGGGTGCCGGTGAAGCCATCACGTCCCGTCAAGCCATCGGATATAAAGAGATCATGGATGCGCTTGATGGTATCTGCACCATGGGGGATGCGATCGATTTGATCAAGCTTCGCAGTCGCCGCTACGCCAAGCGACAACTCTCATGGTTCCGTCGAGATTCCCGCATCGCGTGGATCGACATGGACGAATGCTCTGTCGAGCAAGCCGCCGACTCCATTATCGAAGCTCTTCAGGAGGGTTCCGCGTGACAAGGTTCACCTTCTTATCCACAGCCATCGAGCCTGAACGCGCAATACTCGTCGGTGTAGATTGGAGACGCGATAGTTGGCCGGTCGAGCGTTCGCTCGATGAGCTTGAACGTCTTGCCGACACGGCGGGGGCTGTCGTTGTGGGAAGGTTGACCCAACGTCTCGAGCGCCCTGTTCCCAAGTCCTTTATCGGTTCGGGCAAGCTCGAGGAGCTCAAGTCCATGGTCGCTCGCCTCGATGCCGACGTCGTCATCTTCGATGACGATTTGACACCTGCTCAGCAGTCGCATCTTGAGCGATCGATCGGCGAACCGACGAAAATCATCGATCGCACGGCGCTGATCCTCGATATCTTCGGTCTTCACGCCACCACGCGAGAGGGCCGACTTCAGGTGCAACTTGCCCAGCTGCAATATCTGCTTCCTCGCCTTCGCGGTATGTGGTCGCATCTTGCCAAAGAGCAGACACGCGGTGGTATCGGAAGCAGGTTCGGCCAGGGTGAAAGCCAGCTTGAGGTCGATCGACGCCTCATTAGAAACAGGATCTCCTCACTTTGCCGTGAGCTTCGCGAGCTTGAGAAACGACGAGGCGTTCAATCGAAGCGCCGGAGTTCATCCGATGCGTTCAGAATCGCGCTTGCCGGCTACACGAATGCAGGCAAATCCACCATGTTGAATGCGTTGACCGGATCGAACGTTTTGTCGGAGGATAAGCTGTTTGCCACGCTCGATCCCACTACACGTTCATATACGCTTCCCGGCGGTAGAGCCGTTACCATCACCGATACGGTCGGCTTTATCCAAAAACTCCCACACGGACTCGTCGAGGCTTTTAAATCGACGCTTTCCGAGGTTCTCGAAGCGGATCTGATCATCAAGGTCGTCGATTGTGCCGATGCCGAGTATCTGCGTCAACTCGAGGCGGTCGATCGGGTTCTCGAGGAGATCGGCGCCGGCAATCGTCCGACGCTGACCGTCTTCAATAAAGCCGACTTGCTTTCCGATGAGGATGTGGATCTGTTTCGGCGTAGACACCCCGGCGCGCTGCTGTATTCGGCATATACCGGGCTGGGCACCGACGAGTTTCTTGAGCGCCTTGCGCACGAGGCTGCTGCTACCGACCGCTTGCTCAGTGCCGAGATCCCGTATCGTGAGGGCGCCCTTGTCAAGCTTGTTCATGAGCGTGGACAGGTCGTCTCGGAAGAGTACCTGGATACGTGCGTGCGCATCGTCGTCAAAGTTCCGCTCAGGCTCGCGAACAGGTTGGAGCGATTCCGTACGGAATAATCTTAGCGTGATACGAGCTCGAAGCAGGCGATGAGCAGCGGCTGGTGGATCACATAGATTGCCAAACTATGCCTTCCAAGCCAGGAGAGAGGCGGAATCACATCTTTCTTCATCCAGGCGGGATATCCTTCCGGGTTCAGCTTGGCGAACAGTCTTGCGGCAAAACTTCCGGCAAGGTACATGAACAGAAAGGGAATCGGCGGATAGTAATCTCCCGACGCGAAGCCCGGCCCCGGGAATCCAAGCCAGGAAAAGCCATCGAAATCATATGTGCCGCGCGGAATGTGCCACAAGAGACCGAATATTGCAAGCGAGCAGATAAGACCGGCGGTCGGATGGATGCACTCGTGAATCGGGCGTATAAGGGCGTAGACGAGCGTGCAGAACGCCATACAGTATATGATGCCGAAACTGACGGGGGTATCGACCGACGCGGCACTTGTTGCCAGCCATATGACGAACGCGAAGACGCCATAGATAGCGGCGCGTTTGAAGTTGTTACGCGAAAGGGACGTCATCCAGCCGGCGAGCGCGAGAAACGTCCAGCTGATCGTCGAACGCCATATATCTTGAACCACCGGATCGGTAAACCAAGGTATCTCGTATCCGTAGATATACGAGGCATCGTAGGTCCCGTGGAATGCGATCATGGATATGATGACGAGACCCCGGAGCATATCGAAGAAGACGATACGCTCCGAAGCCGAATGGTCGTGTGTCGATACTCCAGCCATACGAAGGACCTAGAAGCGCCTCATAAGTGCGACGACCTTACCGAGGATGGTCGGGTTCGTCACATAGATGGGCTCCATGGCATCGTTTTCCGGCTGGAGACGCACGCGGCCCTGCTCTTTATAGAACGTCTTGACAGTTGCCTCGCCATCGATCATGGCGACGACGATCTCGCCGTTCATAGCGCTTGTCTGCTCGCGGACGATGATGTAGTCGCCGTTGTAGATGCCGACGTTGATCATCGAGTTGCCGTGAACCTCGAGCACGAATGAGCTCGAGTCGGTCGCGATCTCGGTGGGAAGCGTGAACGTATCCTCGACGTTTTGCTCGGCAAGGATCGGCAGACCGGCGGCAACGCGTCCGATGAGCGGCAGCGAAACCGTACCGCGATCGGGAGCCTCCTTGACTTCCGCAAGCTTGGTCGCGGAGCCGTCCTCGTTGAACACCTCGAGAGCGCGGGGCTTGGTCTTATCGCGCTTGATGAGACCGTGATCCTCGAGCGCGGAAAGATGGGCATGGACAGTGGAGGGGGAGGAGAGGCCGACGGCCGCCGCCATCTCGCGTACGCTGGGAGGATACCCCTTCTCCTGCTGGTAGGAGCGAATGAAATCGTAGATCTGCTGCTGCCGCTTGGTGATCTTGCGTGCCATATTCCTCTCCTTATCCAAACATATGTTCCATTTTCTCTTGACAGGAACAACTGTTCGCCCATAATGATATACGAACATCCGTTCCAGTGCCAGACAATTTTGTCCACGCGGCACGGTATACCTATATCGTCATCCAGACGAGAGGAGATAGGGTATGAAGACATATGCGTTGATCGACGGCAACCTCGCGTTGGCTCCTATGGCCGAGAAGCCCATGTTCCAGGTTGTCGACGGCCGCCGAGCCACGTTGTCCACCGTGCCGGCCGTGCGTCAAGATACCGCGCATCCCGTATGTGTCTTTGCCGTCGTCGCCATCTGCGCGCTCATGCTCGCAATCGGATTCCTGCAGCTCCATGTCGGACAGTCCACGTTCGACCAGATGCACGAATCCGCCGCACGCACGGAGTTCGTCGTACAGCCTGGCGATACCCTTTGGTCGATCGCGCAGTCGCATCCGCTCGACGGCCTTTCCGTCGACGAGACGGTATCCATCATCCGTTCGTGGAACGATGTTCCTGAAGGGCTCGTGTATCCGGGAATGGAGATCGTGGTTCCCGCCTGATCGCCGTGCGCGTACGTTGTAGGGCTTTTCTTCACGCATCGTCATCATGGTATGCTAGCTGAGATGTTCACATGATCGTCGAGGGAGATCCCATGCGTTGTCCAAAGTGCGGTAAAGGCGATACCCGTGTCGTCGATTCTCGTACACAAGAGGTGACGAATGCCATTAAACGGCGCCGTGAGTGCCGTTCATGTGGGTATCGATTCACGACGTTCGAGCGGTGCGAGGATCCCATCGAGGTGCTTAAGAGCGATGGAACCACGCAGCCGTTTGATCGGAATAAGCTTCTCGTCGGTCTCATGCGCGCCACCACGAAGCGCGATATCGAGCTTTCCGCACTGAACGCCCTTATCGACGATATCGAGCACGAGCTTCGTGGCAGGACGCTTACCGCTGTAAGCTCACACGATATCGGCGATATGGTGCTCAAGCGGCTCGAGAAGATCGATAAGGTCGCGTATATCCGTTTCGCGTCCGTCTATCGCGATTTTAAGGACATCGATGAGTTTCTCGAAGAACTGGATAAGTTGAGGTGAATGAATGTCCCTGTTGAACGTTTCCATCACGCGTCTCGATGACGCCGTAGAGCTTCCATCCTATGCCTATGAAGGGGATGCCGGGCTCGATTTGCGCGCCAATGCCGATGTCGACATTCCGCCGCACGGTCGGGTGCTTGTTCCGACGGGTCTTGCCATCGCGATTCCCGATGGATATGCCGGCTTCGTGTTGCCGCGAAGCGGCATGGCACTGAAGCGTGGACTTTCAGTCGCGAACACACCCGGTCTCATCGATGCTCATTATCGTGGGGAGCTGAAGGTTATCGCCATCAACCTCGATCCGGAACAGCCGGTTCACATCGAGCGTGGTGAGCGTATAGCCCAGCTTGTGATCCAGGCCGTTCCGGCCGTGCGACTGGTTGAGGTCGATCAGCTCGACGAAACCGACCGCGGCACGGGCGGCTTCGGCTCCAGTGGTGCGAAATAAGGCATCTCAGATCTGTTATGCATGTCGCCCTGTGTTTCGACTAGAGGTGCAGGGCGATGTCTTTCCCTATCGGATATGGGCCGGTTTATCGCCCCAATAGAATTCGGCGAAGTGCTTTTCGCGTTCGACGTCTTTTCCGATAAGGCCCATGGTCTTGTCGACGATGACATCTGCAGCATCAGGATGACGCAGGCTTTCGGCATTGACCAGCAGCGCTTTCAATGCGGCGGGATTATCATGCAGGTGCCTGAGCACCATGATGAGCTCACGGGCGGTGGTGGCATGCATGCTGGCGCCGAATCCCGTGAGCATAGTTGTGTTCGCCTTTTCCTGTCCGTACGATTTACCGAGTAGGATCATCGGGAGACGGGCGCAGAGGCATTCCGTGACCGTGAGACCTCCGGATTTAAGAATCGCAACATCACAGATGCGCATCAGCGTCGCCATATCCTCGACGTAGTCGAGCACGGTCACGTTCTCGAGCTTCATCGCATCGAAGATCTTGTTCAGACGATCGGCGTATTCCTTATCGCGACCAGGGAGAAACACGAAATGCATCTGCTCCAACCCGCGTAGAAACGGAAGCGTCTGTTCGATGGCGGCGCGGAACCTAACATACGGTTGCGGTAGACTGGCGCCAGCCATAACGAGCACGAGGAGCTTGTCTTTGGGAAGTCCGAACCGCTCGCATTCTTCGTCATGATCGATGGGGTCGTCAAACCCGCTACGGACCGGGATGCCGGTGATGCAGATCGAGGATTCCTTGACGTGGCGCGGTCGTAGGGTTTCGGCCATGAACTCGGTAGCCACACAAAAGAGATCCGTTTCCTTATGGGGCCACCAACCCTCGATTTCATAATCCGTGGGAATGCAGACGATCGGGTATTCGATACCGGTGA
>CAZRPL010000059.1:0-9334 GCA_964602045.1 uncultured Collinsella sp. | reverse complement strand
ACCCGTTCGCCCCGGCGTTGAGGTCGCCGATCATGTCGTGTGCGTAGTGCTCGGCGTCGGTTGGGGCGTGCTCGCCCTTGCCGGCCGAGAAAGCAGCGCAACCCTCGGTATGGATGAGTTCGGAATCCGGATACAGGGCGCGGGCGAGCCGTACGGCGTCGAAGTGGTCGCCGGTATACCAGTGGAACGCCGCACCGGCAAACGTCGCTGGAAGGCCGCCGTCGGCCTTGAGCTCGGCGTCGATGTCGCTCATGCGGGATACGAGCCGTTCCTTGTTGTGGTCCCATGCGAGGAGCTTGACGTCGTCAAGCCCTTCGGCGGCAAGGGCGGGCTTGAGGTGCTGCGAGGCGAAATGTGCCTCCTCCTGTGCGGCATAGATGCAGGAGTCCCAGGTCTGGGTCGCCATCGGCTCGTTTTGGACGGCGAGGCGCTCGATGGGCGCCCCTTCGGCCCGCCAGACGGCGACGGCGCGGGCGAGCACGCGCGCCCAAGCGTCGGCGTGGGAGGGCAGGAGCTTGCCGCCGCGATTCATCGAACGGTTCGTTTTCATGAACGCGGGCGGAGACCAGGGTGCCGCTACGAGCGAGAGGTCGGGCGCCAATGCCTGACAGCAGCGGATGAAGGGGATGAGCAGGGCGCGGTCGCGCTCGATGGTAAAGGTGTCGAGCACGTCGCGGCCGCGACGTGGGCGCGACACGTAGGCGTAGTTGCCGCGCGCGAAATCGCAGCTCTGCAGATGCGTTCGGCACAGGGTGTAGGCGTTACCCCCGTGTGAGGCGGGGCCGAAGCAACGGATGAGGGTCTCATCTTGGAGCGCAAGGGGCATCTGGGCAAACACCCAGGCGGATGCCTCGGTCAGTGCGCCGCCAAAGCCGATGACGCGTTGGCGGGGCGCCTCGGGATAGCAGACGATCTGCTGCGCCTCGCTCGCGTCGTCACGGCGCCAACGGATAGTATCCTCGTCAAAGGTTCGCTGCCCATCGCCGGTCGTCATGTACCTTCGCATATCCACTCCTGCCTTGGGAGATTGGGGACAGGCGCTATTTTCCCACGGCCGGAGGGAGATGGGAAAAAGCGCCTGTCCCCAATCTCCCGTGGAAAAAAGTGCCTGTCCCTATTTTCCCACGGGGAAGCGGGAGGGGATGGGGGAGGTGATGTGCACCTGCGCGGTGTCGATGGGGTCGGTGAAGGTGAGACTTGCCGCGTGGAGCATGAGGCCCGCGGGATCGGGGCGGCCGTAGAGGGCGTCGCCCATAATGGGCAGCCCCGCATGGGAAAGATGCACGCGGATCTGGTGTTTGCGGCCGGTCTCGATGGCTACATCGAGCAAGGTGAGCGCGCGGCCGCGCACCCGACAGGTCTTGAGGACGCGGGCATGCGTGATGGCCGGCTTGCCCGTGCGGCTCACGCGCATGCGGCGGGCGTCGTGCCGGTCGCGGCCGATCGGCCAGCTGAAGGTGCGCTCGCGCCACGCAGGCGCACCGCAAACGACCGCCAGGTAGCGTTTTTCGATCCCGTGCTCGGCGATCATGCGGTCATAGGCGGGCTGGGCCTGCTTGCAGGTCGAGAACAGCACGATGCCCGAGGTATCGCGGTCCAAGCGCTGGAGCGCCTGCAACTCATCGGCGCATCGTTCGTCGTCTGCACCGTCGCGGTCGTGCAGGAAGGTACGCACCTCGTCGGTGAGCGTGGCCGCGCCCGTGCCGTCGCCATGCACGATGATGCCGGCGGGTTTATCGACCGCCAACAGCGTCGCGCTCTCAAAAAGGACGGTCGGGCTCGCCATGGATCACTCGACCCCCACGAACAGGCAGCCCGCCGAGGTGCCGGGCAGGCGTTTAGCCGGCTTGCGGCCGGCCTGCGCCGCATCGAGGGCGCGGCGTGCGCGGGCGACCAGTTGTGCAAACTCGTCGGCGCCGATCAGCGTGCCGTCCACGGCGAAATGCGTGAGGCCCGCGGCGAGCAGGCGGGGAAGCTGCGGGGTGAGGTCGAGCGAAATGCCGTCGTACAGGCGCGAACGACCGTGGATGTCGGTGCGGATCGGCAGCACCTTGCCGTCGATGTTGCGCAGGGAAAGATCGCGGACGCGCAGGCGGCAGCGCGTGCAGTCATGGATGCAGCTGCCGGCGACCTGAAGGATGCAGTGCTCGCTCGTCATGACGCGGGGCTTACCCGAGACGACGATGCCGACGGGCATCGCGGCGTACGGGGCGATGCGTTCGATTTCGTCCAAGGTGAGCTCCGGCGAGAGCCACAGACCCGCCGCCCCATACGACTCGAGCGCGCGGATGCACGCGACGTTATGCACGGGGATGCAGCTGCGCACCTCGGGCTCGGCGCCGCGTTCGGCGGCGAGGGCGAGCTCGGAGATGTTGCCGACCGCGGCGGGCGTGCCCGCCTGCAGCCAGGGATCCACGTGGGCATGATCGGCCTCGCGGCAGATCTCGTCGAGGATCGGGACGATGTCGTGCTCATGCGCCACGTCAGGTGTCAGACCGGCCTCGGCGAGCGCATCGGCGGTCATGTAGATGCGGCCGGCGCCCGCCTCGCGGGCAGCGTCGGCGGCTTCGAGCGTCGGCGCGATGGCACAGACGATGGGGCTGACGGATCGGGCGCGGTCACGGGCCTCATCGGTTGTTGCGGTGAGGGCGGTCCGGTCGAACGCGGGCAGTTCGCCCAGACGCTCGGCGCGCACGCGGTAGCCGTCGAGCATGGCCTGCTCAAGCGCCTCGCATGCGGCCGCACGTACCTTGTGCACGGCGGAGAAGCCCATGCCGCATCTCTCGTCCAACTCGACGGCGAAAGATGCCGCCTCGAAGGGCGACGATCCCATGCGTCCCACATGTTCGACCAGGTCGTCGGCGGTGACGGGGCGCGTACGCGCCGGCTCGACGGTAAAGCCGCTCGCCGTCGCGTTGAAGGCGGGATCGTCACTGCAGGTGAGTTCGACCGCGAACGGCTCGCCGATGCGGGCGTGGATACGCACGTCGACGGCACGCTTGCGCGGGACGTCGCGATGGAGCGCGGCCGCCGCCTCGTCGAGTGCGGTCTGGCTGCGGATGAGGCGCACGATGGCACCGCGCGGCATGGCGCGGGCGGCGCGGCACTCGATGACAGAGCCCGCCGGCGCGTCCTCACGGACGGTGACGGTCAAAAACCGGTCGAACTCGTCGTCGTGGCGCAGCTCGAGCAGGTCGCCCTTACCGACCGGTTCATCGAGGCGGATGCGCACGATGGCCGCGCGCACGCGCCGGTCGTCCGGGTGCAGGCCGGCGGGGTTGTTGGCGCGGCGGCTGCCCAGCACATCTCCCACGGTCTGGCCGCGGTTGTTGGAGCGCTCGTAGCTCATCATCTCGTCACCCGAGGTGCCCTGCTGGTAGGCGCTCGTGAAGTCGCGATTGAAGCATCGCTTGAGACGGCGCGCCCGATCGCGCAGGTCGTCGGGGGTGGATGCGGTGCGCCCCAGTGCGTCGTCGAGGGCCTCGCGATAGGCGCGGGTCACCGAATGGACGTAGTCGGGCGCCTTCATGCGACCTTCGAGCTTGAGGGCGCCGGCGCCGGCCTCGATCAGCTCGGGCAGCATCTCGGCGGTGCAGTTGTCACGCGGGCACAGGGCGCGTTCGCGACCGGGTGTGGGGATGGGCGCGTCGTTCTCGTCGAGCAGCTCATAGGGCAGGCGGCAGGGTTGCGCGCACATGCCGCGGTTCGCCGAGCGGCCCGCGCAGGCGAAGCTCGACAACAGGCACACGCCCGAGTACGAGAAGCAGATGGAGCCGTGGGCGAACACCTCGAGGTCCACCCCCGCCTGCGAGATCGCGGCGATCTCGGGGATCGACAGCTCGCGCGACAGCGTCACGCGGTCGGCGCCCGCTTCGCGGCACCAGCGGGTCGCACGCAGGTCGTGGATATTCGCCTGCGTGGATACGTGCAGCTCGAGGTCGGGCATGAGACGGCGGATCTCAAAGAACAGGCCCCAGTCCTGGATGATGAAGGCATCGGCGCCCAGCTGCGCACAGCGGCGGACGAGCTCGAGCGCATCGGCCATCTCGGTGTCCTTGATGACGATGTTCACGGTCACGTAGACGCGTGTGCCGGCGAGGTGCGCCATGCGGCAGGCGGCCTCGAAGGCCTCGTCGGTGAAGTTCGTCGCCTTGCGCCGGGCGTTGAACGCGCCCATGCCGCAGTAGATGGCATCGGCTCCCGCGGCGACGGCGGCGGCGAAGGCCTCGGGCCCGCCGGCGGGGGAGAGCAGTTCGGGATGGCGTGCGGACGTGAGCCGTTCGGGATGGCGTGCGGACGTGAGCCGTTCGGGAGAAGATGTGCTCATACGCTTCTTTCCAGCTGATCGTTCGGGTTTTCCAGCCCCTGAGTATACCGTGCGCTCCGTGCGGAAACGGCGTGGTGCACGGGGCCGTATCATTTCGTCACGGTCGGCGGGCGCGTGCGCCGGCAGGCGTGCAAGAGGGTGCACGACGCCGCCCGGGAACATGCCGGACAGCTAAGGGGAGGAAAGGGGGTCGGCGATATCTCCATTCGGCTGCCGCACGCCGCCGTCTGCGGATAAAACTTTCTCACACGTGATAACTTTCTTGCATCCGATGAGAGCGTAAGATAGCATCGGAGGCAACGCGAAAGCGCAGGGCCGTTCGTGCTTTAGGCCCGATACGCAACGGATGCCGAAGTCCACCATAGCCTCCGGATTCCGGCGTCCGTTGTGGATACACGTAGGTAACCTGCAACGAAGGAGCAGATCATGGACAAGAACGTCATCGCATCCGACAAGGCCCCCGCGGCGCTCGGCCCCTATTCCGCCGGCATCAAGACGGGCAACATGGTCTTTTTGTCCGGCCAGCTCGGCATCGACCCCGCGAGTGGCAAGATGCCCGAGGGCGTCGAGGCGCAGGCGACCCAGTCGCTCGCCAACGTCGAGGCTCTGCTCGCCGCCGCCGGTGCCACCTTCGACAACGTGGTCAAGACGACGGTCTTCTTGGCCGACATCGCCGATTTCGCCAAGGTGAACGAGATCTACGCTTCCAAGTTCTCCCAGCCGTTCCCGGCGCGTAGCGCCGTGCAGGTGGGTGCGCTTCCCGCCGGCGGTCTGGTCGAGATCGAGGTCATCGCCGCGCTGTAGTCGCGAATATCCCCGCAAACAGGCAAACGACGCAAGGGGCCGTGCGTATGCACGGCCCCTTGCGTCGTGTATAGGTAAGCGGTATGTCGAAATCCAGGAAAAGACGATGGGAAAGCGGCGGATTCGTGCCGCGCGCGGGGCGCCGAGGGTCGGAATGGCGTTTAGGGTTCGATTTTGAGCACTCTTATCATGTAGCCGAAAAACGGGCAACGCTGTGACCTGCGCAAATGTGAACCAGAGAAGCGTGTGTACTCGAGGGGTGCCCGCAAAACCGAACCGTAAACGGCATTTTGGAAAACACAGGGAGAAAGGACGGCGAATCAGGCGAAAGCGAGGAGAATCGCCACCGTGCCGCCTGCCCCGTCGCGTCCGTCAGCTCTCCTTGCGGACCTTTTGCAGGTACCGGTAGACACTCGGCTCCGAGATACCCATGGTCTCCGCGCAGCTGGCGACGGCGCCTTTGAGCAGGAACATGCCGTTGGCGTTGAGCGTGCGGATGATGTCGACGCGTTCGGCCTGGCCGAGCTTGTCGATGGAAAGGCCGCGCTCGGCGACGAGGTCTTCGATGTTGCGGGCGATGAGGTCCTGCGTCGAGTCGCTGAGGCTTTCGACCTCGTGGGCGCCCGAAGCGGCGGTGTGGATCGGCAGGACGGGTGCTGTGGGCGCTTCGGCGCCGGTGGAGGACTCGGATGTCGGGACGCCGCCGTAGGCCGTCACGATCTGCTGCACGACGGCGTCGAGGCGGTTGAGCAGCGAGACGTCGGTGTTGATGCACATCATCCCCACGCAGCGGCCGTCTTCGCGGATGATGAACGACGCGGAGCGCAGGGCCTTGTTGCCCGCGCTGCGGGTGGTATAGCCCGCGACGAAATCGCGGTCGGCATAGGCGCCGTTCATGATCTTGACGGCGAGGTCGGTTGCGGGTGCGCCGATGGTACGGCCGGAGACGTGCGCGTTGCGGATGTCGACGATGGAGTGGTCGGGATCGGTGAAGTCATGCAGGACGATCTCGCTGTTTGCGCTCAAGATGGCCTCGAGGAAGTCGACGAGGGGTACGAAATGCTTGACGGACGCGTTCATGATGCTCCATTCGACTATGCAGGATCGAAAGTGTGCCACTACGATAACTATTTTTCGTCGGTTAGGTTTTATTATACGCACGCGAGGGTAATAAGGGGGAGCGATGCCGGAAAGGACCCCAGCGGGACTCCTGCTGAGCTTTTCAACCTACGTGAGCGGTTGTTTATAGTCGGCGAGCGGTCGTACGGGGGCGCGGAGCGTAGAAACACCCCGGCGACTTTTTTACATTGGCCTATGCAGACATAGGCCAATGTAAAAAAGTCGCCGGGGTGTTTCCACGCTCCGCAGGCATGCTTCGCATCGATCGCATTTACGGGCTTCAACCTACCGTTTGGCGAGTGGTAAAAAATTATTATTGAACATGAGAATTTCCTATCTTACGATGGTCGCAACTGGAATGCTGCGGGTACGGCACCCCGCGGCCTGGAAGAAAGTAGTGGTCTGATATGGCAAACGGCATCACGGCCTCCTCGCATGATGCGCTGTTCACGCGCGAGGGAATGCCCCCCATCAAGGATATGGTGCCCTGCGCGCTCCAGCACGTGCTGGCCTCGTTCGCAGGCATCATCACCCCGGCGATCATCATCGCATCGGTGTACAACTGGGACGCCCAGGCGCGCACCGACATCATCCAGGTGGCGCTGATCCTGTCGGCGATCGACACGGCGCTCCAGGCGTTCGCCCCGTTCCGCCGCATCGGCGGTGGCCTGCCCATCGTCATGGGCGTCTCATTCGCCTTCCTGCCGGCGTTGCAGGCCATGGGTGCCGACTTCTCGTTCGGCTCCCTGCTCGGTGGCGAGATCGTCGGTGGTATCGCGGCGATCCTGTTCGGCCTGTTCTACAGCAAGCTCAAGAACCTGTTCCCGCCCGTCGTGACCGGTACGGTCATCTTCACGATCGGCGTGTCGCTGTATCCGACGGCCGTCAAGTACATGGCCGGCGGCGAGGGCACGCCCATCTGGGGTACCCCGCAGAGCTGGATCGTGGCGCTCATCACGTTCGCGATCGTGTTCTTCCTGTCCAACTTCACCAAGGGCACCCTCAAGCTCGGCAGCGTGTTCTTCGGCATGATCGTGGGTATCCTCGTGTCCGCGCCCTTCGGCATGCTCGACTTCTCGAGCGTGGGCAGCGCCGGCGTCTTCGCCCTGCCCAAGCTCATGCCCTATGCCCTCGAGTTCCATCCCGAGGTCTGCATCACGCTCGCCGTGGTCTACCCGATGGTCGCCATCCAGGTCATCGGCGACGTGTCCGCCGCCTGCTTGGGCTCCATCGATCGCATGCCCGAGGAGCGCGAGCTGTCCGGCGCCATCGTGTCGCAGGGCGTGACGAGCATCATCTCCGCCTTCATCGGCGGCCTGCCCACCAGCGCGCTCGGCCAGAACGTCGGCATCATCGCCTCCAACAAGGTCATCAACAAGTGGGTCTTCGCCATCGTGGCGGCGGTCTTCGCGCTCGCCGGTCTGTTCCCGCAGCTCTCCGCCCTGCTGACCGCCATCCCGCAGCCCGTCATCGGCGGCGCGACCGTCGGCGTGTTCGGCACCATCACCATGAACGGCATCCGCATGTTCACCAAGGAGGGTCTGACCCAGCGCGTCGCCACCATCGTGGGCACGTCGGTCGTGTTCGGCCTGGGCATCTGGATGGCATCCGGCTGCCTTGCCGGCGAGGGTATGCCCGCGTGGATCTCGACGGTCGTCGGCTCCAACGCCATCACCCCCTGCGCCATCATGGCCATCATCCTGAACCTCATCCTGCCCCCGACGCCTCCCGTCGACCAGCATGTCGACGCCGCCAAGGAGGCCGCGGTCGGCGCCGTGCTGCCCGACCACAAGAAGTAGACGACTCGGGCGCGCCCGCCCCTGCACGACGGGCGCGCCACGGCACGGTCAGGTGTCCTATCCACCGCACCGTGCGCGACGAGGGATAATCCGCCCGGCATACCGTGCCGGGCATGCGCGTAGGACGGGGGAGGTGCCCGCCCGCCGGCTCGAGCCGAGACGCGTCGCAACAACATATGTCCGAGGTGTTAAACCCCGCCTTGACGACGAAGGGAGAACCCATGCTGATCGTAGGTAACGGTTCGGTCGTCACTCGCGACGAGAAGATGCCGTATCTGGAGCACGGCGCGGTCCTGATCGACGGAGACTCCATCGTGGCGGTGGGGGATGAGGGCGAGCTTGTCGCCGCCAACCCCGGCGCCGAGTACGTCGACGCGCACGGCGGTATCATCATGCCGGGCCTCGTGAACTGTCACACGCACATCTACTCCGGTCTGGCCCGCGGTCTTTCCATCAAGGGCTGCAACCCCACCAACTTCCTCGAGAACCTTGAGCAGCAGTGGTGGAAGATCGACGACAACCTGACGCTCGACGGCACGCGCGCCTCGGCCTACGCCACGGTGCTCGATAGCCTGCGCGACGGCGTGACCACGATCTTCGACCACCATGCGAGCTTCTGCGAGATCCCCGGTTCCCTCTTTGCGATCAAGGACGTCTGCGAGGAGACGGGCATCCGCGCGTGCCTGTGCTACGAGACCTCCGACCGCCGCGGCGATGCCAAGCGCGACCAGTCCATCGCCGAGAACGCCGAGTTCGCGCAGTGGGCCGCCAAGGCCCAGGCCGAGGGCAACTCCATGATCGCCGCGATGTTCGGTGGGCACGCCACCTTCACCCTGTCCGACGAGACGATGGACAAGATGGCCGAGGCCAACGATGGCCTCACCGGCTTCCACATCCACGTCTGTGAGGGCATGAACGACGTCTGGGACAGCCGCCTGAACCGCGGCGGCATCTCGCCGATCGAGCGCCTGCTGCAGCATAACCTGCTCGGCCCGCGCACGATGCTCGGTCACTGCATCCACGTCACGCCCGCCGAGATGGACATCATCAAGGAGACCGGCACCCACATCGTCAACAACCCCGAGTCCAACATGGGCAACGCCGTGGGCTGCGCGCCGGTGCTCGAGTTCTTCCGTCGCGGCATCCCGGTCCACATGGGCACCGACGCCTACACGCACGACATGCTCGAGAGCCTGAAGGTCTTCCTCGTCATCCAGCGCCACAACGCCGCCATGCCCAACGTGGGCTGGGGCGAGGCCATGACGATGCTCTTCCAGAACAACCC
>CAZRPL010000058.1:0-9405 GCA_964602045.1 uncultured Collinsella sp. | reverse complement strand
TCACGGTCGTGCGCGGCGACAAGCAGCTCGACGTGGAGGCAACGCTCGGTTCCGACGAGGCGCTGCAGGAGGAGCAGGACAGCTCGACCGACCAGCCCGGTAACGAGCTTTCCGACGAGCAGCTGCGTGAGCTGCTCGAGGAGCTGCTCGGCCAGGGCCAGGGTTACGGGTATGACGGCTACGGCTACGGCGGCTGGTAAGGTGCCGCGCCGCCGGTACTCGGCCGGCACGTGGCATGGATGACCTCGCATGAAGGGCGGGGCGGTCGATGGGCCGCCCCGCCCTTCATCATGTGGGCCGTGACTGGGGAACCGGTAAGGCGGTGAGTCTCCTTCGTCAGGGCAAAGCGGGGCCTCGCCGGCGTGGTACCCTATATAGCGGATGAACGAGGCGAAAGGAACTTCCATGGAGCAGCAGAGCCTGTTTGGAGACGGTACGCTGGAGATGCCGCAGGTCGAAGGCGGTACGTCTGCCGTCGAGACGGCCGATTCCCGCACGCAGGCGGCAGAGCGCGCCGCCGAGCTGCGCCATCTGCTCGACTACCATGCCTATCGCTACTACGCGCTCGACGCGCCCGAGATCACCGATGCCGCCTTCGACAAGCTGCTCGTCGAGCTTCAGCAGATCGAGACCGCCTACCCCGAGCTCGTGACGCCCGATTCCTACACGCAGCGCGTGGGCGGCTTCGTGTCCGAGCAGTTCGCCCCCGTCACGCACATGGCGCGCATGTACTCGATGGACGATGCCATGAACCTCGAGGAGCTCGACGAGTGGCTGCAGCGCACCGAGGACGCCCTCGGCGCGGGCAACGCCACCTACACCTGCGAGCTCAAGATCGACGGCCTGGGCGTGGCGCTCACCTACCAGGGCGGCGCGTTCGTTCGCGCGGCGACGCGTGGTGACGGCACGACGGGGGAGGATGTGTCGCTCAACGTCCGCACCATCCGCGACGTGCCCATGCACCTGTCCGAGGCGGCTCTCGCGCATATGGGTGCCGACCGGCGGACACCCATCGAGGTGCGCGGCGAGGTCTACATGCCCAAGGGCAGCTTCATGCGCTTGAACGAGGAGGCCGACGCCGAGGGACGCGCCCCCTTCGCCAACCCGCGCAACGCCGCCGCCGGCAGCTTGCGCCAAAAGGATCCCAAGGTCACCGCCCGTCGCGACTTGGCGACGTTCCTGTACGCCGTGGCGGATACCGCACCGTTGCATGTCGACTCCCAACACGAGTTCCTCGCATGGCTGCGCGATGCAGGCTTTTCGGTGAACCCCAACGTCGCCCGCTGCGCCTCGCCCGCCGAGGTCCACGCGTTTTGCGCCGACGCCCTCGCGCACCGCGGCGACCTCGACTACGACATCGACGGCGTGGTCGTGAAGGTCGACAGCTTTTCCCAGCAAGACGAGCTGGGCTTTACGGCGCGCGCACCGCGCTGGGCGATCGCCTTCAAGTTCCCGCCCGAGGAGAAGACCACCGTGCTGCGTGAGATCCGCATCCAGGTGGGGCGTACCGGCGTGCTCACGCCGGTAGCCGAGTTCGACCCGGTGACGGTGGCGGGTTCCACCATCGCGCGCGCGACCCTGCACAACGAGGACGAGGTGCACCGCAAGGACGTGCGCGAGGGCGACACGATCGTCGTGCATAAAGCGGGTGACGTGATCCCCGAGGTCGTGGGCCCGGTGCTGGATAGACGCCCCGAGGGCGCAGTCGAGTGGCACATGCCCGCGACCTGTCCGGCGTGCGGCGCGCCCGTGGTGCACGAGGACGGCGAGGTGGCCTACCGCTGCGTGTCGATCGACTGCCCCGCCCAGCTCAAGGAGCGCCTGCTGCATTGGGTGAGCCGCGGGTGCATGGACGTCGACGGTGTGGGCGAGGAGCTCGTTGACAAGATGATCGACGCGGACCTGCTGCACGACGTAGCCGATTTCTACAACCTGACGGTCGACGATATCGCCGCGCTCGACACCGGCCGCACCTACCTCAAGGACGATAAGCGTCGCGGCGTGCACGCGGGCGATCCCATCCCCGTGGGCACGACCATCGCCACCAAGGTGGTCGACGAACTGACGCGTTCCAAGTCCCAACCGCTTGGGCGCGTGCTGTTCGCGCTCGGCATCCGACACGTGGGCAAATCGGTGGGTGAGCTCATCGCGCGGCACTTCCTTACCATCGACGCGATCGTGTTGGCGAGCGAGGAGGAGATCGCCGCCATCGACGGTATCGGGCCCAAGATCGCCCAGAGCGTCAAGCAGTTCCTGTCGGTGCCCGAGAACCTGGCCGTGCTCGATCGTCTGCGCTGCGCCGGCCTGACGCTTGAGGAGGATCTGTCGGGGGCCGCCGGGCGCGCAGCCGCCGAGACGGGTGTGGCGGCCGATCTTGTGGATGCCCAGCCGCTCGCAGGACTCACCTTCGTGCTCACCGGTACACTCGTCAACCGCACGCGCGACGAGGCGGGCGCGGCCCTGAAGGCGCTCGGTGCCAAAGTGACCGGGTCGGTGTCCAAGAAGACGAACTACGTGGTCGCCGGTCCCAAGGCGGGCTCCAAGCTCACCAAGGCCGAGGCTCTTGGCGTGCCCGTGCTTGATGAGGACGATCTCGAGCGCATCCTCGCCACCGGCACCGTAGGGGAATGACAAGCGTGCTCCTGTGGAGGCGCTTCGGGATGCGGAATCACCCCAGGGATGTTCTTACACCGGCGAGGGATTTTCCCTCGCCGGTGTAAGAACATCCCTGGGGTGATTCCGCATCGGGATCCCTTCGCATGTGCTTGCAGGCCCTTACTATTCGTTTTGCCGAACCGTTCGCTTTGCTATGCTACGTACCGTTCAGGGATTGCCGCTTACGCGGAAGGATGGGCGCATGCAGTACATCACCGTCGAAGAGGCGGCGCGCCGTTGGGGCGTGACGACGCGTCTGGTGCAGCGATACTGCAAGCAGGGGCGCATTGCAGGTGCCGAGAAGCTCGGCGGCTCGTGGCGCATCCCCGAGGGGACGGTCAAGCCCGATGACCCGCGCAGGGGAGACCGTACCACCAAACTGCAGACGCCGTGTTGGCGTCCCACGCCTTCCTTTCAGCACCTCATGCCGCTCATGGGCACGGCCTATGCCCCGGGTGCTGCATCGGCGTTCGTTGCCTCCCTCGCGAACGGCACGCGCGCGTCCATCGCGCGGGCCGAGCTCGCCTATTTCTCCGGCAACGCGGAGTGCGCACGCGACCTCGCCGCACCGCTCCTCAAGAGCGACGATGCCGAGACACGCCTCTCCGCCTGCCTCATCTGCGCGTTCTCGAACCTCACCCTCGGCCGCATCAACGATGCCCGCTTCGCGCTCGACGGTGCCCTCGGCAGCCAGAATCCCGAAATGGGGGGGGCACGCCTCCCGAGGTGGCGGCCATGGCGGCCTTCATCGGGAACGCCGCGAGCGCGCTGTTGCACCTGCCCAAGATGGAAACCCCGCAACCAGCGCCCGACCTGCTTCCCCTTCTGCCGCCCGGCCTCAGGCTTTTCGCTTGCTACGTCAAGGCGCATCGTCTCTACCTTGAGGGCTCCTATGAGCAGAGCTACGGCATCGTGCTGGGCGCCTTTGCTATGGCGGATGCGCTCTACCCCATACCCGCCATCTACCTGCACCTCGCGGCAGTCATGAGCCTCATGGCGCTCCGTCGCACCGACGAGGCGCGCCAACATGTCCTCGCCGCCTGGGACATCGCCCGTCCGGACGGTCTCATCCAGCCCTTCGGCGAGCACCACGGGCTTCTGGGCGGCATGCTCGAGGCGGTGATCAAGCCCGCGTGGCCGGACGACTTCAAGCGCATGATCGACATCACGTACCGCTTCGGTGCCGGCTGGCGACGCGTCCACAACCCCTCGACCGCCGACGACGTCGCGGACAACCTCACCACCACCGAGTTCGCGGTCTGCATGCTCGCCTCGCGCGACTGGTCCAACGCCGAGATCGCCGAGCACATGGGCTTCTCGGTGAACCGCGTGAAGGAGTGCCTGTCCAACGCGTTCCGGAAGCTCGGGGTGACGAGCCGCAAGGGCCTCGCGCAGTTCATGCTCGCGTAATCAGTCTCGTACGTGCATTTCAATACGATTATTCGAGCCGTTTTTCGCTCATAGTCCCTCTGCTCTCCCCATATTGCTCTGCCTGTCGGGTAGGGGCGAAGAGTGCATCTTCCTCAACAATGGGCTAATGGCCTGTTGTGTGTGCGGTGCATGCGCCGGACGGAGGTAAAAGATGACGCGAAAAGCAATCTGGTCGGCACTTATGGCAGCACTCTTTTGCTTGGTGATGCTGCCCGCTACAGCAAAGGGCGTCGCGTATGCTCCCGAAGAGCTGGTAGTGGCCAACGTAACCGTCGACGTGACGCAGGACGGCTACTGGACGACAGACCCTGCAACCGGCGAGCTGAGCGAGACGCAGGATGCCACCGCCTGTAACGTTCGCTACGACGCGGACGAAAACGTACTGTATCTGAGCGACGCAACGATCGGTAAGGGCACTGTTTCGGCAACCGGCGGGACGCATTCCATCTATGCGTTTGGCGAATCCGGCGTGTCGCTCACCATTCACCTTGCCGAAGAAAGTCACCTTAGCAGTGGTGTGCCGATCTACGTCACCAGCGATACCGGGAATACCGAGCTGAACATCGAAGGCGATGGAAAGTTGAACGCTGAGGGAACCGCATGGGGCAACGGTGGCATCTTCCTTATGAGCGGCGCCAAAATGACTACGGGAGGCGGCAGCTACCTGAACATCACCGATGGTGCTGAGGTCGTGTCGAGCTGCTCCAATTCGACCGCCGTGATGTTCTACGCAAGGCCGGGCGGCAAGGCCATCCTGACGGTAATGGGTGCCCGGCTCACCGCGAACGGCTGGTACCCCACGGGAGACGCACGCGGCATATTCTTTTCTCGGCTGGACGGCACGGGCACCGCTGACTTCATCCTGAGGCTTGCCGACAATGGTATCGTTCGGGCGAACAAGGTCGCCATTTTGTCAGGGCATACGCTTCGCCACCAGTACAACTCCGCTTCGGGCGGCATGTATTTCAACGGCGACGCCGGCACCGTATACGGCGCGGTGACGCTGCAGGAGGACCTGTCGATTGGTGAGGACGAGACCCTTACCATCTATCAAGGGGCTAGCCTGACGATTCCGGAAGGCGTGTCCCTCATCAACGAGGGCGCCGTGACGGGTGCTAGTGGAAGCATCGTCAACAACGGGACCATCTACAAGGGTGACGGGGCGACTCTGCCAAATAGCATCACTGGAAACGAGGCGATAAGGGACATTCCGACGTACACGTTCGAGTGGCCAGATGAATTGGAGCTGCAAGATCTTTGGGATGGAGGAAATTACTCCGGGAAGGGCGCTCTCTCCTTAGCCGATGATCCCGTTTTGGGTGAGGGAGGACGAATCGTCGTGTACGCGACGAGCGAAGGTGGCGTCGAGTTGCAAAACGAGGATGACCCAACCCTGCGCATCCCCGTAACAGTGCGCGCGCTCAGCGGCTCTTCCTCCGGTGACTTTGAGCTCGAAAATGAGGCAAGAGTGCTCGCTGTGCTTGATGGCGGGCAGGGAAGCTCCTACGAATTGCAGGCAGTGGCATTTGCGTCGGATATGGAGGATGTGCCAAACGGAACGTACAGCGGCTCGGTCACGCTGTACGTTGGATACACCAAGGATTCGACGGTGCAGTTCGGCGATGCGGTCAATGTTGATCTGGATACGCTAGAACCCTATACCGTTACGGTGACTTTGAAAAACACCCTGGGTCTCACCATTGCCAGCCAGCCGCAAGCCGTCGAAGTCAACGAGGGCGAAACTGCTTCCTTCAGCGTCACCGCAGAAGGGGGTGCTGCGAAGACGTATCAATGGCAGGTCAGTACCGACGGCGGCACGTCCTGGGACGATATTGCCGGCGCGACTGACGCCACCTACACCACGCCGGCGACCACTATGGACATGGATGGCGGCCAGTACCGCTGCGTCGTGACGTCCGGTAGGACGATGATCGAGAGTGATCCTGCGACTCTCACGGTCAGCCACGTTCACAAGCCCGCTTCCGCGTGGTCGAGTGACGCGGACGGCCACTGGCATGCGTGCGCGGGCTGCAGCGAGAAGCTTGACTTCGCCGCGCACACGAGCGAGGTCGAGGGCGGGCAGGACGCTACCTGCACCGAGGACGGCTACACGGGCGACTCGGTCTGCTCCGTTTGCGGCTGCGTGATCGAGAGAGGTGCTGTCATCCCCGCGACCGGCCACGACTTCATCGACGGTGCCTGCACCGTTTGCGGTGCCAAGGATTCGGACTATGTCGTGCCGGAGAAGCCCGAGCCTGCTGGCGAGAAGGAGGTTGGGCCCGTCATTCCTGCAACAGGTGACGCGAGCCTGCTCTTCTCGGCCGTGCCCGCGCTTGTCGGCGCGACCGCGGTTGCCGCTGGTGCCGTTCTGAGACGCCGCCGCTAACGGCAGACAAGAGACCTTCACCTGGAGCGGGCGCCTGGAGATAGGCGCCCGCTCCTCATGTTTCTCCATGTGAGCGCCCCGGGATGCGAAATCACCCTAGGGATTTTCTTACACCGGCGAGGGTTTTCCCTCGCCGGTGTAAGAAAATCCCTAGGGTGATTTCGCATCCCGGGGCATCATCGCGTTCCATTACGTTTGCCTTACGCAATTCTGCTCGTGCGCTTACAGATGAGGTGAACATTTCTCGATAGCATGTTGGTCTGCATCTTTTGTCTGCGACCCCGAAACTGCCGGATGCCCCTGCGCATCCTGTCGGCGGAGAGGAAGGCCATGGGATCGAGTGAGGACCTCGGCGCGCGGGTGTGCGCCGTCAAGGGAGATGCGCTGAAGGCCGATGAGCTCGTGCGCGACTACCTGCCGTTCATAACGTCGGAGACCGCCAAGTTCATGGCGCGGCGCCCCGTTGCCGGCGTCGACGACGAGCTCGGCATCGCGATGTTCGCGTTCCATGAGGCGACGCAGGTGTACGACCGACAGCGTGGGGCGTTTTTGCCCTTGGCGGCTCGCATGATCCGCAATCGACTGATCGACTTTCGGCGTCGTGAAGCACGTCACGCGCGCGTGGTGTCACTTGATGCTCCCCGCTTCGAGCAGGATGACGAAGATGGCGGGACGCTGCTCGATCAGGTGGATACCGGTTGCGACGAGATCGGCGAACGCCATATGCGCGATGCCACCCGCAGCGAGATCGACGAGTTCGTCCGGTTGCTCGCGTCGTTCGACGTCAAGCTGACGGACGTTGCCGACAACTGTCCCAAGCAGGGGCGGACGCTCGCCGCGTGCCAGCGTGCCTTGGCGTATGCCCGCGAGCATCGCGAGATGTTCGATCGGTTGGAGCAGACCGGTAAGTTGCCGATCGCTGCCTTGGCGGAAGGCAGCGGGGTCGAACGCAAGACGCTCGAACGCCACCGGAGATATCTGGTCGCGCTGCTGCTGGCGTACACGAACGGGTTCGAGATCATCCGTGGTCACCTCCGCAAGCTCGATGCACATCAAAAGGACGGTGCGCGATGAGGTATCTGGTGATGGAATGCGCGGCGAGCTACGCCGTCGTGCTCGATCGGGAAGGGTGCTTCCACAAGGTGCCCAACCTGGGATATGCCGTGGGGGATGTTCTTGACGAGGTGTGTCTTTTCGACGCGTCGGTCGATCGGGTCGACATCGTCGAGCCGGCCCGTCGTCGGCAGCACCGGGTCGTTCGGTGGCTTGCCGCTGCAGCCTGCTTCGTCGCGTTGGCGATAGGGGGCTTCGCGTTTTGGCAGCTGCCGATCGGTGTCGTCCGCATGCAGATCAATCCCGAGGTGAGCATGGATGTCAACCGTTTCGACCGCGTTGTGGGCATCACGGGGATCAATGACGACGGCGTCGAACTCATCGAAGGCTACCGAGCCTATGGCAAGGACATAGAGACCGTGACAAGCGAGCTTGCGGATCGCTCGCGCGAGCAGCGCTATCTCAATCCGGGCGGCACGATCATGATCGAGGTCGACTCCGACGATGATGCGTGGACTTCCGACGTCGAGGGACGCATCGTCGGCAGGCTTGAGAAATATATGGGTGGCGATGTGATCGTCATCACCGCGCATGATGCCGGGCAAGCTGCAGCGCAGCATGAGGCACGGGAGGAAGGTGATGGCCGCGCCAGCGAGCGTGCGACGCGGACGGAAGGGGGTGCGTCCTCGGAAGATGGCCAGGATGACGATACCCCGTCATCTTCCGCGTCGGCCGACGGTGCCGATTCGCTGCGCGTCCCATCGATATCCGACGAGTCGACCACGGAGGTGCGCCTTCCGCCGTCCGACGATGACGACGATGACGGCGATGATGACGATGACGACGATGATGACGATGATGACGATGGCGGCGATGACGACGATGACGACGATGAAGATGATGATGACTGATTCTGTTCACGTGGAGTTCGCAGGTCGTTTGGCGGGTCGTCGAGGGTGGATTCGACTAGCTCGAAAAATCCGTCCGAAGAAAAATCGGGGCGACCCCGATTTCGACCTCATCGGCCCGCACCCTAACACTGCAAGGTACATCGGTTCGAAGTTAACCGGGTGACAAAGGAGGATCACGATGAAGCGCATGAACGGGAAGGTTTTGGTCGCAGGTTTGGGTATCGGCATGGCGTTCGCGGCGGCTCTGAGCGGATGTGGCGCCACCGGCCAGACGACCGCCACGGTAACCGCGCCTGCAGAGTCTGCCGCGGAGGTCGCGGGCTATGTCTTGATGAGCGTGAACCCCGAGATCGAGATCGCGTACGACGGTGAGGGCGACGTCGTCGAGGTCGAGGGGGTCAACGAGGACGGAAGGAGCGTCCTTGCCGATTATGGTAGCTATCAGGGACGTCCGGTTTACGAAGTCATGGGCGAGCTTGTCCGCGAGATCGATGCCGATGGGTACTTTGCCGGTGGCGTCGGCGGACGCGAGAAGAATATCGTCCTGAAGGTTGCCGAGGGTTCGGCCTATCCGAGCGACGACTTCATGGACCGCATCGCCGAGAGCGTCAAGGTTTCGGCAGGGGAATGCGGACTTGGCTCGGGCGCCTATGCAGTCGGCACCGACAGGCTCGATGATGACGGTCTGATCGGCATCGAGGCTGCCAAGGAGATCGTGCTCGGACAGCTCGGCATCGACCTTGCTGACGCGACGTTCCGCGATCACGAGTACGAGCTCGACGATGGTGTGTACGAGTTGGAGTTCGTGGCGGACGGTATCGAGTACGACTACGAGGTCGACGCGCGCACCGGCAAGGTGCTCGAGGCCGATTTCGAGCGCAACGACGACTGGGACGATCGCGACATGTGGGACGATGACGACCGCGACGACATCTACGATGACGACGATCGCGACGACTACGACGATCG
>CAZRPL010000057.1:0-10056 GCA_964602045.1 uncultured Collinsella sp. | reverse complement strand
GCTGCACCTGGTCGACCGCGCGCCCGCGCCAGAACGCCCGCGTCACGAACGCGCACTCCGTCACGCCCTCCTCGTCCCACGTGAGCGGCACCACCATGCGCGCGTCGTAGCGCCGCACGCGCACCTCGCCCGCGCCCGCGTCCACCCAGAGCGCCCACGCGCCCGTGCCCAGGCCGAACGCCCGCACAACGCACTCCTGAGCCGAGGCGAGAAAGCCGGTCCGCGCCATCCACGCCGCGAGCCAGTCCGTGCACTCCTGCGCCTCGCACGCCACCTGCGTCCTGTCGTTCAGCAGCAGCGAGCCCCACTCCCGGCACACCCGCATGGCGGGATGAATGGACCGACGGTGCACCTCGTACACCCGCCCCACGCCGTCCGTGTCGCGATAGTCGTAGAAGTCCCCGAGCGCCCGCATCCACCTATCCCACGCCCGGATGTGCGGCTCCATGTCCTCCAGCGGGAGCGAGAACCCCAGCCCCCGCAGCCACTCCCTCACGTGCTCCGGCACCCAGTACTCGTCATCCAGCCCCTGCACAGTGCACCTCCCGCGTCGTCTCATCCACTACGCCGAAAGGTACGCGCCCGTCCCAAACTCCCGCCGCCCCCGCCGCCCTCATACGCGCCACAGGCATCCATGCACGCGCACAGATCGCCAATACCCGCGTTCATGCCCGCTCTCTCGCTGCCCATAGCGCTCATGCCACACCGCCCCCGCCGCTTTCACATATGCACGCGCGCGACGGCGCCGTCATGCTGCTATCCCTGTTTTCGCCATATGAGCTGTCGAAGGTGTTCCTGCTTATGCGGCCTGCATAAGCAGGCGGCTCGCGCCAAGGTCGCTCGCTCCTCCGCGCAGCCCAGAGGTCTGCGCTCCGCATCGCGCCGCCTGTAGTCGGCGCTCTTGTTCCGCAAGCCAGCCCGGCCGCCGCGCAAGATCCCGCCCACATCGAACCGCACGGCGGCGCCCGGTCCGTCTTGCTCCACGCTCCGGCAGCCCCGCAGGCGGGTCTGCCTCCGCACCGCTCCAAGCCCGCTGCGGTCGCTGCGCTCCCTCCGCGGTCTTTCCGCGGGCTCCGCAAGCCCCGTTCCGGGTCTTGCTCCGCAGGGGGAGGAGATGAGCGAGAAGAACGCCAGAAATTCAGTTGGCAACTGAATGGTCGTCGAGCTCGAGCGACTACCATATCGAATGAAGGGCGAGAAGAACGGAGGAACCATGGGATTCTTCAGCAAGCTGTTCAAGGGCTCGGAAGACCCTTACGACAAGTACACGTACGACTGGCTGAAAAAGTCTCCAGAGGAAGAGCTGGACGAAGAGCGCGAGAAGATTAGGCTTCGGCATTGCTCTGGTGACGAGCGGGCAATGCACCATCTCGATGTAATAGATCGAGAGAAAAACCGTCGTTACAAGGCCTCACATCCTGACAGCGAGCCGGGATATCCCGTACACAGGGAGCACGGCTGGTATCTTCCCAACGATGATTAGGAGACGAGAAGAACGCTCGCGTCGCTACCCTCTCAGCACGTCGTCCATCATCGCGTAGCGCACCGCGTCGATCGAGTGGTCGTTGCCGTCCGGGATGTCGTCGATCCACGTGCCGTCTCGGTCGCGGTCGTACTCCTTGAGCCGGAACTCCTCGTAGGCCAAGGGCGCCCGTTCCGGGTCGATGCAGATCTCCCGAAGCCCCGCCAGCCACTCGTAGGAGAGCCTGCGCATGTTCGACTTCCGCGCCGGCCGAACGCGAAGCCCCGCCTCGCGCCGCCAAACCGCCATCGACTGCTTGCCGTCCGGCGTGTCGTCGCACCATATCAGCTCGTCGTGCAGATAGGCGTCCTCCCCGGGCTCGTCGGCGTAGGTGAGCGCGTCCACCACCATCGCCGCCGTCTCGGAGGGCGTCTTCCTGTTGGCCGAGAGCTCGCCGAAGATCGTGAGCCGCCGCTCTCCGGGCTCCCAGCCGCAGCGCACGAAGCGCCACGGGTCCGGGAACCAGCCCCAGTCCACGCCGTTTCGCGTGCGCGAGAAGCCCCGCACCCGCGCGTCGGACAGGCGCACCGAGACGACATTGTTGAACACCGAGCCGCCCGTGCCCGTCACCTCGCCCAGGTACTCGCTCCTCCACGCCCGCTCGTCGACGCTGCGCAGGTACTCCGCTTCCTCGATGAACGGAGCGCCCAGCCACTCCGGGTGGCTCTCGATCACGTCCAGGTACGAGCTTCGGCGAACGAGCGTGTCGGCCCTGCGCTCCCGCTCCAGCTCCTCGCGGTTCACCCAGCTCCAAAGCGTCCGGGGAGGGTTGTACGAGTAGAAGATCCAGAAGTCGTCGCCGCCGCGCCGAAGCGAGTTCAGGATGCTCCTCACCGCGTCGATGCCGTCGAACTGGTCCAGCTCCTCGAACCAGACCACCGCAGCGTAGCCGCGCGCGAACTTCACACCCTTGAGCTTGAGCGGGTCGTCCGCCCCGCGGAACACGATGCGCTGCCCCGTCGGCAGATACGTGAGCTCCATCGGGGAGATGCGCGCGCGGAACCACGCGCCGAGCCCCAGCGCCGCGATCGCCCACGTCATCTGCGAGAACACGGAGTCGCGCAGCGTGTTCGAGAACCTGCGCACCACCACCGCATTCGCCTCGGGGTTCAGCAGGAGGAGAAGGACGACGCACACGCTGATGAAGCTCGACTTCGTGGAGCCGCGCCCGCCGTGCAGCCAGTAGTGCGTGTGGCCGTGGGCCATCACGTCGCCAAGCACGTCGTGGAAGCGCGGGATGACGAGCGAGGACGCGTCAACCATTGCCGCCGCCCTCCGTGCCGCCGAGCCCGGGCAGCGCCTCCTGCACCGGCTGGGCCACCACGCCCAGCACGATCTGCGGCGCCGCGGCCGCCTTCGCGTCGTCGCGCTGCCGGTCCGCCTTGCCGTACTCGTCCGGGTACTTGCGCTCGAGCAGCCACGCGGCGGCCGTCCAGTACTGGTTTCTCGCCAGCGCCGCCGAGCGGATGGTCGTGAGCAGCGTCCGCTTGAACGCCGATTCTTCCTTTTTTAGCCCCTCGCTTAACGCGCGCTGCAACTTGTTCTTCGGGTCGCCGATCCAGCGGTAGAACGTGGACTCATGGATCCCCAGGGCGCAGACGATGTCCCCGTTGGAGAGGCCGTCCGCCTTGAGGCTGATTGCCTCGTCCACCATCTCCTGCGTCAGCTTCGGACGCCTCGCCATGCAATCACCCCCGTGAAAGTCGATAGATCTCATCACGGTGAATTCTCTAGGCGCGTCACAAGTACTATGATGGTTAGGCTTACTAGTTGCTTGATAGCACCGTGGTGGAGCTCGGCCTCTCCCTGCTTGAATTCTTTCTTGGAGGTGATGCTATGAGTCTAGTTTCTGCACTCTTGAGTCTCCTTGCTTTGGTGGCAAAGTGGCTAGGCGGCGGTGTCCGAAGCAATACCACGGTCTTTCAAGGTTCTAGCCACACCCGGTTCGAATCCGGGCACCGCCACCATTTTCATCCCTTCCGCTCCCGTCTACCCTTCAGCCCGTACTTCCTGCACAGCCGGCTGTTCCTCTGTCGCATCATGTCCCGCTCGCGCCGCACGTCGTCGATGTCCGCCGCCTCCTCGGCGGCGACCCGCTCGCGCTCAAGCTGCTCGTTGAAGGCGCGCTCCTGCGCCAGGTGGTACTCCTCGGTGCACCGCCGGCACATGCCGGTCTGTCGGTTGATCTTAACGCCCACCGCGCCGCAGGAGGGGCACACCGTCTGCACTGCCAGCGAGCAGTGGATGCGGCTCGCCCGCATCTCCACCGCCCGCACGGAGTGGGTAACGCCGCAGCGTCGCTCGATCTCGGCGGCCACGTAGGCCGCACCCCTGAAGCTCACCTCGCGCAGGACGTCGTCCTGCTCCTCGGTCCACCAGCTCATCTCCGCCCCCTCCCGGCCCGTCTCATGCACCGCCCGCGTGCGCCATCGCTCCGAAAACCTGCGCTTGAGACGCAGGACAAGCCCGCTGCCAGCGCAAACGCCGCCCGTCTCAACGTCTCAAGCAGAACGGCACCAGAGCGCCCCGCGCGCATGTGCGCGCGGGCGTGCGCGCGCGATGCCCTTGCAACCCTCATTCCGGTCAAGACACCAAGACAGGAGGGTCGGGCGACCACCCTCACCAGCCGGTACGACCGTCTCAAGCCCCGTCTCAACATGGCGCGCCTCCTTGAGACGCGATGCCGGCGACGCCAGCTCCCGTGGCACCGGCAGACCGGTCGAGAAACGCCTCCAGCGCCTCGTTATCGATGCAGACGCAGTAGACGCGCCCGGCGTTGCGAAACCGCTTCTGTCTGGTGTAGCGGTGCCCAGAATCGCGCACGAGGATGCCCTCCTCGTCCATGCGCCGCAGCGTCTTGGCGCGGTCGAAGTTCGCACCCGCGAGCGCCCGCTCCAGCACGCTCGAGAACACGTACCAGCGAAACCCCGCCGCGCACGACTTCTCCTCGATGGCGCCCCAGCGTTCCAGCCGGTCGTTCTCGCAGTAGTCGTCGAAGTGGATGCGGTTGCCCGCCAGCCATTCCGCGACGAACTGGATGGCGCGCGTGTCAGTGTCGCTCTCCGCTCCCGTCGCGTTGCCGAGTGCCCACGCCGCCATCCCCATCGCTCCGTCCAGGCACGACGCCCATTCGGAGCCCGGCGCGAGCACGTAGTACTCGGCGAGCGCGTCGGCGAGCGCCAGCAGCGCGATGTTGTCGGCCTGGGGGTGCCCGGAAGCGATGTCGCCCACGCCGTCGCGCACGAGGGAGAACAGGTCAGCGTAGAACGCCGGCTCGTTCCTCTTCAGCGCCGCCACGTACGCCCGTCCCGCCGTCCCGTGCTGCCGGGCGACGAGCCGGTGCATCGCCTGGGCCGCGCGCACGTCGGCGAAGGGCTCGCCCGACATCTCAAGCGTGCGGTTCGAGGCGCCCTGCTGCGTCGAGTCCCCGACGATGGGTATCTCGCCCGTGGCGATCGTGAGCGAGCGCCAGCTGCCCGCCCGCATCATCGAGCGGTCGGAGTTCAGCGCGCCGCGCTCGTGCCCGAGCGAGAGGGAATAGAGCAGGTCCTCGACGATCTGGCGCTTCGTCGCCTGCCCGCCCGGCGCCCCCTTGCTCTGCAGCTCGTCGATGATCACGGGTATGTCGTGCAGGAGGGCTGCCGCCCTCACGATGCTCTTCGGAGTGTCCGCGAACGTGCGGAAGTAGGAGTCTGACCCCTCGGTCGGGTCGCCCCACACCGATCCCGCCGCCTTGAGCGTCGGCGTCTTGCCGGAGCGCGAGCGGCCCCAGACGTAGACGATGAAGGTCTGCACGCCGAGAAGCGCCACGAGCGGCGAGGCGAAGCTCGCCGCCAGGACGCAGCGGAACAGGGGCGATGCCGCGCGCGCCGGGGCGACACCCGCGACCCACTCGGCAAGCGTGCCCGCCGCCGCCATGAAGGGGCGCGCCTTCAGCGCCTCGTCGGGAGAGGGGTCGAAGCGCACATCGCCCTCATCGTAGGGCATGAACGCGCCGAGCGGCCCTTCCGCCCAGCCCAGATGCGTCACGCTCCGGGCCCGTGGCCGCTCGCCGCCGAGCCTGCGCTCGCAGTCGGTGAGGTAGCGCACCACGTCCTTGGAATTCGTGCTCGATATGTTCGCCCCGAGCGGAGCCAGCGCCCCGATGATGCGCGTCTGGTTGAGCAGCACGTCGCGGTCGAGCGCCCGCTCGCGCACGCCGCCTGCCACCGACACGCGCACGAGCGCGCGCACGTCTCCCGTGTCGACGTCCTCCAAGTCGCACGCGATCCAGGGCGCGGTCGCCGTCACGGTGTAGCGCAGCTCCCCGGCGGCGTCCGCCGCCCAGAGCCTTCCCCGGTCGTCCACGTGCCAGCCCTCGACCGAGGGCGCCACGTCTGTGGCCTCCCTCGGCGCGGCGCCATCGTCGGGTACCCCTTGCTGCTCGCGCCGCTTTGCAGTCGAACATGCGTTCTTGTTTTGAGGGCGAGAGGGCCGTTCCGCTCGCCGGTCCCTCGACCTGTAGACGTCCGTGCATCCCGCGATTGCGCGCTCTATCGTCTGCGCGCCGTACGTGGAGCCCCCGCGGCGGGAGTCCCACTTGTCGCGCATGAGGCCGGAGCGTCGGAAGATCCGGTCCATGCGACCGGCGTCGCGCCCGCACCAGAAGGCCAGGTGGGAGCACAGCGCCATGTCGGCTGCCGACCGGTCGCCTCCCTGCGCGGAGCAGTCGCCCGCCATGAGTGCCCGGATGGCGTCGCCGCTTCTCGACGTGTACATGCGCTCCAGGAGCGCGTCGTCATCCATGCCATCAGACGAGCTCGTGCCCGCCGCCGATAGCGCCGGCTGCGCCGCGGCCTCCGGTTCGATCCACGTCCGGTACGCCCGCTCAACCACGGTAGGATTCTCCGAGATGGCATCGTGCCCCTCGAAGACCGCCCCGGTAACAGTGAAGTACCGGTCACGGTCGTACATCTCAACCACCCGACCTCCCAGCTGGCCCTTCCGCGCCCTCTGCGCCCAGTCGGGTTTTCTCCCGCGGAAGATGAGGTGGAGCCCGTCCCCGGAAGGGGACACCTCGGTGTACGTCCCGGCCTGCTCGACGACCCAGCGGTACGCGGCGTCCAGTGCCCCGTCTACGAGAACATGGTCCAGATCCAAGCCTGTGTAAGCCCTATCGGGCCCGAACACGAAGCCGACGCCGTCGCAGCGCCACCGCCCGACAGCAGCCACGGCCTCATCGAAGGTCGCCCACGTCGCCGGGTCGGTGCTCTTGGCCATCCGCCCGCTCTTCGCGCACACCGGCAGCTTCGTTGTCTTCCCGCCGCGCTCTTCGCGCCGCCAGCACACCCAGCGCGCCTCCGCCCGCAGCTCAGCGGGCACTTTTTCTAGCGATGCCATGGAGAAGCACCGCCCGTCGCCGTATGCGCTACACTGTCTCCCCGAAGAATCCCGCCAGGAATCTTCATCGCGGCGGGCGTGGCTGCAACCGCGCTCACCGCCCCTTCGGGGCCGTATCCGACCGGTCCGCCGCATCCGGGCGCGCCTGCAAGCGCCCCCGCACCGGCACCCGACCGCCACCGCTCAGCGGGCGCGTGCGTCGTCGCCATGCCCCACCATTCCCTTCGCCGTGTTCGGGAACACCAGATCCCTGCAGATGTAGATCCGCCCGTCAACCTTGTCCGCCGGAATCCGCCCGGCGGCGATGCTTCGCCGTATAGAGTTCACGTGCTCTCCGGTCGCGTCGGCAAGCTGCTTCGGCGTCATCAGCAGCGGCAGCTCGTGGAAGCTCCTGACCATGACCCCTCCCTTCCTGCGGCAAAGCCGCGCCCTCGCGAGGGCTCTCTTGCGGCCCCCGTCCGTACGCGCTACATTACCACGCTTGAAATCACATTGCGATACAAACTCGCCCAATGATTGTAAAACTGGTTGCTTGGTGATTCTCAATGTTGTAATATGATTCCAACGGATACTACAGGAGGCATCTCTACGTATCGGGCCTCCATAGGACGCACGCATCCGAGGAGGGCCGAGCCGTGCCTAACAGCCTGCAAAATCTCAGGAAGGAGGCGGGATACCGCACGGCAAAGGACTTCGCCGAGGCGGTGGACATACCCGCACCCACCTACACCCGCTACGAGCAGGAGCCCGCCAAGATCCCCATCGAGCGCGCCTGGATCATCGCCGACTTCCTCGGCTGCACCATCGACGCGGTCGTCGGCCGCACGCCCATCAAGCCCAGCGAGATGCGCGGCCCCGTGCAGCGCGTCTACGACGCCCTGTCCGACAAGAACAAGGGCCTGCTCGACGACTACCTCGACTACATCCAGTACAAGGACGGCAAGGAGCAGGCGCGCGACCGCGCGCAGGACCAGCGCCGCTACGAGGAGCTGGTCCAGCAGTACAGCCGCCAGTTCTACGAGTCCATGGGCTCGGGCGAAGCCGACTTCATCGACCTGGTATCGCTCGGCGATGCCGACGCCCTGCGCGCGCGGTTCCTCGAGTTCGTGGAGACGCGCCTCGCCGACGAGCGCGACCGCGAGATCGCCGACGCCCTCGACATGGCGGAGAGCGTAGGGCGCCGCAACGCCCGCGACAACGGCTGGGAGTTCGAGGTGGCGGGCGAGCGCTTCCTCATACGCGACACGAAGCCCAAGGAGCCCCTGTCGATCGAGCTTGCCTGCTACAAGCTCTCCAACATGCTCTCCGCGCAGTACGAGGAGCGAGACCGCGAGGTTCTGGAGGGCATCACGTCCGCCTACGACGGCATGCGCCGGCGCCGCAACGCCTTCCCGCACGCCCTCGGAGGCTCGTTCGGCAACAACCGCGGCTAATAGGAAGGAGGCATCGCGCAAACAGATACGGGCCCGCGGGAGCTGGTACCTCCCACGAGCCCAAGGACAGTCCCAACCAAGCGCTAACAAGGAAAGGACCGGTGACATTATATGCCATCGACCGACCATGCGGCCACAGGCGCCGCCATCTGCGCATACCGCGCGGCAATGCCCATCAGCCATCAAACCGCTGCCCGCCTCCTCGAGAGGAGGTGCTAAGCATGGCCAAGGTAATCGGCGAGGGCACCATCGTCCAGCTCGAGAAGGACAAGCCCAAGTCCAAGTGCCGCAAGTGGCAGCTGCGCGTGCCCGTGGGCCTCGACCCGCGCACGGGCAAGTACAAGACCCGCACGCGCCGCGTCAACGGCATGACCTACACCCAGGCCAAGAAGGCCCTGCGCGACTTCATCGAGGAGATCGAGGACGACCGCGTCTGGAAGCGCACCGGCACCACCTTCGAGGAGTGCGCCGCCGACTTCATGGAGCGGCGCGATCTGTCCGGCGAGTTCTCGCAGAACACCCAGCTGCGCTACCGCCGCTGCTTCAAGGCCGTCTCCCGCCACATCGGCAAGGCCGAAGTCGCCCTCATCACGCCCGAGATGATCGAGGACATGTACGCGGCGATGCGCCAGGGCGACACGCTTTCGGGAAAACCGTCGAGCGGGGCCTACCTGAACCAGATCAACAAGACCCTCGACCTCATGTTCCGCGACCTCGTTGAGCGCGAGGTCATCGTGCGCAACCCCATCGACAAGGTGGCGACGCCCAAAGTCGACACCAAGGAGAAGCGGGCCCTCACGCCGGCTCGCATGCGGCAGCTCGTCGACCAGCTCGAGGTCGAAACCTCGTGCGACATCGGCTACTTCCTGGCCATCACGATGGGGCTCCGCCGGGGCGAGATTTGCGCGCTGTCGTGGCGAGACATCGACTTCGACAACAAGGTGCTCACCGTCAACCACAACTTCGACGCGTTCCGCAACCTCAAGGAGGCGAAGACCCACGCTGGTATGAGGAACCTCCCCATGCCCGAGTTCGTCTGCGACGCGCTGCTGCGCCGCAAGAAAGCCCAGCAGGAGTACTTTCTCACGCGCAACTACCTTCACCGAGGGCTCAAGAAGGGCTGGAGCGAGCAGACCGAGGACACGCCCGTCGTCCTCGACTTCTACGCCCAGCGCGTGCATCCCGACACGTTCGGCAAATGGTGGGAGCGCGACCGCAAGCTCCTCGGCCTGGACGGCTGGTGTCTCCACGAGCTGCGCCACTCCTATCTCTCGATGCTCGCTCAGCAGGGCGTGCACCCCAAGGTGATGCAGGAGCTCGCCGGCCACTCCAGCGCCACCATCACCATGGACATCTACACCCATGTGAACATGGACCAGAAGCGCGAGGCCGCCGACGTCATGGAGGACGCTTTCCAGAGCATCGGCGCCGAGGAGGAGTTCATGGCGAAGCACGCCGAGGACGCCCCGAAGGGCCGCCCCTACAAGGTCCGCCACGTCCGTCCGTCACGCCGCACGAGAGCGCCAGAACAGGCCCCGTTCAAACCGAGGAACGATTCGTACCAGATTCGTACCAGCAGCCCGACCGCCCCAAGTTCCAAGTAATTACCACCGCCCCTGACCTGCGAGTTTCAGAGGCAATCTAACAAGCTCAACCAACGAACCGTCTCCGACTGGTTTACGGTGCCTTTATCAATCACATTGCTGACGACGCAGCTATCGG
>CAZRPL010000056.1:0-10207 GCA_964602045.1 uncultured Collinsella sp. | reverse complement strand
CGCGTTCGCACAGGATAGGCTCGACTTCATCGTCGGAATCGACAAACACAAGGTAACGACCGCGCGCTGCACGTATTCCGGCGTTGCGCGCCGCCGAAAGACCGGCGTTCGGCTGGCGCAGCACGCGCACGCGGGAATCGCGTGAGGCATAGGCCGCCAGTACGTCCGCTGCGGCGTCGGGCGAGCCGTCGTCCACGCACACGACCTCGATGTTCGAAAGCGTCTGCGCCAGGATGGAATCGAGGCAGGCGGGCAGCGTCTGCTCCGTGTTGTAGACCGGCACGATAATCGAGAAGATCGGCTCAGGCGCACACGGACCCGTCGCAACGAACCCGCTACCCATGGCGCAACCTATCCCGAGCATACGCGGCAAGCAGACCAGGGCCGCCGAGGCGCAGGTAGTGCCAAGCACGGCCCATCGGACCGGCCTCGGAGTACGAAGCGTTGCAGCGCGCCCAAGCGATAGGGTCTCGCATGATCGCCTTGAGATTGGCGCGTTTCCAAGGCTTCAAGTCGTCGAGCGTCAACAGCCCCCGATCGATCGCATTCGCGAACTCCCGCGCCATGTGCATGAGGAACATCACGCGATACTCGGGTGCCAGGCGTACGTAGCTCCACAGATACGAATCATACTTAGCGACCTGGGCGATTCGAAGAAGCCGCGCCGCCTCGCCCGACCCGTGCCGCGGCTCGAAAACCTCCACGATCCAGCGCTCGATCTCAGCATACTCGTCGCACACGCAAAAGACCTTATCGGACGCATGCACCGAGGACCCCTCGTTATCTTGGCGATAGCGCAGCACCGCATCGTGCACGTAAGCCACGCGATCGGCAGCCGCCAACGCCTTGAAGGCGAACGAGCAATCCTGGAACGACGCGCCGAGCGTCGGTAAAAACCGGATACCCGCTTGCTCCAAAAAGGTACGACGATACACAGCCGACCAGATGGAGGGTTGCTCGTAGAAGATGAACGGGTCTTCGCGCGGACACACGGCGGCACCACAGCGAGCGGCATCGATGACCTCGGAAAACGCGACTCGTTCGCGCGGATGTGACCAGTACCGGTCGAAATTACCCTTGGCGATGTCGGCTCCGGTCCCGTGTGCCGCTTCGTACAGGAGCCGCAGACTATCGGGATACAACATGTCATCGGGCTCGAGGATGCCGACGTAGGCACCGCGCGCGGCAGCGAGTCCTCGATTCATGGAATCGCCGTACCCCGAATTGACCTTTGAGATCACGCGGATTCGGTCGTCACGACGCGCGAACTCGTCGATAACCGACGCCGAACCATCAGTCGATCCATCATCGATGCAGATGATCTCGATATCGGAAAGCGTCTGGGCGCACGCCGAGGCGAGGCCCTCGGGCAGGTAGCGCTCCACGTTGTAAATCGGCATGAGTAACGAAAGCGCCAAGGAGGGCGACCCCGCAAACCTCTCGTCATCGTTATCGCGTTCCCTCATTCGCATCGAACCTCACCGAATCGGTAGTTATTCGGCTCATGGTTCCCCGGCGCGCACGCGCCGAATCCCGCTTCATCCTTTTGCCACGCGCTCTTCACATAGCTAAAGAAACCATCACGTTTCGATAGTGAAACGGCGAATTCCGTTAGCCGCGCCACGAGCCGGGTACGCACTGGCAAACATCTGCGCGCCGCGAACCTCACCCACGCGAAGGCGCTGCGCCCCGATGCGTTTACAGTCCACGTTGAAAGACGGGCGATAGCCATGCATCCGATTGGAAAACAACCTCCGACCAGCGCCGCGCTCGATTGCCGCCCGAGCATCGACCGGCTCTCCATCGTCATCGTGACCTATAAGCGACAGGAGCTCCTCCGCGATCTGTTCGATTCGATCGCGACGCTTGCCGGCAAACCGTGGCGCATCGTTATCGTGGACAACGAGAACGCTTCGGACACCGCGCGCATGGTCGACGAATTCGACTCGCGGCTCGAGGCGGCATGGGGCCCATCCGACCCGGATACCCGCGGCGGCACGCGCCGCGCGGTCTATTGCCCGCAAGCAGACAACCTCGGGGGCGCCGGAGGATTCTCGGCTGGCATCCGACGCGCCCATGAGCTCGGCGCACGCTGGTTCTGGCTCATGGACGACGATGTGACCTGCGAGCCCGACGCCATCGGTAAACTTGCCCGCTGGACCGACCGCTTCGATGTCATCCAGGGCTCGCGGCTCGATTTCGACGGTGGCGCGTTCTATTGGATGTACCGCTTCATCACACCGCTCGGCATTCCCAATCCCTTCGCTACCGGCGATCTTGGTCCAGCGGGATATCGTCCCACAAACCAGTTGTGCTTTGAGGGCGGCCTGGTATCGAGGCGCGTCGTCGACGCCATCGGGCTTCCCGACCCCCGATACTTCATCTACGGCGACGACGCGGTCTACGGATACCTTGCGAGCAAGCATTTCAGAACCGCCGTGGTCGCCGACGTCGTCCTGCGGCGCGCCCGCGCGATATCGAACTGGGACATCGGCGGCAAACGGCAGCTCAACTCGACGAGCGACGCCACCCGCTATTTCATCATGCGAAACCGCGGCTACACCGCACGGTACCTGCAATGCAACGGCGATTACCACCGCATGCTCTACGGAATCGGCACCGCGGCGACGCTCGCCAAGGAGCTCATACGTCTTGTCATGGTCGACCGCTCGTTTGCGACCGGTATTCCCGCGCTCATCCGCGGGATGCGCGACGCGCGCAAGGTGTACCGCGACCGCAGCTGGAAACCGATGCCCCCACTCGCTCCAAAACGACGGAGAACCGGACATATGGCGCCCGCGCTCTAGGCACGCGGGGAAATCCACAAGATATCCCCGTGTGTCGCCACTTTTTGTGCTCTTGCCGCAGGGGCTTCTTTTTTTCTCGACCGGGTACAAAATGCAAAGGACACACCCGACGGCCATCGCCCTCCGATGGCCGACATATCCGCAGCATGTACTCGGCCATGATGGAGGCACCTACCGTGGCACCCTATAACGATCCGTACACGAACCGACGTCGCACCAGAATCTATCAGCGTCCCGACGATAACGCCGGCAAAGATCGCGACGAGCTGATCGGTCAGACGCAGGCCATCCAGATCAAGCCCAAGCTGTTCGACGGACTCTCCGTCGCCCAGATCATCGCCGGCGCCGCCGCCGCGGCGACCTCCGTCGCGCTCGCATCGTACATCGGCCTGGCCGGTTCGATCATCGGCGCTGCCGTGAGCTCGGTCGTCACCGTCGTATCATCACAGCTGTACCGCCGCTTCCTCGATGCGAGCGCTCGGACCCTCAAGGCTGCCGGCGAGAAGCTTCCCCAGCGCGGCTCCTCCCCCGTCGATGACAGCGACACCGCAGCCGTCACCGCACAGCTCGACACCGCGTCCGCGCCGCACGCGCGCATTGCCCCCTCCAAGCTCCGCGCTCGCGCGGCGGCGGCGCGTGCCGCCACGCAGCGAAAGGTCATCGTGTTCTCGGTGCTCATCGCCGCCGTCGCGGTCGCCGCATGTGCTGCCGCGATCCTTCTGGGTACATCCGGCCAGGGCATCGGCGAGAAGACCGAGCCGATCTTCACCCTGCCGACCAGCGCGCAACAAGCAGACGGAACCTCGCCGGCCGACGACGCGGGAGATACCGCGCGTTCCGATGACGGCGACGGCGACACGACCGTTGCCGAAGGGGATGCCCCGACCGACACCGATACCGCACCCGACACGAATGCACCCAGCGCGGGTGAACAGGGAGTCGCGGATGATACGGATGTCGAACAGGACACCGACGGGAACGCCGCCGGCGCCGGCGACGCAGCGGACACGGAGGGCGCAGCGGACACGGGTGGAACCGCATCGTCGGATAACGGCTCCACGTCGGGCACGGACACCGGAACCTCCGATACAGGCGGAACCGAGCAAACCGAGTCGACCGACGGGGCGGACGCGTAACCCCTGCTTCCATACCGATCTTCGCGGGACCGGGTTGCCAGGCGTCTTCGACGCGCGGCCCGGTCCCGTTTTCTCATGGCATGCGGATGGTAAGATGGTACGCAGACGACGATCTGGAAAAGAGGAACCATGAGCGAGCGCGCGATGAAGCCGACCCTGTCGGTCGGAAACCATATCTACCTGTACCGTTTACTGTCCGAGCGGATCGGATGCGGCAAGCAGACGCTCATGCCCAATGTGGAACAGGCGCTGGCGTCCGACCGGATGACCGCCGAGGAGCTGGGATTCGACAGCACGCGCGACCTGCTCGAGGCGCTCGACGACTTCGTCGAGCTGAAAGTGTTCAAGGGCGGGCGCATCTACGCCACCATCGTCGCGCAACCCGCGTGGGACGAAGCCTTGGCGGCACCTGAAAAGCAGAAACAAGGCGGCTCCGCGAAATCGTGGAAGCGCAAAAAGGCCGACAAAAGCCTGAAGCCCGTAAAGCCGAAACGGGTCAGGCGCGAAAAGCCGCACGAGCCCGAGCCGAAGGATGTGACGGACGAGGTTAGGTCCGGGCAGATTGCGGAAGGCGAGGCCACGGCAGAACCCCTCACGGCCTCCGACGCCGCAGCCGAGGCGATCACGGCCACAGACGCCGCGGTCGAGCCGGTCGCTGCGGTCGATGTGGCAGACGGACAACCGGCGTTCGAGCCGGTCGTCGACCCAAACGCCGACGCGACACCCATAACCGAACCCGCCGATCAGGCCGTGCGCCACATCACCGACGATGCGCCGATGCCGTCCGATACGGAGTGCGAGCACGCGACGACCGAGACGCAGACTCCCGCTGAGCAGCCGACATCCGCCGATGAACAGGAGCAGCCGGCGATCACGCTCACGGTGATCTACGACCCGGAAAACGCCAATGCCGGCGTGACGACGCTGGAATCCACCCCCGGTATCGCGATCGATACGGCAGAGCCCCTCACGGATGCAGGATTCGAAAATGAGGCGGTGGCGCACGATAAGACGACGGAGCCCGAGAACGATGTGCAGGCCCAAACGACAACGAACACGACGCCCGCCACAGCGCCCGCTGCGACACCCGTTCCCGCTGCGGCGCCTCCTGCGACGCCCGTTCCCGCCGCCGCTCCCCTGCCGGAGCCCGACCTTCCGCACGACAGCCCCTGCGATTTCTCGCTCGACGTCTATTGCCCCGCCCATCTTCTGAGCGAGCTTTCGTACCTGCTCCCCTACGGCGCCGACGTCATGGGTATCCTCACGGAGTACTACCATATCGCCCGCCTGCGCGGCACGATCGAGGTCGCGCGCAACCGCATCGTGTTCCCCATGGGCTACACGCGCGACGGCGCGCGCCACACGGTCGCCATCCGCCTGAAACGAAACGCGACACCCGGCGGCGCCACCTGGGTCATCGACAGCGTCGAATAACCCAACCTGACGAAAATGATGACGGAGCCGTCTCGAGTCAACTGACTCGAGACGGCCCCGTCCCCAAATAGAACACCTGCAGGATAATCGCTAGTCGCGGGTGAGCTTGCGGTGGATGCGGTGCGGGCGCGCAGCGTCCTCGCCCAGGCGCGCAACGCGGTTCTCCTGGTAAGCCTCGAAGTTACCCTCGAACCAGAACCAGTTACCGGGATTGTCGTCGGTACCCTCCCACGCGAGGATATGCGTGGCAACGCGGTCGAGGAACATACGATCGTGGCTGATGACCACCGAGCAACCCGGAAACTCGAGCAGCGCGGCCTCAAGCGAGGAGAGCGTCTCGACGTCGAGGTCGTTGGTGGGCTCGTCGAGCAGCAGCAGATTGCCGCCCTGCTTGAGCGTGAGCGCCAGGTTCAGGCGGTTGCGCTCGCCGCCGGAAAGCACGCCGGCGCGCTTTTGCTGGTCGGAACCCTTGAAGCCGAAGCTCGCCACGTAGGCGCGGCTCGGCACCTCGGACTCGCCCACGATCATGATGTCGTTGCCGTCGGAGACGACCTCCCACAGGGACTTGTCGGGGTCGATACCCTCGCGGCCCTGGTCGACATAGGAGAGCTTCACGGTCTCGCCGAGCGTGATCGTACCGGACGTGGGCTGCTCCAGACCCATGATCATCTTGAACAGCGTCGACTTGCCAACGCCGTTGGGGCCGATCACGCCCACGATGCCGTTGCGCGGCAGGCTGAACGACAGATCGTCGATGAGCACGCGGCCGTCGAACTCCTTGTGCAGGTGCTCGACCTCGAGCACTTTGGCGCCCAAGCGCGGACCGACCGGGATGCGGATGTCGGTGTAGTCGAGCTTCTGGCTCGCGCGGGCCTCGGCCTCCATCTCCTCGTAGCGGGCGAGACGGGCCTTGTTCTTGGCCTGACGCGCCTTCGGCGAGCTGCGCACCCACTCGATCTCGGCGGCCATGCGCTTGGCGAGCTTGGCGTCGCGCTGCCCTTGCGCGGCGATGCGCGCTGCCTTGGTCTCCAGATAGGTGGAGTAGTTGCCCTTGTACGGATACAGGTGCCCGCGGTCGACCTCGCAGATCCACTCGGCGACGTTGTCGAGGAAGTAGCGGTCGTGGGTGACGGCGAGCACGGCACCCTGGTAGCTGTGGAGGAAGTGCTCGAGCCACAGGACCGACTCGGCATCCAGGTGGTTGGTGGGCTCGTCGAGCAGCAGCAGGTCGGGCGCCTCGAGCAGCAGCTTGCACAGGGCGACGCGGCGACGCTCGCCGCCGGACAGGACATTCACCGGCATGTCGGCCTCGGGGCACTGCAGCGCATCCATCGCCTGGCCGAGCTTACTGTCGATATCCCAACCGTCGGCGGCGTCGATCTCGTCCTGCAGCTTGCCCATCTCGGTCATGAGGGCGTCCATGTCGCAATCCGGGTCGCACATCTCCTCACCGATCTTGTTGAAGCGATCGACTTTGGCGAGCAGATCGCCGAATGCCATGCGGATGTTCTCGATGACGGTCTTGTCGTCGTCGAGCGGCGGCTCCTGCTCGAGGATGCCGACGGTGTAGCCGGGCGTGAGACGCGCTTCGCCGTTGGAGACCTCCTCGATACCGGCCATGATCTTGAGCAGCGTTGACTTGCCCATGCCGTTGGGGCCCACGACGCCGATCTTGGCGCCGGGATAGAACGATAGGGTGACGTCGTCGAGGATGACCTTGTCACCATGCGCCTTGCGCGCCTGGTACATCTGGTAGATGAACTCTGCCATGAAGAACTCCCCTGTTGGGTCAGTTGATACGTATGCGACCATCGTCGCAGATAACGGCAGCGAACGCGACACGTACCTTCCGTCTCCACGACGAAACCACTGGGCCGCGCCACAAGGACGAGCCTATCCGCACCGCCCGCTCGCCACGCATCGCGTCGAGCCGCACGGACCCCTATAATCGTGACCGTACCGACGACACGCGAAAGGCATCCACATGGCAGAGACAGCTACCGATCGACTCCGCATCATTATGGGCGCAGAGGGCCTTACGCGCCTGCAGCGCGCGACCGTCATGGTGTTCGGCGTGGGCGGCGTGGGCTCAAACTGCATCGAGGCGCTGGCGCGTGGCGGCATCGGACGCCTGGTCATCGTCGACAGGGATGTCGTCGCGCCGAGCAACATCAACCGCCAGGCGATCGCCTTCCACAGCACCGTCGGACAGCGCAAGATCGATGCCATGGCCGCCATGATCGCCGACATCAACCCCGGCTGCACCGTCGTCGCTCGCGACGCGTTCGTGCTGCCGGACAACCTCGAGGACCTCCTCGACGATTGCCTTTCCGCCTGTGGCGGGCATATCGACTACATCGTCGACGCCATCGACACCGTCGCGACCAAACTCGCACTCGCCGAGCTAGCCCCTGCGCGCAGCATCCCCCTCATCAGCAGCATGGGCGCGGCCAACAAGCTGCATCCCGAATGCCTGCGCATCGCCGATATCCACGATACGGTCCGCGACCCGCTCTCGCGCGTGATCCGCAAGGAGTGTCGGCGTCGCGGCATACGCCATCTGCGCGTCCTCTATTCGTGCGAGGAGCCGCTCGTCCGCGTGCAGACGTCCAACCCCGAAGGGGTGCGGCCCGAGCTGGGCACTGCGAGCTTCATGCCGCCCATCATGGGCCAGATGATCGCCGGCGAGGTGATCAGGCGGATTTCGGGCGTCGGGTGCGAGCGCATCCGACCGGACGGAACCCGCATCGGCTGACGGAAGGCCCGACGGAAAGGAGCACCCATGCGCCTCGTCGACATGCACTGCCATCTGGACCTGATGGCGAACGGGCCCGACGTGGCACGCGACGCCACCGTACGCGAACTCGGGCTGTTCGACGTGACCGTCACGCCCGCCGTCTACGGGAAGGCGCACGGCGTATATGCAGGAATGCGCAACGTCCGCGTGGGAGCGGGACTGCACCCGTGGTGGTTCACCGACGGCGGCTGCGATGAGCGCGATATCGACGAGCTCGTCGCGCACTTGGCGAGCGAGTCCTATGTCGGCGAGATCGGACTCGACTTTTCCGCGCGGCATCGCGCATGTGCCCCGTTGCAGACCGTCGCCCTCACGGCCATCGCCCGCGCTTGCGCCGAGCACCCTCTCGATGGGCGGATTCTCTCGATCCATGCCGTGCAATCCACCTCGGCGGTCCTCGATATCCTGGAGCAACATGGCGTTATCTCGCGCGCCGTCTGCATCCTGCATTGGTTTTCCGGAACGAGCGATGAGCTCACCCGCGCGCGGCGGGCGGGTTGCCTGTTCTCCATCAACGGGCGCATGCTCGCCACTAAGCGCGGGCGCGAGTACGCGCGCGTCATGCCCGAGCGGGCGCTACTGCTCGAAACCGACGCGCCGCCGGGTAACCGCACCCCCTATTCCGCGCAGCTCCTCGAACAAGAGCTCGCCCGGACGTTGGAAGAGCTCGCGGCTATCCGCGGCGTCGACGCCCGCGAGCTTGGGGAATCCATCGCCGCGCGAAGCGCACGACTGCTCGGCATGCGATAGCGCGCGCTTGCCAAATGCAGCGCTTATTCCGCCTTGCAGCGGGTATGCAATACATAGATGCCGGACTCGGCACCCATCGGACCGACCGCGACGAGGAAAGGAGTCCATGATGATCGATCTGCATGCAATCGGTACGCTCGCGGGGATGCTCGCCTCGCTTGCCGTCGTCTATCTCCTACTCGAGGCGGCTTCGGTTGCGTTGCCGGCGCTCGCAAAGCGCATCGCGCTGTGGTTGAACACCGAGGACGATACCGTCGCCTGGGCGCATCGCCCCGTCACGAGCGCGCCGGCAAGCTTCGCATCCATCGCCGGACGCCACCTGCACGCCACGTCGGCGAAACCACACATGAACAACCGCCCGATACGTCAGGCGGCGTAAGCGCGGTGCAAGCGTAATCTGGCCAGGCAAGGAAAGAGGGCTTCGGCTCTCTTTCCTTTTATAATGTAAAATAACCCCTGGGGTTATTTTACATTGAGCAGGTCGGGGATTTGGTCGATGATGCGGTCGGCGCCGTCCTGCGAAAAGCCGAAGCGCTCCTCACGCTTGGCGATGACCGTCAGACCTGCCGCCCGACCGGCGGCGATACCGTAGACGGAATCCTCGATGCAGCAGCACGCCTCGGCCGGTAGGCCGAGCACGTCGAGCGTGTGCAGGTAGATCTCGGGATTCGGCTTGCTTTGATGGAACTGCTCCCCCGACACGATCGGGTCGAACCTCCCCGTGAGCCCGCACGCGGCCAGCACGTCTCGGATGTTCGCCAACGGCGAAGACGAGGCAAGCGCCACACGGACACCCATGTCATGCAGGGACGCCACCGTTTCGCGCACACCGGTGTTGAGCAACTCGGCATACGGCCGCGGACGCCCTGCGGCCCAGCGGTTGTAGATGCCCTCGGCCTCGTCGCCGGTCAGCTCGCCGTAGCCGCCGCGCGCCGCCCACATCTGAAGACTGCGCTGAAAGTCCTGATGGGACATGCCGACCTGTCGTTTGCGCTCCTCGAGCGTGATGCCGAGTCCCAGCTCATCGCTCATAACGGCAAGCTCGTCGAAGTAGAACTTCTCGGTATCGACGATCACGCCGTCCATATCGAAGATGACGGCCTTGAAGGGAAACGACATCGAAACGATCCTCTCATCGCGCGCAAAACGGTCGGGCACATGCCTCGCCATGATACCTCAGCACGATGCTTCAAGACCGGGAAACTCTGTTCAATCCCGGGCTGCCACGTTTTTGCCGATGGGTTTTTCTCGTGAACAGACCGCTTCGTGAGACAAACCCATGG
>CAZRPL010000055.1:0-10467 GCA_964602045.1 uncultured Collinsella sp. | reverse complement strand
CCCCCATGGGCGACCCGGTCGAGATCCGCCTGCGCGGCTACGAGCTCACGCTGCGCAAGGACGACGCGGCCCGTATCGAGCTGCGCGACATCCACGATGCGCACAACCTGCTGCGCCGCAACGCCCAGGTGGGCGCCACGGCGCACCCCGCGCTCGGTGAGGACGCCGCGCGCCCGCGCACCGGCGGCAAGCCCATCCCCGAGGGGCGTCCCTTGAGCTTCGCGCTCGCCGGCAACCAGAACTGCGGCAAGACCACGCTGTTCAACCAGCTCACCGGCTCAAACCAGCACGTGGGCAACTTCCCGGGCGTAACCGTCGACCGCAAGGACGGCCAGATCAAGGGCCATCCCGAGGCCACGGTCACCGACCTGCCGGGTATCTACTCGCTTTCGCCCTACACGAGCGAGGAGATCGTCTCGCGCGAGTTCATCCTGCACGAGCAGCCCGACGCCATCATCAACATCGTGGATGCCACGAACATTGAGCGCAATCTCTACCTGACGCTGCAGCTCATGGAGCTCGACCGCCCCATGGTGCTGGCGCTCAACATGATGGACGAGGTCGCCGCCAACGGCGGCACCGTCGACGTCAACAAGCTCGAGGAGCTGCTCGGCATCCCGGTGGTGCCCATCTCGGCCGCCAAGGGCGAGGGCATCGGCGAGCTGGTGGAGCACGCGCTGCACGTCGCGCGCTTCCGCGAGCATCCCGGACGCCTGGACTTCTGCGCCGCTGCCGGCCCGGATCACGGCGCGCTGCACCGCTGCATCCACGGCGTGTGCCACCTGGTCGAGGACCACGCGTCCGCCGCCGGTCTGCCGCTGCGCTTTGCCGCCACAAAGCTCATCGAGGGCGACGAGCGCGTCATGAGCGCGCTGGCGCTCGACCAAAACGAGCTCGACACGCTGGAGCACATCATCGTGCAGATGGAGGGGGAGTCGGGCAGCGATCGCATGGCCGCGCTTGCCGACATGCGCTTCGGCTTTATCGAGGACGTCTGCTCCGCAAGCGTCGTGAAGCCGCACGAGAGCCGCGAGCACATGCGCTCGGTGGCTGCCGACCGCATCCTGACCGGCCGCTACACGGCCATCCCCGTGTTCATCGGCATCATGGCGCTCGTGTTCTGGCTCACGTTCGATGTGATCGGCCAGCGCCTCGCCGACCTGCTCGAGATGGGCATCGAGGCGTTTACCGGCGTGGTCGACACCGCGCTTGCCGACTTCGGCGTGAACCCGGTCGTGCACTCGCTTGTGATCGACGGCATCTTTGCCGGCGTGGGCGGCGTGCTTTCGTTTTTGCCGATCATCGTCGTGCTGTTTCTGCTGCTGTCCATCCTCGAGGACTCGGGCTATATGGCGCGCGTCGCCTTCGTGATGGATAAGCTGCTGCGCCGTATCGGCCTGTCTGGCCGCAGCATCGTGCCCATGCTGATCGGCTTCGGCTGCAGCGTGCCTGCCATCATGGCGACCCGCACCCTGCCGTCCGAGCACGACCGCAAGATGACGGTCATGCTCACGCCGTTCATGAGCTGCTCGGCGAAGCTGCCCGTATACGGTCTGATCACCGCGGCGTTCTTCCCCGCGTACGGCGGTCTCGTTATGACGGGCATGTACCTGCTGGGCATCGTAGTGGGCATCCTCGTGGCGCTCGTGCTCAAGAACAGCGCGTTTCGAGGCGACCCCGTGCCCTTCGTGATGGAGCTGCCCAACTACCGCCTGCCCAGCGCCGCCACCGTGGCGCGGCTCGCGTGGGACAAGGGCAAGGGCTTCGTGCGCAAGGCATTTACCATCGTGTTCGTGGCCACGATCATCATCTGGTTCCTGCAGACGTTCGACATCCGCTTCAACGTGGTGACCGACCAGTCCCAGAGCCTGCTTGCGGGTGTGGGCCAGCTGATCGCCCCGATTTTCGCGCCGCTCGGCTTCGGCGACTGGCGCGCGTCCACGGCGCTCGCGGCCGGCTTTGCCGCCAAGGAGAGCGTGGTCTCGACGCTTACGGTTCTGCTTGGCGGCGATGTCTCGGCGCTCCCGACGCTGTTCACTCCGCTCACGGCGTTTTGCTTTCTGGTGTTCACGCTGCTGTATACGCCCTGCGTCGCCGCGGTGTCGACCGTGCGCAGCGAGCTCGGTACGCGCATGATGTGGGCGGTGGTTGCGCTGCAGTGCGGCGTTGCATGGGTCGTGGCGTTCGCGATCCATGTGATCGGCATGGCGGTCGGACTCGGGTAGCGCAAGGTCTATCGAGGAGGGCGCCCGTGGCAGCTTTTGCCGCCACGGGCGCCCTCTTTTCGTCTCGTCAATCGAGTTAGCCAATATGAACAGCCGGTTTTCAGTGTTTCTTGAACAAACCCGAGAGTAGCCGCCTGATTTTGTCGGCGTTTTCCCAGTTGGCAAGCGCAAAAACAGGCCGTCTACTCGGCGGATGCCAAAAGAAACACTGAAAACCGGCTGTTCATATTGGCTAACTCTGTATTTTGACGCGATCTTGTGCTGCAGGTAGCGGCCAAGCTTTCGTTACAGCACCTCGACCTGGCAGCTGCGCATCGTGGAGAGCGCGGCGTCGTGGGCGGCGGGCGTCACGCCGGCGCAAAGGGCGGCCTCGCAGCGCACGGGGATCTCGGGGAAGTGCGCCTTGATGAGCAGGGCATTGCTCACTACGCAGATGTCGGTGCACAGGCCAATGACCTCGATGGAGTCGATGGGCTTCTCGTCGTTTTGCTGGGCGAGCCACCACACGAGGGCAACCGAGCCGAACGTGGGCTTGTCGAACACCATGGCGTCGCGCGTGCGGCGGACCTCCTCGAGCTCGGGGACGAGCTCCCAGCCCGGGGTGTCACGCACGCAATGCACGACGGGCAGGTTGCGGCCCTCCTGCGTTTCGAGGTAGTTCGGCTCATGCGTGTCGCGCGTGAAGACGACAGTGCCTTCGAAGTCGCGCGCCCGCGCGGCGGTGCCCTCGACGATCGCCTGCGCCTCGGGCGTGCCCAGCGCACCGTCCACGAAGTCCTTCTGCATGTCGATGACGACCAGATAATCGTTGGCCATGGGGTTTCCTCCCGTATCGGGTGACGGTTTAGCTATGCCTTGCCGTCTGATGATAGCGTTCGGCGAGGCCGGCAGCTGCATGACGGCGGTTTTTCTCCTTTGGAAACGATGGGGGCCGGGCGGTTCTCGCGTGAGCGCAAGGGTGTCCAGGCTATCCAAGATGTCCTAGATTCTCCTGAAGTTCAATTTCCATCTGTGCTAGACTGCCCATAATTGAACTTTGAACCCAAGAAACCACAAAGTTCAATTTTGACCACAATCATCTTGAACCTTCGGAGGCGAGATGGACCGCATGGCAGAACGAGAGCTGTTCGCCACCCGCTTGAGGGAGGCGATGGAGCGCCAGGGCCTCAAGCAGGCGGGCGTCATCCAGGCGGCATCGCAGCTCGGCGCCAAGCTGGGCAAAAGCCAGATGAGCCAGTACGTGAGTGGCAAGACCGTGCCGCGCCGTGATGTCGTTGCCCTGCTGGCGCGCGTCCTCGATGTTGACGCCGCATGGCTCGCCGGCGCGCAGGGCGATGCCGCGCCGCCTGCGGATGAGCGAGCTAGCGCGCGGCATGAGGCCGCCGCCAACCCCGTGACCACCAGCACCGGCACCGAAGCCGCAACCGCCCAAAGGAGCACCACCATGCGCGAATTCAAGAAGTCCTCCAAGCTCGATAACGTTCTCTACGACGTCCGCGGCCCCGTCAACGACGAAGCCGAGGCCATGGAGGCGCGCGGCGAGCACATCTTGAAGCTGAACATCGGCAACCCTGCGCCGTTCGGCTTCCGCACGCCCGACGAGGTCATCTTCGACATGCGCCAGCAGCTCACCGAGTGCGAGGGCTACTCGAACTCCAAGGGCCTGTTCTCGGCGCGCAAGGCCATCATGCAGTACGCGCAGCTCAAGCACATCCCCAATGTTGACGTCGACGGCATCTATACGGGCAACGGCGTCTCGGAGCTCATCCAGCTGTGCCTGAACGCGCTGCTCGACACCGGCGACGAGATCCTCATCCCGAGCCCCGACTACCCGCTGTGGACCGCGTGCGCCACGCTCGCGGGCGGCGTGCCCGTGCATTACGTCTGCGACGAGCAGGCCGAGTGGAACCCGGACCTCGCCGACATGGAGTCCAAGATCACCTCGCGCACGAAGGCTATCGTCATCATCAACCCCAACAACCCCACGGGCGCGGTCTATTCGCTCGAGGTCCTGCAGAGCATCGTCGACATCGCGCGCAAGCACCAGCTCATGATCTTCTCCGACGAGATCTACGACCGCCTGTGCATGGACGGTATCAAGCACGTGTCGATCGCCTCGCTCGCGCCCGACCTGCCGTGCGTGACGTTCTCCGGCCTGTCGAAATCGCATATGATCGCCGGCTACCGCATCGGCTGGATGATCCTTTCGGGCAACAAGCGCTGCATGCGCGACTTCATCTACGGTATCAACATGCTGTCCAACATGCGCCTGTGCTCCAACGTGCCCGCGCAGTCCATCGTGCAGACGGCGCTCGGCGGCTACCAGAGCGTCGAGCGCTATGTGGAACCCGGCGGCCGCGTGTTCGAGCAGCGCAACTACGTGTACGAGGCGCTGAACGCGATCGATGGTGTGACGGCGGTCAAACCCAAGGCGGCGTTCTACATCTTCCCCAAGCTGGACGTCAAGAAGTTCAACATCACCGACGACGAGCAGTTCGCGCTCGACCTGCTGCACGAGAAGCACATCCTCATCACGCGCGGCGGCGGCTTCAACTGGGACAAGCCGGACCACTTCCGCATCGTGTACCTGCCGCGCATGGAGGTCCTGCGCGAGGCGATGACGGATCTGGCCGATTTCCTGTCTACCTACCGCCAAGCATAAGCGAGCGCGGCGCGCAAGCCGCACCCGACATCTGTGCAGATAAGGAGCGCTTCTGGCGCTCCTTTTGTGATGGGGGAGTTTGATGGGCGCGTGCGTTCGGGCGGCCGTCTACACTACATTCGGGCCGGAAGGCCGTATGTTGATTGCGGCCAGAGGAAGGCCGCCTGTAGAGCGCCGAGGGCGCAGGAGGAACTCATGACTGAGTACAACGAGATGGACGAGAAGATGACCGAGAACGAGACGACTGCCGCCGAGACCGTGGCGGAGACGGTTGCCGAGACCGTCGCTGAGGAGCCCATGGCCGAGCCGGCCGCCGAGGCTGAGGAGATCGCCGCTGACGACGAGGCTGAGGCCGAGGCCGAGCCCCGCGACCTGGACGGCGAGCTGTTCGACAAGATCAACCGCGCTGCGCGCCTGCTTCGTGGGCGCCGCGACATGATGCGCGACGAGGCCGAGGAGGACGCCAAGCGCCTGAACGACCTCATGCGCGCGCTCAAGCTCCTGGAGCTCAAGCCCAAGATGGAGCAGAAGGAGATGGCCGAGCTGCTGGGCATGCGCCTGCGCGAGCTCAACGCCATCATGGTCGAGGCCGAGAAGAACGACATCGTGGCCCGCGTTGAGCCCGAGGAGGACGACATGCGCAAGGTCGTCATCTTCGCCAGCGAGGATGCCGCCGAGCTCGCCGCCAAGATGGGTGGCAAGCGCAAGAAGCTCGTTCCGCAGCTGTCTTCCGACGACTGCGAGCAGATCCTCGCGCTGCTCGACAAGGTGATCGACCCGATGGTCGCCATGGGTCTCGACGCCGATCGCGGCCCTCGTGGCGGCCGTGACGACCGTGGTCCCCGTGGTGGCTTCGGCGGCCGTGACGATCGTGGCCCGCGTGGCCCTCGTGGCCCGCGCGACGACCGCGGCCCGCGTGGCGGCTTTGGCCGTGACCGCGACGACCGCGGCTTCGGCGGCCGCGACCGTGGCCCGCGCGGCAACTTCGGTCCGCGTGGCGGCCGTGGTGGTCGCGATGACCGCGGTGGCCGTGGCGGCTTCAGCGGCAACCATCGCGGTGGCCGCTTCTAAGCTGTAGGCCGAGCGGATACGCTACTACAAGGAAGACCCCGGCAGGCAAGGAGCCCGCTGGGGTCTTTTCTTGTTTGTGGTGCCTGGATCGGGCGTCGCGCGGAGGCGACCGGACGTGCGAGTCCCTTTGTTGGGGCTCCGGGAGCGACGCATCAGGCTGATAAACTGTTTATCCGGTTCGTTGTGACAGATTTTTCCTGAAACGTGTCACAACCGACCGGGTAAATCCTTTACCAGCTCCGCTACGGCCCGCGTGGCAAAGCGTCGCGGTGCGCCCGCACATAAAAGAAGCCCGCCCCCGGACAGAACCGGAGACGGGCATCAACCACAAAGCACGGCGGGCAAGAAGCCCACATCAAGTCCGGGCTACACCGCGGCAGGTGCAGAGGATCCGGCAGCAGCGGCATCGCCCGCAGGCTGCTCCGCCACGGCCTCGCCGTCGATGCGGCTGGAGTCCTCGGGCGTGATCGTCATGCTCTGGAAGCGGTGCTCCATGTACTCGTTGTCGAAGTTCTTGGCAAAGAACTCTTCCACGGGCGTGGTGCCGGCCACACCGGACAGGCGCTCGAACCAGCAGTCGAGGGCCTCGAGCGTCATGACGCCATTCACGAGCATGAGCACGGTGCACAGGGTGGTAAGCGAGTAGCGCAGCTTCCACGGAATCAGGTTGATGAGCTTGAGCAGCCACGGCAGGCAGAACTTGATCCACACGAAGCCAAGGGCACCCCACATGCACATGAACAGCGTGCTCGTGCGGCCGCCGAACAGCGCCGCCACCGGGTCGGGGATCCCGAAGATGGTATATCCGGTGTAATCCCACGCTACGGCGCCAAAGCCCATCTGCATGAACCAGCTGACCGCAGTCTCGAACAGACCGCCGATGATGGCGGACACCACGAAGATGATCACGGGGTTTGCCTTGTAGAAGCGGTTGAGCGCCACCGTCATGAGCACGGCGCCGAAGCCGTAGATGGGCGAGAAGGGGCCGAAGAGCATGCCGGCGCGATCCTGGTACACGCCGGGCTCGACGATGACCATATGGAAGATGACCTCGATGATGAGGCCGAGGATGCAGCAGACTACGAAGACCCAGAACAGGTTGAAGAAGTTCAGCTCGATATAGCCCTTGCCCTCGAGGTCACGGCCGAGCATGCCCACGTGCGCTGCCTCGCGGTCGCGCAGGTCGTTGGCCACGCGCTCAAGATGGCGCTCGCGCAGAAGCGACGGGTCGACCGTCACCGACAGCGTGAGCAGGATGACGAGCTGGATGGCGTCGGGAATGAGGTTCGTGCCGATGCCCTCGAGCATGATGCGTAGCAGCAATTGGACGATTGTCGTGGCGATGAGCACATGCGACCAGCGTGCGGCGTTGCGACGGTGGTTCTTCAGCAGCGAGCGGCCGAATACGATCAGACCGATGGCGTTGCCGAACGCGACGACAAGCGAGATCGCCAGCAGCACGATGGGCAGGGTCGGATCGGAGCTGAGGGTGAAGAGGTCGGGGCGTGCCTGCAACGCCCACATGACCATGGCGCCGAAGATGCCGAACATGGGGATGGTGATGATGCCGTCCGCCATGCAGAGGAAACCGTAGATCTTCAAGATCAGCGGGACCTCGTTAGTCTGCGGCTCCTTCGGGGGAGCAGTAAAATGCGAACCCGCGCCCTTGGAGGGGCTTTGTTGCTTGATAGCGTCTTGTGTCATGAGCGTTCCTTCGGTTATGCGAAGCATAGCGCGGTTGGTTGAACTGCAAAATCATACCGCATGGCGTCCTGTACCGCCTATGCGCCCGCAAGGTTGCTCCTGAATTCTCAAGGCATGGTTGACGATTGGCGACAATCGTTGACGCGGCTGAAATAAGCTGCGTATAATTGCGCAATTTTGTTGGGAAGCCCTGCTAGTTGGCGTTGCCGCCGCGAGCAGTAACCACACGCTATGGAAGGAACCAGTATGTCCAAGCTTTCCCCGAACAGTCTGGTCGTCAAGGGCATCAGCCTGTTCTTCGCGATCTTCGGCCTTGCCACGGTCGCGGTTGCCGCCATCATGTTCTTCGGTGCTCCCGAGGTCGACCTGCAGATGGAGGACGGTGCCCAGATCGCCCAGATGTACGCCGTCATCGCCGGCGTCATCGGCCTGTTCGAGTTCATCTGCGGCTTTATTGGCATGCGTGCCGCCAAGCACCACAAGCTGCTCAAGCCCTACACCTACCTCGTTGCCGTCATGGTGTTCGTGAATCTCTCCCTGCTGGGCACCTCGTTGCTCAACCATGTGTACAACAACGTGTGGCAGCACCTCGTTTCGATCGCCGTGGCGTTCACCGCGATCGTCTTCGCATCGCGTGCTCTGAACGAGGATGGAACCAACTAGGCCACGCGCCCCATATCCGCCCAAGCGGTCTGAAAGCGGTCTGCCTGCATCGTGGGCGGACCGCTTTTTCACGGTGCGCCGGTAGGCAATTCTCAACTACCTGTTGACAGTTACCGCTCGTGACGAGCCCATGTGAGGGTGTGGACGTATCCTGAGATATGCTCGGTGCGCATGAGGGAGGGAACCGCCTCAGGGGCAGTGCCGGCTGATCGCGAAGAAGACGAGCGAAACTGTGGGGCTATGCTGTGAACATACGACAGCTTCAATACTTCTATCTCGCAGCATGTTGCGGCAGCTTTTCCGAAGCGGCCCGAGCCGAGGGTGTTTCGGTGCAAGCGGTGTCCAAGGCGCTGATCGACCTCGAGGAAGAGCTCGGCAGCCCGCTGTTCGTTCGCGGTGGGCGCACGATTTCGCTTACGCCGTTCGGTAAGGCCATGGTCGGCCCGGCGCGCGAGGCCATCGCCAGCTTCGACGCATTCGGCCGCGCGGCGGAACTCTATGCGGAAAAGGATGAGGGCAGCGCCAGAACCGATCTGCGTCTCGTGCTCGTGTCGCCTCCCTTTGCCAAGCACGAGCTGGTGTGCAATGCGTTTTCTCAGCTCGTATCGCATATGCTCGGCATCAAGACCCATCTATCGCTCGCGCTCGGCCCGCAGGCGCTTGCCGATTTGCGCGCGGGCAATATCGACGCGATGATCACGATTGGCAGCTTCTCCGACCCGCGCTGCACGTGCCTAGTGCTTGGCACCGTATCGGTTGGTGTGTTCATGGGCAAGCGCCATCCGCTGCGCCGCAAGCGGCTGCTCACGTTTGCCGATCTGGAGCCGTATCCCGTGCTCCATAACGACGAGGTCGACTCGTTCAACGAGACGATTCTCAAATCGTGCGTCAAGCGCGGACTCGCGTCGAAGCTCGTCGAGGTCCAAACCGATGATGGGGTGGCGAACTTTCTGGAAAAGCAGAACGGCCTTGTTCTGGGCGTCCATCTGAAGGCGCTGGATATCAAGCCGCTTGCCGCCATGCATCGCGTGGATCCTGCGGACGCCCCGCCCATCCCCGTCTGCATGGTTACCCTCAAGGGCCGCCAGAACGAATCGGTCGAGCGGCTTGACCGCTTTGTTCGCAATGAGTTCCCGCTTATGAAGCGGGTGTTCACCGGTCCTGAAGGATAAGCGCGCTCACGCCTCGGACATTCGCCGCCGGACAGCCTGTATATGAGAACGAGCCCGGAAGACCGTTCGTCTTCCGGGCTCGTTGCGTTGCGCAAGCGCTGTGGCGCGGGAACGTCGCCTAGTGGCGGTTGGTGTCGTTGAACTCGTCGAAGTCCTCGTTCTCGTCCGCGATGTGCTTGACGGCTTCCTTCTGCTCGGCGTTGAAGGCGTCGGCAGCGCGCTTCTCGGCGGCAGTGGCCTTCTTGAACTCCGTGGGCTGGTTGATGACGACCTGCGGGTAGGGGATGGAGATGTCGTACTTGTCGAACATCAGCTTCATCTCGCGATTCAGGTCGTTGGTCAGCGGCACGCGGTCCTTCTCGGTGCACTCGGCCACGATCTTGATGTTGACCGAGTTGTCGGCAAGCATCGTGACGCCCTTGTAGAACGGGCCGTCGATGATGGCCGGCAGGCGCTTCTTGATGTTGGGGAGCTCCTTGGCAAGAACGTTCTCCACGCGCTCCAGGCTCTCGCCGTACTCGATGCCGACCTCGACGGCGGCGTAGCTGTGCTCCTTGGTCATGTTGACCACGTTGGAGATGCCGGAGTTGCGCATCACGAGGATGTTGCCGGAGCCGTCGTTGATTTTGGTGGTGCGCACGCCGATCTCCACGACGGTGCCGCGCTGGCCGCCCACCTGGATGATGTCGCCGACGCGGAACTCGCCCTCGAAGATGATGAACATGCCGGCGATGATATCGGCAACGAGGTCCTTCGCGCCCAGCGAGATGGCGAGCGTGAGCAGGCCGGCCGAGGCGAGCAGCGTGGCGGAGTCGACACCCACAAGGGCCAGGCACCAGTACAGCATGCCGATGACGGTGCCGTACTTGATGAAGCTCGCCAGCAGGCGGCAGAGCGTGACGCCGCGGGCCTCGACCATGCGGGAGATCAGCTGCAGGAGGCGCTGGACGGCCTCGGCGATGGTGATGGC
>CAZRPL010000054.1:0-10562 GCA_964602045.1 uncultured Collinsella sp. | reverse complement strand
CGCCGACCTGCGCGCCAACTTCGAGGGCGAGTGCTCCGAGGTCGGTATGTATCTCGCCATGGCCCGTGTCGCCCATCGCGAGGGTTATCCCGAGATCGGCCTGTACTGGGAGAAGGCCGCCTACGAGGAGGCCGAGCACGCCGCCAAGTTCGCCGAGCTGCTGGGCGAGGTCGTGACCGACTCCACCAAGAAGAACCTCGAGATGCGCGTCGAGGCCGAGAACGGCGCCACCGCCGGCAAGACCGATCTTGCCAAGCGCGCCGAGATGGCGCGCGACGAGGCTCGCCACGGCAAGGCGTTCGCTGGTCTGCTGAAGCGTTATTTCGGCTAAACCGCAGCGAAAGCGCGAACACGCACGCATCACGTGCCGCCAGGGCGGTCCGGAGCGATCCGGGCCGCCCTTCTTTGTGACCGAACACACCACGAAGGCGCGCTACTCGGCAAACGACGAAGCGAATATCGTTTGCCGAAAGGACGAGTTGGCCGTCTTGGCGAATATGAAACGACAGCTGTTCAACAGTTAATTGAAAGCGCGGGAAAAAGCTGCATCTTACACCCCCAGATGGGATGATTAATCGGTTTGGAAGAATCGAAATTGTCTGCACACTGGAGGGAAGATGCAAGCAATCTCACGGAGGCAGTTCGGTGCTGTCGCGTTCGCTGGAATCGCAGCGCTCGTCGGCCTTGCCGGCTGTACCGACGCCGGCGGTTCGGCCGGCAGCACCGGCACCGCGTCCTCGGCGGCGAGTTCCGACACGTTCCGCGTGGGCGTTCGCGCCGACATCGTCGGGTTCGGCTATCTCAACGAGAAGGCCGGCAAGTACTACGGTCTGGAGATCGACATCGCCAACGAGCTCGCAAGCCGCTTGGGCTACAAGAACGTCGAGTTCACGACCGTTCTGCCCGACAACCGCAAGGAGCTCCTGCTCGAAGGCGAGGTCGATGCGCTCGTCGCGTGCTACTCCATCGCCGATGCCCGCCTCGAGAACTTCGACTTCTCCCCCGCCTACTACGATGACAAAGTCATCGCCGTCGTCCAGAACTCGTCGCTGTTCGGGACGATCGACGACCTCAAGGGCTGCACGTTCGGCACCATGAGCGGCGCCAACGCCGCTCCGCTGCTGAATATCAAACTCTACGAAATCGGGTTCTCCGACGGCGAGGTTCGCTCGGCAAACGAGGACAACAGCGACGTGCAGTTCGATCACTGGCGTCTAGTTCAGTACCCTTCCTATCAGGAGCTTTCCGACGCACTCGAGGAGGGCGAGATCGACGCGATGGTGCTCGACGGCGCCATCGCGCAGACCTACATGAACAACGAGCGCCACATCCTCGATGACTTCGTGGTCGAGGAACAGTCCTTCGGCGTCGCCACGCAGAAGGACTCCGAGCTCTCGCCCAAGGTCGCCGACGCCATCCAGGGCATGCTCGACGACGGCACCATCGACACGCTCATCGACAAGTGGAACTAGGAGGCGTCGGCATGTCCAAACATCTTAGAATCAAGATCACCGCGTTGTTGATCGTCGTCGCAGCCAGCATGATCGTCATGGGCGCCCTGCTCACCAACATGCAAAGCTCGCTCAGCCACGGTAATTACGACGAGGAGATGAAACAGGAGACCGTCGAGCTCGAACGCCTGCTCGCCGAGGCAGACGAGGAGACCGTGCAGAACACCGAGCAGTTCGACGCCATCTACCAGTCCAAGGCCGCTCAGGTTGCCTATATGGCGCAAAACGACGCCGGCTACGCCGAGACCGACGCCAAGATGGTCGAGCTGCGCGAGCTACTCGACGTCGACAACCTGTTCGTCACCGACCGCGACGGCGAGGTCCTCGCGCAGTCCGGCGAGACGAAAGCCGATTTCACCTACGCGCGCTTCAACGCGCTGCGCGACACCTTCCGCACGCATGAACCCTCCGCTGCCGTCGAGATCGAGCTGCCCGAGCAGGACTGGCTCATGCGCTACTACGCCGACCGCATCGACGACGACACCATGGTGATCGTCGAGCAGAACCCGACCGAGCTGCGCGAGCTCATCGAGGCGACCGGCTCTACCGCGAGCGTGCTGCGCAACATCTCGATCGGCCAGCATGGCTACGTGTTCGCCGTCTCCGCCAAGGATTTGGTCATCTCCTATCACCCTGACGAGGACCTGATTGGCGCCGACGCGATCGACGCCGGCCTCAATGTCGCCGACCTCGAGGACGGCAACACCGGAATCATGAAGATCGACGGCGAGGAGCTGTTCTGCCGCGTCATGCTCCAGGGTGATACCTACTATATCTCCGCCGTTCCGGAGTCCGACACCGCCGCCTCCGGCAGCGTCACGGTCGGCGTCATCCTGTTCGTGTTCTTCGCGGTCATCGCCGCCGTCACCCTCTACGGCATCTTCGTGCTGCGCGACGAGGCCCGCCACGAGAACGAGGAGGGATACGAGGAACACTACGTCGACCACGGCGCCTTCCGCTTCAACCGCTCCGTCGCCGGCAAGGCCGCCGTGCTCTCGATCGTCGGCTTCATCTGCGTGCTCGTGGTCTCGTTCTACATGCAGACCCTGTTCGCGCTGTCCTCGCAGTCGCTCACCAACAACGAACGCGTCGATCAGATCGCCTCGACCATCAAGCGCAGCCAGCAGCGCGCCGACGAGCTGACCGAACAGTACGGCGATCGCTACCTGTCCAAAGCCCAGGTCGCCGCCTATATCATCGATAACAACCCCGAGCTCGCCACCCGCACGAAGCTCCAGGAACTCGCCGACGCCCTCCAGATCCAATACGTCTTCACGTTCGATGACCGGGGCGTCATGACCGCCACCAACTCCAGCTTCACCAACTTCACGCTGTCCGAGGATCCCGAAGAGCAGTCCTACGAGTTCCGCAAGCTGCTGCAGGGCGTGGAGTATCTCGTCCAAAAGCCGCAGCCCGACGAGGTTTCCGGCGAGCTGCGCCAATATATCGGCGTGACCACGCATGACAAGGAAGGCGAACTCACCGGCTTCGTGCAGCTGGGCATCCGCCCGACGCGCCTCGAGAGCCTGCTCGAGAGCGTCCAGATCGGCAACGTCCTGGACGGCGTGCAAGCCGGCGTCGACGGTTTCGCGTTCGCGATCAACAAGTCCGACGGCACCTTCGCCTACTATCCGGACGACAACATGGTCGGCAAGAAGGCTACCGATTGCGGCATGGCCGAAGACGAGCTCAAGGACGGCTTCTGCGACTACATCACCATCAACGGCAAGCAGTACTACGCCTCCGCTACCGAGACGAGCGACTACTACGTGTTCGTCGCCGGCACCGAGGGCGCGCTCATGAACGAGCGCGTCCCGCTGACCATCACCACCGGCGTCGTCGCCCTCGTGTGCCTGGCGATCGTGTTCTGCCTGCTCACCTTCGACACCATCATGCCCGCGGAGGAGCAGACCGCCGAAGGGAACGAACCCGAGGAGAACCGTGACAGCAGCCGCATCGTCAACGTGAACGTCGGCGACCGCACGGTGCGCTCCGAGTCCGCTGCCAGCCGCTGGCTGAATCGCTCCTTCAACTGGGACGAGATGACGCCCGAGCAGAAGGTCGGCAAGGTGCTGCGCTGGTTCGGCAGCGCCGCGGTCATCATCGTGTTCCTGGCGATCATCTTCAAGGATGTCGTCTTCGGCGAGGACTCCCTGTTCTCCTACATCCTCGGCGGTTCGTGGGAGCGCGGCCTCAACATCTTCGCCATCACGGCGAGCCTCATGTTCGCCTGCGAGGCGCTGACCATCTCGGCCATCATCCAAAAGATCCTGCAGATGATCTCGAGCGTGCTCGATGCCCGCGGCGTGACCATGTGCCGCCTCGGCGTGAGCATCGTCAAATACGCCGCCATGATCGGCATCCTGTACTGGTGCCTGGGCCTGCTCGGCGTCGACACCGCCACGCTGCTCGCCTCTGCCGGTCTTCTGACCTTTGCCGTCTCGCTCGGTGCCCAGGGCATCGTGTCCGACATCATCGCCGGCCTGTTCATCATCTTCGAGGGCGAGTTCCGCGTCGGCGACATCATCCAGGTCGGTGGCCAGCGCGGCACCGTCATGGAAATCGGCGTGCGCACGACCAAGATCAACGACGGCTCGGGCAACATCCTCGTGCTGCGCAACTCCAACATCTCCAATGTGGTCAACATGACCAAGGAGCATTCGTTCGCCGCCGTCGAGGTCGGCATCGAATACGGCGAGAGCCTGGAGCGCGTGGAGAACATCCTTTCCAAGGAGCTGCCCAACATCAAGGACCGCCTGCCGGCCATCGTCGACGGTCCGTTCTACAAGGGCGTCACGATGCTCGCCGACAACTCGGTCAACATCAAGATCGTGGCCGAATGCGCCGAGAAGGACCGCGTCGTGCTCACCAGCGATCTGAATCGCGAGATGAAGCTGCTATTCGACAAGTACGACATCTCCATCCCGTTCCCGCAGGTCGTGGTCAACCAGCCGATTAAGTTCAAGAAGGCCACCGCCGCCGAGAAGGCCGCTGCCGACAAGTTCAATGCGGAGCAAAAGGAAGCCTTCAAGGCATACGTGGACGAGAACGAGGACTTCGACGACTTCAACGACACCGATCGTCGCTAGGGCGACGCCGTCCGGCACCGCATGCTGAAAGGACCCTGGAACCGCATTGGTTCCAGGGTCCTTTTCGTGTCGAATAGTCCGTGGTGCAGCGATACTCTGCCGACGGTATGCGGCCGATTTGTCGATCAGGGACGCCCTTACTCGTTGAACATCCTTTTAAGCAGGGAAAACTCCCTGGAAACAAAGCGATCGAGACGTTCGTACTTCTCGCCTTGCTTACCCTTGAGCGTCACCACGCATATGGGAATCGGAGGAGCATCTGCAGGATCGATCTTGTGCATGGCGGCGAGCGGCTTGATATCGAGCGCCTTGAGATAAACTCCCAGCACGTAGCCGTCCCGATACTCGAGGAAATCGGCAACCTCGGCGTCGGTTTCGATCTCCACCACATCCGAGCCGAGGCCGTTGCGTTGACACGCAGACAGAATCGTATCGTTAAATGAATCGATGTCTTTATTGAACAGGACCGGATAGGGCTCCAAGTCATCAAAGCTCACAAGGCGATTGCGGCGAAGAGGATGCTTCTTGCCCATGAAGGCACCGACCGATACGTTGCCGAGCGCGCGGGTGACACAACGGGGATTCGAAAAAGCGCCGATCGTAATGAGTGCGTCGACGTTGCCGGCACGCAGATCGGCCAGCGCATCGGCTCCCCTGCCGATTGCAATATGGGTCTTCGTGCCGATCATGTGGGAAATCAGTTGCGAAAGCGCGCTGCACACCAGCTCGTATTTTGCAAAGGGGGGCGATACGAGCACGATACGGAGGGTCTGCTGCGACGCGTCGCCATCAGCCATGCCATACGATTCCGCCGCCCTGCCCACCGCATCGAAGCTCGCAACCGCCTCACGAGCAGGACCGACCATCGCTTTGCCGAATCCCGTGAGGGAAATACTTCTCCCCTCACGGAAAAACAGGGATTGTCCCAGCTCTTCCTCAAGCTCGATGATGGCCTTGGATACCGCTTGGACCGAAACGTCCTCGGCGCGAGCGGCCTCGGAAAAGCTGCCGTAACAGGCAGCGAGGTAGAAATACTGAAGCTGGCGGATGTTCATGCCTCAATCCCAACATGACACGTGCGCTTACGGCTGCGGAACAGCGGATCCGGCGTATCGCCAGAAATCCGGTATTTTCCCTTAAGAATACGTCTCTTGCAAGATTCGGGATGATGGCGAGATGACATTCGTCAACCAAGTATTGATGATAAGGCCGCTTCCTCATGAAGAACGGCGCCTGCCCGCACATCAATGCAGACAGGCGCCGTTACGGGTTCGGACAACCGCGCGGCTTTCGGCCATCGATATCAGACTACTTGTCGCCGTTCAGAACGCGCGAGGCGGCGACGATCGCCACGAAGGAGAATACAGCGTAGATGAGGTTCATGTAAATCGAACCACCCTCGCCGCTCCTGAACGTGAGGCCGATCTCGGCGAGGTTCAACACGACGATGAAGGCGGAAATGTAGATGAAGGGCTTGAGCAGGTTGTCGTGCTTGGCGGCGCGCAGACCGATGATGCCGGCGACGACCATGAACAGGCCGATGATGGCGAGGATGATACCGAACATCATGGCGATCTCGGTACCGTCTTCCATGCTGGACTCGGCAAGCGGTGCCCCGAAGAACATGACGGCAGCCGTTATCAGCGCGATGATGCCGAACACCAGATAGAACAGACCGGTGCCCTGAACGATTCGACGATTCGGTGACATGTGTTTCTCTCCCTTTCCCGTGTTTTCGGACCTCATGGCCCGGTGAAAGGCATGACAGAAGATAAGCGCCTTTCGCAAAACCGCGTAATCGTATCCAGAGGTCGTTTCCTCGTCAAAGAGAACAGAAGATCATCAACGAAATGGTTGACGATCGGCGTGGGTTATCCGTATGGTTCGCGAACGTCATTCCCCGATACGGTATACTTTGATAGTTTGCATACTTAACCTGCGGATAAAGGATCGCTCATGACCGATATCACCCCGTCCGACGGCAAGGGGGCCGCCCAGGGCGCCACCGCGAATTCCACGAAGGAAATCCCGCTCATTCTGAAGATCTACGGCTTCCTCTGCATGGCCGACGGTATCGTCACCGTCCCGATGATCTTTATCTTCGGCGCGATGGTCATGTGGGCGCTGCAGACCGATCCCGAGCTCATCACGATCGGCACCGACCCGACGCTGCCCGTCGTGTTGCTTGCGATCTCGATCGTCGTGACGCTCGGCAACGGCATCGCGCTGGTCATCTTCGGCCGTTCGCTGCTCAAGAACCGCCGCCGCAACGCCGCGCGGTGGTCCTATGCACTCATTGCGACCACGTTGGTGCAGATCATCCTGCGCATCATGCTCGAGGGCATCGGCACGAACCTCATCCCCGATGCCATCCAGCTCGTCATCCTGCTCACCCTGTCGGTGACCGTCGACCCGACGCTGCGCCACGAGCGCCATCTTGAGCGTACCGCGCGCGATCTGACCGACCGCGAGGCCGCGCGTATGGGCATGCTCGGCCGCGACCTGGAGGGCAAGGGCTACATCGAGCTCAACTTCTTCAACCTGTTCTGGGTATTCGTGGTCTGCTGCGTGCTCGGCCTGATCATCGAGACCATCTACCACATGGCCGTCGTCGAGCCGGGTGTGTACCAGGACCGCGCCGGCATGCTCTTCGGCCCCTTCTCGCCCGCTTCTACAAGGCCAACCCCGTCATCATCTTCGTGGTCTCCGCCGTCATCGGTGGTCTGTTCGAGGCTGCGGTGAGCTGGTTCATGCAGACCGGCTTCGGCGCCGTGGCGTGGGACTACTCGGGCTCCACGATCTTCGGGCTGTTCCCCGACCCGGTGGCGACCCTGTTCGGCGGTCGCACGAGCACCCTGTTCATGTGCATGTGGGGCGCGCTCGGCTTCGTGTGGATCAAGTTCTGCCTGCCGTGGCTGCTGAAGCTCATCAACCTCATCCCCTGGCAGGCGCGCTACTCGTTCACCGCCCTGTGCACCGTGCTCATGCTCGTCAACGGCGTCATGACGCTGCAGGCTCTCGACTGCTGGTTCGAGCGACTGTCCGGCGTTGCCGGCACCACGCCTATCGAGGCCTTCTACGCGAAGAACTTCGACGACGCCTACATGGCGCACCGCTTTGAGAGCATGACCATCACGCCCGAGGACTCCGGCCGTATCGACAGCACCGCAGCGACCGCATAGCGCGGGAAAATAGGGACAGGCACTTTTTCCCATCCACGGCCCGGAACTACATGCGGTTCCGGGCCGTGTTGTTTGCGCATGGACGCAAAATAACCCCAGGGGTTATATTGCGTCCCGACTGGGACAATGGTGCCTGTCCCTATTGTCCCATCCACATAATGGAAAACCCGACCGGCACGAAGCCGATCGGGTTTCGTATATCGCTATGACGCGTGGCGGGGCGCCTAGAAGCGGCCACCACGGTGGTTGCCGCTGAAGCCACCGCGACCGCCACGGTCGTCACGGCCACGACCGCCACGGGGGCCGAAGTCGCCACGCGGGCCGCGATCGCCACGGGGACCACCGAAGCCGCCGCGACCGCCACGGTCGTCACGGCCGCCACGAGGACCGCCGAAGCCGCCACGGCCACCACGGTCGCCACGAGGACCGCCGAAGCCGCCGCGACCGCCACGGTCGTCACGGCCGCCGCGGGGGCCGCCAAAGCCACCACGCGGGCCACGGTCGTCGCGACCGCCACGCGGGCCGCGGTCGGCGTCGAGACCCATGGCGACCATCGGATCGATGATCTGGTCGAGCAGGGAGAGGATCTCGTTCGCGGAATCCGCGGACAGGGTCGGGATGAGCTTCTTGCGCTTGTTGCCCATCGCCTCGGCCAGCTCGGCGGCATCCTCGGAGGCGAACACGACGATCTTGCGCATATCCTCCTCTTCCGGCTCGATGCGGGCGACGATGTCGTGCTTCTCGGCCTCGATCATGAGGGCGTTGAGCTCGCGCAGACGCATGCCCATGAGCTCGGCCATCTCCTTTTGCTCCATGCGGGGCTTGAGCTCGAGGAGCTTGAGCGCGCGCTGCAGGTCGCGCAGACGAGCGGCGTCCTCCTCGGCCTCCTCGCGCATCATGTCGCGACGGCCGCGCAGCAGGCGTGCGGCACGGTTCACTTTATCGAACAGCTCGTCATCGAGGTTCGCGACGTCGGCCTTGGGCTCGGCATCCTGTCCCTCGGCAACCTCGGCCTCGGGAGCATCCTTCTCGGAAGCCTCGGTCTCGACGGTCTCGGCGTCGGAGACCAACTCGGACACGGCCTCGGTCTCGACGACAACCTCGGCCGCGTTCTCGACGACCGCTTCCACGTTCTCGTTCTCGATCATGTTCTCGTTGTTCTCGCTGTACTCAGACATGCATTCCTCCTGCGCCTCGGCGCTCTACAGGCGGCAATCCTTCCTGCCGCGACTCACACAGGCCTTCCGGCCAGCTTGCAAGTGTAGGGGTACCGGCACCCATACGCTGCGAGAAACCGTATGCACACAAAAGCAGCGCCGGGCGGATAAGGCTGTCCGGGACGACCCGCCTTCAAGCGACGCGTATCGGCCGAAGGCGAGACGATGCCCATTGGGTCATCCTGCTCCACACAAAAGCCGGCCCCGGGGCAAACGCCCCGGGGCCGGCTCCCATGGCATATGTTGCGGCGGACCCTTCCGCCTTACGCCTGACGGTACGTGGACAGGAAGTCCGCCAGTTCGCGCACGGCGTCACGCAGCACGCCCATGCGCGGCAGGAACACGATGCGGAAGTGATCGGGCTCCGGCCAGGCGAAGCCGCCGCCTCGCGTGATAAGGATGCGCTTCTCGTGCAGCAGGTCGAGCGCGAACTGCTCGTCGCTCGTGATGTTGAACTTCTTGACGTCGAGTTTGGGGAAGATGTAGAACGCCGCCTTGGGCTTGACCGCCGTGACACCGTCGATCTCGTTGAGCGCCTCGTAGATGAAGTTGCGCTGCTCGTAGATGCGGCCGCCGGGCTCCACGTAGCTCTTGACGCTCTGATAGCCGCCCAGCGCGGTCTGAACGATGGACTGGCCGGGCACGTTGGAGCACAGGCGCATGTTGGACAGCATGTTGACGCCGTAGATGAAGTCCTTCATGCAGCTCTTGTTGCCTGACAAGATCATCCAGCCGATACGGAAACCGCAGGCCATGTGAGACTTGGACAGACCCGAGAACGTGACGCACGGGACATCGGGCGCCAGCGAGGCGGTCGAGACGTGCTCCAGGCCGTCCATGACCAGACGGTCGTAGATCTCGTCGGAGAAGATCATGAGCTGATGCTTGCGGGCGATCTCGACGATCTGTTCGAGCAGCTCGCGCGGATACAGCGCGCCGGTCGGGTTGTTGGGGTTGATGATGACGATCGCCTTGGTGCGGCTGGTGATCTTGGACTCGATATCGGCGAGGTCGGGGTTCCACTCGGCCTGCTCGTCGCAGACATAGTGAACCGGGGTGCCGCCGGCGAGCGCGGCGCAGGCGCTCCACAGCGGGTAGTCGGGGATGAGGAGCTCGTCGCCGTTGTCGAGCAGCGCGTTCATGCACAGCTGGATGAGCTCGGACACGCCGTTGCCGGTGTAGATGCCGTCCATGCTCACGTTGGGGATGTTCTTGAGCTGCGCGTACTGCATGATGGCCTTGCGGGCGCTGAACAGGCCGCGGGCCTCGGAATAGCCCTCGCACTCGGTCAGCTGGTGGCGCATGTCCTGGATGACTTCCTCCGGGGCGCGGAATCCGAACGGCGCCGTGTTGCCGATGTTCAGCTTGAGGATGCGCTGGCCATCGGCTTCCATGCGGGCAGCCTCATCGGTGATAGGGCCGCGGACGTCGTACAGGACGTTGTCGAGCTTGGAGGATTTCTTGAATTCGCGCATGTACGTGCTCTTTTTGATGTCGTGCCGGTCGTGCGCCGGCTGTTGCGCTGCGGTCGAACGGGGGGAAGCGGCCTCATGCCGCGCGCTA
>CAZRPL010000053.1:0-10640 GCA_964602045.1 uncultured Collinsella sp. | reverse complement strand
GATATCGAGCTATCGGGACTCGTTTCGCGGCGAGCTGGGGCGCACGCAGGCCGAGTTGCTCGAACGCCTCTGCGAGCACGGACCTGCGTGCGCCCAGGACCTGAGCCGCACGCTCCACATCCCCAAGCAGCACGTCTCGCGCATCGTCGATGCCTTTGCGCGCACCGGCATGGTGAGCGTGACGCCATCGACGACCGACCGTCGCTCCAAGGTCGTCGATGTTACCGACGAAGGCCGCTCCCTCATCGACCGCCACGTGCGGGAGAGCGGCGAGCGCTACCTTGCCCTGATCGAACGACTTTCCGACGACGAGCGGGCAGAACTCGTCGACGCCATGACCCGTCTGATCCGCCTGTTCGAAAAGCTCAGCTGACGCGCCGTGTCCCAAAAGGGGCCAGTGTCCCAAAAGGGGCCAGGAGATAATTGGGACATCGCCCCAAAAGGGGCCAGGAGAAAAATGGGACACTGCCGATGAACGGGACTCCGTACTGACAGCCGAGACCCTGCACTGACAGGCAGCACTCTCTACTGACAAGCAAAACTCACTACTGACAGCCGAAACTCAGTACTGACACAAACGGGGCGTTTCAGCCAAGTTCTGTCAATAGAGAGTTTCTGTTGTCAGTACAGAGTTTCTGTTGTCAGTACGGAGTCCAAACTGTCAGTACAGAGTCCCGACTGTCAGTACGGAGCCCCGACTAGCCGCCGTGCACCTGCCCACCGCCACCTGCTCGCAAACCTCACCCGAGCACGGACGCGCCGAACGGCAGCAGCGAGAGCTTCGCCATCTTGAAGCTTTGCAGCCCGAACGGGATTCCGATGATCGTGATGCAGTTCAACACACCCGCGATCAGATAGGCGATGCACATCGGAACGCCGGCGAAGATCACCCAGAACACGTTCGCGACCAGCGACGGCGCACCGCCGCCGTACTCGATCGTCTTGCCGAACGGCGCGAGGGTGAGCGTCGCCATCTTGAAGCACTGCAGCCCCAAGGGAATCCCCACGATGGTGATGCAGAAAACGATTCCCAGCAGCAGCCAGCCGATCGCCGTCCAGATGCCGCCGAGCAGAATCCAGATGATGTTGCCGAGAAGGCTCATCGCCCGCTCCTCCTTTGCCTCGCGCGGACGACATCGACACCGTCCGCACGCCCGCGTTCCTTAACACCACGATTATCTCAAACGACCCCCGGACGTCGGTGAACGCCTCGTGCAGCAGGCCTTGTATTTCCCTTAAGGGAAGCCCGGCAGCACTCGGCAGAACTCGCCCGTGCTCGGCGCGCACCCGGGCAGGCCCACACCCGGGCAGGCCCACACCCGTCCACGCTCGCCCGCGCTCGGACTACGACCGCCCGCCACGCGTGCGCATGTCCTCGTCCAAGCCGAAGCGCCACTCTTCCGACAGCGGCGCCGAGGGCTCGGCTGCACGGGCGAATCCGATCGCCGTCGACATCGCGTGGTACACGACCTCGGTACCCTGCTCGTCGGCCAGATAATCCGCCGCATATTCGCGCGCAATGCCCAGCCGCTCGGCCTCCGCCGCTGAATCGATATTCGCGCCGATGAACAGGAACTCCCAGCCGCGCTCGCGGTGCTCCTCGATCATGCGCTTGACGCGCGGATAGGTGAACGTGCGGCTCGCGTTTTCCATCCCGTCCGTCGTGATAGCGAACAACACACGGTCGGCGCGGTACTCGTCCGGCAAAATGCTCTGCACAAGGTCGACGTGCTTGATGGCGCCGCCCACCGCGTCCAGCAACGCCGTGCAGCCGTAGCAGCGGTATTGCTTGCGCATGAGGCGCGGCACCTTGCGGATGTCCACGCGGTCGTGCAGCACGCGACTCTTCTCGTTGAACAGGATGGTCGAAACGGTCGCCTCGCCGGGCTCCTCGCGATTCTCGGCGATCATGCTGTTGAAGCCGCCGACCGTGTCGGGCTCCAGCCCGCTCATCGACCCGCTCGCGTCCAGGATGAATACGATCTCGGTGCGGTTGGTGCGGATCTTGCCGTGACGATCTTGCGCGGCGAAAGCTTGTGCGTCGTCGGACTCCTCAACGCGATCGCGACTCTTGCTCTCATCGCCCGAAAGCTCGATGCGCTCCGCGCGCGTATCCCGCTCGTCATGCTCGTGCTTGCTCATGGTTGCCTCCTCGGTGTCGGGTTTCCTTTTGACACCTTGGAGATTACCGAGCGGGCGCGCACGACAGGTAAACCGTCAGGCGACAAATCGCGCGCGGGATACTTCGCGAGTGAATGCCCAGATCAGAGCAGGCAGGTGCGGCGGGAGGCTCGAGCACGTGCGCCCGCATCGATGCCAGCGAGAACTGAATCCCCCGCATCGATGCCAACGAGAGCCGAGCGCCCACATCGATCCCGGCAAGGGCGGAGCCCCGCATCGATCCCGGCAGCGCCAAAGCTCCTACATCGATCCCAGCAGCGGCTGGTCGTAGGCGAACAGCGCCTCGTTGACGCGGAAGATGTCGTAGACGCCGCGGCCGATGAAAAACTCGATGATCACATCGAACTTGCTGCTGTGTGACAGCGTGAGGCCCGCGCGCGACAGTAGATCCTGCGTTTGGTCGTAATCGAGCTCGAGCGCAAGCGCGAGCGCCACCGCCGTGGGCTTGGTGGGCCGGTAGCTCGCATTCGCACGGATCTTGGCGAACAGCTGCCGGCTGATGTTGGCACGCTTGTACACCTGCGCGTCCGTCATGCCGCGTGCGTCGATGAGGGCGAGCAGCGTGGTCGAGAACGGCTCGTCCAGGTTGTCGAGAAGGTCCGCCAGATCGGCGGGCTTCGGCTCGGGCTCGGATCCGAAGGACATGTGCTCGAGCATGGGGGCGGCGTGCGAGAACAGAGGCGTGGACACCTGGGCAGACGGGGCCGAAGGCGCCGGGGCCAGCGCCTCGTCCTCGAGCACCCAGTCCGGGAGGCCCTCTCGCTCCTCCATACGTCGACGGATATGGGGACTCGATTCCACATAGGCGTCGTCGATATACTCCTGCAGATCGGCGAACAGGCTGCCACCGGCACGGATCACGTCGCGGCTGAACACCACGAGCGTCACCTGGACGTCGTCGTCAACCCGGTCGAGGAAAGCCGCCGTCTCCTCGCGCGCGATGCGCAATGCTTCGACCTGCGGGTACCCGTAGATGCCCGCCGAGATGAGCGGATGGGCGACCGAATGCGCCCCCAAGCGCTCAACCTCGGCAAAGATGCTTCGATAGCACGACCTGAGCTGCTGCTCCTCACCATGCGCGCCGCCGCGCCATACCGGCCCCACCGCGTGCACAACCCATCGGCACGGCAGGTCGAAACCGGGCGTGGCAACCGCGCTTCCCGTGGGGCAATGGCCGATGGCGCGACATGCCGCGTCCATGCGATCGAAGCCCGCCGCGGAAAACAGCGCGCCGCACACGCCCCCGCCCGGCGCCAGCTGCTCGTTGGCGGCATTGACCAGCACGTCGGCGTGGACGCGCGCGATATCGTTGCGCTCGATGGAAAACGGCACGGCAGGCTCCCCTCACTCGCTACGCACGATTGTACCCGCGCCCGCCTCCCCACGATGTCCCAAAAGGGGCCAGGAGTGTTTTGGGACATCAAGAGCAAATCGGCGCGTCGGGATGTCCCAAAAGAGGCCGGGAGTATTATGAGCACCCCGTCGCGAGAGGCTCTGTACTGACAGCGAAAACTCTCTACTGACAGTTGGAACTCTCTACTGACAGCGAGAACTCTCTACTGACACAACGTGAAGGTTTTTACCGAGTTTTGTCAGTGCTGAGCCTCAGCTGTCAGTGCCGAGTTTCAACTGTCAATACTGAGTTCCAACTGTCAGTGCTGAGTCCCGACCGTCAGTACGGAGTTCAAGTTGTCAGTACTGAGCCCCAGCTGTCAGCAGAAAGCACCAGCTGTCAGCAGAAAGCCCCAGCTGTCAGCAAAACGGCGCCCCGCCCGGCACGAAGGCCAAGCGGGGCGCCGCAAAATGGGTTGAATGGGTTGAACGGAACACGTCCCCAACCATCCATAGAACGGAACACGTCCCCAATCATCCACCTAGCGCGTGTAGTACGTATCCTCCAGCGGCAGCTTGGTGCGGTAGACGCCGTCGAGCGCGTAGTAGGCGCCCGCCACGGCCTGGGCCGTGGGGATCGTGGCGATCTCGCCGATGCCCTTGGCGCCGTAGCCCACGGGAAGCAACTCGTCTTTCTCCACATAGATGGCGTTGATGAACGGGATGTCCGTGGAGCGGAACAGCCCCAGCGTACCGAACTTGACCTGCGGGACGCTATCGACGAGCGGGAAGTCCTCGGTCAGCGCGTAACCCATGCCCATGAGCACACCGCCTTCGATCTGACCCTGGATGGCGATGGGGTTCACCACCTTGCCGGAATCGTGCGCGGCATGGACCTCGGTCACGCGACCGTCGTCATCCAGGATCACGACGTGCGTCGCGTAGCCGTAGGCCACGTGGCTCTTGGGGTTGGGCACGTCCGCGCCCAGCTTGTCGGTCTTCTCCAGATACTCGTAGGAGAACTCACGACCCTCGAGCGCCGCCAGCGACGTGGTCGGGTCGGCGGGGTGCACCGCGGAGCCCGGACCCGCATACGGCGTGCCGTCGGCGTACTCAACGATAAAGCCGTCACCATGGGCCACGACGGGCTCGCACGAAACCTCGTCGCCTGCTTCGATCGCCAGCATGGCGTCGCGCAGCAGGAAGGCGGCGCCGCGCACGGCCTCACCGGTGATGAGGGTCTGGCGCGAGCCGGAAGTGGTGCCGGAGTCCGGCGCGTTCTCGGTGGAGCACTCGCCGTTGACGATATGCGACAGCGGCAGACGCGTGGCCTCGGCCACGTCCTGCAAAAAGACGGTGTTGCAGCCCTGGCCGATGTCGGAGGTCGCCGAGTACACCACGGCGCGTCCGTCCTCCACGCGGATCTTGCAGCGGCCCGCATCGGGCAGGCCCACGCCCACGCCGGCGTTCTTCATGGCGCAGGCGATGCCGGCGTGGCCCGGATGCGCGTCGAAGACGTCCTTCACGGCGAGCAGGGTCTCCTTGAGCGCCGTCGAGCAGTCGGCGATCTGGCCGTTGGGCAGCACCTTGCCCGGCTCGATGGCGTTGCGGTAGCGAATCTCCCACGGGCTGATGCCGACCTCCTCGGCCAGCAGGTTGATGAGCATCTCGAGGGCGAACTCGCTCTGGCACACGCCGAAGCCACGGAAGGCGCCCGCCGGCGGGTTGTTGGTGTACCAGCCGTAGCCGCGGATGTCGGTGTTCTGGTAGCAGTACGGACCGACCGAGTGCGTGCAGGCGCGCTCGAGCACCGGGCCGCACAGCGACGCGTAGGCGCCCGTGTCGAAGTTGATCTCGCAGTCCAGGCCCGTGAAGATGCCGTTCTCGTCGCAGCCGAGCGTGAATGTGCCCTCCATGGCGTGGCGCTTGGGATGGAACTTGATGGACTCCTCGCGCGTGAGACGGCACTTGACCGGGCGATTCACCGCGAGCGCGGCGAGCGCCGCCAGGTGCTGGACGGACACGTCCTCCTTGCCGCCGAAGCCGCCGCCCACGAGCATGGTCTCCACGACCACGCGCTCCGGGATGGCATCCCAGCCGAGCATGTGGGCGATCTCCTTGCGGGAGTCGTAGGCGCCCTGGTCGGACGAGCACACCTTGACGCCGTCCTTGTAGGGGAAGGCCACGGCACACTCGGGCTCCAAGAAGGCGTGCTCGGTGAAGGGCGTGGTGAAGGTGCGCGTCACCTTGTACGCGGAGTTCGCGAGCGCCGTTGCCGCATCGCCGCGGACCACGTGGCGCTGCTGGCAGATGTTGTTCTCGAGCTCGACCCAGTTACCGAAGGCCAGGAACTTATCGTGGAGCACCGGAGCGTCCTCGGCACGGGCCTCGGCGATGCTCCGCACGGGCTCGAGCTCCTCGTAGGTGATCTTGACGAGCTTCTTGGCGCGCTCGAGCGTGGCGGCATCCTCGGCCACCACAAGGGCGATGGCGTCGCCCACGCAGCGTGTGATGTCGCCCTCGGCGATCATGACGTCCCAGTCGTAGATGAGGTGGCCCACCGCGTTCACCGGCACATCGGCCGCGGTCAGCACGGCGAGCACGCCGGGCAGGGCACGGGCCTTGTCCGCATCGATCTTGACCACGCGGGCACGCGGGTACTTGGAGCGCACCGCGCTCGCGTACGTGAGGTCGGGGAAGTCCGTCTCGTCGATGTCATCGGGGTACTTGCCGTAGCCGAGTACCTTGCGGCGCACGTCCACGCGGAAGGCACGCTCGCCCACGCCGTAGTGCTCGCCGCGCTCGAGCTCGGGGTCGATCTGGGCCTCGCCGCGCAGGATGGCGGCGGCAAGCGAGATGCCCTCGATGATCTTCTTGTAGCCCGTGCAGCGGCAGACGTTGCCCTTGATGGCTTCCTTGATCTGGTCCTCGGTGGGATCGGCGACCTTGTGGATGAGGCCGGCGCCCGCCATCACCATACCGGGGATGCAAAAGCCGCACTGCACGGCGCCCACCGCGCCGAAGGCGTAGACGAACGCCTCCTGCTCGGCTTTGGGCAGGCCCTCGACGGTCACGATGTCGCGGCCGGCGGCGAGCTCGGTGGTGAGCACGCAAGCCTTGACGGCGTGATCGTCCACGAGGATCGTGCAGGTACCGCACGCACCCTCCGAGCAGCCGTCCTTGGCGGAATGGATATGCAGGTCGTCACGCAGGTAGCGCAGAAGCGGCTTCTTCTCGGTGACCGTGCGCTCGATGCCGTTGACGGTGAAGGTATAGCTCACCGGCTGCTTTGCCATGGCGATACCCCTCTCTATTCAGCTGCGGCGAAGATGCCGAGCGTATCGTGGATGACGTGCTTGGGGCACTTGGTCGCGCACATGCCGCAGGAGATGCAGCGGGTGTAGTCGATGGCGGCCTGCTTGTCGACGACGTGCATGGCGCCGCAGGGGCACACGCGCTCGCACATGCCGCAGCCGATGCAGCCCTCATCGGCGACCCAGATCTGATGGGTGGTCTCGGTCATGATTCCCCTCCATTGGGACGGTACCGGACACCGGGGATGTCCCAAAACGCTCCCGGCCCCTTTTGGGACATCGGCGCGGGGACATCCCCGAATACGTGACGGACGTTACTCGCAGAACAGGTAGCCGTAGGAGTCACGCACCGCGGCGATGGTGCGGCGCACGGCATCAGGCACGCCGCATCCGGCGTCATCCACGTCCACGACGCGGATCTCGCCGCCCAGGCGCACGGAGAACTTACCGTCGGCGAGCTGCATGAAGCCATCGTTCTCGGAGGCGAGCATGTCGTCGCCGCTCCAGAACAGCGTGAGCTTGTCCTTGTAGGGACGACCGGTCTCGTACGGGCAGAACACGGCGCAGTTGCCGCACTCGTTGCACATGCCATCCACGTGGACGACCTGCTGCTTGTCGAGGCCGGGCACCTCGATCGCCACGTTGGCGCGATTGGGGCACACGTCGCAGCAGACCTCGCACACCGCGGCGCAACCGAGGCAACGGGTGTGGGTGCAGTTGGCCTTGTCGCGGCAGAGGTTGCCCTTCTTGGCGATGGATGCCGCGACGTCCAGCTGCTCGTTGGCGTCCGCGTAGTGGTTGAAGTCGACGTTCGCGATCTGACGCGCGACCTCGGCGGCGTCGGCGATGGCCTCGACGACGGTCGCCGGACCGCGGCGGCAGTCGCCTGCGGCCCATACGCCGGCAACACCGGTGGCCACGCCGGCCGGATGGCCGCGACGGTCGACCTCGACGCCGGCGCCCTCGTAGAGCGACGCATCGATGCGCTCGCCCACCGCGCAGATCACGGTGGTGGCGGGCACGGTCACGGTCTCACCGGTCGGCTCGGGCGCGCGACGGCCGGAGGCATCCGGCTCGCCAAGGCGCATGACGTTGCAGGTGAGCTGGCCGCCCTCCAGCGACACCGGGGCGAGCAGCTCCATGAACTCCACGCCGTCTTCGAGCGCGAAGTCCAGCTCCTCCTCGTCGGCGGGCATCTGGGCCTTGGTGCGGCGGTAGACCAGGCGGACGTTCTCCACGCCCGCGGCGCGCTTGGCCACGCGGGCGGCGTCCATGGCGGTGTTGCCGGCGCCGATGACCACGACGTCGGTACCGAGCGACAGGGTCTCGGGAGCCTTCTTGGCGGCCTCGAGGAACTCGAGGACGTCCAGCTCGGACCCCTCGCCCAAACCCGCGGAGCCGGGCAGCCATGCACCGGTCGCCACGACGACGTCGGTGTAGCCTTCGGCGCGCAGGGCGTCGATGGACTCGACGCGGGCGTTCAGCTTGACCTCGACGCCGAAGGCGCGGCAGAGCTCGACGTCGGCGTCGATATCGGCGCTCGCGATACGGAACTCGGGGATCACGTGGCGTACGATGCCGCCGAGCGTGTCCTTGGCCTCGAAGATCGTGACGGGCACGCCCGCGCGCGTGAGGAAGAACGCCACGGCGAGACCGGCCGGACCACCGCCGACGACGGCGACGTTCTTATCGGAGACCTTCTCGGAAGCGCCGGCCTTGAGGCGCGGCAGCACGGTGCCGAACGCCTCGTGCGCGGCGCGCAGCTTGCTCGCGCGGATCTGGGCGCCCTCGGGCTCGTAGAAGGCGCGCTCGCAGCTCTTGCCGCAGGGATGCGGGCAGATGGTGCCGGTGATGTGCGGCAGGGCGTTGCGCTCGATGATGATGGAGAACGCGTCCTCGAAGCGGCCCTCCTCCACGGCGGCCAGGTAGGCCGGGATATCCTGCGAGATGGGGCAACCGGTGCGGCAGGGCGCGGTGAAGCAGTCCATGAGCGGCGTGCCGCCGGGTACCTTGGCAGACGGCAGCTTGCGCAGCGGATTGCGGTAGAGCGGGTTGGTGAGCGAATCCTCCTGGATCGCCATGACGGCGTCGAGCGAGATGCCCTCGAACGCGCGGCCATCCAGATCCTCGAACTCGCCGGCGATCTGGCTCATACGCTCGTAGCCGCCGGGTTTGAGCACGTCGGTCGCCATGGTGATCGGCCAGATGCCCGCGTCGTACAGCGAGCGGATGTTGTAGACCGTCGCGCCACCGGAGTAGGAGATGCGGAGCTTGCCGTCGAACTGCTCGGTGATGCGGCGCGCGACCTCGATGGTGAGCGAGAACAGCGTACGGCCGGACATGTACATCTCGTCGCTCGGCAGCTCGTCGCGGGTCACGTCGACCGGGAAGGTGTTGGTGAGCTTGACGCCGAAGTCCAGGCCGCGCTCGGCGCAGAGTGCCATAAGGCGCTCGAACATGGGCACGGCGTCTTCCCACTGCAGGTCCTCGACGAAGTGACGATCGTCGAAGACGATGTAGTCGAAGCCGAGCTCGTTTAAGCGCGCGCGGGCGAAGTCGTAGCCCAAAAGCGTCGGGTTGCACTTGATGTAGGTGTTGAGGTTCTTCTCGGTGATGAGGTAGGTGGCGATGCGCTCGATCTCGGCGGGCGGGCAGCCGTGCAGCGTGGACTCGGTGATGGAATTGGACACGCGCGCCGGAATGGAGTCGATGAAGGCGGCGTCGACGTTCTGGAAGCGGTCGAGGTTCGCCAGCGCCCACTCACGGCACTCGGCCCACACCTCGGAGCCGGAGGCATCCTTCATACCCTCGATATAGGCGTCGACCTTGGGCGACTTGATGCCCTCGAGGTCATAGCCCACGCTCATGTTGAACACGAAGCCGTCAGGCTCGCCCAGGCCGTACTCGCGAGCGATCAGGTGGCATGCGAACCAAGCCTTGACGTACTCGGCATAGGCCTGCGGGACCGTAAGCTCGGTAGACCACTCGCAGTTGTAGCACTCGTCGGCGGCGGTGATGCAGGGCTTGTTCACACAGGCCGACAGCTCCTCGCCGTCCATGACCTGGACGGTCTTGAGCTCGAAGAAGCGCGAGCCGGCCACGTAGGCGGCGATGATGTTCTGCGCGAGCTGCGTGTTGGGACCGGCGGCCGGGCCGAACGGCGTCTCGATCTTCTCATCGAAGATCGGCAGGGCGCCGGCGGCGCTCGTGCGCACGATCTTTCGTACGCCGAAGATCGAGCCGGACTCGTCGTGCTCGGTCATCACCCAGTTCATCAGATTCGAAAACGGAATGGGCCTCATGATGTCGCTCATTGTCATATCCCCTCTTATTTATGGGTTGGTTGGGGACGTGTTCCCTCCAACCCCTTCGTCGCATGTGGGTTGGTTGGGGACGTGTTCCCTCCAACCCCTTCGATCCCTCTTGATGGGTTGGATGGAACACGTCCCCAACCAACCCGTTCGCGTCTCTAGTAGGTTCGGCCGTTCAGCTCGCCCCAGAGCTTCTTGGACTGTTCCATGGTCCAGGCGTTGATGCGCTCCTCGTCGAAGGCCACGAACTCGCGGTCCTTGTAGAGCACACGGCCGTTGACGATCGTGGTGCGGCAGTTCTTGCCCATCATGCCGAACAGCATGTGGCCGTCGACGTTCTCCTCGGAAAACGGCGTGAACTTGTTGTAGTCCATCACGATCACGTCGGCGGCGGCACCGGGTGCCAGCACGCCGATCTTGCGGCCGAAGTAATCGCTCGCCATGGCAGGGTTGTTCTGGAAGAGCATCGTCATGGCCTCGCCCCAGCCCACGTTGGGCATGG
>CAZRPL010000052.1:1852-10704 GCA_964602045.1 uncultured Collinsella sp. | reverse complement strand
TCGACGTGCAGTTCCTGCCGGATGTCGACATCCCGTGCCCGGACTGCGGCGGCACACGCTACGCGAAGGCCGCGGACGCCATCAAGCTGGCGGGCGATATCCCTCTGCCCGAATTGCTGTCCTACACCGTCGACCAGGCGCGCGAGGCGCTGGCCGAGACGGGCCTGCGCACCGTCAAGGTAAAGCTCCAGGTGTTGCACGATCTGGGACTCGGTTACCTGACGCTCGGCGAGGCCACGCCGGCGCTGTCGGGCGGCGAGGCGCAACGGCTCAAGCTGGCAAGCGAGCTCACGCGCCGGCAGGACGATGCCCTGTTCGTGTTCGACGAGCCCACGATCGGTCTGCATCCGCTCGATGTCGAGGTGCTGCTGCGCGTACTGCAGCGGCTGATCGACAATGGGGCGACCGTGGTGGTGATCGAGCACGACCTGGATATGATCGTCAACGCCGACTACGTGATCGACATGGGGCCCGGCGGGGGAGAGGACGGCGGCCGCATCGTGTGCGCGGGCACGCCCGAGCAAGTTGCCGCTTGCCCCGACAGCATCACCGGCCGCTACATCGCCGAAGAGCTGGGAAAATAGGGACAGGCACTTTTTTCCCACCTCGCCCGTAGCGTAGAAAAACCCCTGGGGTTTTTCTACGCTACGGGCGAGGTGGGAAACATGCCCTAGGCATCGAGTTGATACATCAAAATAACCCCCAGGGTTTTCTACGTTCACATCGTCGTCGTTCGGCCCACTTTACTCAAAAAAGTTGACTAAAAAAAGTTGAGCAAACTTTCGAAGGGCGCAGACGCCCTTCGAGCTGAGGATGTGCGGAACTCGTTATGCTCACATGCGACCTCGCGTTCTATATATGTGCGGGGCACAAGCACCGTAGCCAAGAACAGAAAGCACCTGAAAGGACCGCTCGTATGAAAAGCTACGGCTATGCCCGCGTGTCGTCGCGTGACCAGAATCTCAACCGCCAGCTCGATGCGCTGCAGGCATTTCCGCTGAGTCCCGAATCCATCTACGTCGATAAGTGCACGGGGGCGACCTTCGACCGACCGCGGTATCAGGCGCTTGTCCGCAAGATGCAGGCGGGCGACGTGCTGGTGGTCAAAAGCATCGATCGTTTGGGCCGTAACTACGCCGAGATCCTCGACCAATGGCACAGCCTCACGCGCGATCTGGGCGTGGACGTCGTGGTGCTCGATATGCCGCTGCTCGACACGCGCGGCACGTCGGCGGAGGGGCGCGACCTGACCGGCCAGTTCATCTCGGATGTCGTGTTACAGTTGCTGAGCTATATCGCGCAGGTCGAGCGCGAGAACATCCATCAGCGCCAGGCGGAGGGGATCGCGGTGGCAAAGGCGCGCGGCGCTAAGTTCGGCCGTCCGCGCAAGCAGCCACCCGCGGACTGGGAGGGCATTCGCGATCGAATCGTGTGCGGCGAGCTCACGCAGGTCGAGGGGGCGCGCCAGCTGGGCGTCTGTCGCAACACCTTACGGCGATGGCTCGAGGAGGACCAGACAACCGAGCCGTCGTACGCTAGCCGATAGGGTGCCAGACGGTGCCTGCTGCCCATTGGGGTGCCAACTATATTCGAGACATATACGTCGAATATAGCAAAACATATAAAACAATAATGATGCATCTCGCGTAGAAACGCCGAGGGTGCCCATGTAGAGCGCTGCCAAGCGACCTCCCCGCTTGCCGAGATGCGCCGACACCACATGCATGTCGTGACACCAAATCGAAACACGTGGTGCGCAAACGGAATAACCGCAGGAAAGCTGCGCCATTCGGCTGGAACGTTCGAGGGGATTTGTATAAAAAGGTAGACTTTTTTGAGACGGAGGTCTAAATTTGATGAACGAGAAGTTGAAGGGACGATTCTCTCGATTTTCCGTATGAGACGTCGGTTCGATGCGGAAGTCGGATGGGTTGGACCACACGATAGACGAGTTCAAAAAAGTCTGCTTTTGCGAACGCGGGGGAAGGTTCGATATGAAGCACAATCGATCGACGAGAACCTTTGAAACAGGAGATGGCCTGCAGGGTGAATATAAGCTTCGTAGGATGAAAGGGCGTACCGTGCATCGCATCGTCAGGGGCGTTCTGGCGTTTGCTATGGGCACGCTGCTCGTTGGGACGGCGTTTGCGCCGCAGATCGCGACGGCGGCGGATGGCGAGGGTATGGCCCTGCTCAATGAGGACTTCACGGGAAGCAGCTTTGGCTTGGGAGAATGGTCGCTCGTCGGTGAATCGGTGGGCCTTACCGCTGCTGGATACAAAAATAACAATCCCTATGGCGTGGGGAAGGCAGAGAATACCGAAAACTATATCGGGGCGCAGCACGGCGATGGATTTTTGCAGCTGACCGATGATAGCCAGGGACAGACAGGAACGGTGCTCTACAACACGCCCGTGCAGACGCGCCTGGGTCTCGATATCACCTTTACGCAATGGCAGTTCGGCGAAGAGAGCCATGGGGATTACGAGGCTGACGGCATCGGCTTCTATCTCGTTGACGGCGGTGCCACGCTCGATACAGACACGATGGGTCCTATGGGCGAGAACGTGGGCGGCGCCCTCGGGTATTCCGCGATCAGGGCAGACGGTGAGACGCACGAGGGTATCGCCAACGGCGTGCTCGGTGTGGGTCTCGATATTTGGGGTAACTACAGCGCCAAGGAAGTCGTTGGTGGCGATGACGTGCGCGACAGCAGCGACAAGCAGGGTAGCCATAAGTATTCCGTGACGGTTCGCGGTGCTGGCCAGCAGGTTAACGGTCGTTGGACGAATGGCTATGGCATCATCGATGGCGCGCGCGTGCAAGTTGATGATTCCTATTTGGGGACAGATTTCCCCAGCCAGAACCGGAATGGACAAAACGAGTCCGGCACATCGAATGGTGTACAGGTCAACATCGTCATCAGCCCGAAGGACGAGAACGGTGACCAGACCATCACGGTACGGCTCAAGCGCGAGAACGATTCGAATTGGAATACCGTCATCAACGAGGTGCCTCTGACCGAATCGCTGCCTGAAACGGTTAAATTCGGATTCACCGCGTCGACCGGCCAGGGCACCGATGCCCATTACGTACGCGGTCTGAGCGTGAAGTCCGTCGAAGAGGCCAAGCCCGGCATCATGCTCACCAAGAGGGTTGCGGGAACGGAGGGTTCGTATCCCCAGACCTATCAAGAGGGCGATACGGTTACCTATGAGTTCGTTGTAACGAATACGGGTAGCACCACACTCAACAACGTTACGGTTACAGATCAGAATATCTCTGAGCAGATCACGGGCGGCAAGACTACACTCGAGCCCCAGGAAACCACGACCTTTACCGTCGAGCATGTGCTTACCAAAGAAGACGTTGCCAGCGGGCTGTTCAAGAATGTTGCAACGGCAACCGGCACGGATGAGGGTGGCAATACCGTCGAAGATACAGACGACGAGACCATCGCGACGATTCCCTCGGTCGATCCTTTGGGCGAGCCGCAGCACACCAAGCGCATCGGTAAGAACGATGACGGTACGTATACGCTCGCGCTCGATGTGACGGGCGAGACGCAGACCTCCGGCGGCGTGAGCACCACGCCGGTAGATGTGGTCATGATTGTCGACCGTTCAAGCTCGATGAACGAGGATATTACGACGACATCAGAGGTGACGTACGTCAAGGTCGGCAATGTCGTGGAGTCCGACGGGCGCGTCTATACGGATACGTACTGGGACTTTAACTGGCCTTTCCAACACGAGTATCAGCACGCAGAGCAGACCTCCCACCCCACCGATACGTACTACGTGTACCTCAATGACCAATACATCGAGGTGGAGGAAAAGACGGAGACTGTAAACGGTGAGCGCGGCACCAGCTATCAGAAGCATGTGAGCTGGACGGCAAACGGTGTTGATGTTGACCCGTCTGAGCAACAGTTCTATACGCGCCGTACGTCGTCTTCGTCGATGAGCAAGATGGATGCTGTCAAGCAGGCTGCGATGGGCTTCGTGAACGCGGCGGCGGAGAGCGATGGCGCGTCGGCCATGCGTATCGGTGTGATCCAGTTTGGCAGCAGTACCAGTCGGGTCATCGGGTTGACAAATGTTGCCACCGGAGCCGACAGCATTAATGAGGAGATTAACCAAATCTACGCGCCTGGTAGCGGCGAAGGCACAGAGCCAGAGAATGCGTTTAATCAAGCGAAGAACATGCTCGCCGATTCCACCGCGAATAAAGTCGTCATTTTCTTTACGGATGGTGGCCCGGGTGGTACTACGTGGGATTCGTTTAACGAGAATACGGCCAACAACACCATCAACGCTTCCAAGGCGCTCAAGGATTCCGGTGTAACGGTGTGGTCGGTGGGCGTGTTTGACGGCGCGGATCCTGCTGAGAGCATCGATAACACTTCCAATAATTCGAATAATTCCAAAAAGATGAACGCGTACATGCACGCGACGTCCAGCAACTATCCGCAGGCTAACGGCTTCAGTGATAACAGTCGTGGCCAGGGTTCGAATGCGGGCTACTACCAGGCCGCCTCGACCTCGGAGCAGCTGAACGAGATCTTCCAGGACATTTTCCACGATTCCACGAAGACCCAGGCATACGGCAACGTGTCCATTGTGGACGAGCTGTCGCAGTGGGCGCAGATCGCCGACTCCGTAACGTGGAACGACTCGCAGGACGCGCATACCGATAACGGGTATCCCGTTACCGCAGGCGTGACGCTTGAGGTGAAGGATGCCTCGGGCAACACGGTGAATCTTGGCGATGAGAACTATCCTAACGAGGTCGCGTTCTATTACGAGCCAGCAACCAGTGGGGCGACGGACACGACCGGAGCTATCAAGGCTGTGTTTGGTAGCACGTACCAATTGCAGGACAGTTGGACGTATACGCTCAAGTTTAACGTGGTGCCAACCGACGCTGCGTACGACGACTATGCGCAGGGCGGCGAGTATCCCAACATCGGTGAAGAGGGTACGGATCTCTACGATGTCGTGACGTCATCTGGAGAGCCAGGTTTCAATTCGAACAACCATGCGTACGTTCAATATACGGCCGACGATGAGGAGCAATCCGCCGATTACAAGCATCCGGTGCTACAGGTAGAAACCCTCACCATTGAAGGCGTGCTTAACGTTACCAAGACGATGAAGGGACACACCCTCGACGCCAGCATGTTTGATTTCACGGTGACCCCGGTGGACGATGCATCTGAGCAGAAGGCCTTTGGTGGCACCACGGCGGAGTCGCACGATTATGTAAACGACGCCGGCGATTCCAACAACAGCGACGTCATTCATGTTGGTGAGAAGCTTACCTTCACCGAAAAGGAAGTCGACAACACCTATAGCTATACCTATGACGAGAGCGATTCGCTGCATAAGGGCTACACCGGTGTGACCGAAGAGGAAGTTGATTTCGATACCAATACGTATCGCATTGATCTTACGGTGGGTAAGGACGAGAACGGCAAGCTTCTAGTTGCTATGAGCAAGTTTGTCAACGACTCCGAGGAGCCAATCGACACCGTTGTTATCAATAGTGATAATTGCAAGCCCGACAAGCCGCTTATGACCGTTGACTTTGTGAACGAGTATCACGGCTTCGACCTCGTGATTTACAAGTACGTCAAGGGAGACGACGGTAATATCGCCAAGGATGGTGCCAAGTTTACGGTGACGGGCACCGGCGATGTGAACCTGGGTGAGGTTGAGACCGGCTCTGGCGATAATGCTGACGGTGAGGCGAAGTTCACCGGCCTCACGTCGGGTGTGGTCTACACCATCTCCGAGACCTGGGTACCGAGTGGCTACACCATGTCTGAGGACAAGTACTTCACGATTGTCAATGGCGAGGCCATCCTTACTGATGCTGAGGGCAACTACGACAAGGACGATCCCATCAAGCTGGCAAAGACTGGCAGCACATTCCGTATCGAAATCGAGAATACCGAGATTCCAAGTCTTCCCGCTTCGGGCTCATCGGGCACGATCGCGATGAGCACCGTCGGCGTAGCGACGGTTGTCGTCGCCGGTTGCTACCTGGCACTTCGCCTCAAGCTCAAGCGCTAGCGCCGGCTATGACGCGTGGCCGTCCGCACTTTGACGGACGGCCCGACCCCCGATCTTTCGGTATCACGACCGGTCTGCCTTTACCGGTCCTGATATAACCCGCAGCTTCCCGACCTGCTGCGGATGCGGGCACATCCGACCTGCCCGCTGCGGCGCGAGGTTCGCGCCGCCCCCGAGGGCCTATCCCGACCTGGGCCCTCGGCGCCGCGTACGCGCGGCATCCGTGCGAGCTGACCCGACCCCAGCTTGCCCGGCACGACCTTTCGCGCGCCGTACCTGCGGTGCGGCGCGCCTTTCCGTTAGCTTCCGGGTCCGCCCGGTAGTTATAGATGGCTATAAGTGGGCGAACGTCGCGGATGGCGACAAGAAGGAGGAACCTATGGCTCACGGAACTATCAGCAAGCTGAGGGGGCTGGTTACCGCAACCGCGGCGATCGCTGCCACCTTGGCGCTCGTCCCCGGCGTGGCTGTCGCCGCCTCGTACGACGTGGCGTCTACGCCGCAGCCGGATACCGCCGTCGTGGATGGCACCGAGACCGGTAAGCTTACTGTTGAAGGCCTCGTTTCCGGCGACACTGTGTACGCGTATCGTTTCGTCGAGAGCACCTACACGCAGAGCAGCAACTCGCTGAACACCGTACTGGCGAGCGATGGCTACGGCTTTACCATCGATGAGCTCGCCGGCGCCAACGATGACGCCGTCAAGGGCTATGCGTCCGACGTTCTGCAGAACCTTGGTGATACTGAGGTTCATAAGGGCACTGCGGGCGAGAATGGCACCGCTACGATCAGCGACCTGCCGTTCGGTGAGTACCTCCTCGTCGTTCAGCATGGCAACACCGATTCGACCGTCGTCTATCAGCACACGATCGTGAACTTCGTGCCTTCTGCCAACGATGATAATTCCGGCTATGAGTTCGATGCCGAGCAGACCGTTGGCATCAAGCGCGAGGATATCGGTGAGAGCTTTGCCACGAATGGCAAGACCGTCAAGAACGACGGCGCTTGGGACGAGCTGTCCGACGATTATGCGACCGACGAGTGGGCTGAGTTCAAGATCGAGGCCCTCGTGCCCGCCTACGACGCCGACGCTCCTGTCGAGAACAAGACGTTTACCATCACCGATGAGTTCCCTGCGCAGCTGAAGGGTGTGCGCAACATCAAGGTGATGCTCGAGAACGAGAATGGCACTGAGGTCACCGGCCTTACCGGTCTTGAGAACAATGAAGACGCCACCGGCTTCACCGTCAACCTGAGTGGCGAGAACTTCGCGAAGGTCGCTTCTGCCACAAAGGTCGTCATCACCTTTGAGGCCCAGGTCCAGGAGAACCTCGCCCCGAACACCGAGTATGACAACACCGCCATGCTCGAGTTCTCGTCCAACCCCTGGAAGACTGCCGACGGCGGTTCTGCGACCGATGACGCTTCCATCAAGAACTACGGCGCGTTCCTCAAGAAGGTCGACGAGGACGGCGATGCTCTGCCCGGCGCCACCTTTAAGCTGACCAAGGATGGCCAGGACATCGCCACCGACCTCGTGACAGACGCCAACGGCTTCGTGTGGGTGACGGGTCTCGACGAGGGTACCTACACCTTCACCGAGACCAAGGCCCCGAACGGTTATGAGCTCGCCGCGAATCCTTCCACCACTGCGAAGAAGGTTGACGGCGGCGCTTCCACCGCAACGTTCACGCCTGCCGATGGCACTGAGGTCGCCAACGTTGTCGACTTCGGAACCATGGAGAACGTCGCTGCCGTGCTCGGCGGTATGCTCCCGACCACTGGTGGCATGGGCACCGTTGCCTTCACCGCTGCCGGCGTTGTGATCATGGCCGGCGCCGCCACGTTCATCGTCCGTGCGCGCAAGAACAACAACTAGGCTGCTCGCAACGACGAGTTGATCGTATGAGCTAGGACCCGGCTCCGCATGGAGCCGGGTCATTTTGCATGAAGGGCTGGTAGCAGACAGTGACGAACGGGTCACGCGTCAGCGTTCAAAAACGACGGGACATCATGGTCGCAATCATCGCGCTCGTACTCGGTGCGTGCGTGTTCGCATATCCGATGGTCAGCGACTATCTGCATCGCGGCGCTCGTGACCAGGTGGTCTACCACCAGGCCGAAACCGTCTCCGCAACCGACGAAGAAGACCTCTCGGCCGAGCGCGAGCTCGCGATCGAGTACAACGAGAAGCTGCTGGGCAGCCGCACGATCATCACCGACCCGTTCGACCCCGATCAGGAGCGGGTGACCGACGAGGAGTACGAGCGCGTGCTCAACCTCGGCGGGGACGGCGTGATGGCGACGATCACCATTCCCAAGATCCATGTGGAGCTGCCGATCTACCACGGCACGTCCGATGAGGTGTTGCAAAAGGGCGTAGGGCATCTGCAGGAGACGTCCGTTCCCATCGGTGGCGCGTCCACGCATTGCGTGCTGTCCGGTCACACCGGTCTGCCGTCGTCCAAGTTTTTCGACAATCTGGACCAGCTTGAAGTGGGCGACTACTTTATCATCACGGTGCTCGGCGAGGACCACGCCTACCGTGTGACCTCGACGGAGGTTGTGCTGCCCGACGAGACCGAATCGCTCGTCATCCAACCCGGCGAGGACCTGGTGACGCTTGTGACCTGCACGCCCTATGGCGTGAACACGCACCGTCTGCTCGTGCATGCCGAGCGCTGCGAGGTGCCCGACGAATGGCTGGAGAAGGATGACGACGAGGCCTTCCCGGCCGGCTACAGCGATCCTCCCGACAAGGCCCTGCTGCCGAGC
>CAZRPL010000052.1:0-1842 GCA_964602045.1 uncultured Collinsella sp. | reverse complement strand
GCTCGGCCTGCTGCTCGCCGGCCTCATCATCGGCGGCTATGTGGGCGTGACGCGTTGGCGCAAGGCGCGTGCCGCCCGTGCGTCCCAAGGCCCTAAAAGGGGCCAGAAGATAATCGGGACACGGCAGACGGGCGCTGCGCATCCGATCCAGCGTCCTGCCGGTGCTGCCCCACATGGGGCGCAGCAGCCCGTCCGTTCCGCCTCGCGGGTGACCGGGGTCCCCGGCGCCTCTGGCGGCGCTCAAGGGGTCAGGCCGGTGACGGGCCGTGCACGGCAGCCGTATGCCGGTGGTACGGCCGGTGTTCAGCCGGTGCGTCCAGTTCGCCACGGGGCGACGCCCGCGGGTTCGAAGCGCGGCGCTGCTCCCGTGCGCAAGTTGGGGCTTCATGCCGCTCCGCCCAATGCCGGCGGCCGCGTGAACCGTTCGCCCAAGACGGGCGGTGTGCAAGGAGGGAGGCGCTTCCGTGCGAAGGACGACCGATAACCGTGCGCGCGGGGGGCGCACGTCGCTGATCGTCGGGCTCGTGATGCTTGCGGTCGGCATAGGCCTGTTCGCGTACCCGACCGTCTCGGCGATCCGGGCCCAGATGGAGACCGACGATGCGTTGGCGTCCATGCGCGAGGAAGGTGCGGATGCCGATGCCGCGTCGGACGAAACGGCGTCGGACGCGCCCTCGGGTGGCGAGGGCGTGGCGGACGTGGGGCACGCGACCGATGCCGAAAAGGCGGCCGATACCACCTACCAGCAGCTCAAAGCCTACAACGAGCAGGTCCGTGAGGGCGAGGGCGACGCGATCAACGACCCGTTCGCCTTCGATGACGATTCGCTTGCCGAGTTGGGGCTGCCCGACGGCATCGTCGGCTCGCTCGATATCCCGGCGATGGGTGTGACGCTGCCGCTGTACCTCGGATCTTCCTATGACCATATGGCGCAGGGCGCCACCGTCGTCGCCGGTACGTCCATGCCGCTCGGCGAGACGGATTCCAACGTGGTCATCGCTGCCCACCGCGGCGTGTGGCAGGGCCTTACGATGTTCCGCGACATCGAGAAGCTCGAGGAGGGCGACACGCTCACGTTGACGACGCCGTGGGACACGCTGGTCTATCGCGTGACGGGGTTCGAGGTGATTTTGCCCGACGATACCGACTCGGTGGCGATCCAGCCGGGACGCGACATGGTGACGCTTTTGACCTGCCATCCGTACGGGCAAAACGCGCATCGTCTGCTCGTGTACTGCGAGCGCGTCGATGATGCGGAAGGGGAGTCGCCCACGGGCTCGATCGTCCAGGACATCGTGACCCAGCTGACACCAGACCTGGACAGTACCTCGCCGCTGCTCACGATCGAGGGCGTGCTCAAGCTGGCTGGCCTCGGCATCCTCGTGGCGCTCGGCCTGTATCTCATCGTGGACACGATCCGCCGCCGCAGGAGATAGCGATCCCCCCGCCCGTAGAAAAACCCCAGGGGTTATGTTGCACGGAGCCATGTTGCGCATGGCTCCGTGCAACATAACCCCTGGGGTTTTTCTACGGACCGGGGGAGCCGTGCGTTCACGCGTCGTTGAGGGTGGGAGGTACGCGATGCCGCGCGGTGCCTATATCCTGTGGTGATGCGAGCTGCGAAAAGGCGGTCGCCGCAGCGAACGGTATCCTCAACACACTATATGTAGTGTTACCGTTTACGGAAACGAACAACATATGGACATTCCCGTAAAATCATCTTGCTAGAATCAAAACCGCCGGCAGGAATGCGCCGGCAAGATTCTGTCTACACGGGATGCGACGCTGTCATAGGTCCGAAACGCGTGTTCAAGAGAATGAGGGATCGAATATGCTTGCCAC
>CAZRPL010000051.1:0-10876 GCA_964602045.1 uncultured Collinsella sp. | reverse complement strand
AGCCCGTGGGAGAGCAGGGCGCCGCTGACCGGTGGACGGCGTTTCGAAGGAAGGCTCCAGGAGACTGGGGCCTTTTTTCATATCTGGTGCAGCTGCATGGAGAATAGGCGCATCTCGTCTCTTTCGCTTCGCCGGTCATGCCGATGGGTGACAATGCCTTCTATGTTTACGTTATTCCTTCTTGGCAACATAGCCTCGGGTAAGTCGTCTGCTGGTCGCTATCTCGAACGGCTTGGCGCTCTGAGAATCGACCTCGATGAGCTCGCGAAGTCCCTGTATGTTCCCGGCTCTCCGATCGTCGACGCTATCGCTGATGCGTTCGGTCAGGATATCCTCGATGAGGACGGCTCGATTCTCCGCGATCGGCTGGCTCGCCGTGCGTTCGACTGCCCGGAGCATATTCGGCAACTCGATGAGATCGTCCATCCCGCCCTGTTGGATCGCTTGAGTTCGTTGCTGCTCCCCCCATATTGCTGCTCGATCACAACTCCTCCGTATGAGCTTGCCGTTGTCGAGGTTTCCGCACCCCAGACCTTCGCGGAGGCTTTTGGTTTAGCCGATGAGGTCATGACGATCGCCGTTCCCCGTTTGCAACGTCGTGACCGCGCGGTGCTTCGCGGCATGACGGCAGACGAATTCGATCGGCGCGCCGACTGTCAACCCGATGATGCGTGGTTGAACGAGGTTTCCGACTTCGTCATCGACAATACCGGAACAATTGAAGACCTATATATGCAACTTGATCGCTGGCTGTCTTCGCGTGGGCTGCTGCAGGGTTCGGTCGATGTCCATGGGTAGGAAGATTCGCTTTTTCACCTGGTATCGGGTGCTCCTGTTGCTTGTCGTCTTTGGGTTCGGTGCTGTCTCGTGGGCATTTGCGTACGCGCCTGCCCCGCTGTTCCGCTTGGTCTATCCGCTCGAGTTCGAACGTGAGATTCTGGAATCCGCGTCTGCTCACGGCGTCGACCCCTATCTCGTCGCCGCTGTCATCGAAACCGAATCCGGATGGGACCCTGCTGCGCGATCGGATCGCGGGGCTTCCGGTCTCATGCAGCTCATGCCCGAGACCGCACACGATATGGTGAATAAGGGCTTGGTCGATGGAGCTCGCTTTGATGCGGATGACCTGACGGATGAGCGGACGAACATCGAGATCGGTTGCGCTTACCTGTCCTATCTCATCTCGTATTTCAACGGGTCGACCGAGCATGCCATCGCCGCGTATAACGCGGGCATGGGCAACGTCGATGTGTGGACACGTGACGGCGATGAGCTGTATGATGCCATCACTTTTCCGGAGACGCAGGCCTATCTCGCCCGTGTCACGTCCGCTCTCGATCGGTATCGGGAGCTGTATCCGGACGCCTTCTCATCGTAGCGAAAGGAGAGTCCATGCCAGCGTTTGAGGTCGAACGGGTCGGTGGGGAACTGCGGCGTTTCGGCCCTACCGCAGGCGATGCGGCATTTACGGTCGTGGCTCCGTATGAGCCCTCCGGCGATCAGCCGCAGGCGATCCAGTCGCTCGTCGACGGGGTGCGTGCGGGCGATCGGTATCAGGTGCTGCTCGGCGTCACCGGTTCGGGCAAGACGTTCACCATGGCGAAGACCATCGAGGCGCTCGGTAAGCCGACGCTCGTGATGGCTCCCAACAAGACGCTCGCCGCGCAGCTCGCCAGCGAGCTCAAGGAGTTCTTCCCGAACAACGCCGTGGTGTACTTCGTCTCCTACTACGACTATTACCAGCCCGAGGCGTACGTTCCCTCAAGTGACACCTACATCGAGAAAGACTCCTCCATCAATGAGGAAGTCGAGATGCTGCGCCACCAGGCGACCGCGAGCCTGCTGTCGCGCCGTGATGTCATCGTGGTCGCGAGCGTATCGTGCATCTACGGTATCGGCAGCCCCGAGGACTACGCCGGCCTCGCGCCCAATGTCGACAAGAAGATTCCGCTTGAGCGGGATGACTTCATCCATGAGCTGATCGACATCCAATACGATCGAAACGACTTCGACTTGGCGCGTGGGACGTTCCGCGTGCGCGGTGACGTCGTGGATGTCTTCCCCCCGTACGCCGAGCATCCGCTGCGCTTCGAGTTTTTCGGTGACGAGGTCGAGCTCATCGCCGAGATCGATGAGGTGACCGGCGAGTTACTGCGCGAGTACGACGCCATTCCCGTATGGCCCGCCTCGCATTATGTGACCGAGAAGCCCAAGGTGACGCACGCTCTGAAGACCATCGAGGAGGAGTGCGAGCACCGCGTGGCGGAGCTCAAGGCCCAAGATAAGCTGCTCGAGGCGCAGCGGTTGCAGCAGCGCACCGACTACGATCTCGAGATGCTCGAGACGATGGGCTTTTGCACGGGCATCGAGAACTACTCGCGTCATCTCGACGGCCGCAAGCCCGGTGAGCCGCCCTATACGCTCATCGACTACTTCCCCAAGGACATGCTCTGCATCATCGACGAGAGCCATGTGACGGTGCCGCAGATCCGCGGCATGCACGAAGGCGACCGTTCGCGCAAGGTGACGCTGGTGGAACACGGGTTCCGTCTGCCGTCCGCCCTCGATAACCGTCCGTTGCGCTTCGATGAGTTCGAGGCGCGGATTCCGCAGTTCATTTATGTGAGCGCGACCCCGGGCGATTACGAACTGCGCGTGAGCCAGAACAACGTCGAGCAGATCATCCGCCCGACTGGCCTGCTCGACCCCAAGATCGACGTGCGTCCGGTGCGTGGGCAGGTCGATGACCTGCTCGACGAGATCCGCACGCGCACAGCGCGCCATGAGCGCGTGCTGGTCACGACGTTGACGAAGCGCATGGCCGAGGACCTCACCGATCATCTACTCGATGCGGGCGTGAAGGTCAACTACATGCATTCCGATACCGCGACGATGGACCGCGTCGACATCCTGCGCGAGCTGCGCCAGGGCAAGATCGACGTGCTCGTGGGCATCAACCTACTGCGCGAGGGCCTCGATTTGCCCGAGGTTTCGCTCGTGGCGATCCTCGACGCCGACAAGGAGGGGTTCCTCCGCAACCGGCGCTCGCTCATCCAGACGATCGGCCGCGCCGCACGTAACGCCGACGGCGAGGTCATCATGTACGCGGACACGATCACCGATTCGATGCGCGAGGCCATCGACGAGACGAATCGGCGTCGCGGTATCCAGATGGCGTTCAACGAGGAGCACGGTATCGAGCCCAAGACCGTTCGCAAGGCGATCAACGACATCTCGAGCTTCATCGCCGAGGCGACGGAGAACGTGGGCAAACGTAACCGGAGCCGCGGCGATACGCTCGGCCATGGCGAGTTCTTCACGCCCGCCGAGGATGCGGATGAATCCGGGGTCACGCCGGGAGCGAAGCTCGCCGAGGAGCTTGCCGGATTGCCTGCCGACGAGATCGCGCGCATCGTCGCCACGATGGAGGAGGATATGCGCAGCGCCTCGGAGGCCATGGACTTCGAGGAGGCAGCGCGCCTGCGCGACGCGCTCGTGCACCTCAAGGCGATCGTCGAGGGTTCGAGCGAGGACGAGGTGATGGAGAACCTGCGGCGCAATGCGCGCAAGGGCAGCGTGTTCGGCGGTGGGCGTAAGCGTCAGGGATGGAAGGGCAAGCACTAGGAATGTTAAAAAACCCCTGGGGTTATTTCACATGGGCGAGGAGAGCCTCGGCACAGCGGATGCCATCGGTGGCCGCGCTCATGATGCCCCCGGCGTACCCTGCACCCTCGCCGCACGGGTAGAGGCCCGGTGCGCCGACCGCGACGCAGGTGCGATCGCGCACGACGGTGACCGGAGAGCTCGATCGCGTCTCGACGCCGGTGAGCACGGCGTCGGAGGCGTCGTATCCGCGCAGACGGCGACCGAGAGCGGGGATGCCCGCACGGAGCGTGTCGATGATATGCGCGGGCAGGGCCTCATCGAGGGACGTCCATGTGACGCCGAGTGGATAGGTGGGCTCGATGCGACCGCCCGTCGTGCTGGCGCGATCGACGAGGAAGTCCTCCACCAGCTGTGCCGGCGCATGGTAGTCGCCGCCGCCGAGCTCGAACGCGCGGCGTTCGCAGGTACGCTGCAGCTCGATGCCGGCGAGGGGGTCGGTTCCCGGAAGATCCGCGGGATTGACGTTCACGAGCAGCGCCGCGTTGGCGTTGCGTCCGGAGCGCGCGTGCAGGCTCGCGCCGTTGACGACCACGCCGCCGGGCTCCGATGCGGCGGCCACCACCTCACCGCCCGGGCACATGCAGAACGTGAAGACGTTGCGGTCGTTTGGAAGGTGCGCCACGAGCTTGTAGGGCGCGGCGCCCAAGGCGGGATGTCCCGCCGCGCGTCCGTATTGGGCGCGATCGATATCGGCCTGAAGGTGCTCGATGCGCACGCCCATGGCGAATGTCTTGCGCTCGAGTGCAAAGCCGCGCCGACGCAGGAGTTCGAAAACGTCGCGAGCGGAATGTCCGCAGGCGAGGATGACCTGCGAGGTCGTGATGCGCTCCGCCTTCCCGTCCTGCTCGACGGTCAGGGCGCGCGGCGAGCCGTCGGCGGCGCGTTCGATGTCGATCATGCGGCAGCGGAAACGGACCTCGCCACCGCGCGCGCGGATGTCGTCGACGATGTGCGAGACGACGGCGGGCAGGATATCGGATCCCACATGGGGCTTGGCATCCCAGAGGATCTCATGCGGGGCGCCGGCGTCGACCATGGTCTGGAGGATAAGGCGGTGCGCGGGGTTTTTGGTGCCGGTGTTGAGCTTACCGTCCGAGAAGGTGCCGGCGCCGCCCAGCCCGAATTGGATATTGCTTTCGGGGTCGAGGCTACGGGTGCGCATAAAGCGCTCGATCGCCTCGGTGCGCCGGGTCGTATCGTCGCCGCGCTCGATGAGTAGCGGCTTGAGCCCGGCGTGGGCGAGCGTGAGCGCGGCGAAGAGCCCGGCGCACCCGGCACCGACGACGACGGGCTGTACGGCGCCCGTCCGTGGGGGCGCGACGGGCGCGGGGAATGCCGGTGCGGCGGCGTCGACGATGCGTATGTTCTTGCTTCGGTCGGCCGGCACGCGCGACAGGATGCTCTGCTCGTCGAGATGCTCGGCAAGTCCGATACGGGCGCTCAGGACGAAATGGACGTCGTGCTTCTTGCGCGCGTCCACTGACTTGCGATGGAGCTCGATGTGGACGATATCGGCGTCTGAGAGCCTCAGAAGGCGCTTCGCCGCGGTGCGACACACCGCAAGGCAGGACGCTTCGGTCGTCGATACGTCCAGGTCCGCGCGGATTTGCGAGAGTTCGAGCATGGATCACCTTTCTGGAAAATGGGGACAGGCACCGATTTCCCGCACTCGGATCAGATTGACGTGCCGGCTGCGCGGATCCCCGACAGCCATGCCCAAGCGAGGTTGAACCCGCCGCAGTCGGCATCCATGTCGAGCGCCTCGCCGCAGACGGACAGCGACGGCGCGATGTTAGGACGAACCGCGAGGTCGGGCAGGGTGACGGCGCTAAAGGGGATGCCGCCGCGCCGCACCTGGGCGCTCGCGTGCTCGGTGGTGCCCAGAACCTCGAAGGCGAGGTGCTTGGCAAGGCGCGCGTAGGTGCCGCAGGTGTGCCCGTCCGGCTCGGCGATGGCGGCGATATACGCGCCGAGCCTGCCGTCGAGCAGGCCGCAAAACCAGGGTGCGGTCATCTGGGCGGGATCGCCGACGACGGCGGCGCGAGCTTCGAATAGTCGCGCAAGCTCCGCTTCGCTATACGTGGGGAACAGGTCGATCTCGACGATATCGCCGGCGGCACAGCGGCGCGAGAGATCGAAGGCGACGATGCCCGATATGCCGTACGAGCGGAAGAGGACTTCGCCGTCCTCCGCCCACAACGACGCGCCGTCGCGGATGAGGGAGAGTCGACAGTCGACGCGAAGACCGTCGAGGTGATCGAACGCGATGGGGCGCGGATCGTGCCGGCGGCCGTCCGTGGGCCGACAGGCGACGGGGCACAGCACGGGCTCCTCGGACATGTGGGGGAGGCCGAACATCGCGGCCATGTGTTCCGACGATCCGCCGCAGGCGATGATGACGCGGCGCGCACGGACGGACTCGCGCGTGCGCTCGGCGCGGCGCAGCTCTTTGCGCATGGCGCGAACAAGAGCTTTGGACTCGCTGATCGGCTTTTTCGGCGGCGATAAGGGCTTGGCCGGTCTTGAGATCTCGAGACACCGGCAAGCGTTCGCTTCATCGAAGCCGGCGCCGACGATATCCGTGCATGCACGCAGCTCAGCTCGCGGTGCCACCGCCATGAGCAGGGCGTCGCGCACGGAGTCGGCGCGCTTGCTGTAGGGGTAGAGCCTGCCGTCGACCTCGCAGGTCATAAGGCCGATCGATGAAAAGAAGGCGGCGAGTTCGTCCTCGGGATGTTCGCCCATGACGGTGCGGGCGATATCGGGATGCCGGTAGCGCGCAGGGTCGAGGTTGGCGTTCGACAGGTTGCAGCGTCCGTTACCGGTGGCGAGGATGGGAAGGCCCAGCTCGACATCGCGTTCGATGACGATGACCGAGTTTCCCGCGCGCGCGGCGGCGATGGCGGCGGCGAGCCCGGAGGCGCCGCCGCCGATGATCGCGACGTCGTATGTGGTGGGTGCGGGCACTTAGGCCTGCTCGGAGAGTTCGTCGCCCTCGTGGGGCTCGACGGCCTTGACCGCGGCGAGCGCGAGCGGCAGGGTGCCGGCCAGAAGCTCGGTCTCGATGGTGCCGGCATCGCAGGCGGCGGCGAGCGCCGGATCGATGGGCAGGCGGTCGAGGACGGGCAGGTTGTAGGTGGCGGCGACATCGTCGAGCTTGCTTGGGCCGAAGATCTCGATCGCGCGGCCGCAGTCGGGGCACTGCACGTAGCTCATGTTCTCGACGATGCCGAGCACGGGCACGTTCATCTTGTCGGCCATGTTGACCGCCTTGGCGACGATCATGGACACGAGGTCCTGCGGGCTCGTGACGACGACGATGCCGTCGACCGGCAGGGACTGGAACACGGTGAGCGCGACGTCGCCCGTGCCCGGGGGCATGTCCACGAGCAGGTAGTCGAGCGGACCCCAGGAGGTGTCGCTCCAGAACTGCTTGATGGCGCCGGCGATGACCGGGCCGCGCCAGAGCACGGGGTCGGTCTCGTTTTGAAGCAGCAGGTTGGACGACATGACCTTGACGCCGCCCTCGGAGATCTCGGGCAGCAGCAGCTTGCCCAGGCCGTGGGCGCGGCGATCGCCCATACCGAACATACGGGGGATGGAGGGGCCGGTGATGTCGGCATCGAGGATGCCGACCTTGGCGCCGCCGCGGGCGAGCTCGACGGCGAGCGAACCGGTCACGAGCGACTTGCCGACGCCGCCCTTGCCGGAGAGTACGGCGATGACGCGCTTGACCTCGGAGAGGTTGTTTTCCTCGAACTGCATCGGGGCGCTCTGCCCACCGGCGGCCTGGGCGTGTTCACAGGTGGTCATGGGGTGATCCTTTCGGTTGAACCCGGCGCGACGAAGCCGTGCGTGGAGCCGGGCGCTCAATGGTTGGCACGGGTCCATTGTACCCGTCCGCAGCGGGCGATTGCGCGCGGGATGCGATGCGATGGCACGGAGGACGTTTCCGGTACACGCTCTTGACGGATGCGGGAGGGATTTGTATTTTGTAGACACGTATACGAAAGGAGGAGCCATGGCCACAGCGGTTATCTCCGGTCGGGTTGACGAGCGCATCAAGGAGCGTGCGGATGCTTACCTCCGCGCTGCCGGACTCCAGGTGGGAGACGTGATCCGTCAGGTGTGGGAGCACATCGCCCGCACCGGTGAGATTCCCGTCGATGGGGGGTATGAGACTGCCGCTGAGGACGATCCGTTTGAGGGCTTCATGCGATTTCGTGCCGATCTTCCCGAAGCTACATGGCTCAAAACCATGACGAAAGAAGAGATGCGCGACATGATCGCGGGGCGCTATGTATAGGTATAACGATCACTGCCTGCTTTTTGATACCAACATCCTGATCGATGCCGTATGCCGTGAGCGACCAGAGTCGGATGAGGCGTGCCGTGTCCTGCGGCGATGCAACGGAGGGGGAGACCTGGGCATGACCCCTGCCGCTTCACTGAAAGATGCGTATTACGTCCTCGAGCGCCAATATGATGAGCGATATGCACGGAAGTCGATCGAATGGCTCATGGAGTTGCTCGTCATCGCGCCGATGGGGGTGGAAGAATGCGAGCTCTCCATCCATTCGAATGAACCGGATTTCGAGGATGGGCTCGTACGGGCATGTGCGGAGCTGAACAACGTCGACTTCATCCTCACACGCGACGCCGCAGCGTATCGCGCATCGAGGGTGCGCGCGATGACGTGCGCGGAGTACCTCGAGATATGCGAGGGGTGACGGCGAGGGCGGCGCGGCACAAGGCGACCGTCCTTCTGCCGGCAGTACAAGGCGGGGTGCGGTCCGGATCGTGGACCGCACCCCGCCTTTCATATCGGCTGGTAGTTGGGGTCTCTAGCAGGTTGCTCCGCCTACGACTTGTTTGTTTAGGATGGCTTCCTTGTCGATGGGCGCGGTCAGGAGCTTGTCCTGCACGTAGTCGAAGCCCAGACGCGCCACGGTGTCGGCGAAGCGCTCACCCGAGATGCCCTCGTCGCGGAAGAACAGGATGGCGCGCTCGACGACATCCATGACCTCGTCCTCGCTGGTGAAGATCTTGTCCAGTGCGCGTCCGTGCGCGGTCTTCTTGCCCCAGCGTCCGCCGATGTAGACCTTGCAGCCGGCGAGTCCCTCGGTCACGGCGACAAACGGGCAGGAGCCGATGCAGCGGCCGCAATGGTTGCACATGGAGCCGTCGATCGTGATCTTTCCGTCCGGTCCGATCTGCGCGTCGCCCATGGGGCAGGCCTTCACGACCTGGCAGACCTTGCAGGCGCGGCACTTCTCGAGATCGATCTGCGGCACGCGCTGACCAACGATGCCCAGATCGTTGAGGTCGGGCTTGACACACATGTTGGGGCAGCCGCCCACGGCGATCTTGAACTTGTGCGGCAGCTCGATGCCGTGGTAGCCCACGTAGAAGCGCTCGTGCAGCTTCTCGGACAGCCCGAAGGTGTCGATCAGGCCGTACTGGCAGGTGGTGCCCTTGCAGCTCACGATCGGGCGCACCTTGGAGCCGGTGCCGCCGGCGTCCAAGCCGTGATCTTGCAAAAACGCGATGCAGGATTCGATGTTGTCGTACGGGACGCCTTGGATCTCGAGCGTGAGGCGCGTGGTCATCGTGACCTCGCCGGAGCCGAACGTCTCGCTCGCCTCGGCCACGACCTTCTGCTCCGCGGCGGTCAGCTTGCCGTTGCGCGTGATCACGCGGATGTTGAAGACGTCATCGAAGCGCTTGTCCTGGAGGCACCCCAGACCCTTCAGACGCTTGATCTCGGCGGCAGAGAGCTTCTTGCCCGGTTTGCGGGCGACCTTGACCTCGTTGAAGGTCATGCCACCCTCGAGCACGCGCGTGTTGGTGTAGCCGGCGGCCTTGAGGCGGTTTTGCGCAAAGTAGCCGCGCTTGCCCTTGGCGCACACGAGCAGCAGCTTGGCATCGGCGGCCACGCCGGAGATGCCATCGGGTCCGATCTGGGTGAGGTCGGCCCAGGTGGCGCCGGGGATCGTGGGCGCGGGAAGGACATCGATGACCTCGTAGTCCGCGGCGGCGCCCGCGGCGTACTCAGCGGGCGTGAAGCTCTCGAGCTCACCGGCGAGCTTGTTTTCAAGAATGTAGCCGGCGGTGACGAGCGGGTGGATGGCGGTCGAGAACGGCGGTGCGTATGCGAAATCCATCATGTCGAGGTCCTCGACCCTGAGCTTTTGGTACAGGGCGGCAACCACGACGTCGACGACCTTGTCGACCGCGCCCGCGCCGAGCACCTGCACGCCGAGCAGGCGGTGCGTCTGCTTGCAGGCGATGAGCTTGATGAAGAAGCTCGAGGAGCCGGGGTAGTAGTGGGCCTTGTCGTCCACGACGCATACGATGGACTCCGGATCGAAACCCGCCTCGCGTGCCGCGGCTTCGGTGAGGCCGGTGCGCCCTCCGTTCAGCGTCGGGAGGATCCGCACCACGCCTGTCCCGAGCGCGCCGGGGTAGGCGGTCGGCGTGCCGGTGAGCGTGCGGGCGAGCGCGCGGCCGCAGATGTTTGCCGTGGATCCCATGGCGCTCCACTGCGGCTTGCCGGTGATGGCGTTCCTCACTTCGGCGCAATCGCCGGCGGCATAGACGTCGGGCAGGTTGGTGGCCATGTGCTCATCCACGAGCACGCAGCCCTTGAGCATCTCGATGCCGGAACCCTCGAGCCATGCCGTGGCGGGGCGGATGCCGATTGCGAGGACCACGACATCGGCGGTAAACGAGCCGCTCGTCGTCTGAACGCTCGCTACCTGACCGTCGCCTGCGATACCGGTGAGCGCGGCGCCGGTGATCACGCGGACGCCGGCGGCCTTGAGCTGGCGCTTCGCGAAATCGGCCATCTCGGGATCGAAGACGTTCGGTAGGATCTGGGGCATCGCGTCGACCACGGTGACGGAGAGTCCGCGGGCGAGCAGACCTTCGGCTGCCTCGAGGCCGATGAAGCCGGCGCCCACCACGACGGCATGTCGGCAGGCGTTGCGCTCCACGTAGTCGCGCAGGCCGCATGCGTCGTCGGGCGTGCGGAGGCAGAAGACGCCCGTAAGGTCGCATCCCACCACATCGGGCACGAACGGGGTGGCGCCGGTGGCGACGATCAGCTTGTCGTAGGTCTCGTCGCCCTCGCTTCCGTCCGCGCGGCGCACGCTTACCGTATGCGCGGCGGCGTCGAGGCCGGTGGCTTCCGTGCCGGTCTCCACCTCGA
>CAZRPL010000050.1:4122-10927 GCA_964602045.1 uncultured Collinsella sp. | reverse complement strand
ATCGATCGCCTGCTGCTGCGCGATCAGACCGGCGTAGTCGGTCGGATCGATCGCGGCCATCGCGGCTTTCAGCTCCTCGACCTTCGCGCGACGGCTCTCCATCTTGCGCTCGAGCGACGAGACCTCGCGGCGCAACCGCTGACGCTCGGTGTTGGACAAGCCATCGTCGCGCCTGGATGCCGCGGTATCCGACTCACGCTTGGGAGCCGCCGGGGTCTTGGCGCCGAAACCCTCGACCAGACGCAGGTACTCGTCGACCCCACCCGGAACGTGCCGCAGGCGCCCGTCGATCAGCGCGTACTGATGGTCGGTCACACGCTCCATGAGATAGCGGTCGTGGGTGACCAAGATGAGCGTTCCCGGCCAGCTGTCGAGCAGATCCTCGACGATGGCGAGCATGTCCGTGTCGAGGTCGTTGCCCGGCTCGTCGAGGATGAGCACGTTGGGCTCGTCGAGAATCGTGAGCAGCAGCGACAGGCGACGGCGCTGGCCGCCCGACAGGTCGCTGATGCGGCTCCACAGCTGTTTGGTCGTAAAGCCCAAGCGCTCGAGCAGCTTCTCGGGGCTCGTCTCCTTACCGTCCACGATGTAGACGCGCTTGTAGCGCGACAGCACCTCGCGGATCGTCTCGTCCATGTGGGGCGCCAGCTCGTCGAGTTGCTGCGACAGCACACCGAAGCGCACGGTCTGGCCGATCTTGACGCGCCCGCGAACCGGCGCGAGGGCCCCCTGGATCACCGAGAGCATCGTCGACTTGCCCGCGCCGTTCTCCCCCAGCAGACCGAATCGGTCACCGGCGCCGATCAGCCAGGTGGCGTCGCTCACGACCGGGGCGAAGGCGCCCGTCCGCGCGTCGGTGTAGCCGGCGGTCACATCCAGCACATCGATGACCTGCTTGCCGAGACGCGCCACGGCGAGGCGCTTGAGCTCGAGCTCATTGCGCACCGGCGGCACGTCGGCGATCAGGGCGCGCGCCGCCTCGACACGGAACTTGGGCTTGGTCGAACGCGCCTGTGCCCCGCGCGAGAGCCAGGCGAGCTCCTTGCGCGCCATGTTGCGGCGCCGGTCCTCGGCGACTTGCGCCAGACGGTCGCGCTCGACGCGCTGCAGGATATAGGCGGAGTACCCGCCCTCGAACGGATCGACGCGCCCGTCGTGAACCTCCCACATGGAGGTACAGACCTCGTCCAAAAACCACCGGTCATGCGTGACCACGAGCAACGCGCCGGCACCGTTCGACCAGCGCTCCTTCAGGTGCGCCGCCAGCCAGTTGATGGTACGCATGTCCAGATGGTTGGTAGGCTCGTCGAGCATGAGCACGTCGTAGGTTCCGATCAGCAGACGCGCGAGGTCCACGCGGCGACGCTGGCCGCCGGACAGATCGCCGACCCTCCCCTCCCAGGGCACATCGGCGATCAGGCCGTCGAGCACCTGCCGCACACGGGGACTCGACGCCCACTCGTATTCGGGGGCATCGCCGACGACCGCCCGGCGCACCGTCGCATCGTCGTCGAGCGCGTCCTTTTGTCCGAGCAGGCCCACGCGCAGGTCGCGACGGTGCGTCACGCGACCGTCATCGGGTTCGAGCTCGCCGGCGAGCACCGACAGCAGCGTCGACTTGCCGTCGCCGTTGCGACCGACGATACCGATGCGATCACCCTCGTTCACGCCGAGGGTTACCGCATCGAAGATATGCTTCGTGGGAAACTCCAGCTGCACCGAATCGCAGCCCAGCAATATGGCCATCGTGTCGCACCGCCTCGTGATCAGTCGTGTTCGACCTTCCATCCTAGCAGGTTGGCTCAAAAAAGCGCCCGAGATGCACAACGGATGCATCTCGGGCGCCACGCGCTCGCGGAGATGGGGCACGATCGCACCGCGGTGCGCCACGCGGGCCCCACTCCGCGCGATATGCCGACGATACCTTACGCCGCGCCACCCTGCTCGGCACGGACCCGATCGACCAGCCCGCGAGCGGCAGGGGCCGCGGCGAGCAACAGTACGAGCATGACGACCGCACCCGCGATGGAGGCGACCCACATCGGCACGAACGACAGGAACACGTCGAACACCATACCCGACATGATCGTGCCGAGCGCGTAACCGAGCATCTCGAGACTCGTGATCCACCCGGTGATCTGGCCCATGTCCTTGGTGCCGTACAGGCGCACCGCCACGAGCGGAGGTGCGACCGTGCCCATGCAGGTGCCGAAGCCGAAAAACGTCGCCGCGACGATGGGGCCGACCGTCGTCGCCGGGAAGCACATGCCGGCGCTGCCGATCAGGCAGGCAAGACTGCCGATGATGATGCCCCACCGAACGCCGACGCGGTCGTACAGCCCGCCGGTCACGATCTTGGACACGAGCACCACGATCATGTTGTACGAGTAGAACATGCTCGCGAACGCCGCGGTGTGCCCGCCGGTGACGACCTCCTGGCCCTCGACGGTCACCGAGGTCAAATTGGTGATGGAGTTCGGGATCGCCGCGCCGTTGAGCACGCCCATCACCATGAAACCGGCGACGAGCATCCAAAACGAGGGATGGACGCGCACACGCTTCCAACCGACCTCGACGTCCACGATCGCCTCGTCGCCGCGAGCCGCCTGCTTGCCGCGAGCCTCGGCGACAGCACCGCTGCCGTAAGGCTCGAGCCCGATATCGGACGGACGGCTGCGAAACACCGCGACCGTGATGGGAAACGACACGATAAAGCACACCGCCGCCAGCACCAAAAACGCCGTGCGCCAGCCGTATGCGCCGATCAAGCCGTTGACGACAGGCCCCAGAATCGCCCCGCCGAAGCCCGAGCCCGACAAGGCGATAGCCACGGCAAGGCCCTGCTTGGCGGTGAACCAGTTGGTCACCACGATGGAGATGAGCAGGCGCGTACCCGCCACGACCACCAGGCCGTCGATGGCGAACAGCACGAACAGCTGCCAAGCCTCGCCCACGCAGGCGAACCCGACGAGCGCCGCCGCGGTGATGGCGACCGACAGGCCGCCCAAGATGCGGCCCGGCACCCGGTCGACCACGTTGCCCACCACGAGCGCGCCGACGATGGACACGAGCGTGGACAGCGAATTTGCCGTGTTATAGGTACCCACGCTGATACCCAGGTCGGCCACGATGTGCGGCTGGAACAGCGACATGCCGCTCACCATGATGGTGTAGCAGGTCGCCATGATGAGAAATCCCGCCAGGACGAGCCACCATCCGTAGAACGGCTTGCCCGTGCGGGCGTCGCCCGCATGCATCTGAGTCATGATCGATGTCCTTTCCCGATGTGATGAGGGCGACGCACGGGCCAGCCCCTCCGATCGTCGAACCTAGGCGCCGCGGCCCGACAGCCACGTGCACGCGCAGGCGACATGCATCGCCGCGCCCATCCAAAAGACGCTCTCGTCGAGCACCATGTGCGGATTGTGGTGTGGGACCGTATCCGCGCTGCCCGCACCGAGCTGCGCGAACACGCTTGGTACCGCCTCGGATACGTAGGAGAAGTCCTCCGTCACCGGCATGGGCGCATCGCGGAACACGCGATCAGCGCCCGCCACCGCCTCCAGCGCCGGCACAAGGCGCGCAGCCAGCTGCGGATCGGTATAGGTGCATGGACAGCTGAACGTGGCGATCTCGCAGGTCGTACGCCATGCATGGGCGTAATCCCCGATAATCTGCGGCAGGCGCTCGAGCGCGTGCGCGCGGGCATCCACGTCGAAGCTCCTCATGCCGAACTGCAGCTCGGCGGTATCGGGCAGCACGTTGGGAACCGTCCCGGCGTGCATGGTCCCGCACGACAGCGTAATCGAGGCCGACGGATCGATCTCGCGCGTCATGAGAAGGTTCGCCGCCTGATAGATCTGGTTGGCGACCATAAGCGGGTCGATGCATTGCTGGGGCGCCGAGGTATGGCCGCCACGCCCCTGGATGCGCACACCGAGGGTGTCGAGCGAGGCGCTCGCGACGCCGGGCGAATACGCGATACGCCCCACCGGCGCGTTCGCGATGATGTGCAACGCGAAGGCCACGTCGACGTGCGGAGCTTCCAGCACGCCGTCGTCGATCATGGTCTTGGATCCGTATCCGAGCTCCTCGCCCGGCTGGAACATAAGCTTCACCGTCCCCGGAAGCTCGTCCTCATGCCGCTTGAGGACGCGCGCAGCGGCGAGCAGCATCGCCACATGGGCATCATGCCCGCACATGTGACTACAGGAACGCGTCGAACGAAACGGCAGGTCGTTATCCTCGACGATGGGCAACGCATCCATATCGGCGCGCAGCAGGATGCAAGGTTCGCCCTGTCCGATCGTCGCCACGACGCCGGTCGACTCGGTGATGCCGTGATAGCCCAGACGCTCGTAGCGCTCGGTGATCTGAGGCTCGACGACGCCGCACGAACGCCACGGGATACCCAGCTCGTCGAGGCGCGCGATGACGAACGCGCGGGTTTCCGGCAGGCTCATGCCCACCTCGGGGATCTGATGGAGGACTCGCCGGTCGGCGACGATATCATCTTGCAGCGCTCGGGCCTCGTCGATGAGGCGATCGAGGATGTCTGCGGAATCGCATCGGTTCATGTCGTACCTTTCCGTCGTGCGGGCGCGTGGGCGCGCCGCACCGAGACGTATCCACCGATGGTATCACGCTTTTCCGGTAGCATATCCATGATGATGCATATTTTCGGCAGAGGTTAACATAGAGTGACCAGATTATGAATCAATTTGATCCATAGTTGCATACCGGCATTCCGCCGAATACCCGACTCCCACCCGCCCCCACCGCGCGATTTGGACTATGCTTGTGGCGGACGGCACATCGCAAAGGAGCGCATATGGACAGCAGCAAACCGATTCGTATCGAGCACGCGGCGATTCTCACGGAGGATCCGTCGAATCCTTACGCGGACACCATGGTCATCGACGGCGAGTGCATCGCCTGGATCGGTTGGGCCGACAGGCTTCCGCAGGACTTTGCCGGCGATGCATGCGAGCCCGTCGACCTTGGCGGCGCGCGCGTCATCCCCGGATTCATCGACGCGCACATGCACGCGGTCATGCTCGCCGACTATAGCCGACAGATCTCGGCGCTCCCGCCGGCGATCAACTCGATCGCCGAGCTCATCGAGGCGATCCGCGAGCAGCGCTCCCGTCAGGACGCCGACACGTGGATCCATGGCTGGGGCTACGACGAGGCCCTGCTCGCCGAGGGCCGCTCCCCCAACCGATACGACCTCGATGCAGCAAGTGACGGAGCGCCCGTGTGCATGATGCGCACCTGCGGGCACATCCGCTGCGTCAACAGCCGCGCCCTCGAGATCGCCGGCATCACGCGCGACACGCCCGACCCGGAGGGTGGGCAGATCGAGCGCGACGAGCACGGCGAACCCACCGGCGTGCTCAAGGAGACCGCGCGCGACCTCGTCACACCGTTCATCCCGCGCGCCAGCGAGCAGGATACCGTCGCGGGACTCGTGGATTTGGGACGTCTGCTCGCCTCGCAAGGCATCGTCGCCGCGACCGACATGTGCACGCTCGACGGCACTGACGCCCAGCCGCTGCTCGAGAGGGCGGCGCAGGCGGGGCTCGCTCAGGATATGGCGACCTACGTGCTGTGGGACTATGTGAAAGATGACCCGACCTACACGATCGCGCCCGAGCAGCAGGACCGTTCGCGACAGCTGTTCTGCGCGGGCATCAAGCTGCTCACCGACGGCAGCGTGTCGGGCAAGACGGCATGGTTCGACGCGCCCTACCTTGGCAGCGACCCCGACGACGCGGACGCGTGCGGCTTTCCCACCTGCACCGAGGACGAGCTCGACGCTGCGATCGCCTTCTGCGAGGCGAACCGTTGCCAGCTGTCGCTGCACGCCATGGGAACCCGCGCCATCGATCGTGTGCTCGACCATGCCGCCGGCCGAGCGCCGTGGTGTAACGGCGCCTACCCGCACGTGCGTATCGAGCACGTCACCGCACCGTCGCCCCATGCGATCAAGACGCTCGTCGACACCGGCATCGGCGTGGTGACGCAGCCGATCTTCGCGTATGCCGAGATCGGGACCTACCTTGCCAACCTCGGCATCGACCGGACGCGCACCTGCTATCCGTTCCGTACGATGCTCGATGCCGGGGTGAATCTGTGTATCTCCACCGACGCTCCCGCCACCTCGTGGGCGGTGCCGTCCGACCCCTTCCCCAACATCAAGTCCGCCGTCACGCGACGCGCGTACAACGGAGTGGATTTCGGCCAAGATGAGCACCTGACCATCGAGGAGGCCATCGCGCTGTATACGCGCGAAGCGGCGCGTATGGTCGGCTTCGAGGGTTTGGGGATGCTGCGCGCGGGCTATAAGGCGAGCTTCGCGGTGCTCGACCGCGACATCCTCGCTATGCCGGCCGACGAACTCGATCGCGTGCAGGTCGTCTGCACCTACATCCGCGGCAAGAAAGCCTTCGAGCGATAACGCGGGACTTCGCAGGCGAGTCGCAGCGTCCTGCACAGGACACGGCGGGCAGGCGGATTCGCCTTACTCCGTTTACGGTACGGTTTAAGGAGCATCTGTCGAGCACAACAACCCTTCCGCTTATAAAACTCGCAGGTAGAAAGGTTGGCTCATGTTGCTCTACACGAGGCGACCCACTAAATCCGAACCGTAAACGCCATAACCGATCTCCCGTCCCACTGCGAGCATGTAGACCGCCGTTTTGGCCGGTATGGGCACAGAGCTACCGTTACAGCTTGAGCCGACCTTTGGGTCGGCTCATTTTGGGTTGAACGGAACACGTCCCCAACCAACCCATTTTGGGTT
>CAZRPL010000050.1:0-4112 GCA_964602045.1 uncultured Collinsella sp. | reverse complement strand
CAACCCATCCAAAATACGGCGGCGGTCCGACCTACAATCGGACCGCCGCCGCTGCATGGGAATCCGCACCGGGTGGTCTACGCTGCACCGGAACCCCCGGCGGGTCAGGGGAAACCGGAACCGCTACGAGAACATACCGGTCAGGTAGTCGTTCAGGCGCTTGTCGTTGGGACGCTGGAAGATCTGGTCGGTCTCGCCGTACTCCACCATGTCGCCCATGTAGAAGAAGGCGGTGCGGTTGGAGACGCGCGACGCCTGCTCCATATTGTGGGTCACGATGACGATGGCGCGGTCGGCCACGATGCTCGTCATGAGGTCCTCGATCGCGAGCGTGGAGATCGGGTCGAGTGCCGAGCAGGGCTCGTCGAACAGGATCACATCGGGGTTCATGGCAAGCGTACGGGCAATGCACAGACGCTGCTGCTGACCGCCGGACAGGGCGAAGGCGCTCTGGTCGAGCTTGTCTTTGACCTCATCCCACAGCGCGGCACCACGCAGGCTCTCCTCGACCATCTGGTCGAGCGTGGCCTTGTCCTTGATGCCGTGGCGCTTGGGCGCGAACGTGATGTTCTCGCGGATCGACTTGTGAAACGGATTGGGCTGCTGGAACACCATGCCGATGGATTTACGGAGCTCGTAGAGGTTCTCCTTGGTCGTGTTGATGTTGCGACCCTGGTAGAGAATCTCGCCCTCGACGCGGCAGCCGCGGATCTCGCGGTTCATGAGGTTCAGGCTGCGCAGGTAGGTGGACTTGCCACAGCCGGAAGGTCCGATGAGCGCGGTGATCTCGCCTTTGTGGAACTGCAGGCTCGTGTCGTGCAGCGCATGGTGGTCGCCGTAGTACACGTTGACGTCACGCGTCTCGAGCACGACCTCGTCGGAGATGGCGACACCGGCGGTGCGCTTGGAAATCTCGCTCGAACCGACGCTTTTGAGGAACTGATCGGTCTCGTTCGTCATTCGGCAGTCATCCTCCTTGCGAGCGCCTTGCCGGCGATGCGCGACAGCACATTGAACAGCAACACGCAGATCATCAGAAGCGCGGCGGTACCCCAGACGATGTGCTGGGCCTCCGGGCTACCCTCGCCGTAGATCTTGTAGATGTGCACGGCGAGCGACTCACCCGGACGGAAGATGTTCCACGCGCAGGTCGGGCTGGCAAAGTTGAGCGAGAAGAAGTTCAGACGCGCAGGCGACGACATGCCGGAGGTGAACAGCAGGGCAGCAGCCTCGCCGAACACGCGGCCGGCCGACAGCACCACACCGGTCACGATGGCGGGCATAGCCGCAGGAATGAGCACGTGCAGGGTGGTCTCCCAACGGGTCAGACCCATCGCCAGGCACGCATCGCGCTGGCTCGCCGGAACATCCTCGAGCGCCTGCTGGATCACACGGGTGAGAATCGGGATGTTGAACATCGTAAGCGCGATGGCGCCCGAGATGAGCGAGTAGCCCCAGCCGAAGTTCACCGAGAACATGAGGAAGCCGAACATGCCGACCACGATGGAGGGCAGGCTGGAGAGCGTCTCGATCGCCGTCGAGGCGATCTTGGTGATCGGGCCCTCCGGCGCGTACTCGACCAAGAACACCGCGCCGCCGAGAGAAATGGGCAGCGAGATGATCAGCGTCAAAATCAGTAGGTAGAACGAGTCGAACAGCTGATAGGCGATGCCGCCCTCGGTGCCGTTGGCACGCGCCGCCTCGGTGAGGAAGCCGGGCTGCAGCAGCTGGCCGAAGCCCTGCGCCAGGATGTAGAGGACCATCGACACGACGATGACCATGACGAGCCCCACGATGAGCGTGAGAATGCCGGTGGCGATCCGGTCGTTGCGCATGGAGCGCTTGATGCGGGCGTCTTGCGCCTCGACGGTGAGGTTAGCCACGGGACTTCGCCCCCTTCGCACCGATGAGATGGATGATCAGGATGAAGATGAGGGACATGCCCATGAGCAGCAGACCGAGCGACCACAGGACGTCGTTTTGGACCGAACCGGTGGCATAGACCGCCATGGAGGTCGTGAGCGTCGTGGTGATGGTCGACGCGGAATCGAGCAGGCCCTCGGGCATGGCCTCGACGCCGCCGATGACCATGCGGACGGCCAGCGTCTCGCCGAAGGCGCGCGTCATGCCCAGGATGACCGCGGTCATGAGCGAGGGCGTGGCGCTCTTGAGCACGACGTGCCAGATGGTCTGCCAACGCGTGTAGCCCAGCGCCAGCGAACCGTTGCGGTAACCGTCGGGCACGGCGCGCAGGGCGTCGATGGACAGCGTGGTGATCGTGGGCAGGATCATGAGGGCGAGCACGATCGAGCCGGGCAGGATGCCCAGACCCAGATCGACGTTGAAGATCACGCGCATGGCTCCGACGATCACATGGAAGCCGATGAGACCGAACACGACGGAGGGAATGCCCACCAACAGCTCGATCAGCGGCTGGAAGTACTTCTGGCCGAACTTGGGCTGGATCTCGACCACGAAGATGGCGGCACCGATGGCGATGGGCACCGCGATGATCGTCGAGATCACCGTCACGGCAAACGACGTCACGATCAGCGGAAGCGCACCGGTGAACGGCAGACCGGTCTCCTCGTTCGTGTTGGCGAGGTTCCAGGTCGTACCCGTGAAGAACTCTACAATGTTTACGCCATCCTTGTAGAAGGTGGACAGACCGCGCTGGGCGACCATGAAGATGAGCGCCACAACGACAAGTGTCACGAGCGCGACGCAGGCGCCCGTGACACTCAAGCCTACCTTCTCAAGGCTGCGCTTCGGCATCTGCTTTGCCATAACGCACCTTTCGAACGGTTCTAGTTACAGGGCGAGATCCGATGGGAACCGGATCGGCTACTCCTTGGGAGTGACGTTGCCCTCGGCGTCCTTGACGACGGTCATGGAGGACACGGGGATGAAGCCCTGCTCCTCGACGAGCGAGCCCTGGACATCGTCGGACAGCATGTACTCGAGGAACGCCGTGGTGGCCTCGTCGGCGTCGTTCTTGCAGTACATGTGCTCGGTCGCCCAGATGGGGAAATCGTTGGTGGCGACGTTCTCGCTCGTCGGCTCGACGCCGTTGACCTTGATGGCCTTGAACTTGGTGTCGTCGAAGTGCGAGAAGTCGAGGTAGGAGATCGCGTTGTCGGTGGAACCGATCTGGGTCACGACGTCGCCGGACTTGTCGAGCTCGGCCTCACCCTTGAAGGTGGACTCGGGCTCGCCGGCGCCGAAGACCGCAGCCTCGAAGGTCGCGCGGGTGCCGGAACCGGACTTGCGGTTCATGACATAGATGTCGGCATCCTCGCCACCGACCTCGGACCAGTTGGTGATCTCGCCGGAGAAGATGCCCTTGAGCTGCTCGAGGGTCAGATCGTCGACGGTGACGTTCAGGGAGACGACCGGGCCCATGCCCACGACGGCGACCTCATGGTCGACGAGGTCGGCGCACTGATCGGCCTCGAGCTTGGTCTCGGCGAAGACGTCGGAGTTGCCGATGGTCACGGTACCGTCGGCCACGGCGGTGAGGCCCGTGCCCGAACCGTTGCCGGAGCCGGTGATGGAGACGTCGGGATTCTCGCTCATGAACTGCTCGGCGGCAGCCTCGACGAGAGCCTGGAAGGAGGAGGCGCCGTCATAGGTGACGGTACCGACGAGCGAAGAGCCCTCAGCGGCAGCGGAACCGGCAGCCGTGGTGCCACCACCGCCGCAACCGGCGAGACCGAGGCCGGCGACGGCGGCGATGCCACCGGCGAGACCGAGGAACTGACGACGAGAGCAAGCGTAGTCGAACATGGTTCTCCTTTCGCGAACACTGCGATTCGCACAAGCTTTTGCGAACGGTCATGCAGGCCCGTCCGCGTTTCCGCTACGTACTCTATCGCGCGCCCATCGCAGGATTTTGCTCGACGACGTCTTATTACGATGCTCTGACCGACCATTACCGTCGGATATCCGCCCCCTTACAACCTCCTTACATTCAGACGCTGATGTAATTTCACCCCAGGGGTTTTGTTGCACCGGACGGTCCTGGGGCCGCCCGGCGGGTCATTTGGGGACGTGTTCCCTCCAACCCATCGGCGGCCGTGACGGCCGCCGATGGGTTGGAGGGAACACGTCCC
>CAZRPL010000049.1:0-11166 GCA_964602045.1 uncultured Collinsella sp. | reverse complement strand
GGTACGTTCCGCAGAGCTCGAATCCTATGATGGCGAGGTCTTCAATGTCGATGCTGTCGTCTCGTGCTAAATCAATGAACAGTAATTCGGGGCTCACGATGTAGACATATCTGGATAGCTTAATGAGTGCACGTCGGGGGAGCTGTTTGGTTCTAAAGTGACCGACAACATCTTTGCGTGTCTTAGGAATTCTTTTGTTTACCAGTATGTGGTATGGCTTCGAGGCATCTAGACGCTCCATCTCGTCCTCTATTGCTTGAGGTAACGGGATGATCAGGTTGTCGATCTTGCCTGTACGGGGTTTCTCAAGAATGGTGGGGGCAACACGCTTGCTAGCTCGATACACTTCGAGCGCTGTCTTTCCGCACAGGCAGAATGTTTCTTTGCGAGACATGCTACACCTTTCCGTATTGCAAGATGAAGTGCACAATACTAAATATACGACTATATATAAAGAGAAGATTATAAAAACATAAAACACTAAGAAGTGCGCACTAAGATAGTGCTCGGCTGGTGCGCACTGTTGTGGTGAGATTATTGTTCGTGATCGCGATTGTGGTCACGAGAGCACGATTACTGTCGTTGCGACGTCCATGAGGAGGCGGTTGGAGTCTGTGGTGCGGTTCACTTCTCGTGGCATGGGACGTTGACGCGGCTCACTTCTGCTGTTTTTCGCCGCAGAGCGCTGCATTGTACATTTTGGCGGGCTTTTCAAGGCGTTTCTGAGGGGTGATTCAGCGGCGGACTGACAGGAATCGTGTCGTCGTGACCACGATAACGGAAACGAACGCTTTCTCCGGCATGCGTCACGCGCCAGCAGGAGGGCGGCAGCCGAAGCCTAGTCATCTGGAGATAAATCTAAGTCTTTAACGCTCAGGTTTTATGAGCGCTGTTATGGGTAGTATAGTCACTGTTGAAAAATGGCAGATCCGGTTTGCCAGCATTTGCAAAACGGAGCAAGGAAGGAAGTCGTACGCCCATGCGCCAGTTCAAGACAGAGAGCAAAAAGCTGCTCGACCTGATGATCAATTCCATCTACACCAATAAGGAGATTTTCCTGCGCGAGCTGATCTCCAACGCGTCGGACGCCGTCGATAAGCTCAACTTCAAGAGCCTGTCGGACGACAGTGTGAAGCTCGGCGAGGACGACCTTGCCATCCGCGTGTCGTTCGACCACGACGCCCGTACGCTCACCATCTCGGACAATGGTATCGGTATGACGGCCGACGAGCTCGAGAAGAACCTCGGTACGATCGCCCATTCCGGCAGTCAGGAGTTCAAGACCGAGAACGCCGACAGTCAGGGCGACGCCGTCGACATCATCGGCCAGTTCGGCGTCGGATTCTATTCCGCGTTCATGGTGGCCAAGCATGTGCGCGTCGTGAGCCGCGCTTACGGTTCCGACGAGGCGAACGTGTGGGAAAGCGACGGTCTGGAGGGCTACACGATCGAACCCGGCGAGCGCAGCGAGCACGGCACCGACGTCATCCTGACCATGCGCGATTCCGATGCCGACGCCAACGGCGAAACCGGCGAGGACTACGACCGCTTCCTAACCGAGTGGGGTCTGCGCGATCTCATCAAGCGCTACAGCAACTACGTGCGCTACCCGATCCAGATGATGGTTTCCAAGAGTCGCCAGAAGCCCAAGCCCGAGGATGCAGGCGACGACTACAAGCCCGAGTACGAGAGCTACGAGGAGCTCGAGACCATCAACTCGATGACACCCATCTGGAAGAAGCGTAGCTCCGATGTCGAGCAGTCCGACTACAACGAGTTCTACAAGTCGACGTTCCACGATTTCGAAGATCCCGCGCGCACCATCAGCTTCCACGCCGAGGGCACGCTCGAGTACGACGCCCTGCTGTTCGTGCCCGGCCGCGCGCCGTTCGACCTGTACAGCAAGGACTACGAGAAGGGCCTGGCGCTCTACAGCTCCAACGTCCTCATCATGGAGAAGTGCGCCGATCTGCTGCCCGACTACTACAACTTCGTGCGCGGCGTGATCGACTCGGCTGACGTGTCGCTCAACATCAGCCGCGAGACGCTGCAGCACGACCGCCAACTGCGCGCCATCGCGCATCGCGTGGAAAAGAAGATCACCAGCGAGCTCGAGGACATGCGTGACAACGATCGCGAGACCTACGAGACGTTCTTCGAGAACTTCGGCCGCGGCCTCAAGTACGGCATCTACTCGAGCTATGGCATGAAGGCCGACGAGCTGGCCGACCTGCTTCTGTTCTGGAGCGCCAAGGAGCACAAGATGGTCACGCTCGCCGAATACGCGAAGGCCATGCCCGACGACCAGAAGGCCATCTACTACGCCGCCGGCGACGACCGCGACCGCCTGTCCAAGATGCCGGTGGTGACCGGCGTGCTCGCTCGCGGCTACGACGTGCTGTTGCTCACGTCCGATATCGACGAGTTCACGTTCCAGGCCATGCGCGAGTACGTAGCGCACGACCTGCCCAAGATCTACGAGGACGAGGCGGCACACGAGGCGGCTGCCAAGGCCGTGGCCGACGGGGCAGAGCCCGAGGTCGAGGATCGCCACCTGGAGCTCAAGAACGTTGCCGCCGGCGATCTGGATCTTGCCACCGAGGACGAGAAGAAGGATGCCGAGGAGGCGACCAAGGAGAACGAGGACCTGTTCGAGGCGATGAAGAGCGCGCTGGGCGACAAGGTCGAGAAGGTCGCGGTGTCGGCGCGCTTGGTGGGCGAGGACGAGTCGCCGGCCTGCATCACCACCGAGGGCATGCTGTCGCTCGAGATGGAGAAGGTTCTGCAGCGCGGCCCGGAGGGAGATATGGAGGGGCTGCCCAAGTCCCAGCGCGTGCTGGAACTCAACGCCAAGCACCCCGTGTTCGCCAAGCTCGTCGCCGCGCAGAAGGATGGCGATACCGAGAAGGTCGAGCGCTATGCCGGCCTGCTGTACGACCAGGCGCTGCTGGTCGAGGGCATCCTGCCCGAGGATCCCGTCGCCTTCGCGGCGAGCGTGTGCGCGCTGATGTAAGGCGCGACGACACGGCGGACCCGCAGGGCTCGTACATGGAAAGGGCACCGACGCGCGTCGGTGCCCTTTTTGCTGCGTGTGCAGATAGCCGTGGGATGGGTGCGGAAGCTAGACCGCCACAGCGCGGGGATTCAGATGATCGATGCTGTCGAGCAGGCGATCGAGCGAATGCTGCAGGTTCTTTTTCTGATTCGTCGACCGATGCGGCTCATCGTCGTGGTTGGCATCGGAAGGGGTGCCGTCGTGAAGGTCGGCGGGGGAGACGAGGAGGCCGTTTCTCTGTGTCGGGGGGAAGGAGAATCGGTCTGCACGTTGGGATGGCTGCAATGGTGACCATGTGCTTGCTGCATGTTGGGAAGAATGCATGCCGGCCTCCTCGCTCATCCGCCAGATACCGCGCACATCAGGTGTCGCTTTTCTTTCCGTGCGCTGACTCCATTATGCCCGCGCAGCGACGCAACCCCTGTTTAAGCCTTGCTTACGCCTGTTTGAACGTTTCGTGATGTAGCAGGTAGATAGTGGCGAACAGGCGAATTTGCACGGATGGGGGCACGCTTTGGCATCCGTCGCATGTGTCGCAAATGTGTGGGATACGGCGAGAGCCGCTCGCGGTGCGAGAGCAGCCGTCTGCCGACATGCGCCGTCGGCTTGGTGGGTTGCGTGCATACCCAGTCGTGGTGCGGCAATAAGAAAAATAGAGAAAGGGTCCTCCCCACCGAGATATCCGGTGAGAGCCTTCGAGAGGCGGGGAGGTCGGAGAGCCGGGGACGGCGTTCGCCCCCGGCTCTCTTCGTGTGCCGCCGTAGCGTAAAAGCACCCCAGGGGTTATTTTGCATGGGGCTGCGCGCCCGCAGCCCCATGCAAAATAACCCCTGGGGTGCTTCTACGCCGGGGTGCTTCTACGCTAGTCGACTGCGCGGATCTGGTCGATGACGCGCGCCATGGTCTCGTCGATGCGATCGCGTTTGAGCTCGCATTCCCAGATGGTGATGGCGGTCCAGCCCAGCTCTTCGAGTTCGGCGAGGGCGCGGGCGTCGCGCTCCATGTTGCGGCGGAACTTGGCCTCCCAAAACTCGGTGTTTCGCTTGGGCATGCTGGGGTGGCAGTTCGGGCAACGATGCCAAAAGCACCCGTTTACGAAGATCGCGATGCGCCGACCCGGAAACGCGATGTCGGGACGGCCGGGCGCTTTCTTCCATTGCAGCCGGTAACCGGTGAGCCCCGCTTCGCGTAGACGCTGCCGTACGAGCATCTCGGGCTTGGTGTCGGCTCGCTTGTTGCCGCGCATCGATTTGCGGATGGCGGCGCGGCGGCGCACGAGTTCGGTCTCGGCAGCGGTCAGGTCGCTCGTGTCGATGCCGTCGAGTAGCGAGGGTTTCTTCCTCGTCGTGCGGGATTTCCGACACGGCTGCGGCTTCGCGGCAGCGTCCGCTGCGGGCGATGGACCGCCATCGCCAGCTGCCGCATCATCGATCCCGCGTCCGTTCGCCTCGGTGCCATCGAGGGCGAGCGCCTCGACGAGGCCCTTGTCCGCCGGCATCCACTCCAGGCTCGCCAACGAGCGGCGGCTGACCCAGCGGATATCCAGTTGCCGGTCGTTGCGTTGCGGTTCCGTGTCGCCTTCGCTCGTGTCGATACGGCAGAAAAAGCATTCCATCGAGAGATGAAAATCCTCGTAATCGTATTCGACCGTATAGAAGTCCCGCAGGTCCGTCACGCTGACTTGCAGCTCTTCGGCAAGTTCGCGCACGCAGGCGTCCTCCGGCGACTCGCCGCGCTCCACCTTGCCGCCCGGAAACTCCCAAAGTCCCTGCATATCGCCATAGCCGCGCTGAACGGCGAGCACCTCGTCGCCATCGCCGTTTCTGCGTATGATGCCTGCTGCCACATGTATCGTCTTCATGGCATCCCATTCTACACGGGATGGCGCATGATCGAGCGCTGTGGTTGTATCCGCGCGAGGGAGGGGCCGGAACCGGACCGCATCAACGCCCCTGAGCGCGCGATCGACCAAGATTGGGCGGCGCGACCCCTTCCACGACTATGCAACTGCTCGATTTTCTGCGTATGGGGGATGTTTTCGGTTGTCCAGCTTGCTAGATTTGCACTTTTCAGGGGTTTTCGTTTCTGTCCGTTATGGCTGTTAATAAAAGCGCAGGTCAGACGTTCGGTCTTTATGCGAAAAAGCCCGAGATCCACCGTATTTAGAAAAATGGTCATCAAAACCCCTGAAAAGTGCAAATCTAGCAAGTTGGACGTTCGTAAGGCGTCGCTATGCTGTGCCGCGGCTATGTTTCACCGTGCTGGGACGCGCTATCGCCCGTCGCACCGGGGCGCATCGTGCGGGCGTTCCGGCCTTAAGCCGCCCTTAATCAACCTTACAAAAGCGCAATCCAGATGTAAGCCAAATCGATGGATGCGCCTCGCTGCCTGCGCGACCATATCTTCAGGAGGTGGTCGTCATGGAGGCGATCGATATGAACACGAAGTCCGACATCCCGCGTCGCAATCCCTACGACGTGCACGAGGAGCCGCAGAGCGTCGGCATGAGCGTGCTCGAGATGCTCCTGTGGCTGCTGATCATGGCCGTGCTGTCGCTCGGCATGATCTGGCTGCTGTGGACGAATTCCCGATAAGAGCGGCACCGACTCTTTGTCTTGCTATGGTTACTACAGGAAAGGAAACACGAGCCATGCAGATGCAACATCTCTCCGATACGACCGGGGCTGCCGCGCAGCCGCCCGTGCTCGACGTGCGTCATGTCGAGAAGGTCTACGGGTCGCGCAACAACGTGACCCGCGCGCTCGCCGACGTCTCGTTCACCGTGCAGCGCGGCGAGTTCGTGGGCATCATGGGCGCGTCGGGTTCGGGCAAGTCGACCCTGCTCAACTGCGTGTCCACCATCGATGCCGTGACGAGCGGCCACGTCTTCATCGACGGGGTCGACGTGACCGGCATGAAGCCGGCCAAGCTCACGCGCTTCCGCCGCGAGCAGCTCGGCTTCATCTTCCAGGATTCCAACCTGCTCGACACACTGACCGCGCGCGAGAACATCGCCCTGCCGCTCACCATCAGCCGCGTGCCCGCGCGCGAGGTGCAGGTCCGCGTCGAGGCGGTGGCCTCGCGTCTGTCGATCACCGGCGTGCTCGACAAGTATCCCTACCAGATGTCCGGCGGCCAGCAGCAGCGCGTCGCCGCGGCTCGCGCGCTGGTCAGCGACCCCGCGCTCATCATGGCCGACGAGCCCACGGGCGCGCTTGACTCCAAGAACGCGCGCCTGCTGCTCGAGTGCTTCGAGACCATGAACCGCACCTACCGGGCGACCGTCCTCATGGTCACGCATGACAGCTTCGCCGCAAGCTACACCAACCGCGTACTGTTCATCCGCGACGGCCGCATCTTCACCGAGCTCCGTCGCGGCTCCTCGTCGCGCCAGGAGTTCTTCAACCGCATCATGGAGGTCGTGGCGATGATGGGCGGTGAGGGTTCCGATGCTCTGTAAGCTCGCTTGGGGCAACGTGCGCCGTGCCGGCAGGGACTACCTCGTCTACCTGCTCACCCTCACGCTCGCCGTCACCGTGTTCTACGCGTTCAACACGATCTCGGTGCAGGTGGACCTCGCCGGCGTGACCGCGCAGAATGCCGGGATGGGCGAGGCGCTCGGCGGTATCATCAGCGGCCTCACGGTCTTCCTCGCCGTGGTGATGGGCTTTCTCATGGTCTACGCCAATAACTTCATCATGAAGCGCCGCAAGAAGGAATTCGGCCTCTACCAGGTGCTCGGCATGAGCAAAGGACAGGTCGCGCGCATCATGACGTTCGAGACCCTGTTCGTGTCGATGGCGGCGCTCGCGCTCGGCATCGTGTGCGGGCTCGCGCTCTCGCAGCTCATGGTGTTTTTCACCGCCTCGCTGTTCAAGACGCAGATCGCCGACTTCCACTTCTTCTTCTCGTTCGGCGCCTTCGTGATGACCGTGGGCTGCCTGGCGGCGATTTTCGTCGTCACGCTCGTGTTCAACCTGCGTGTGGTGGCGCGCGCCAAGATCATCGACCTCATGAGCGCCGGTCGCACGAACGAGGCCATCAAGACCCGTAACCCCTGGGTCTCGGCGATCATCTTTCTTGCGGGCCTTGCCGCCATCGTCGTCGCGTACGTGCGGCTGCTGCACGACGGTCTGCCGTACGAGGGAACGCCCGAGGGGATGCAGGCGTTCGGCATCACGACCGCCATCGTGGTGGTCGGCACCATCCTGTTTTTCTACGGGCTGTCGGGCTTTTTGCTCAAGGCGCTGCAGGGCGCGCGCGGTCTGTATTGGCGCGGGCTCAACATGGTCACGCTGCGCCAGCTGTCCGCCAAGGTCAACACGGTGAGCATGTCCATGGCCGTCATCGCGATGATCCTGTTTTTGGCCATCACGTCCGTGACGACGGGCATGTCGCTTGCGAGCACGATGAACAACACGGTGGAGCGCGGTACGCCGGTGGACTATACGCGCTGCCTCGTCTATTGGAGCGCCGACGTGGTGGACGAGATGAACGCCGAGGCAGCGCAGGAGGCTTTGGACGGCGAGCACGTGACGCGCTACGCCGTGGCGGACGGTCCGGTCGACATGATGGAGGCGAGCGCGGGCGACACCGTGGACCCCGACACCGCCGATGCCCATCCCTTCGACCTCGCGTCGATCGCCGGCGCCTCCGTGCAGGTGGACACCTACGATTCCACGCCGCGCGGTGCCGATAAGCCCGTGCTGACACTGTGGGATCTCTGCCGGCTCGTGCACATGGACCTGCCCGCCGGCACCGAGACCTCCGACATGACCACGCTCGGCCTTGCGGTCATGACGGAGTCGAATTACAACGATTACCTGCGCTTCCGCGGCATGGAGCCCATCGAGCTCGGCGAGAACGGCTACACGATCACCTCCGACATGGGCGCTACGGTAAACGATGTCTACAACAAGGTGCTGGGCGATCGTGTCGAACTCACGATCGGCGGCCGAGCGCTCCGCCCCGTACAGGACCGCGTGCCCGAGGACGCGAGCACGTTCCAAAACGTCATGATGGGCATGAACTCGGGTACCATCGTGTTGCCGGATGACCTGGTGGCCGCCCTCGACCTGTCGCTCTACATGAGCTACCTCATGGTGGACTACGCCGACGACGTCTCGGTCAGCGAGGGCGATGCCTATATCGATGCCTATCGCACTTACGGCGACGTCGTGAACGCGGCGGGCGAATCCGTGGCGGGTTGGGGCGTGGAGGCCGCGCGCACCACCACCTACCAAGGCGTCGATTCCATGAACGGCCTGATCAGCTATCTGGCGATCTACATCGGCTTCGTGCTCGTGGTGGCCTGTGCGGCGATCCTCACCATCCAGCAGCTTTCCGGCGTGTCCGACGCCAGCAAAAACTACCGGATCCTCTCCGAGCTCGGCACATCGGTCCGCGAGATCTATCACTCGGTGCTCGTGCAGCAGACGATTTTCTTCGTGTTCCCCATCGTGGTCGGCATCGCGCACTCGATCGTGGCGCTCTCGGTCATCATCGAGCTCGTGGCGCTGTTCGGCGGCATGACGATCGGCGGCATGGTGGGTATCACCACGCTCATCTTCCTGATCGCCTATGGCGGCTACTTCTGCGTGACCTACGTCATGGGTAGAGGTATCGTGCGCGACGCCATCCGCACCCGTCACGCGGCGTAGACAGGGGCTGTCCTGCCCGCGCCGGGTTCACATCGGTAATGCAAAAGACCCGCAGGTCGCGCATGCTTCCTGCGGGTCTTTGACGTTCGCGCGGGGCGAACGGTATGTCACAGATGAACTAGGCGGCGAGACGACCGTAGGCGGAGGAGGCCTTCGGGGTCACGTGAGCGGCGCGGTCGAGATAGGCACCGGTGCTGATGCCGGGCACGGCGGCCTCGAGCTCGTTGGAGAAGATGTTCGCGATCGCCTTGGCGGTGGACTGGAGCAGGTTGATGGCGGCCATAGTTCTTCCTTTCCTTCGACATGCTATGGACTTGAACGGACCGTTTGCTGCGGGTAATCGTCCGTTCACCGATTTGCCGAGGGCAAGTCTAGTCGGTCGCTCAGGCGGTTTCAAGGGTCGTTGGCAATCATTTGGAAACGATTCAAGAGTTGCACACAATGCGCAGGTAAACGCCTTGTTTTTGCAGCATACGCTGCACTGCGGGATAGTGGTGGAGCAAAGATTTCGGAGCCTTGCGTGCCGTTTTGGCGTCTTTTACGGCAATGCGACCATAATTCCTTCACATCGTCGTGCTAAGCGTCCTCATCACCGCTTGTCAACACGCGTCGATCGTGCACATGGAAAGGCCCCGCGAACCGGTGCGATCCGGCTTGCGGGGCCTCGGGGCGCCTTGCGCGCGTGTGCGGCAAGGCGTCAGATGCAAGAGGGCCTAGATGGATGCCGCGTATGGGCGCATCGGCCAGACCTCGGAGGGAACGCAGACGCTCTTGGCGGAGTCTCCCGCCTTCTTGGTCGCCTCCAAAAACGCTTCGTATGAACGCTTAAGGTTGAGTCGCTGGTCCTTTGAGCGTTTCGGGCGTTTGGTGGTCGTCACCTGGGGAGCGTTCGTCTCGGCGAGGTGAGGGTCCTCTTTTCTCTTCGTTGCGGTGCGCATCGTATCATCTCCTGTTCAGCGTTGCCGAGGCGCCGCGGGCACCTCGACGGTCGGTTGGTGCGCCGATAAAGAATGTACCTCAGGGGCGTCGGATTAGTCTGAAGAACCTCTTAAGCTGTGTTCTCCGTCGCGAACGGCATCTTTTGACAAGGGGGCGGTCATATATCTGTGCGATCTGTGATGCCCGTGCCCCAAAGAGCCCATGTCCCAAAAGGGGCCAGGAGATAATTGGGACATTACCGGTCGGTGGAATCGTCCGTGCTCGGCTTTTTCTTGGGCAGGCGTCCGGCGCGCTTCAGGGCGTCTCGCAAGATCCACTCGACCTGACCGTTGGCGCTGCGCATCTCATCGTCGGCCCAGCGCTGAACGGCCTCCCAGATGGCAGGGTCTATGCGGAGTGGATACTGTTTGCGTGCCATGAGGACACCTGCTTTGACGTGCGAGATGGGAAAAAGTGCCTGTCCCCATTTTCCCATTCGGGGCTGATACTGGGAAAAAATGGGGACTGTCCCTATTTACCCGGGGTTAGTAGAGGGAGCTGGTGTTGAGGACCGGATGGGCTTCGGATTCGCCGCACAGCACGACCATGAGATTGGATGCCATCTGCGCCTTGCGCTCCTCGTCAAGCTCGATGGTGCCGCCATCGGCGAGTTCCTTCACCGCCATGTCGACCATCGACACCGCGCCCTCGACGATTTTCTTGCGCGCCGCGATGACGGCCTCGGCCTGCTGGCGGCGCAGCATCGCCTGGGCGATCTCGGGCGCATAGGCCAGATGCGTGAGGCGGGCGTCGTCAACGGTCACGCCGGCCGGGGCCAGACGCTGGGTGAGTTCGCGCTTGAGCGCCTCGGAGACCTCCTCGATGTTGGAGCGCAGCGTGATGGCGCCGGCGTCGTCGGAGTTGTCCTCCAGGTGGTCGTAGGCGTAGATGCTCGCAACGTGGCGCAGGGCCGTCTCGGCTTGCGTGGCCACGAACTGCTCGTAGTTGTCCACGTCGAACAGGGCCTTGGCGGTGTCGGCGACATGCCACACCACGACGTTGGCGATCTCGATGGGGTTGCCCATCTTGTCGTTGACCTTCAGGATCTCGCCGTTCAGGGTGCGGGCGCGCACGCTCACCTTGGTCGACAGGTTGTTGGATGCCTTCGCGGCGACGCTGATCTGCTTGCCGAGCGATAGGCTCGACTTGGAGAGGACCTCGGCGGTCGCCTCTTCGGCGGAGGCGTTCGTGCCCATCGAACGGCTGTAGAACGGGTTCGCCCAGCGGAAGCCGCCGTCGCGGACCGTGCCCTTGTAGTCGCCGAACAGGATGCACACGCGCGCTTGACCGGGCTGCAGGGTAAAGAAGCCGCAGACGGGGATCCAGACGAGGCAGAACGCGGCGATGCTGAGCCCCAGCCCCCAGGCGTACAGCGGGCTCGCGGCGACGCCGGCGTCCTCGGCGCTGTCAAGACCGATGATACTCAGGATGAATACGGCGATGATGACGACGAATGCGATGCAGACGACGGCG
>CAZRPL010000048.1:0-11843 GCA_964602045.1 uncultured Collinsella sp. | reverse complement strand
GCCAAATAATCATTTATGTGCTGGTTGAACAGCTGCTTATCAAATATCGCATCGCAAAATGCCGCGACTTTTCGCTGTGCGTCAAGACTTGGCAGATCGATTTCGATGCGCGCTAGGTCATTGGGATGTACGCGAAATACTTTCATTCCTTTGACGTATTGCCGCAATAAAGCCTTAAACCGCGGCGTTTGCATCAGATAGTTTAAGTAGGCAGGGACGAGTATATCTCGCCTGTCTACGCGAACAATGGTTGTCTCTGTTCCCGCAACAGCGGGCAGCTCCTTTGGATTATTGAAAATGAACGAATGGCCAAGATCATCAACGGTTTCCGAGGTAAGCACACATACGATATCTTGGTCGTGAAGCCATTGGGTATCCTTGATGCGCTCATCAGATAATACGCGAGGGATGGGTTTCTGTGGGGATTCAACATCGATGCGCAATTCAAAGCCCTTGTATAGGTCACCATAGTGAATGTAAAGGTAGTCGCCGTTCTCATGCATACGCGTTCGAGGAATGCTTGAGCCGCGGTAAAACGAACAAAGCTCGCCAAGACACTTACATCCCATACCCAATCGCCTCCAGGTTCTTCTTAATCTGCTCCTGCAGACGGCTGGACTCCTCGAAACACTTTGCCAGCTCGCCGGTCAGACGAGTCATCTTTTCCTCAAAAGGTTCGCCGTCGTCTTCCTCTTCCTTGATACCGACATATCGTCCCGGAGTGAGGATGTAACCCTGCTTAGCGATCTCCTCGATATCAACAGCGGCGCAGAATCCCTTCTCACCATCGAGCTCGCCTTTGCGGAAGGCATCGAAGGTGCCGGCAACTTTAGTGATATCCTCCTCGGTGAACTCGCGTAGCTTGCGGCTCACCATTGAACCCATCTCGCGAGCATCTACGAAAAGCGTCTTGCGCTCTCTGTTCGGTTCTTTGCTGATAATCCAAAGACACACCGGAATGCCCGTGCTGTAGAAAAGCTTATCCGGCATGGCAACGATACCCTCAACAAGGCCGGCATCAACAATCGCCTTCCTTATCTCCCCTTCGTTGTTCTGCTGCGAAGAAAGCGAGCCGTTAGCAAGCACCATGCCCATATGTCCACCGTCGGCAAGATGGTGAATCATGTGCTGCATCCATGCGAAGTTCGCGTTGCCTACGGGAGGAATGCCGAACTCCCATCGGGGATCCTCGGTTAGATGCTCCCCTCCCCAATCCGATGAGTTGAATGGGGGATTGGCGAGCACAAAGTCGAAACGCTTGTCCTTATGGATGTCATTGAAGAACGTGTCCGCGTTATGCGCTCCCAAGTCGGCGTCGATACCACGGATGGCAAGGTTCATCATTGCCATTTTCCACGTAGTCGGATTGCTCTCCTGACCAAAGATGGACAGATCGTTGATCCTGCCCTGGTGACGACGAACGAACTCGGCAGACTGGACGAACATACCGCCGGAGCCGCAGCAAGGGTCATACACGCGGCCATGATACGGCTGAATGATCTCGACAAGCGTTCGTACGACACATGCCGGGGTGTAGAACTCACCGGCATTCTTGCCCTCCGCCTCAGCGAACTTTGCCAAGCAGTACTCATACGTACGTCCGAGGATATCGCGGGTATCGCCCTTCTCCGCCATCTGAACGTTGGTGAATAGGTCAACGACCTCTCCCAAACGACGCTTATCAAGCTCTTGGCGGGCAAAATTCTTAGGCAGTATTCCCTTTAGCCTGTTGTTTTCAACCTCGATTAGGCGCATTGCGTTGTCGATAACCTTGCCGATTTCCGGCGTATGAGCCGCCGAAGCGATGACTTCCCAACGCGCCTCCTGGGGGACCCAGAAGATATTTTTGTAGGTATATTCGTCGCGGTCTTCCTCGAAGCCTTCACCCTCGTCGAGAAGCTCTTGATAACGCTGATCGAACTTATCCGAAATGTACTTGAGGAAAATAAGCCCCAGCACAACGCTCTTATACTCCGATGCGTCGATGCTGCCTCTCAGCTTATCGGCAGCACTCCATATCTGCTGCTCGAACCCGATCTCCGCGGTATTCTCTTTCTTCTTGCGCGTCACTGGCTATCCTCTCGAATCGTAGGTGACGTATGTCTGGGTGTCCGCCCAGAGTTCGCACTGCGCCATGACGGTTTCCATGGCCTCGTCTGCGCCCTCGGGCGGATATTTGTACTTTTTCAGCAAGCGCTTGATCGCAACCCGCATGCCCGCGCGGGCACTGTCCTTTCTCTGCCAGTCTATCGTGGAGTTCCTCCTCAGCTGTTCGGTAAGCTCGCGTGTAATGGCAACCAGCTGGTCGTTATTGTAGAAATCCTTGACCGCCTGCGGTTTAGTAAGCGCATCGTAAAAGGCGAGCTCCTCCTGCGAGAGACCAAGCCGCTCGGCTTCACCACGCTCCGTCATCATCTCCTTAGCCATGTTCAGTAGCTCTTCGATGACCTCAGCGTTGGAGAGCATGCCGTTGAGATAACCATTGATAGTCTTCTGCAAGAGCTCGCTAAACTTCTGAGACTTGACGACGCTCCTCCGCCGGTAGCTACGTACCTGCTCCTTAATGAGACGCTTGAGAGTCTCAAGCGCAATATTCTTCTCACGCATATGCGCAAGTTCCTCAAGGAAGGACTCGTCAAAGAGAGAAATCTCCACGCTATCATTCTCAAAAAGGTTGATCACGCCGTCCGACCTCACTGCCTGCTCAAGGATGGCAGTGACACGATTATTCAGCTCAGCATAGGTCATGCCGCCGCCACCCTTGCCCTTGCCTTGGATGCGCAAAACTTGCACGCGCAAGACACTGATAAAGGCGGCCTCATGCTGATCTTTCTCGGAAACCATGCTCTTGCATAGGCTCAGGGCTTGGTTCATAAGCTGAGCTTGTTTGAGCAGATCTTCCAAAAGGTCGCTTCGCACAGAATCCAGTAGCCAGTTGACACCCTCGGTTATGCAGTTCGCAAGTTCCTGCTTACTTCCATCGAAGATTCGATCGCGATAGTTGAAGCCGTAGAGCAGGTCTCGACAGACATCCAACTTTTCGAGAAACTTCGGATATGCCGTCCTGGCAACGTCCATATCGCCATAATTACTTCGATCACGCGCGGTGTAATCCTTCATGGCGCGCTTGAGGGCACCGGCGATTCCGACGTAATCGACGATTAGTCCGCCTTCCTTGCCCGGATACACACGATTCACGCGGGCAATCGCTTGCATAAGGTTGTGTCCCTTCATGGGCTTGAAGACGTACATGGTTGCGAGACTGGGGACGTCAAATCCCGTGAGCCACATGTCAACGACGATAGCAATCTTCAACGGATCGTTGTCACTCTTGAACCGTCGCTCCATATCCTTTTTGTGCGTGGTGCCGCCACATACTTTGAACCATTCCTCAGGGTCCTGGTTGCCCATGGTCATGACGACGCTCACTTTATCCTTCCACGCAGGACGCATCTCCATGAGCTTATAGTAGATCTTCATCGCTATAGGACGGCTGTAAGCGACTATCATCGCTTTGCCGGTGAGCACGTCACTGCGGTTCGTCTCGTAGTGCTCAACAATATCCGTGCAGAGTGCCTCGATGGTCTCCGAAGTTCCAAAGATGGCGTCCATCCCACCCAGCTCGTGCTTACTACGCTCAATGCTTGCCGCATCCGCTTCCTTGGCATACTCAGCGTACACGGCATCAAGCTTGGCAAGCACATCCTTGTCCAAGTGAAGAGCAACAACGCGGCTCTCGTAAAAAACGGGGCGCGTAGCATCATCCTCTACGGCCTGCGTCATGTCGTACACGTCAATGTAGTCGCCAAAGATTTCGCGCGTGTTCTTGTCTTCGGTGGCGATGGGCGTCCCCGTAAACCCAATGTAGCTTGCGTTGGGCAGCGCTTTGCGAACCACACGTGCAGCGCCAACAGACACGTTACCTTTCTCGTCGATGCGCTCGGTGAGTCCGTACTGCCCGCGATGCGCTTCGTCCACCATCACAACAACGTTGCTCCGGTTGCAAAGCGGCTCGTCGCCATCCATGAACTTTTGCATAGTCGTAAAGATGATGCCGTTAGCTTCGCGCCCTATGAGGAGCTCTCTGAGATTCTGACGAGAAGACGCTTTGACCGGTTCCTGGCGAAGGAACGCCTTACAGCGCCCAAACTGCCCATAGAGCTGATCATCAAGATCATTTCTGTCCGTAATCACCACGATGGTCGGCTTATCGAGACACTCTTGAAGGAGATGTGCAAGAAATACCATCGAGAGAGACTTACCCGAACCCTGCGTATGCCAGAACACACCGATCTTGCCATCACCCGCTACCGCCTCCATGGCGCGCTGGGCGGCCTTTCGCACGGCAAAGTATTGATGATAGCCAGCGAGGATCTTGACCACTCTGTCGCCGGAGTCGTTAAAACAAATAAAGTTATGAACGATATCGATGAGACGCTCCTTGGCAAGCATGCCGTCGAGCATCGTTTTCCAATCGGCATGGGCAGTCTCGGCGTAATCGCCGTCTACGCTCTTCCAAGCGACGTAACGGTCCTCCTTCGCCGTGATGGTACCGACACGGGTCTCGGTAAGGTCGCTCATAACACAAAAGGCGTTCGGAACAAACAGCGACGGAATATGCTGCATGTAGTTGCGCAGCTGTTTGTAGGCATCGCTTGCGTCGGTCTCCTCGCGCGAAGGTGACTTCAGCTCGAAGACGACAAGCGGGATACCATTCACGAAAACAATGACATCCGGACGCTTTTCAGAGTATTCGACGAATGTCCACTGGTTGACGACATGGAAAGCGTTGTTGAGCGGATGATCGTAGTCCAGCAGATAAACGATATCGTCGCGCTCCTCTTTCCCATCGAAATAACGCACCTCGACACCCGACTGTAGATAGTCCATGAACGTCTCGTTTTTCTGGGCGAGTGTGCCCGCATCGACGCTCGAAATCTTGAGAATCGCCTGATCGATCGCAACGGCAGGAAGATTCGGATTTATATGCCGGAGACTCGCAAGTAAAACACCTGGAAGGAAAACGTCACGATAGTCTGGCGTAGTTCGTTCGACATCGGGACCGTGCAGAAACACATAGCCGAGGTCATCTCGGAGGTGCTCGATGATGACCTGCTCGTAGAAGTCCTCATTGATATGAAACGCTGAAGAATCATATTCAACCGCAGCATGTTTCATAGCGACACCCTATTCGTATGACGTTTAAATCATCCGACAAGATTCTAACATCGGACCGTCAGCACAATCGTTGCCACCCGAGCGAAAGCCAAACCCATCCTCCCCCACCAAAACCCTACACCACCACTAGGAATCCCGTGCTACCATACCCTGCGGTAACTATCCGCGTCGATATGGGGAGGCCCACTTTGGAGCGTCCGAACGCATGGAACAAGTACGGTGAGTCCGACATCGCCGAGCTCGAGCGGCTCTGCAGCGACTACCGCGCCTTCATCAGCGAGAACAAGACCGAACGCGAGTGCGTGACCGCGAGCGTCAAGCTCGCCGAGGCCGCGGGCTACGTGAACATCGACGACGTGCTGGCGCGAAAGCGCGCCCTCGCCGCCGGCGACAAGGTTTACGCCGTGTGCCACAACAAGACCATCATGCTCGTCAACCTGGGCTCCGCCCCGATCGAGCAGGGCGTGAACATCCTCGGTGCGCACATCGACTCCCCGCGTCTGGACATCAAGCAGAACCCCCTGTACGAGGCCGGCGACATGGCCTATCTCGACACGCACTACTACGGTGGCGTCAAGGCCTACCACTGGGTCGCCACGCCGCTTGCCATCCACGGCGTCGTGTGCAAGAAAGACGGCACCACCGTCCAGATCTGTATCGGCGAGGATGCCTCCGATCCGGTGTTCTGCATCTCCGATCTGCTCATCCACCTGTCCGCCGATCAGATGAAGAAGCCCGCCGCCGAGGCCGTCGATCACGAGAACCTCGACCTTATCGCCGGTGGCCGTCCCGTCGTCATCGAGGGTGACGAGGCTCCCAAGGAGCCCGTCAAGCAGATGCTCATCGACCTGATGCACGACAAGTACGGCCTTACCGAGGAGGACTTCCTCTCCGCCGAGCTCGAGGTCGTACCGGCCGGTCCCGCCCGCGAGATGGGCCTCGACCGCTCCATGATCTTGGGCTACGGCCAGGACGACCGCGTGTGCGCCTACACCTCGCTCGCCGCCCAGCTCGCCGTGCCCACCGTGGAGCGCACCTCCGTCACGCTGCTCGTGGACAAGGAGGAGATCGGCTCCGTGGGCGCCTCCGGTATGACGAGCCGCTTCTTCGAGAACACTATGGCCGAGATCATGGAACTCGCCGGCGAAGGCGGTGAGCTGCGCCTGCGCCGCGCGCTCGCCAACTCGCGCATGCTGTCCTCCGACGTGTCCGCGGGCTTCGACCAGCTCTACGCCGATCGCTTTGAGAAGAAGAACGCCGCCGTCATGGGTCACGGTCTGTGCTTCAACAAGTACACCGGCAGCCGCGGCAAGTCCGGCTCCAACGACGCCGACGCCGAGTTCATGGCACTCGTGCGCGACATCATGGACGAGGCAGGCGTCGCCTTCCAGACCTGCGAGCTCGGCCGCATCGGCGCGGGCGGCGGTGGCACGATCGCCTACATCCTGGCGGAGTACGGCATGGACGTCATCGACTCCGGCGTGGCCGTGCTGTCCATGCACGCCCTGTGGGAGGCCACCAACAAGGCCGACGTGTACGAGGCGTACAAGGGCTACAAGGCGTTCATCGAGCGCGCGTAACGCCCGCTAGCGTCTAAAGCCTGCAACGCATTCGCCGTAAGGCCCGCGTGTTCCCTTGGGGCTCGTGGGCCTTTTGCATGGCACGGGACATGGCGGATACGCCACCTGCCCCGATGCTTTCCCGCTGCGGGTATGATGGGGTGTTAAGTTGCCCGCGTATCGCAGAAAGGACCCGACATGCTGCAGGTTATCGTTTCGCCCGCCAAGCAGATGCGAGTCGCCTCGGATTCGTTTGCGCCCCGCGCGATCCCGCCGTTTCCGCACAAGACCGAGCGGCTGATTCGGGCGCTGCGTGACATCGAGCGCGCCGACGGTGCCGAGGGGCTGCGCGCGTTGTGGCGCGTAAATGACAAGCTGCTTGCCGAGAATGCCGAACGACTGCACGAGTTTTGCATTGTTTCCGATGAATACCAGCTGGACGATCCTGCAATCACTCGCCTCGCCTCCCCCGCCGTCTTTTCTTACGTGGGCATCCAATACCGCAGCATGGCACCCGAGGTTATGGGCTTTGACGAGCTCGAATGGCTGCAGGAACACCTGTGGGTGCTCTCGGGCCTCTACGGATGCGTGCGCCCCTTTGACGCCGTGGAGCCCTACCGGCTTGAGATGGGCGCGAAGCTTGCCGTGGACGACGCACGCGACCTGTACGCGTTCTGGGGACCCGACATCGCCCACGCGATATGCGACGACCAGCCGACCACGCTGGTGAATCTTGCGAGCGTGGAGTACGCCAAGGCCGTCCTGCCGCACATGCCCGCCGGATCGACGGTCGTCACCTGCATCTTTGGCGAGGATCTCCGCACGGGCAAGCCGGTGCAGCGCGCCACGGCGAGCAAGATCGCCCGCGGCTCGATGGTCCGCTGGATGGCCGAGCACGGTATCGAGGACGCTACGGACCTTACCCGCTTTGACGTGGGTTACCGATACGCTCCCGAACTTTCCGCGGCCGACGGCTCGACCCTTGTTTTCATGGCGGACAAGTAGCAGCGGGCGATCCGCTCGGGGCGTTGGCGTCTGCCCGCGTGTGGCCAACTTGCTAGATTTGCACTTTTCAGGGGTTTTGACGGCATTTTTTTTTGGAATGCGGGGGATTTCCCGCCTTTTCGCAAATTCGCCGATTGCCTGACCTGAGCTTTTGTTAACAGTCAAAACGGACAGAGTCAAAAACCCCTGAAAAGTGCAAATCTAGCAAGCCGGGCTCCGAGCAAACGCGGTTACGCAACGGCACACCAACCGCTGTAACCGCGGGGTAATGCTTTACATATTCAGATAACCCCATATCACAACAAGCGTATAGATGAGAACGGGAATAGCAATGATCCATGAGCAGCAACCGCAGCTACAGCCCCCACCGCCGGAATCACCACCGCGCGAGGAGCTGCTTGCCCACCAATAGGCGACCCCTGAATCCATATACGTAATGTGCCCGCCGCCGTTCCGATCATCTGAGCTGCAATTCAACAACGTTCCTCCTACCAAGCGTCAAAACGTTGCTGGACAATGAGCCATGTTCCCACAAACGTGCGCAGCGTCATCCGCAACATACGAGCGCGAGCATGAAGAAAATCGCAATAGCGCCTAAGGGAATCACGCAGCCCAAGAACATGTAGCCACATGTTCCCGGTTCATTGTCGCCGGGCTCGGAGTCATACATGGTGCGCATTTCTTCTTCGTACATGAGGTTCGCGAACGATCGGTCACCGATGCCGAGGTGGCCATCGTCATCTCTGTCCAAGAAGTCTTTCATGCCCATCCTCCGCGATCTGACCCGTTGGGACCCCATTGCTCCGATGATACCCAAAGGGTTGCGAATGACATGCAACGTGGTGGATCAGCGGTGCAGGTGTGCTTGGCTTGATGCGGGGAATCCTGGGCCGAGGAATGTTCGCACCGGATAGGCGTAGCCAGCTTGTTTGCCAGTCAGAAAGCCTCAAATCCAAAATGTAGAAAAACCCCTGGGGTTATTTTACCTGTTACATTGAGCCATTCGGCATCAACGCGCTATAATCGCGTCAACAATCGCATATCACGGGGAGCTTGCAGGACACCACGGCAGGCTGAGAGGGGGCGCGTCCCGCCCCGACCCGACGAACCTGATATGGGTAATGCCAACGAAGGGAGCATGCGTATGGATGCGCACACCACCACTGCAACAACTGAATCGGGAGGCGGCGAGAAGCTGGTCACGCAGCTCGACTACGCGCGCGCCGGCATCGTCACCGACACCATGCGCGCCGTCGCCGAGCGCGAGGGCCGCGACCCCGAATTCATCCGCGCCGGCGTGGCCGCCGGCCGCATCGCCATTCCGGCGAACATCCGCCACCTGGCCATGGGCCTTGAGCCACGCGGCGTCGGAGCCGGCCTGTCCACCAAGGTCAACGTGAATCTTGGCATCTCGGGCGACGTGGCGAACGCCGAGGTGGAGTGGGAGAAGGTCCACACCGCCGAGCAGTTCGGCGCCGACGCCATCATGGACCTCTCCAACTCCGGCAAGACGCGATTCTTCCGCCAGGAGCTCGTGCAAAAGACCCCGCTCATGGTGGGCACCGTGCCCATGTACGACGCTATCGGCTACATGGAAAAGCCGCTCGTCGAGCTCACCGTGGACGACTTGCTCGAGGTCACACGCGCACACGCGGAGGACGGCGTGGACTTCCTCACCATCCACTGCGGTATCAACAAGTCGGTCATCAAGACCTTCAAGGAGGCCGGCCGCCTCATGAACATCGTGAGCCGCGGCGGCTCGCTGCTCTTCGGCTGGATGGAGGTCACCGGCAACGAGAACCCCTTCTACGAGTACTACGACGAGATCTTGAAGATCTGCCATGAGTACGACGTGACCATCTCGCTGGGCGACTCCTGCCGCCCGGGCTGCCTGTACGACGCCAACGATGCCACCGAGACCGCCGAGATGATCGAGCTCGGCAAGCTCACCCGTCGCGCATGGGACGCCGGCGTGCAAGTGATGATCGAGGGCCCCGGCCACATGGCCATCAACGAGATCGCCGCCAACGTCGAGCTGCAAAAGCGCCTGTGCCACGGCGCGCCCTACTACGTGCTGGGACCGCTCGTCACCGACATCGGCGTGGGCTACGATCACATCACCGCGGCCATCGGCGGCGCCATCAGCGCGAGCGCGGGCGCGGACTTTTTGTGCTACGTGACGCCCGCCGAGCACCTGTGCCTGCCCGACGCCAAGGACGTGCTGGACGGCCTCATCGCCACGAAGATCGCCGCACACGCCGCCGACATCGCCAAGGGCGTACCCGGCGCGCGCGACGTGGACGATCGCATGGGCGACGCCCGTCGTCGCCTCGCGTGGGACGAGATGTGGCGATACGCGCTCGACCCCGTGACGTCCAAGGCGCGCTACGAGGCCTCTCCCGCCAGCACCGAGGGTACCTGCACCATGTGCGGGAAGATGTGCGCGGTGCGCACGGTCAACAAGGTGTTCGAGGGCACGACGATCGACCTCGACGCGCAGTAGGGGCTTTGGGCGGGGCGCCGGGCGGGCATATCATCCCGTCCTCAGACAGTCCTCGCTCGCTACGCTCGCTGTGGAACTCCGGGCGGGACGATATGCCCGCGCGGCACGCCGTGCCCCGTCCCCCGTGCCGCGCGAGGTCGGTCGGCGTGCACACACCTTGCTGACGCGTGCTGGGCGGTATGGGGTGGTTGAGGCTTATTCGTTTGCTGGATTGGTTACGTTGTTGCGGGCCGATGGCCCGTTGTTGAAACGGTTGCTTGATCGCGGGCGTACGGTCCGCTGTTGAAAGGATTTCTAAAATGGATATGAACATGCTTGGAACTGCTTTGGATAACGTTCGCGCCGGTGTGCCGCTGGTGCATTGCATCACCAACTATGTGACGGTCAACGACTGCGCCAACGCGCTGCTCGCGTGCGGCGGCTCCCTCATCATGAGCGACGAGCCTGCCGATGTGGAGGACATCACGTCCATCTGCGGCGGCCTCGTGCTCAACATCGGCACGCTCAACCAGCGCTCCATCGAGGGCATGCGCGTGGCCGGCAAGCGCGCCGCCGAACTCGGCCACACGATCGTGCTCGACCCGGTGGGCGCCGGCGCGAGCGCGCTGCGCACCGCTACCGCCTCCGAGCTCATCGACACCCTGCCCATCACCGTCGTGCGCGGCAACATGAGCGAGATCAAGGCCATCGCGGGCGCCGCCTCGTCGACCCGCGGCGTGGACGTCGACCCCGACGACGCCGTCACCGATGACAACCTCGCCACGAGTGCCGCATTCGCGCGCGAGCTCGCCGCAAAGCTCAACGCAGTCGTGGCCATCACCGGCGCCATCGACATCGTGGCCTCGGCCGACCGTGCCGTCGCCATCCGTAACGGCGTCGCCGCCATGGGCAAGATCACCGGCACCGGTTGCATGCTCTCCTGCGTGGTCGCCGCTTACGCCGTCGCCAACCCCGAGAACGTCTTCGACGCCACCGTCGCCGCCATCGCCGGCCACGGCCTTGCCGGCGAGATCGCCGCGGCTCGCATGACGCCCGCCGACGGCAATGGCAGCCTGCGCACCTACCTGCTCGACGCCATCTGCAACATGGACGCCGCGACGCTTGTCGCCGGCGCACGCGTGGAGGAGCTGTAATGGCCGCCGCGGTGCGCGGCTCCTGGACGCCTGCGGGCATCCGTGCCGGTATGTTCCTGTACGCCGTGACGGATTCCGCATGGCTGCATGACCGCACGCTCGCCGAATGCGTGCAGCAGGCGATCGACGGCGGCGCCACCTTCGTGCAGCTGCGCGAGAAACACATGACGACCGACGAGCTCGTGGCCGAAGCGACGACCATCCTGCCGACCTGCCGCGCGGCGGGCGTGCCGTTTTTGATCGACGACGACGTCGAGGCGGCACGACGTTCGGGTGCCGACGGTGTGCACGTGGGCCAGTCCGACACCGCCTGCGCCGAGGCGCGCCGTGTGCTGGGGCCCGATGCCATCATCGGCGTGTCGGCCCAGACCGTGGAGCAAGCGCGCGCCGCCGAGGCCGCGGGTGCGGACTACCTGGGCGTGGGCGCGCTCATCCCCACCCCCACCAAGCCCGACGCGGTCGACG
>CAZRPL010000047.1:1948-12910 GCA_964602045.1 uncultured Collinsella sp. | reverse complement strand
TTTCTCCCGTTCTTCAGTCCCTCATGAAATTGTCCCATTAAGTGTAGCCAATCCAAACACGCGCAGAAGGTCGTCGAAACGCCTCCCTCCCCGACGGCCCCATAGGTGAGGCCGCCGTCGGAGCGGCCACAGCCCGGCGGCAAAGCCGCCACGTCATAGGAGGCCGAGATGCCAGAGCCAGAGAGAGACGAGTACGGCCGCGTCTGCACAAGCGACGCGGGGACCATCCCCGAGGAGGACCGCTTCGAGGAGCGCGACGAGGACGACGCGGACGGCAAATAGCCGCGTCAAAGCAATCCGTAACGGGAGAGGGCGGCGTCGGCCGCCCTCTCCTTTTTCTATGCCAGGAAAGAAGCGCCGAGCAGAAGTCGCAGGGTCGAAATGAATGAATCTACCCCAGTCCCGTTGACACATCGAGTTCCGTTCGCGCATGATGGGGCGGACGGGGAAAGGAGTCCGGGATGGGACGACCGTGTCCGAAGTACGCGCCCGAGTTCAAGCAGCGGGCGGTGCAGCTCTACCGCGAGCGGGGCGGCACCTACGCCGAGATCGGCAGGGAGCTCGGGGTCGACCCAGGCAGCGTATCCGATTGGGTCAAGAAGGCCGATGCCGCGCAGGCGTCCCCCGAGAACAACCCCTTCAGGGTGGCCGAGGAGAATCGCAGGCTTAAGCGCGAGGTGGAGCGGCTGAGGAGGGAGAACGAGATTCTTTTAAAAGCGAGCGCCTTCTTCGCCAGCAGGCAGCTGTAGGCGCGCGGGCGGAGAGGGCGAAGTTCGCGTTCATGCTGCTCAACGAGGGCTCGTGGCCGGTCTCGGCGATGTGCGCCGCGCTCAAGGTGACCAGGCAGGGCTACTACGCGTGGCGCTCGAGGCCGCCAAGCGCGCGCGACCTGCGCGACGCCGAGCTGGCGGCCAGGATCTCCGAGGTCTACGCCGACAGCCGCGGCATATACGGCGCGCCGAAGGTCTTCGCGGAGCTCAGGAAGGCGGGCGTCTCGACGTCCCGCAAGCGCGTGGCGCGCATCATGCGCGAGAACGGCTGGTCGGGGACGACGCGCGGCTGCGCCAAGCGGCCGAAGGGCGCCGCAAAGCCGGCCGCCCCGCAGGCGGGCGGCGCGCCCGACCTGGTCAAGCGCGACTTCAGCGCGGACGGCCCGAACCGCGCGTGGTTCGCCGACATCACCTACGTGCGCACCCACCAGGGCTGGCTGTATCTGGCTATGGTGATGGACATATGGTCGCGCATGATAGTCGGCTGGTCGATGTCGCCGAGCATGACGGCCGGGCTCGCCGACGACGCGCTCAAGATGGCGATAGCGCGCAGGAGGCCGCCGGCGGGCTGCGTGCACCATTCAGACCACGGCTCGCAGTACGTGTCCCTGCAGCTCGGCAGGACCATGCGGGACGCCGGCATCGAACCGTCGATGGGCTCCATCTCGAGCCCTTGGGACAACGCGGCGATGGAGTCGCTCATGGGCCTCATCAAGGCGGAGTGCGTGCACGCGCGCACGTTCGAGAGCCGCGACCAGGCGGCGCTCGAGATCTTCGAGTATATCGAGTGCTTCTACAACAGGACGCGGATACACTCCGCGCTCGGCGACCTCAGCCCCGAGGAGTTCGAGGCGAAGCACATGGAGGATGCCGCCCCCGTGGCGGCGTAGGGGTGTAAACGGAATCGGGGTAGATTCAGATTCAGGGACCGCGCACGGAAACGCGCGGCCCCGCCCCTTCCCGTTCCCGGGCAGTCTAATAGCCGAGTTCCCTGAGGCAGTTCCTCACCAAGGGGAGCAGACGCTTCATAGAGTAGGTGGCCGTCGAATTTGCGCATCCGAGCTCTCGGGCGATGTCCTTGTACTCGCGATCCTGGAAGAAGTGTTGGCGGAAGATGTAGGCGTCCCGCTCGCTCGCGCCCGCAAGAACGCTCTCGATCGCGTCCACCAGGTCGAGGTAGGCGTAGCCTTCCTCCTCGCCCCCGGACGCGGGCCCGCTGCCGTCGGGGGCGGCGAGTCGCCGCGCCGCGGAGCCGCCCGCCTCGGCGGCCGCCGCGATGGACTCGAGGTCGGTGACGCCGTCCCGGATGACGCGGCGGGAGCCCTCGCGCCTGGCGTCGATCCTCCCCCGCAGATACTCCGCCCACCACTCCAGGCGGAAGCGGAACGACCCCTCCCCGAGCTCGTCTGGCCAGACCACCAGCTTGCGCACCACGCCGTCGGCGTCGCGGACCGTCCCCGACGCCGCGCGACGGAGCACCTCGTGCTTAACGTCTTTCAGAGCGCCCCTGACCTCGATGGCGGGACGTTCGGCGGCGCGCTCGGAGCGGTCCCTGCCGACGGCGCCGTCGCCGTTCGCGAACTCCATGACGATGGGGTATTCGTCGACCAGGTCAAGAGGGATCAGCGTGCGCCGCACGCCCTCGAGGCGGACAGCATGCGTCTCGTACACGACGGTCACGCCGCCGTCGGCGTGACCGTAGACCTCCCGTGCCTCCTCCTTGGAGCGCTCCGCCCTCCTCGAGGCGGAGTTGCGCGCCCCCTCGAGCGATTTCTCATGCGAGAAGCGCCCGTCCCTGCGTTCGTTCATATTATTCACCTGAGCTTCCTTAGAGCCCAGGCGGGGCGGCCCCTTTTCCCGAGACGGCAGGCGCGCGCGGCGCGTTATCCCGGACCCCTAGCCTGGCGGTGGTGGACGCAACGGCCGCAAGCGGCCGACGGGGCCTCCCCTGCGGAGGCCGCACGCACCTGCCTTAGGCTAGATCCCGGGCTCTCGAGCGCTCGAGCGCTAGCTTTCCATCAATCTCTTAAGGTCCCATCGCTTCCTCCCATCCGATTCCCCGTCGCTGGCGGACCGTCCGCCGTTACCGCGCCGGCGCCCCAGGACGAGCCTCCCGCCTTGTTCAACTGGGGAAGCTCGTCCTTCGTTACTACAATTGAACCATCCGAGAAGGGCGCTGGGCGTCGGGCACCGCCCCCGTTACTCGACTTAACTCGACCATCTCGACTCGCATCTCAGGAGGAGAGCATGCCGCACGAAACAGATGCGCAGTCCATATCCCATGCAGGGTTCCTGGACTCCCTGACGGTTGGGGTGTTCGGAACCGTAGACATCCGCTGGAGCCCGAGCGGCAAGCCGAAGCCCTGGCCCGGCAGGACCTTCTACCGAGACGCATGCGCGCATCCGGAGCCCCTTCTTTCGAGGCAGATGGTGCCCAAGACGCTCAACTTGTTCCGAACCGCCTTGATGCTCGGCTACGACGAGAGATGTGGACAGGCACCCGCCCACATCTCTCCCAGCACGGTTTCCTCAAGGCTCATATCGGAGCTCGGGGCGATGCCGGCGGGCAGCGTTCCGAACCTCCATCTAGGCAGGCTCGCAATCGGCAGAAACGATGCGCAGCATGCCGAGAAGGCCGACGAGCTCACCCTGCTGCTCGACATAACCATTCAAGCGCTTATCGAGGACGCAGGCGAAAGCGACTGGCGAACCGCCTATCAAAGGACCGAGTCGCTCGTTCTCTCATCTAGAGAAAGCCTACCGATCTCGTCCACGCGAGACGTTTTAGCGCTCCTTGCAGATTCGCTCGCAAAACACAACGAGGCAGCCGCCAAAAGAAGCGGCACATACCAGCTTGGCGAGATCGTGAAGGACCTCGTGCCAGGCATCACCTCCCACACTGGCGAAGCGCTGTTCGAATACCGCAACGACCAGGTGCCCCTGCTGCAGTGCCTCAAGGCGAGCTGGAAAGAAGAGCCCAGGACAAACCTCATGCTCGTGGGCGAAGGAGGCATCGGGAAGACCGTGTCCATGCTCGCGACGGCAGCTGAGCTATGCCGCAACGGCGTACCAGCGGTCTACATCCCCTTACATGCACTCCCATTCCTGAATACCCAGGGCAACTTCGTGCGAAACTACATCGAGGGAGCCGCCCTGCAGTCATCGGAATCGACGTTGGATGCAATCTGCGGCCCTCGACCCCGTGAAGCATCGGGACGACCCTCTCTCGTGATCCTCCTCGACGGATGGAACGAGATCGGCGAACGACGAGTGATGGGCAACTGGCTTACCGAAATCATCCAAGAGGAGATCGAGTCCTTCTGGCTTTCTTCGACGAACGCGCAGGTCGTGATTGCCGGGAGAACCTACATGGACTCTTTCGGCACATGGCGCCATCGGTGGAGCTATCTGAAAGTGCAAAGGCTCAGAAGAGCCCGTATAGAGGCTTTCCTGAATAAAGCGAAGGTGGCACAACCCCCGGAAGACCACCCGATTTGGAAAACCCTCGGCAACCCGCTGATGCTGACGCTCTACGCGTGCAACGAAGCGCAGAAGGACAACTGCAGGAACAATCCCTGCTGCCGCTTCATCGACGACCACCGGGCAAACACCCAGCCCGCCGTCATCTGGAACTACCTTCAATGCCAGATAAACAAGGCGGTTCTGATCAGCCAGGGGCCAGACACCGCAATGTCGAAGATTCTCGCAATCCACTACGCCGCCGCTTGCGTCGGATGGGCGATGGTGAAAAACGGGGTGTTCAGAATCAGCAGGGGCCACCTCGCCACGCTTCTCGACGAAGCAAGGGAGCATTTTGAAAGCAGCTGGAAGGAAAGCTCGTACGTAGGGAGGGCGAGCTCGCGCTGCAGCGCCATCGAGCCCGCTTGGAACACGGCCGAGCTCTCTGATGCGCTATTCTCCTCGGTAAAGCTCCTCATCGACGAAACGCCTCTCGGCGATTCAGACCAGCAATACGATGACGACGTGACGCACAACGTGGGTTTCCTGCACCAGAATTTCAGGGATTTCTACGCCGCCTTGTTCATGCGCAACGAGTTCGCCCCTTTCGGAACGCTGCGTTCTCCCGAAGACAGCGTGGCGTGGGTCGAGACCGCACAGTCGGCCGAGATCCTGGACATGCTCGGCATCCTCTTCGACGACAGAGACCTCGGCAGCCTCTGGAATTCGACCGAAGGGGTGCCTGCGAAGAAAAACAGCAACGCGATGTTCCACGTCCTGGGAGTGCTGCAAAGGCGCACAGATCTGTCGAGCCTGTCTTTCGAGAACAGAGACCTCAGGTTCGTCAGCCTGCAAGACAGGGGCTTTTCCGGATCGCGCGTAGACTTCAGGGGCTCGAGCATCAGCAACAGAACTCTTCTCCCGGCTGGGCACTCCGACGAAGTGGCCGAGGCGATATGGCTGCCTGGCGAGGACGGACGAGACGGCGGCTACATATTGACCTTGGGCAAGACCGCGATTCTCTGGGACACCAGGACGGGGCTCCCCAGCGTCGAATTCGCCGACCCGATGCAACGTTTTTACACGGCAGCGATCGCAAACAGCAACGGCCTGCTGATCGTACTCGCGGTTGAGAACTGCGAACTAGAGATATACGACACGGCGACGCAGAAAACCACCCGCCATGCGCCTCGGAGCGAGGCTCGGGTTTACGCCATGACGCCCTTGCCCGAGCCGACGCTGATCGCCTGCGGCGGCGAAGGGGCCCAGGCATATCTGTACGACATCGCCGCATGCGAAACCATGCCGCTGCTGATTCCGGAGGATGTCGGCATAGATCTCGGATGCAGGAGCGTGGAGCAGATCGTCTGCTCGGCAAACGGAAGAAAGGTTGCCATCCTGTACGAGCAAGGGGGTATCGCCCTTTGGCGCGTCAACGTGAAAAGCCTTGGAAGCCGCGCCAGTTTTGAGGCGGCATATGACCTTGGCTCAGAAGTGGTTGGCCTTCAAATCAACAAAGAGGGCTCGAGACTGCTCGCGGTCACGGCCGAAGCGGAAGCGCTCATCAGCGGGCAGGAGGACATATCAAACTGGGAGAGTCTTGACCTCGGGATCGAGGGGTGCGATGCGTTCGAAGCCTCCTTCGAGCACGATCTCCTGGCGACGGTTTCCGGCAACCAGCTTGGCATACGCACGCTCCGCGGCGGCGAGCACCGCAAATCGATAACCATGGCGACCGACCTCAACTCCGCTCCCGGCGCGATATATTCGATGAGCTTCTCGCCAAGCGGAGACAGGCTCGTATGCATTCATGAGAACAATATCGTGACCGCATGGGATACGCTTCCGAGCGATTCGGGGCTTGACGAAAGGCCGCTGTTCGCAACAGAAAACCAGAAGGGCGCTCTTGGGGGCGTACGCCTCCAAGCAAAGGGCACCCTGTTGACTTCAACCGGGCAGGGTCGTTTTCTCAAATGGGATGCATCGAGCCTGCGCTGCACCGGCGATTTCACGCTTGAAAGGATTATCCCCGACCATTGGGACTCGTCTATCGACGGCAGCAGATACTACGCATCGGAAGGCAGCCTGATTTGCGCCTACGGCGAGAGAGGTTCCCTAATCAGGGCGCGCAAGCGCAAGAACAGGGTTCTAGACATGCGCGTGGATGAGCAGAGCGGTTTGTTGCTCATACTGGAAAACCCCCGGAATCTTGTCTGCCTCAACGAAAAGACTCTCGGCGTCGTTTCAAGGATGGGACTGAGGGATTGCAGCGATTTCGCAATCGCAGCGCTGGGAGGCGCCGCGGTCATCAGCCTCGACGAGCAATGCCGGCTGACCGTCCGCAGGCTCCCGGGCTTGGAGCCGATCGGCACCATCGATGTATGGGACGCCATGGCCCGCTCCGGAGACGAGGAGATTCGCCGTATTGGCGCAGCGGGAACAGAGGGGGCACCCTACATCATGACGCCAGAATTCGCCCAGCTGGAAACATTCGAGATGCCTAGCAAGAGCGGAAGCTATGCGGCTTTGGTCGTCGCCGAAATCGCAGGCTTGGACGAGGAGTGCTTCTCGTTGACTGCGGCCATCGACCTTTCCGAAGGGGTAGCGACGATGGCGTTCCGCGACGACTTGGGCGACGAGATAACAGGGGTTGCCGTGGCGCCGCAAATGGATCGGTTCTTCCAGAGCTCGCTGAAAGGGAACGTTGACTCAAGGAGGCTATCGACCGGGGAATACGTCGAATCGGTAGAACCCGTCCCGAACATCATGCTCGTTGACGCGGATTTCAGAGGGGCTCATTTCGACACGGATACGCTGGAGGACATGGTTCGAGCTAGCGGGGCCATCGTGGGGAACAGACATCAATCCCGTTCATGAAGACAAGAGCCCCCGATCCATTTGGAACGTGGGCTCATAGACTCCGCGCAAACAGGATGCCCTCCTCGATGAACCTGCGCGCTCAAGCCGCATCAAACGTAGGCGCGCCGCCCCTCGCGAATGGCATCCGTGACCCCGCCACCGACTGCAAGCGTGCAAGAAAAAAGCCCGCACCCATCATATGGATACGGGCCAGAAACGCACCGCAAGAAAACACTCGACCAGTTAACCTCAGTGCGCGAGACGCCTGTCGACCTCGCGCAGGAACCTCTTCACATGGGCGCGGTTGAGCAGGTTGAGGCCCTCGCAGCGATCGCGATCGCCTATCAGCCGCCTGAGCTCGTCAAGGTAACGGCGATGATCCTCGGACAAGCCGGAATCGCCGTCCTCGCCGAGCGCGCGGCTCACGATGGTGACGAGCGATTTCAGATCCCCGAGGGTGTTCCCGCACACCCTCGAAATCCTATACGCGGCGATCGCGTCTTCGAGGTTGCTCCTCTCACGGTCCATGTTCGTCTTCTGGCTCACGTCCGGAAAGACGCCGTAGAACACGGAGTACAGTTCGAAGAACGCCTCAAGCCCTTTCCTGACATCGTCGGCGGTGGTATCACTCGCAAGGCCCTTGCAGATAGCGTCGGCGGGGATGGTGGTGTTGGCGGAATCGTCTTTCGTAAGACCTTCTCTATCGGCGTCGTCGCGCGCGACTTCCGCAAGCCCGATCTTGTGGATCCTCCGGATGACGCCTTTTACCGTCGCGTGGAGGGTGTTTTTCCGCGCGGTCTCGCCCAACACCAGCAACCTCTTTTCCAGGGGCTCCCTGAGACGCTTCTTGCGCCGCGCAGAAACGGGGAGGGCGTCCACTATCCTGAACTCCAGCGCGAGGTGGCGGTTCTCCAGCTCACCGACGGCCGAGATGCCTGTGACGGCGCTGTCATCGGCCAGAGGGCCCCGTCCGATGACGCGGAGCCGAAGGATCCAGAACGCCACCTCGGTGACCAGGGCGAGCGGTGCCATGAGGACGGCCACCCACCGGGCGTACTTCACCTTGCTCGTATCGAAGTTCGGAATCCTCATCTGAAGCGACGAGACAAGCTCGAGCCGGGCGTGAACGGAGTCTTCACTCCAGCAACTACGCTTCGGCGTCATAGATACCAATCTCCATGCGCCCAAGGTGTATTCGCGCATGTTGCCGACCTCCCGGCAGATCCGAACCTCCTGCCTCTGGAGCCAGATGAGATCGCCCTTCTCCCTTTGAACAGCCTCGGCAATCTGCTCCCCGTTCTCCTGGAGAAACCTTCTCGCGCTCAGGTTCCTCTGCCAGTGGACGAGCGTCTCGAGGTAGAGAACATCCTCGTTGATCGGGGGAAGCGCGCTCTCGTATTTCTTGGAGACTTTGAGCCACGGTGCATTCAAGCGGGAGGCATCGTCTTCCTCGGAAGCCTCAGCTTTCGCAAGGGACTCTTGCGCCTACGCGACGAGGACATCCCTCTTCGCGAGCAGGTCGTCGTTCGCGCACGGGATGATCCCGGCATCAGCCAGGAGGCAATCCGGCAGAACTTTGTTTGGATAGCCGCAGACCTTTGACACCCCGCACTGCTCAGCCTTCTCATTCTCGTTGACGTGAGCCTTCTCGAATGAGTCGAACCAAAACAGGGGCTGGTAGCCGTAACCGGGCGACTGTTCGGCCCCCCTCGCTTTCCTCTCCCTGCGTGCCGCTGCATGGATGGCCGGATAGAAATCAACGTCGCGCCCGCTGTACCCGGCGAACGCGAGGTCGTGGTCGCGCATCAGCCCGGTGATCAGGTCCGCCCACCCGTCGTCGTCGGAGATCGCCTCCGCCGTCGTCTTGATCATGCGGTGGTCGAAGGGCTCGTCGTCCGACAGGCCGACGCTCCCGTGCACCTTGCAGATCCGCACGGTCCTGTCCCCGTCTTCCGCGCAATCCTTTTCGTAGGCATCCATGTTGCGAAAAGTGTACGCGCGATACGGAAGGCCCTGCTGCTCGCATGCGAGCTCGAACATGGGGTCGAAGTTCACCGTGAACACGGGGACGTCGTAGACGTACGAATAGAGCGCGATGAAACGGTGGACGAAGTTGGGCTGAGGGAAATACTCATGGTTCTCGCTGGGGCGGAGGCAGCCGAACATACCCACGCAATTCGGCTTGTCCTGTTCCGAGAGGTGCCCCAGAAGTATCGAGTACAGCTCCTCGGGGAGGATGTCCCTCCCGAAAACCAACGGGCTCTCCGCACCCGGCACGCCCTCGGGGTTCAGCGCAGGCTGCCCGTCCACCTCAACGATTTTGTTGAGGAAGAAGTGGCGAGCTACCGGCTCGATGAGCCCCATCGCGTCAGGAAGGCCAGAGTCCATACTGATTCCGGCCCCGGCAAAGAAGACGACCCTCCCCGCACGAAGGCTTTTCATCAGCGCAGGGTCAGATTTATGGGATGCTGAGGAAGCCATAGCGCTCCTTCCCTCAATGCGTGCAGGAACCGTATGGCATGCCCACTATAGCGCGGGTGCGCTTTCAGCGCGGAAAGCGACCAGCCATCAACCTGTTGCACATAGTTGAACCGACCCCTTCTCCTCATTACACAATGTTGTTGATATAAGATGCGGTGGCGTTTTCTCGCGGAAAGACCTTGCAGGGGTTTCCCAGGACCACACTATGACTCGGAACGTCGCAGTTGACGTACGTATTTGGCGCAATCAGCACGTCGTCTCCGATAGAGACCCTACCGACGATGGTGCTGCAGGCGCCAACCCAGACGCAATTCCCCAAGGTCGGACAGCCCTTCCTCCGGCCTCTGTTCTCCTGCCCGATAGTCACTCCTTTGTGGAGATTGCAATTACGTCCAATCACCGCCCCAGGATTGACCGTGATCCCGTAGGCATGGCCGAGATACAACCCCGCCCCGATTCTTGCCGTATGGGGTATCTCAAGCCCGTACCGACGCGTCATCCGCCTCAGCAGAAGTCGGGCGAAGAACCCCCCCCCCCTTGCGCATTCCTCAGAAGCCAAAGGTACCTCAGCGCATGGCTTCTGAGGAAACGGAGCAGAGAGAAGCCGCCGAAACGTCCCACATCACTTCGAAAAAGAGAAGCGCTTTTGTTCATTTGCACCTCAGCATTCAATCCACGTCGAATCAAACCAATGCAACTCCGCAGTTGTTCAAGCTCCAAAACCCGAGACTCACCCGCCAACTAAGAATCGCGTCGCACTGAACCGGCGAAGGGTGACCGTGATCGCAAGCGAAACGGCCAGCGAAACAGTAAAGCAGGTCAGGGCGAGTGCCAGCGGCGGAACGGAGGGCACGTTGAGCAGCGATATGACTACCTGGACAACCTGTTGGTGGAACAGGTAGACGCCGAAGCAGGATTTCGTGAGAACCCCCCCCCCCCGGCGGATTTCCCTCACTCCAAACCGAACGCAAACCCTGCCCAAGACGGACATCGCCATGGCGACCCCGGCGAGGCGCACGACGGGCCACAGGGCGATGGATGCCACAGAGAACGCGGCCCCCTCTCGAGCACCCACGAAGAGCACGAGGGCGAACAGCAGCAAGTGTGCAGCGAACGGGACGACGGGCGAAACCCCCCAGAAGGACTGCGTCGGCAACGCCCGAAACGCCATCCCCGCCCAGAAGATGCAGGCGAACTGGCACGCGTTTGCAACCTGCCCAATGTCGACGGGCAGCACCCTTCCCAGGACGCATCCGAAGCAGTACAGGGCGACCGCGCAGGCGACCGTCCCCGCGGAGACAGCCAGCATCCGCCTCCCGAGCAGCTTCCACAGCAGCTCGAACAGGAGGAACACCATGAAGAGCATGACGAGGAACCACAGCTGCGAGGGCGA
>CAZRPL010000047.1:919-1938 GCA_964602045.1 uncultured Collinsella sp. | reverse complement strand
CCCTGCGAGCAGGTACTTATCTATAACTTGATCTGGGCCGTTGAAGAGGATCCAGAACGGCACGACCCAGACGGTGCACGCGAACGCATAAGGTACGAGCAGCCGCTTCGCCTTCTTGGCCATGACGACCGGCATGTTCCCGTAGCGGCCGGTCTCCCCCTTCAGGTAGGCGTACAGATAACCCGACATGAACACGAACACAGGCACGTGGAAGGTGTTGAGCCACAAGGCGAAAACGCCCAAAGCGTGAGACTGGACGGCCGGCTCTGCGAACCACGACCCGCCCCACATAACGCACGAGTGGTACAGCACCACGAGAAGCATCATCGTCGTCTTGATTGGCGTGCACAGCGCCAGTTCCTTTTCCTTGTCCAACACAAACAACGAGTCCCTCATTTTCTATAGGTCCCGAGCATCAGCTCTCTTAATTTCCAAACATGCCACGTCCCCGCAACAGACCTAACAAAAACCGTCTACTGCTTCGAAACGCCATGCACGAAGCCGCGTAGACCAGCACGCACAGAAAAATACCAAGAGCGCACTGAATCCACGACGCTCCGGCCAATTCAGTAGCAACAAGTCCGGCGCAGCCCATCACGCATGACGACACCAAGGGAGCCCCCACTCCTTTGAGAACCGCCCTGAAAGATATCCCCGAGATGAGGAACATCGCTGTCTGGTTAATGACGATTCCTACAGCCCTGACCACAGAGTTAGCGATAACCAACTGCTCAAACCCAATCGACGCGGAGACGTAGAGCGTCGGCACCATCACGCACATGTAGAGGATCTGGCAGATGAGCGACACCTTCGGCTTGCCCTTCGAGCGGAACACCTCGCTGCAGTAGTGGGAGAAGACGATCATCACACCCGTGGACAGGCCCCAGCAGCCCATCATGAGCGCCGCGTCGCCCCACTGGTCGCCGAGCAGAAGGTCGGTCAGGAAGTCCCTGAAGCAGAAGATGCCGACGCCGAGCGGCAGCACGAACATGGCCACGCTGAACTGGAAGCGGCAGAAG
>CAZRPL010000047.1:505-909 GCA_964602045.1 uncultured Collinsella sp. | reverse complement strand
TGACCCCTGGAGCCTCGACAGAGAAGCAAAGAGCACGGGAGTCGTCGCGGTGGTGATGAGGTTGAAGGCCGAGTTGACGAACGTCATGGGCTGCCGGTAGAGGCCCAGGTGGTAGGAGTCCAGGAGGTTGCCCACAACGAAGGTCCCGGCCCAGGAGGTCGCCCAGATGGCTATGGCCTCCAGCAGTGACCACCCGCTGAAGGCGAACATCTCCCGCAGGAGCGCGAACGAGTAGAAGAGCCTGGGCTTCCAAGGCGACAGCGCGGTGAGCGCGACGGCGTTGACCACGTTGCCCGCTATGGTGCCGATGATGAGCGACCAGAACCCCATGCCCGCCAGCGCGAGCGGCACCGTGACGACGAGCGGCACCAGGGCGACCGCGACGCGCACGGGCATGATCGTCT
>CAZRPL010000047.1:0-495 GCA_964602045.1 uncultured Collinsella sp. | reverse complement strand
AGCCGGCGCCGGAAGAGCGCGAGCTGGATGCTGGAGAACGACGTGAGTGGCAGGGAAGCGCACGCCACCGCTATGGGGAAGCCGAGCCCCGGGCTCCCGACGAACACGGCGAGCGGGTCACGCAAGAGGGCGATGCCCGCCCACATGGCAAGCGAGACCGTCATATTCGTCCAGAACGCCACGTTGGCGCTCCTATATAGCTCCCTTTCCGACTTGAACTCGTGCTGAACCAGGTACTTCTGGAAGCCCGAGTCCGAGAACATGTCGGCGAAGCTGGTGACCATCGTGACCGTGGCGACCATGCCGAACGCCTCGGGGGCGAGGATGCGCGCTAAGATGGGCTGGGTTACGGGTGAGACCACCTTCACAAGGGTTTCGGTGACGATGGACCATTTGGCGGCGGTCGCCGCCCTGCTGTTCAGGCTATCGGTCATCCTGCCCCCCGAGCGGGCCGTAAGCGCCGTCGAGCGAGAGCATGTCCCCGATGCGCAAGTC
>CAZRPL010000046.1:0-13716 GCA_964602045.1 uncultured Collinsella sp. | reverse complement strand
AACCAGTTTCTGGCCAACATCCGCGAGACCGACGCCATCTGCGAGGTCGTGCGCTACTTCAAGGATCCCAACGTCATGCGCGAGGTCGGCCGTACCGGTGACTTCGTCGATCCGGCGGGTGACGCCGACACCATCATGACCGAGCTGATCCTTGCCGATATCCAGACGCTCGAGAAGCAGCTGCCCAAGCTGGAGAAGGAGGCCAAGCGCGACCACGACCTCATGCCGAAGCTGGACGTGGCCAAGCGCCTGGTCGAGTGGCTGAACGAGGGCAACCGCGCCGCGGCGCTGGACATGACCGACGAGGAGCGCGCTGCCGCCAAGGGTCTGTTCCTGCTCACCATGAAGCCGATTCTGTATGTGGCTAACGTCGACGAGGACATGCTCGGTGAGGAGCTCGCGCCCATCGACGGTGTCACGCCCATTCCCATCTGCGCCAAGGTCGAGGCCGAGCTGTCCGAGCTCGATCCCGAGGAGGCGGCCGAGTACCTGGAGACGCTCGGACTCGAGCGCCCGGGTCTGGAGGTGCTCGCGCAGGCGGCCTACAAGCTGCTCGGCCTGCAGTCGTTCTTCACGGCGGGCGAGATGGAGGTCAAGGCGTGGACGGTGCGCCAGGGAGCCACGGCTCCTCAAGCGGCCGGCGTCATCCACACCGACTTCGAGCGCGGCTTCATCAAGGCCGAGGTCATTTCGTATGACGATTACATCGAGCTCGGCGGCGAGCAGGGTGCCAAGGCGGCCGGCAAGCTGCGCATGGAGGGCAAGGAGTACGTCATGGCGGATGGCGACGTGGTTCACTTCCGCTTCAACGTCTAGGGTGGACAGGGCCATCCGTCGCGCGCACAAAGGAGTATCACCTATGTCATCTCTATCCATGTTCAAGTACGGGAAGAAGGCCGGCTATCTCGGCATCGCGACCATTGTGCTCGCGCTCATTCCCGTCATCATCGCACTCGCGCTCGTCCCGGGGCTTCCCGACGAGGTGCCCATGCGCTTCGACACGACCGGCGCGGTCACGCGCTACGGCAGCAAGTTCGAGATGCTGATCCCGGCGGCGATGTCGGTCGCGTTCGGCTTTGGCATCTACGTGCAGACGGCGCGCAAGGCCGCCGAGCACGCCAAGGACTCCATGACCATGGCCGTGGGCCTGGCCGAGCGTTTCCTGCGCAGCGGCGTCATCACGACCGCGGTCATCAACGTGGCCAACGCCTACCTGCTCTACATGGTGTTGACGGGTACGAACCCACTCGTGTTCTAGCCCGGGGACCTCGTCTTGCGAGGTCCGTGAAACCAAATCAGACGTCTTTGCACAGGGGCCCGCGGCTATAGCCGCGGGCCCCTGTGCAAAGACGTCTGATTTGATGAGACGCTCGCCACGAGCTAGGCTGTCGGCAGGCGGTCGTAATTGACGGGCTGGTAGAACAGCTCCTTGATGCGCGAAGGGTCGTCCGACTGCCCGCGCGCCCACATGGTTTTGGCGACGAGCGCCTCGGTGGTCATGTCGTCGCCTTTGAGGATGCCGGGATGCTCGGCATAAGCACGGCCGACCTCGTAGACACCGAGATCGAGGCCTTCCTCAGGCACCTGCGTGGTGATGACCACCGTGCCGCCGGAGTCCACCCAGTTGAAGATCGCCTGCTTGAAGGTGGGCGCGTCGGGTGTGGCACGTTCGTAGTCGGGGATGCCGCCGATGCCGAACGTCTCGAGAATGATCGCGTTGTAGCACGGCTTGAGCAGCTCGAAAACCTCCGGTTCGATACCCGGGGTGAGCTTGAGCACGAAGACGCGCTCGTCGAGGTCGTTGAAGAAGCGTGGGCCGTCGATCGAGGCCTTGGGCAGCATCACGCCGTGCGCGCGGGCGAGCGCGTCGCCGCTGCGGATGATACGGTCGTTGCGGATGTAGGCCAGCGACGGATAGTTGACGCTCTTGAACGCGTTGAAGCTCATGGTGCGCTGCTTGCGGCCGCGCGTGCCGGCGATCACGGCCCCGTTGAACACGATGACCACGTCGTGGCTGCGATCGTCCACCGCGTAGACGATGCTTTGGAACACGTTGAGCTTGGCGTCGGTGAACGAATCGCCCATGGGCTTTTGCGAGCCGGTGAGCACGATGGGCTTGGGGCTGTTCTGGATGAGGTAGGAGAGGGCGGCGGCGGTGTAGGCCATGGTGTCGGTGCCGTGGAGCACCACGAAGCCGTCGTACTCGTCGTACGCCTCGACGATGGCCTGAGCGATGCGCCGCCAGTCGCGCGGGCGCATGTTGGTGCTGTCGATGTTCATGAGCTGGCGCACGCCGATGTCGGCGAGATCCGCGATCTCGGGCACGGCGCGGGCGAGGTCGTCGCCGGAAAGCGCAGGCGCCAAGCCGTGCGCATCTTGAGCGGAGGCGATCGTACCTCCGGTGGCCAGCAGCAAGATCCTCTTCATCGTGCGTCTCCCGTTCGCCCGCGGACCGGTCCGCACCTATTGTGCGACAAGATGGTGCCAGGTACAAATTTGTCGGTAGTGTCCCAATTATCTCCTGGCCCCTTTTGGGACATGCACAGAAGATGAGGCTGCGGCATCCACCGCCGCCCCATGCGGATCGGCGATCCCATAAACCCGCCGATGCGGTGCAGTTTTTAGGAGGCACGCTACGAGCATGTATGATAGTGGGGTTCGAGTGGACGGTGCCCGAGGCGCCGTCCCTTCGCTTGCATGCAGAAAGGGAGCAGCATGTCGCAGACTTCTTCCAGCAGCACGGGGAGCAAGGTCCTCGTCTTCGACTTCGGCGCGCAGTACGGCCAGCTCATCGCCCGTCGCGTGCGCGACCTGCACGTGTATTCCGAGATCGTCCCATGCGATATCACGGCCGACGAGGTTCGCGCCATGGACCCCGCCGCGCTCATCCTGTCCGGCGGCCCGGCTTCGGTGTACGCCGAGGACGCGCCCTCGATCGATCCCGAGGTGATCAAGCTCGGCATCCCCGTGCTTGGCTTCTGCTACGGCCACCAGACCATGGCGGTGGCGCTCGGCGGCGAGGTCGCGCACTCCGAGATCGGCGAGTACGGCCCGGCGACGATCGAGCGCGATCGCGAGAGCGCGCTGTTCAACGCCACGCCGATCGAGCAGACCGTATGGATGAGCCATCGTGACGCCGTCTCCCGTGCGCCCGAGGGCTTCGTGGTGACGTCGTCCACCGAGGTGTGCCCCGTGGCGTCCATGGAGTGCCCCGAGCGCAAGCTGTACTCCACGCAGTTCCACCCCGAGGTGCGCCACACCGAGTACGGCCAGCAGATCCTGTCCAACTTCCTGTTCGACATCTGCGGCATCGAGCCCACGTGGACCATGGACAACCTCGTCGAGTCCATGTGCGCGGACATCCGCGAGACCGTGGGTGAGGATCGCGTGATCCTGGCGCTGTCGGGTGGCGTGGACTCGAGCGTGGTCGCTGCGCTCGGCGCGCGCGCCATCGGACGTCAGATGACTTGCGTGTTCATCAACCACGGCCTGCTGCGCAAGGGTGAGCCCGAGCAGGTCGAGGAGGTCTTCACCAAGCAGTTCGACGTCGACTTCATCCACGTGCACGCCGAGGATCGCTATGCGGCCCTGCTCGACGGTGTGACCGAGCCGGAGGAGAAGCGCCGCATTATCGGCACACAGTTTTGGAAGGAGTTCTTCGCCGTCGCTCAGCAGCTCGACGGCGTGAAGTACCTCGCCCAGGGCACGATCTACCCCGACATCATCGAGAGTGGCGCGCGCAAGACCGGCGGCAAGGCCTCCACGATCAAGAGCCACCACAACCTGATCCCGTTTCCCGAGGGCGTGCACTTCGACCTCATCGAGCCGCTCGATCACTTCTTCAAGGATGAGGTGCGCGAGCTCGGCCTGGCGCTCGGTCTGCCCGAGCATATCGTATACCGCCAGCCGTTCCCGGGTCCGGGCCTTGCGATCCGCATCATCGGTTCGGTGAGCCCCGAGAAGCTCGAGATCCTCAAGAACGCCGACGCCATCGTGCGCGAGGAGCTCGACGCCTATAACGCGCGCCTGTTCGAGGCGACCGGTGAGCGCAATTCCGAGCACAGCTGCTGGCAGTATTTCGCCGTGCTGCCCGACATCAAGAGCGTGGGCGTCATGGGCGACGAGCGCACGTACGCGCGCCCCGTCATCATCCGTGCCGTCGAGTCGAGCGACGCCATGACCGCCGACTGGGCCAAGCTGCCCTACGAGGTGCTGGCACGCATCTCGAGCCGTATCGTGGCCGAGGTCCCCGGTGTGAACCGCGTGGCGTATGACATCACGTCCAAGCCACCCGCGACGATCGAGTGGGAGTAAAGTTCCGCCTGATTTTCGTCGAAAGTCTCATTAATACGGCCTTATTTCTGTTACTCTGAACAAAAATAAGGCCGTATTTTGTGAGGAGTGCGCATGGATAGGCACCTGTTGACCGAACTTGTCCGGTGGAAGGAGTCCCCCCGCCGCAAGCCGCTCATTCTCAACGGAGCGCGGCAGGTCGGCAAGACGTGGCTTCTCAAAGAGTTCGGACGAGAGCATTTTGATGCCGTTGCGTATGTCAGCTTAGATGGAAACTCAGCCGCGCGCGACTTGTTCGAGCAGGATCTCGACCCTGCGCGCATCATACGTGACCTGTCCATCCTGACCGGCGTCGCAATTCGCCCCTTATCCACGCTCATAATCCTTGACGAGATACAGGCGGCGCCAAAGGCCATAACCTCCCTCAAATACTTCTGCGAGAACGCGCCGGAATACGCCGTTGCTGCCGCGGGGTCGCTTCTGGGGATATCCGCAACCGAGGGCACGGGGTATCCCGTTGGAAAAGTGAACACGCTCGATCTCTATCCGTTGAGTTTCCGCGAGTTTCTCGATGCCACGGGTAATACCATGTTGCGAGAGCTCGCGGACTCGGTGGACACAGTGAGCATCAACGCGTTTTCCTCGAGGCTCATCCCGCTTTTGCGTCGGTACTTCGTGGTGGGCGGGATGCCGGCGGTCGTCTCGGGCTATATCGAGGGCGAGGCGCTCGGCTCGGTTCGGGCCATGCAGAGCCAGATCCTCGAGGACTATCTTCGAGATTTTGCCAAGCACGCGCCGCTGCGAATCAACCCGAAGATGGTCGAGGCTTGGAACTCGATTCCCGTGCACCTTGCGAAAGAGAACAAGAAGTTTATTTTTGGGCAGGTCAGAGAGGGTGCCCGTGCCAAGGATTACGCGGAGTCCCTCACGTGGCTGGCTCAGGCGGGGCTCATCCACAAGGTTCCGCGCGTAACCAAGCCGGGAATCCCGCTTTCGGCATACAACGACAACAAGTCCTTCAAGGTGTTTCTTCTCGACGTTGGCCTCCTCGGCGCCATGGCGGGCCTTGACCCCGCCGCCGTGTTGGACGGCAACGCGGCGTTCACGGAGTTCAAGGGCTCCCTCACCGAGCAGTACGTCTGCCAGCAGCTCGTCTCCGACTGCGGGCTCGCGCCGTACTACTGGTCGGCTGAGAACTCGTCGGGCGAGATCGACTTCCTGGTGCAGGGATCGAACGGCGTCTACGCCATCGAGGTGAAGGCGGAGGAGAACCTGCGGGCCAAGAGCCTCAGGGCGTTCAAGGCCGCCCACCCGGAGGTCAAGTCCGTCCGCTTCAGCCTGTCGGGCTACCGCGAGCAGGACTGGATGAGGAACGTCCCGCTGTACGCGATGTCGAACATGGGGCTCTGGGGATAAGTGCGCAACGAGGCCTCTTCATAATCGCCTGAGGTCGACATCTGAACTTGCAGCTTGAGGCGAGCCGGGTGCGTGAATCCGACTTGAGTGCACCGGCGGGGCGGTAAACCTGCGGGTGAGTTGTGCCGGCACTAATTGGACGAGCTTCTCGCCTGCAGCAGCGCATATCGAGTGGGAGTAGAAAATTCGGCAGTTATGGGTGTATAAATCGTCAATTCCGCTAAATATACCCCGATAAACTCGATATTTGCTATACGGCCCCAGTCGAGAGATTGGGGCCGGCATGCGTTTGTTCGAGCGCGGGGACCACCTCGAGAGGATCCGCGGGTTCTACCACGACGACGGCGTGATAAAGGTCCTCACCGGGGTCCGCCGGTGCGGCAAGTCGTGCCTCATGCAGACCATCGCCGAGGAGCTCAGGGCCACGGGGGTGCGGGAGGACCGCATCATCTACCTCGAACTCGACCGGTACGGCTTCCGCTCGGTGAAGACGCCGGACCAGCTCGAGGCGCTGATCGAGCCCGCGCTCAAGGTTGGCGGCATGAAGTACCTCTTCATCGGCGAGGTGCAGAACGTCGAGGGGTTCGAGGAGGTGGTGAACGAGTTCCGCGCCGAGGGCGGATTCTCCATCTTCATCACCGGGTCGAACTCCTACCTGCTCTCCGGCGAGCTCGCCACCAAGCTGACGGGGCGCTACGTCGAGTTCGAGGTGCAGGCGCTCGGCTTCAGGGAGTACCGCGAGATGAAGCGCTTCCTCGGGCAGTCGGTCGACCCCAACCCCGCAGCCGAGCTCGGCCGCTACCTCCGGATACTCGAGGACGCCAAGATCATCAGCAAGTGCGCACGCTTCGATATGAAGTCGCGCCAGTCGCTCAATGCGAGCGGAAGTACTACCTCGCTGACCTGAGCTTCTACTTCGCGCTCAACACGGACAGCCGCATCAACTACGGGCCCGTGCTGGAGAACATCGTCTATTGCTACGCGAGGAGCCTGGGCTACGAGGTGAGCGTGGGGCGCATCGGCAGGCTCGAGTGCGGCTTCGTCATGCGCTCTCCCGAGATGGAGTACGCCTACGTGCAGGTGGCGATGGCCATCATGGGCGACCGGGAGACCGAGGACCGCGAGTACCGCCCGCTCGAGCAGATACGGGACAACTGGCCCAAGTTCGTCATCACGCGCAGCGACCCCATCCAGCGCCGCAGCGGCATCGTGCACGAGAACGTGACGGAGCTGGTCGGGGAGGAGCGGACGTTCGGGTTGGCGCAGGCGAGCGCTTCGGCGGGAGTAGGTTGCTAAGAAGTTGCTCTTACCTACTCGGACCTGCTCTTACCCGCGCCAATTGCTTAGCGGGAGGGCATGTCATAGAGATGAACTGCGGGCTTTTATTCTGATGGTGGTCGGGATGTGCGCTGGCTACCCTTATCCACACTAACCTACTCGGACCAACTCTCATCTACTCGGAATGAAGGGCAGGGCTGATGAGAGACTTAAGTGCGCCAGAGCTTTTGAACAACGATGAAATTCATGCTCCGATATCGCTCGGCAGCGAGTTGCCAGCCGCTTTTCGTACAGCTTCGCTTATGGAATTGCCGACAAACCCCTTGCGTTTCTTAGAGCACATCAGTGCTTATTGTCGGAACAACGTTGTTGGCAGCTGGCGTTTGTCCCTCAATATCGCTCATGACCCCATCTTACCAACAGCTGGCAGGGCGCTCATCTTCTTGGTCGCCGTCTTCAGAGCCTTGGCGAGTTCGTCGCTGCTGCGTCTCATGTACTTTCTGCTTCGGTTCATGATCTTGATCATCCTCTTTGGGCTGATATCTTCCTTGTCGTCGGTCTCATCGTCATCGTCCTCAGGAACCTCATTGTCAGGTATCCTGCGTTTTACTGATTCAATCTCAACTTCAAGCTCGACTATCCGCTGGTTCAGCACGGTATGGATTTCAGCGACGGAGTTAAGGTCGCCGTACCGCCCGATAAGCACTTCCTCGCAGAAGGCTACGAGCTTGGCGCACTCGTCCAACACGTAGCTCCCGTTCGTCACAAGTGCCATCGACGTTGCGGCAGAGACTCCGGATCCACCGACGGCTCCGAGCAGTGCGCCGCCGCCGGCTATGAGCATAGTCCCGCCTGCCACGCCGGCGCCGCCGGCGGCGATGGCGCCGCCGCCAAGAAATGCAAGGCTGGCACTCGTGAGAGCGGCTCCGTGCAGCGCGGCCGCCTCAAGCCCCAGAGCCGCTGCCAATGTCGGCGCTATGGCGGGTGCGAAGTAGAACGCGAGACCACCAGTCGCTGCCACGACAACCACGGTTCCGGCAGCCCCAACGACACGTTTGGTCACGGCGCCGTCAAGCTTGCCGCGTGCGCTGCTAACCGCTTTGTCTAGCTTCGTGAGGTCCTTCTTTCCCACGACGCTCTGGCGTTCGCAGAATACCTCGCCGAGGTAGTCGCTGCCGAGCTTGAGCCCCTTGTAGAGCTTGTCGTTGTCGCCATGTAGCGGAACGTAGGGCTTGAACCGCTTTGCTTCCATCGCGACGAGCCATAGCCAGGAGCTGTTCTCGCAGTTATCGAGCCGTGTCGCAACGGAGTCGTATATGGCATCACTGCCTAGGAAGTACCCGGCGTTTGCTGCCCAAACGAGGTCGACCGTTTCGACGACCATCTCGCTCCATTCCTTGAGCCACGCGCGCTTCCTCTCGGCTCGCTTTGGGTGCTTCTCTTTTGTGATGTCGTGGGCGACGATGGCGTATTCAATCGAGTGCAGCATTCGCGCCTGCATGAAGTCGAGCTTGAGGCAGCCAAGGTCGGAAAGCCCGTGCTCGTATGCCTCCTCCGGGCTCTCGCCCTCTTCCAGCTCCCTGTCTTTGAGCGTGGCGTTTACGTCTACGACGCAGGCGATTACGAAAGTCGCCACGCCCACGTAGTTCACGCGTAGGAAAAACGTGACGGGGTCCTTGCTCATGATGGCCCTCACGGCGGCGTCGGCGATGTCCACGCCGGTGAAGACGCCGCTCGACACGGTGACCATGCGGCGCATGGCGGGGGTGCCCCAGGGAAGAATGTCCTCAGGGGCGATTCGCTCGAGGTCGCCAATGCAGCGTATCTCAAGGTCCCGGACCTCGCGGGCAAGCCTCCTGCAGAAGTAGAACCCGCGTACGACGCACTGGTTTATGAGCACCGGGATGGTCTGCCTTCCGACCTCGCCGAGTATACCGACCTCGGTGCGCAGGTCGAACTTCCTGACGCTGTCCTTGATTATCCTGCCGTTCTCGTCGTGGTCGGCAAGCAAGGTTCCGTTGAAGAGCTTGGTCACCCACAGACGGAAGCCCATGTCTCCGTCGCCGGAATCTTTGAAGAACGGGAGCACCGAGAGCTCCTTCATGAACGACACGAGCGGGCCAGGAATGCCGGTGCCGCCCATGAGCGCACCGCTGGAGCCTGCCATGTCGCTTACCATATGGAAGAACCAGCCGATGGTTCCGAAGGCGATCTTCTCCTGGAAGTTCTTTCCGATGCAGGCCCTGTGCGACTCGGGGACGGGAACGACGTGCGGCATGCCCGCCTTGTCGGTTCCCACGACAAGACCGGTGAACTGGGTGAATATCGAGAAGAACAGGCCGCCGATGCTGAAATGGTGCGAGAAGTCGCGAAGGTGGTGCTGCAGTCCTCCGCCGAAGTCGTTGGTGTTGCCATCAGCCGCAAGGGGGTGGTTCTTCTCGAGCGTCTTTATCGCGTCGCTTAGGTCATCCCCGGAGTAACCTTCCACGCGGGCGACCTTCATCACCACCTTCTCGATCTTGTCCCTGCCCCACTCGCTTGCGCGGTCGAGGGAGAGCTCGCCCACGTAGAAGACATCAATAAGGCCGGAAAGGACGCCGCTGCTCACCGCGACGATGCAGTCGAGCTTGTCCGCCTCGTCTACGCGTGGTTCCCACTTGATATTGTCCTCAAGTGTCTCGGTCACGCCAGCATAAACCTCTCTGGCACCCGATGAGCCTCCGAAAGAACTGGGTTCAGCTATGAGGAGCTTCGGCTTCTCTTGGAATGCGAGCTCGTATTGAATGAGCGGCCTATCGTCATCCATGAAGAAAGCAGTTGCGACTGTATTGTTCATTCCAGCTATACCCCGCTAAAACTCGATGTCGTCGAACGTGAGTGTCTTCAATGCGAGCTTCACGAGCTTCTCGGTCCTCGCCTCAATCTGCTCCTTCGTCCAGCTATCCACGCTCACGAGGTCGTCGTTGAGGTTGAGTCCGTTACGGTACCCGACGTTCGCGCCGTTTGAGTCCTTGCGGTCGCGTTTCTCGACGAAGGGCATGTTGCTCAGCTTCGAGTTGTAGCCGGTGATGGTCAGGTTGCCGAGGGTGTGGACGTATGCAGCCTGAATCTCCTGGGCCTTCGCCTTGTCTCCACCACCGATCATGTCCACCCAGCTCGCTGGGATGTTCTCGCCTTGGGGGAATACGTGCTCGATGGTCCACACGTAGTTACCCGACGGGTAGCGCTCCCAGAGCCCTTTCATCTCCTTGGTGACGCTCGGCTCCGCGAGCACGGTGAGGATGTAGCGCGTCATGTCCGGGTTCACGTCGTATATCGGTCCCTCAAGCCGCTCCTTGAAGGTCGCGTCGCTTGACGAAACGTCGACAAGCCTCCGCTTGATGTAGCGGGCGATGTCTACACCCTCCATCCGTTCGTCCTCGATGCCCTCGCAGATGCTAATGAAAAGGCGCTCCAGATCGCGGGTGGGCGGCGTGTCGGTCACGTTGCGCCTCACGAAGAACCTGACCAGCAGCGCGGTGATTCCGGCGATGAGGCTGTCGTCCAGGTCGAGCTCCGACCTTTTCTTCATGAGGTAGAGGAGCATCAGGTAGGAGGGGACGCCCTGAGCGCGTGCGATCTCCACGAGCTGGCGTACGAGCTCGGCGTCCATGCCCTCGCGGTCAACCCCGATGATTTGCGAATAGATGGCGGAGTTGCCGATGAGCTCGTCGAGCACCCCGAGCGCGCCGGGGTCTTGGCTGATTCTCTTTTCGTAGATTTTGAGCAGGTTCGAGCGGGTGGCCACCGAGCCGAGCGGCAGCTGTGCGCCGCCCTCCTGCACGAGGGGCCTGTTCGCGTCGCGGCGGAAGGCGTCGTAGTTCTGGCGGAAGAAGCGCTCCTGGGTGGCGTAGTCGTCGCCAAGGTTGCTAAGCACCTCCTGCCATTGCTCGAAGTAGTAGTCGAGCTCGTCACCATCGGCGTCGGCCACCTTCGCAAGCAGGGTGTTCTTGATTAGGTCCACGGCGGAGAGGGGCACGCCTCGGTTGTTCAGCGACGCGAACAGCGTGTAGGCGTCGGCGTGGCTGTCTACGTTGATCTGCACGAGCACGGCCGAGCAGAGCACCCTGCTCTTGTCGAGCAGGGTGCGCACGGCATCGTCATCACCCATGTCGGCGATCTCCTCGCCGAGTCGGTCGTAGAAGTACTCGAATGCCTTAGACATCTTGCGCACGCCGTGGTACTTGGGCTTCTGCATCACGACTGCGAGCCCGACGTGTTCCTTAAGGATCCAGCGGTAGTCGTCCTGGTTGTGGTTCTGAACCTGAGGCACCACGCGCGTCATGCCCTTGTTCGACTTGAGCACGAGCCTGTTGCGCAGCGGTCTGATGTCGTCGAGCTGCATGTCTTCGTCTATGGCGTCTGGGTGCTCGTTGATGCGGGCGTACAGCGCTGCGAGTAGCAGGCTGATGGTAGTAAGCCTCTGCTGGCCGTCGATGACCTCGAAGTCCACTATGTTGGTCTTCGGGTCGATCTCGCCCTGGATGACGATGATGGACCCGAGGAAGTAGCCTGGGTCATTGTCGAAGACGTCGTCGTAGAGGTTCGCCCAGTCTCGCTGCCCCCGTGTGTACTCACGCTGGTAACGGGGTATGTTGTAGACCTTCAGCGCATCGGTTGATAGGATGCTGGCTACGGAGGGGTCACTTACGTTCTTGATCATCTCATCCCGGCTCTCGTTATACGGCATATGGTTTCGGTTGGTTTGATATGGAGACGGGCTTTCCTTACCCTTCGAGTTGGATTCGGATTCGACGAGAAGGGGAGACCCAAGATGAATCTTATCGCATCAGGCGCCGTAGCTGCGTTCCGATTCGCCTTCCTGGTGCTTCCGAGGGAGGAGCCATCCAACATCGCCACGCTTGAGGGGGGGGGTGTGGTCCTGGTTCCTGGGTGTGGCCATCATGCCGGGATTGATTACATTTTGATACGCGCGGTGCTCAGAAGTCGGTGCTCGTTCGGACCATTTCTTATTGCACATCAACAGAGCTTCGCCGGCACCGCTCTGAGCGGGGGCGGCCGAGCCCGAAAGAAGCCGGGAAAGCATCGCGGCCCTTGTGGGGGAAGCGGGTCCCGTGACAGGCTGCGCGTACGAGGAATAACCGGCATCCGCCGGCCTTGGCTCGTCTCTATTGGGTTGACTCTGGAGTCCGCCTTGTCGGCTCTGCACCCGGCCGAGAGGGGAAGTCGGGCCCTACTCTGACCACTCGGACTTGCTCTTACCCGAACTCGCCGCTTCATGTGACGGCATGTCACGCGTCTGAGCTGCTGTTTTTACGCAGCGGGTAGCCGGATTGCTGCCGGGCTACTCGGATCTACTCGGACTTACTCGGACCCACTCTGTCCGAGCGGGGATTCCGGATTTCAGCGGATGGTCGCAGTCACCAGTGGGCTTTCAAGAGTCGATCTAAAAAACTAGAGCGGTTCCGCCAGGCGGCCCCGCTCTTACAAAACCGTAAACGGCTTTTACATCTGAGAGCATTCTGTTCGATTTGGCGTCCAGATGTCAACGAGCTTCAGGGGGAAATCGAAGGGCGACGATGGCGTTAACTATGGGCGCGAGAGCCGGCCGGCCGCCCTGTTCATGACCTCGCCGAGCATGGTCAGGCCGTTCTTCAGCTCGCCCTGCTTGGAGAAGTAGTCTATGTGCGCCATGAATCGCCTGCGCAGGGTTAGGAGCTTCTCTGCGGCGTCCTTCCTCGCTCCCTTGCTTTTGACTAGGTGCATGTAGCAGAGGGCAAGGGCGGTGAAGTCGTGGACGATGGGCGCCCTTTTGGTGAGCGACACGAGTTCGCGGTCGATCCCCAGCTCCTCGATCGCCATCTTCGAGATGGAGCCGACGGGTTTCTTCAGTTTCGAGCCGAGCGTGCTGAGCATGTTCCCGTTGTGGGCCGCCGCGTTCCTCAGTGCTTTCGTCGGAAAGAGGAGCCCCTTCACAGCCTCCTCGTCCTTCATCGTGCGACGTTCAAAGACGTAGTACTTGTAGAGCGAGATGATGCCGCCGAAGGAGGCGAGCTCGAGGTAGTTCCAGACCGCCATGTGCTCGGGGTCCCCGTACTTCTCTACGAGCCCGCGGGTGTACGATGACCCGCCCAGCCCGGCGAGGCTCCTCTCGGTATGGTCGGGGTCTATGCCGTCGAGTGAGTCCGACGCTAGGTGCAGCAGGCCCGCGAGGGCGGAGATGACGGTCCTGACGTCCGAGGAAGTCAGGTCTTCGGATAGGGCTTGATTGCAGTGGCCTTCGACCGGGCGGAGCCAAGATCGACCCTCTTCTCGAGTACCTTTACCTTCCTTTCGTACTCGGATTCGAAGAAGGAGGCCATGAGTCCGTAGGGGTCGTCTCCCGCGTCCATGACCATCCTGTCGAGCTCGACCTTCATGTAGCGCTCGATGTCGAGGGTGAGCGAGAGGACTGACTCGCGGAGGTGGTGGTCGAGCCTCGTGAGCTCGGCGAGGTAGGCGAAGTCGAGGTTTATGTAGGAGCCGAAGTGCTCCGAGTCGGGGCTGGTGTAGCGGGAGAAGCACTTCGCGAACGCCTTCACCTCGAAGAAGAATTTGCTCTCCCGCAGGAATCGCTCGGCCTCCCGCTCGTCCGTCAGCTCGAAGCGGACCCCTCGCTCCTTGAGGTGGTGGACTTGGATTGGCAACCCTTTTCGGGACAGTTTTTTCAGAGACTGAGGCCTGCCTTCC
>CAZRPL010000045.1:0-13830 GCA_964602045.1 uncultured Collinsella sp. | reverse complement strand
ATGATCGGCGTGTTCGGCTCCGCACTCAACGTGCCCATCACCACGATCATGTTGTCCATCGACATGTTCGGCGGGCAGGCGGCGCCGTACTTCGTCATCGTCGCCTTCGTGAGTTATCTGGTGGCGGGCCATCGCGGGGTCTATCCGGCGCAGCGCATCGTGACGCCCAAGCGGCGCTCGCTCGCCGATGACGCGGGAACGACCGTCGAGGCGGCCATCGAGCATCATCGCGACCAAGCGACCGGACGGGAGCGTGACGACGCATGACCGAACACAGCGACCTCGGACGTACCCTCATCATCGTGAACCCCGCCGCCCAATCGGGCGCCGCCGGCGAGGTCGGCGAGCGCCTCCAGCGGTTTTTGGGCATGTACCTGCATGGTCAAGATCAATTCGAGCTCGTGTGCACCGAAGGGCCACGCCACGCCATCGAGCTCGCCGCCGACGCCGCGCGGTTCGACAGCGTGCTCGCCGTCGGTGGCGACGGCATCATCCACGAGGCGGCAAACGGCCTGATGCGTATCGACCGCGAGAGCCGCCCCGCGCTCGGCGTCGTCCCGGTGGGCTCGGGTAACGATTTCGCCAAAACGCTCGGCATCCCCGAGGTCTCCTGTGACACCGACCTCGCCCGTATCCTCAGGTGCGAAAAGACACCGTTCGATGTCGGACGCGTGGAGTACGCACCCGCACAGGGGGCGACGAACGAGCAGCACGTCGAGTACTTCGTCGAGACATGCTCGTTCGGACTCGACGCGGCGATCGGGCTGGAAACCTACACGCTTCGCACCTCCACCGGACTGCGTGGAGCCCCGCTCTACACGCTGAGTGGACTGCGGACGTTCGGACTGCGCTACCGCGACTACCCCGCCACGGTGTCGATCGACGGCGCCGAGCCGCAGCGGATCCGTACGCTGATCTTTGCCATCCAGCTCGGTCCGACCTACGGATCGGGCTATCGGATCTGCCCGGACGCCGATCCGGCTGACGGCATGTTCGACATCTGCTACGCGAGCGGGCCGGCGCCGCGTATCATCGCCCTGCCGCTGTTCCTGTCTGCGAAAGACGGGCACCATCTGGGCTCGAACCTCATCCACACACAGCGGGCGACACGCGTCGAAATCGACTTCGACGAGGCGGACTACCCGATCCAGGCGGACGGCGAGCGCATCGAGGCGACGCGCGCCGCACTGACGTGCCTACCTGCCGAACTCGACGTCCTCAAGCCGACACGATAGCCGCACACGCGATGGCGCGACGTGACGCTATCGTCGCGTCGAGCTATACGATTGCACATGAAAGCGGATCGGTTCCCTAGGCGAACGTGAGCTCGCCGGTCTCGCAATCCATGCCGGTCAGACGCGCCAGACTCTCGACGTGGTAGCCGCGCTCCCGCAGCTTGTCACCGCCGCCCTGGAAGCCCTTCTCGATGGCGATGCCGATGCCCTCGACGGTGGCGCCGGCGCTCTCGACGATGGTGATGAGGCCCTCGAGCGCGCAGCCGTTGGCCAAGAAATCGTCGATGATCAGCACATGATCGTCGGGGTTGAGGAAGCGACGGCCGACGATCACCGGATACTCGCGCTTCTTGGTGAAGGAGTAGATGGTCGTGGCGTACTGCTCGCCATCCAGATTGATGGACTGGGCCTTTTTGGCGAAGACGACCGGCACGTTGCCGAAATGCTGCGCGGCGATGCAGGCGATGCCGATGCCGCTCGCCTCGATCGTCAGGATCTTATTGATGTTCGCGCCCTCGAACAGGCGGGCCCATTCGGCGCCCATATGGTCGAACAACTCGACGTCGCACTGATGGTTGAGAAACGCATCCACTTTGAGCACGTTCCCTGCCTTGACGATACCGTCTTGACGGATGCGGTCCTCGAGTTCCTTCATAGCCCAGCCTTCCCCATCGTTCGCGCTGACGCTGCGCTGTTTGTCTTAATGTAGCAGGATACCACGTTCGACCGACCCTGCGCAGATAGAGCTGGCGTGTCTTCGTCCGTGCATCGACGGGCGCGCGCGACATGAGTCGACAGGACCGCACCGCGCGTCCCGGCCCATCGCATACCGGGATGCAACCTATCCGCATCGTCGAAACATAACTTTACAGACCCACGACACGACACGCCGCTCGTTGCGCTACACTTCCTACGGTGCAGCATCAACAGAATCGATATGGGGGGATTTCCATGCTGAGGATCGGCCTTCTCACGAGCGGCGGCGACTGCCAGGCGCTCAACGCCACCATGCGCGGTATCGTCAAGACGCTCGAGAACAACTGCAAGGACGGCCTTGAGATCTACGGGTTCGAAGATGGCTACCAAGGACTCATCTACAGCCGTTTCCGCGTCATGACGCCGCACGACTTCAGCGGCATCCTCACGCGCGGCGGCACGATCTTGGGCACCAGCCGCACGCCCTTCAAGATGCTCGATACCCCCGAGGCCGATGGCGTCGAAAAGGTCCCCGCCATGGTGCAGACCTATCACAAGCTTCAGCTCGACTGCCTGTTCATGCTCGGCGGCAACGGCTCGACCAAGACGGCCAACCGCCTGTCGCAGGAGGGTCTGAACGTCATCGCGCTGCCCAAGACCATCGATAACGACACCTGGGGCACCGAGCGGACCTTCGGTTTCTCGAGCGCGGTGGAGGTCGCCACCGAGTGCATCGACAACATCCACACCACCGCCAGCTCGCATGGCCGCGTCTTCGTCATCGAGATCATGGGCCACAAGGTCGGCTGGATCCCGCTGTACGCAGGCGTCGCCGGCGGTGCGGACGTCATCTTGATCCCCGAGATCCCGTTCGACATGAAAAACGTCATCAACACCATCGAGCGCCGTATGGAGCGCGGAAGCCGCTTCACCATCGTGGCGGTCGCCGAAGGCGCCATCTCCAAGGAGGACGCGAAGCTGTCCAAGAAGGAGTACAAGAAAAAGGTCGCCGAGCGCACCTCCCCCTCCATCGTCTACGACATCGCCAAGGAGATCGAGGCCAAGACCGGTCGCGAGACCCGCGTCGCCATCCCCGGTCACACGCAGCGCGGCGGCGAGCCCGATGCGCAGGATCGCGTGTTCGCCACGCAGTGCGGCGCCGAGGCGGCGCTCGGGTGCCTCGCCGGCGAATACGGCTACATGATCTCCCAGATCGGCGGCAGGATGACGCGCGTGCCGCTGTCCGAGGTCGCCGGTAAGCTCAAGTACGTCGACCCCGAATGCGACCTCATCCGCGAGGCCAAGGCGCTCGGCATCAGCTTCGGCGACGAGTAGGAACACGCTGTTCGGAGAGCATCTGCGACATATACCTTCATGAGGCGGCGGTACCCCTGCAGGACCGCCGCCTTTTCATGGCATCGAGCCGCATACATACGACTTCACCTATCAGTTGAGCCATCTAGCCTCCACACGTCGACGCGTCATAATGAGCGTTTGGTTTTTTCACCCACCCTGTATTGCAAAAGGAGCACCATGGCACAGGACAGAAAAAGCATCATCCAGGAATTCATCGAGTTCATCAGCCGCGGTAACGTCGTCGACCTCGCCGTCGGTGTCATCATCGGCGGCGCGTTCACCACGGTGGTGAACGCGCTCGTCTCGACCATCATCCAGCCTCTCATCTCCGCGATCGGCGGCAGCCCCGAGGTCAAGGGCCTCTCGCTGGTCCTCAACGGCCAGACCATCGACTTCGGTGCCTTCATCTCCGCGGTCATCAGCTTCCTGATCACCGCCGTCGCCGTGTTCGCCATCATCAAGGGCATGAACACCTTCAACGACCTCAAGGAGATGGCCATCAAGAAGGCCGGTCTCGCCAAGCAGGCCGAGGATGAGGCCGCGCCCGCGCCGCGCACCTGCCCCTTCTGCAAGCAGGAGATCGCCGACGACGCCACCCGTTGCCCGCACTGCACCTCCAAGCTCGAGGGCTACGAGAACGCCGCCGAGTAACCGCCGCGATATGTCGCAACGGCAACGCCCCGTGGTTCCGATGGACCACGGGGCGTTTTTTCATACCGAGGGACGGCACGTCGGGATCGATCGGGCTCCTGCCGTCATGTGGCGGGATGACGCCTGCCACCATCCCGCCACGCGAACGGATCAACGGTTCTCGATGCTCCCGATGTTCTTGAGCTCGATCGAGATCAGGCCGTTGGGCTCGTTGACGAACTGCACGTACTCGGTGTTGCGCAGCATCTCGGTGGGGAAGGTGATCTCGATGCCCGTGTCCGTGCGGATCTTATGGTTACGCACCGCCGCGCGCTCCACCTGGACACGTTCGACCGGCACGTGCTCGGGCAGCCGCTCCTCGCGCATCTGCGTCTCGAAGCGCTCGCGCATCGCCGGCTCGTCCTCGAAGATCTCGTCGGCGAGGTCCCACGGGGCGATCTCCTCGTCCTCCTCCACGCGCTCGCACACGACCTCCTTGGCCCGCGCGAGGGCGACCGCGGTGTTGGCGCCATGCTCCTCGGCGACCTCGGCAACGATGCGCGTCACGGTGTCGATGACCTCCTTGCCCGACACGCCCGTGGAGCACTGCAGCAGCCCGTCGGGGATGATCATCGTGTCCTCGCCGGCGATCTTGCGCTTCTTGTCCTGGTAGAAGATCTCCATCGAGCTGGCGCGCACGAGCGCGTAGCTCGACACCTTCTGCGAAGGGCTCGGCAGGATGGCGTAATGGCGGGCGATGTCGTTGCGTACCTCGCCGCCCTCGCGCGCCACCTCGTGCATGAACGCCATGCGGCTACCCATGAGCAGGATCGCGAACCACCGCACGTCGTCATCGTCGTCGAAGTCCGCCACCAGGATGTCGGTCGATTCCGCCTTGTCGGCCTTCGCGAGCTCGCCGGCGAAGAACTCGGCGATCTGCTGCGACAGGTCGATGAAATCGCGGTCACCGAACAGGAAGGCTTTGAGCTCGGTGGCAAAGGCACTGTTCTCGGCAAACGATCCGCGCTTGTTGTCCGCGCTCGTGCGGGCGCGACGCAGATGCGACGTCACGAACGAACGAACGGCACGCGTGTCGAGATCGAGCTCGCGTGCGCTCATGACGTTCACCGCGGAATCGAAATCCAAGATATGCAGGATGGCATGGTTGATCTTCATGCAGAGATCTCCTTCGCGTCGATCGGGCGTGCAAAGTATACCAAGCCCGCGCGACACGAAAACCGACGCGAAACATCACGCCGTAGTCCCATCCTCCTCATGCGACGGCAGCAGCGAATCGACGAGCGACGAGGAGGCATCGAGGACGCGGTCGATCGTCGCCACCCGGACGAGCGCCTTGAGCACGTCCATGACGAACGCGCGCTGCTCGGGCGCGAGCGCTTCCGCGGCGCCGCGCATGGCCGGCAAGCTCGTGCGCCAGGTATCGCGGATGTCGGCGAAACGCTCCGCACCGGTCACGCCGAGCACGTCGAACAGGGTCGCGATGAACGCGCCGCGTTCCTCGGGCGTGAAGCGGTCCATCCAATCGGCGACCGTCGCCCCGAAATACCGTGAACTCGCCGACAGACCGTCGGCGCGCCGGAACTCGCAGCCATCGACCTCCCACAGGAACGGATTGTGCTGCAGCACCGAGATGCCGCCGCTCTCGATGACCGAAAAATCGTGCTCGGTATCCATGATGAGACCGATGATCGAGGACTTGGGAACGGTCTTGTCCACGCGGTCGCGGATCCACGCATATCCATCGCTTGTCACCAGCGCCCGGTCGAACCCCGGCCCATCGTGCGAGAACACGCGCACGATACGGTCCTGGACGGGAGCGGGTACCGTCGCGGCGGCGTATACGGCCAAGTTGCCGCCTTTGGAGTGACCACCGAGGTAGAGCGGCCCATCCACACGGGACGCCACATGCTCCACATAGGCGCACGCCTCGCGCTGCGAGGGCACCGGGCAACGCGAGGCCATATCGAAGTCCTCGCGCCAGCCGACCAGCGTCGAATCGGTACCCCGAAACGCGATGTAGACGCCCCCACCAGGCAAGGTGAACGTCATCGCGGCGAACTGCTCGGCCGACGCCTCGTCGGTCTTGAAGGCAAAACAGGTCAGGCGCGCATCGCGGAAGCGCGGACTCGCGCACACGGCGAACAGCAGATCGCGGCTTCCCTCGGGGTCCCAGCTCGTACCGAACATGGACTCGAAGTCCTCGGCGCGCAGCAACTCGTGCAAGGCGATGCCTTCGCGCGTGCGCGCATGCCGAAGCGGGGCGGAAAGGCGATAGTACGCCAACCAGGAGAACACGAGGCTGTCGAGCTCGCACAGGGGGCGTTTGGGAAAGGGGTCGAGCGCTACCTGCGCGTACGTCAGAAACGAGCCCGGCTTGGCCGAAGATGACGACGGCGCACCGCCGTCCCCGCGCTGAGGCTCGGTATCCTGCACCTCAGATTCCTTGGATGACGAGGCACCGAGCGACAGCTTGGACACGATCGTGGCGAGCACGCCGGTGCGAGGATCGTCCGCCGGCGCGTCGGGCCGCGACGCGTCGGGAGACTCCGCACGCTGAGGCGAGCCTACCGGGTCAGCGGGGCGCACGGAAGGCTCCGATGCAGCCGTCGCGTGCGTCGCAGCATCCGCAGCCTCGTCCGACGCGTGTGTTCCCCGCTCATCACCTTGCACCGCCATCGCCACCCCATCCGTGTCCGAACCCGACGCGTTCCATGATAGCGCGCATGTGTATGCGAGGGGTCAGACAAGGAACCAGGCGGCGCAATCCTGTGGGATGTAACCGGAGGGCACGTCATCCGATGCCATGATCAGCTCACCTTCGGGGGCAGGCACCGCATGGGAACCGAAGTTCACGATGCAGGCGAACGTCTTGCCGCACGCGGCGGGGCGGCGATAGGCGATGACCTGGTCGGGCGTCTGACCGAGCTCTTCGCCGGGAACCCACGAAAACGACGTGTCACCCGTCACCGTGAGCACGTGCGCGCGAAGATCGAGGACACGGCGGTAGAACGACAGCATCGATGCGGGATCGTCCGTCTCGACGTCGACGGCATGATCGACAAACCAGCGCGGCTGTGGCAGATGCGGAACTGCGGCGGTGCCGACGCGCGGTGCGCCGGCCTGGGGCGCCGAGAAGCCGAACGAACCGGTCGTCCCCTCACCGAACGCCTCGTTCCAGGTGGCGGGCTTCGGCATGTCGGATGCAACCCACGGCAGCGGAACGCGACAGCCGTCGCGGCCCTTGACCGCATCCCCATGGGCGGTACGGCTCGCCTGCGGGTCCTCCAGGCGGTCCCATGGGATATCGGCGACCTCGAACAGGCCGAGCTCCTCACCCTGATAGATATAGGCCGATCCGGGCAGCCCCATCTCCATGAGCAACGCGGCGCGGGCGCGGCGCGTGCCCAGCGCGCGGTCCTCCCTATAGGTCCTGCCATCGCGCAGCAGCCAATCGGTCACGAACTGATGGTGCACGGTTGCCTTGACCTGCGGCAAGCCGTAGCGCGTGGCATGGCGCGGCACATCGTGGTTCGACAGCACCCAGGTGCTTGTCGAACCGGACAGCTCAGCGCAGGACAAGCCTTCCTCGATCGCGCGGCGGAAGTCCGCTGCGAACCAATCGGCCTTGGCGAACTCGAAGTTGAACACCTGGCCCAGCTCGTCGGGCGACGCGTAGAAGCGTTGATGCTCGGGGGTGACCCACGCCTCGGCCACCGCGAACCGCGGCGGCTCGTACTCGTTGAAGACCTGGCGCCATTCGCGGTAGATGTCGTGCACCTCCGGACGATCCCACAGCGGATTGGAGGCGCTATCCTGCCCCTGGCGTGGATCTTGGTCGAGCTCGTCGAGCGGACGGCTCTCCAGATCCTTGGCGAGCGCATGCGCGACATCGATGCGGAATCCATCTACCCCGCGATCGGACCAGAAACGCAGCGTCGTCTTGAACTCCTCGTGTACATCGGGGTGCTTCCAGTTGAGGTCGGGCTGCTCTTTGGCAAACAGATGCAGATACCACTCCCCATCCTCGACGCGCTCCCAGGCAGAGCCGCCGAAGACGGACTTCCAGCCGTTGGGAGGCAGCTCGCCATGTTCACCGCGGCCGGAACGGAAGATATAGCGATCGCGCTCGGGGGAACCGGGCCCAGCCGCGAGCGCCGCCTGGAAGAACCGATGGCGGTTCGAGGTGTGGTTGGGGACGATATCGACGATGACCTTGATGCCGCGCTTATGCGCCGCGGCGACCATGTCATCGAAATCCGCGAGCGTTCCCAGACGCGGGTCGGCATCGCGATAGTCGATCACGTCGTAGCCGCCATCGGCAAGCTCGGATGGATAGAACGGCGAGAGCCAGATGGCGTCGATGCCGAGATGCTCGAGGTAATCCATCTCCGCCGTGACGCCGCGGATATCTCCCAGACCGTCCCCGTCGGCATCGCGGAAACTGCGCGGATACACCTGGTACACGACCGCTTGCTTCCACCAGTCACGCGCCTGATCGACCATGATGACCTCCTGCTCCAAAGCGTTCGATACGAGGTCATTCTATCGCGTGCATCTTGTACGAACAAGGAATGCTCCATGACGATATGCAGCTTGTTTACCTGCGCGATATGGCATGGTGTGTGACAGGATGGGCGGCGCATCGCCGCCTGCCGCAACACAACCGCGCGACAGGCGACGGACAAACGCTCGATGGGATTAGCGCAGCCCCGCTCGATCGATCACGTCCGACAGAGCCGCCGCCGAACGATGCAGCTCACCGAGCTCCTCGTCGTCCAACGAGATCGGCACGCGGCACTCGATACCGCCGCGACCGACGATCGTGGGCATCGAGATGCAGATGTCGGACAGGCCGTACTCCCCCACCATCAGGCTGGAAACCGGCAGCACGCACTTCTCGTCGCGCATGATCGCCGTGCACAGCCGCGTGACCGACATCGCGATGCCGTAGTAGGTCGCATGCTTGCGCTTGATGATCTCGTAGGCGGCGTTGCGGACCTCGTCGGCGATACGGTGCTCCGCCTGTTCGTGATCGAAGTGCCCGCGCATCTCGCAGAAGTCCTTGAGCGGCACGCCGGCGACGTCGGCACTCGACCAAACCGCGAGCTCGGAATCGCCGTGCTCGCCGATGATGTAGGCCTCCACGTCGCGAGGATCGACACCCAGGTGCGCGCCGAGCGCCTCCTGCAGGCGGGCGGTGTCGAGCACCGTGCCCGATCCGATCACCCGGCTTTCGGGCAGGCCGGACATCTTCATGGCCGCGTACGTGAGCACGTCGACGGGATTGGACACGATGAGCAGGATACCCTCGAAACCCACCTCGCGGATGCTCGGGATGATGCTGCGGTAGATCGCGACGTTCTTGTTCACCAGATCGAGACGCGTCTCGCCGGGCTTTTGCGCGGCGCCCGCCGTCACGACGATCATCGCCGCATCGGCGGCATCGCGATAGTCACCCGCGTAGATCCGCATGGGGGCGGCAAACGGCGAACCGTGGCTGATATCGAGCGCCTCGCCTTCGGCGCGTGCGCGATCGACGTCGATGAGGACCATCTCCGAGAACAGCCCGCTTTGCATGAGCGCGAACGCCGAAGACGAACCGACGAACCCGCACCCGACGACGGCGACCTTCCTGTTATCGACCATGATGTGCACCCCTTATCCAGGTTGATTGGTCTACGTACCACGGTGTTGAATATATCCCGTTTCGCCGTCGCCAGACGAAGGGGATCTTACTCCTACCAATCTTGTAACATTTACACAGGACGCACACATGGGTTGGTTGGGGACGTGTTCCCTCCAACCCATTTCCTCAACCAACCCGATACCGACGCAAAATGGGCCGGTCGGAACACGTCCCCAACCAACCCCAATCGCAAAAAGGGTTGAAAGGAACACGTCCCCAACGGACCCGTCGGAGCCTAGATGCCGGCGGCCTCGATGGCGTCGACTGCGGCCTTCAAACCCTCGGGCGGCAACACGAGCGCCATGCGCACATAGCCCTCACCGTGCGGGCCGAAGCTCGCGCCCGGGGTGACGATCACGCCGGCGCGCTCCATGAGCTCCTCGCAAAACGCCATGGAATCGGTGCGGCCGCCGGGCAGCTTGGCCCACACGAACATCGTGCCGTGGGCGTTGGGACGCTCCCACCCGATACGCTCCAGGCCGTCGCAGAGCGCATCACGACGCTGCTGGTACTTGAGCCGCTGGGCTTCGACCTCGTCGAGCGGGCCGGTAAGCGCGGCGATCGCGGCGCGCTGGATCGGGAAGAACATGCCGAAGTCGATCTGACCGCGCAGCTTGGCGAACGCCGCCACGACGTCCGAGCGTCCGACGATGAAGCCGATGCGCGCGCCGGTCACGTTGAAGGACTTCGACAACGAGAAGAACTCGACACCCACCTCGAGCGCACCCGGATAGCTCAGGAAGCTGCCGCCGTGCGGACCGTCGTACACGATGTCGGAGTAGGCGTTATCGTGCACGATCAGCAGGTCGTGCTCACGCGCGAAGGCGATGATCTCCTCGTAGAGCTCGGGTGTACCCACACTGCCCACGGGATTGGCGGGCAAGGACACGATCATGTACTTGGCGCGATCGGCCACCTCGGGGTCGATATCGGATACATACGGCAAAAAGTCGTGCTCCGCGTTGAGCGGGTAGTATGCGAGCTCGCCGCCGGCGATCTTCACGCCCGCCTCGAAGACCGGATAGCACGGATCGGGCACGAGCACCGTATCACCGGGATCGAGCAGCGCGAGCCCCAGATGGCCCACGCCCTCCTGCGTGCCGTTGCAGCTGGCAACCATGTCGGGCGTGATTCCCTCGACACCGAAACGGCGCGCGTAGTAATCGCACACCGCCTGCTTGAGCTCGGGCAGGTCGCCCAAGCTGTACTTCCATTCCGTCGGCTCGGATGCCGCGCAGCGGAGCGCCTCGACCACATGGTCGTACGGGGCGAAGTCCGGCGTGCCGACCGACAGGTTGTAGATCGTGCGACCTTCCGCCTCGAGTTTGAGGCGACGCTGGTTAAGCGAGGCGAACACCTCGTCGCCGAACTGGTCGAGCCGCTTTGAGAACTGCATGGATATAGCTCCTCTACGTAGATGGTTTCAACGGGATGACCATGCGGGACGTCATACGCCGCTTGCATGGCAGGCGCGACGACACGGACGATGCCCGCCACGCGTGACCCGTCAGGATACGGGCTCGAGCTCGTCGATCTCGGCAAGCCACAGGCGGGCGCTCGCATCGGACGGCATGCGCCAATCGCCGCGCGGGCTGAGCGTGACCGAGCCCACCTTGGGGCCGTCGGGCAGACAGCTGCGCTTGAACTGCTGGGCGAAAAAGCGCCGGTAGAACACGCGCAGCCAGCTCCACACGGTGCGCTCGTCGTACTCATCGGCAAACGAGCGGCACGCCATGCGGTAGATCTTGCCCGGCGTAAAGCCGAAGCGCAGCAGGTGATACAGGAAAAAGTCGTGCAGCTCGTAGGGCCCCACGAGGTCTTCGGTCCTCTGCGCGATCTGCCCGTCACCGGTCGGCGGCAACAGCTCGGGCGAGACGGGCGTATCCAGGATATCGAGCAGGGTCTCCTCGATTTTGCCTCCGTACAACCCCGCCGTGTAGCGCACGAGATGCCGTACGAGCGTCTTGGGAACGCTCGCGTTCACGGCATACATGCTCATATGGTCACCGTTGTAGGTGGCCCAACCGAGAGCGAGCTCGGACAGGTCGCCGGTACCGATCACGAAGCCGCCGAGTTCATTGGCGAGGTCCATGAGGATCTGCGTGCGCTCGCGGGCCTGGCTGTTCTCGTACGTGACATCGGTGACGGCCGGGTCGTGTCCGATGTCGGCAAAATGCTGTTGCACCGCCGCATGGATCGAGATCTCACGAAAATCCACACCGAGGGCGCGGGCAAGCGCCTCGGCATTGCCCTTGGTGCGTCCCGTCGTACCGAACCCGGGCATCGAGACGGCGGTGATGCCGGTACGAGCCAGATCCAGGGCGTCGAAGGCGCGCACGGTGACGAGCAAGGCGAGCGTGGAGTCAAGTCCGCCGGACAGGCCGATGACGGCGCGCTCGGTGCCCGTGTGGGCAAGGCGCGTCTTGAGACCCGCCGCCTGAAGGCCGAAGATCGTCTCGCAGCGCTCGGCGAGGTCGCCCCGGTCGGCGGGAACGAACGGCGTGCGAGCGAAAACCCGATTGCACGCGAGCGCGGAGTGCATGAGCTGCGGCACCGCGGCGGCGCGTTCCTCTCCGGCGACGTACGCAGCGCCCTGATAGGAAAAGTCGACGACACCTCTGCCGCCATGGGCGAACGCGGGCTTCTCCCACGTGGTGCAGCGACGACGCTCGGCGAGCAGGCGGTCGAGGTCGACGTCGGACACCGCCATACCGCAGGTGAACAAGTCGGTGCGCGCGACGAGGCTACCGTTTTCGGCGATGAGGTTCTCGCCGGCGAAGACCAGGTCGGTCGTGGACTCCCCCTCCCCCGCATCCGCGTACGCATAGGCGCAGTACAGACGCGCGGATTGCCCGCACACCAGGTCGCGACGATACTCCGCTTTGCCGATCACCTCGTCGGAAGCCGACGCGTTGAGGATGATGGTCGCACCGCCGCTTACCGCCATGTCGATCGAAGGCGGGGCGGGCACCCACAGGTCCTCGCAAATCTCCACACCGATCGTCACGTCCTCAAGACCGACGTCGACGCACCGGTAGACGGTGCCCCAACCGATGGACACGGGCTCCTGGCCCGCGTAGCGGATGGGACGCATGGGGTTGATCGGCGCGGGTGCGAACCAACGGCGCTCGTAGAACTCGCTGTACGTGGGAAGGTTGCGCTTGACGGTAAGACCCAGCAGACGGCCTGCGCAGCACACGGCGACGCAGTTGAACAGCGACTCATCATACGAGACGGGAACGCCGAGCGTGAACAGGATCGGCAGCTCGCGCGTCTTGTCGAGCAGGCGTTCCACAGCGCGCTCGCAGGCGCGCAGCAACGTGCGATCCAAGAACAGATCCGCGCAGGTGTATCCCGTCAGGTTGAGCTCAGGCAGCACGAGGGCACCGACGCCCTGCCGCGCCGCTTCCTGGATGCAGGCAAGCGCCGCCTCGGCGTTCGCTTCGACGTCGGCCACTCGGATCTTGGGCGTTGCCGCGGCGATACGGAAAAATCCATCGTCTGCCATCCGGGCCGCCCCGCCGCCAGGGCGTGTGAGGGTCTGCTGGTCCATGCTCGCTCCTTTGCGTGTATCCCTGCCCGTAATTGTAGCCGCTCACAGGATGGTCGCAACCTGAGTGCTTCAATCGGACTTTCGCTCAGAACGGGATGTTGGCGATAGCGAACTCCGGATACGCCCTCAGAACATAACGGCCCAACCGCATCGCATCATTCCTAGGAAGACTATAGAAGGACCGTCCCGACAATATACATGCAGTGGACCCGCAATAATCGTATTATGCATGAGCACTGCCACACCGTGCGAGCCGGTTCGTTCATTTCCGGCTCTGGTTCCAAATTTCAATAGTTTCCAGTGGAAATCGAGCGAGTAAACGAACCTGTATGAATCATTGGGTGAAAAGCTTATCAGGTTTGTATCTAGTTCTTTATATAAGGCATATTGCGACAAAATGTTGGGTGGCTGAAAGTCGGCTTACAATATATGAGATATCGTGTATAGAACAGCGCGGCCTCCGAATTACCTAGAAACTCGTCGACTTTGTAACGCGTCACGGAAGCGAAGGGCGAGAACTGGACGGGAACACCAGAATTTGATCCGCCCGAGCTTAAGATCGCCCTGCTACCGCTCTAAAACCCGCTCGAAGCAAGCAGCCAAGCCGCGCGTGGCGACGAAAAAGCGAACCAAGCCGATGCCGCTCACACAGG
>CAZRPL010000044.1:0-14137 GCA_964602045.1 uncultured Collinsella sp. | reverse complement strand
TGCAGTTCTTCCAGACGATGCCCGAGCTCGAACGGGCGATCGTCATGGTGCAGAAGGAGGTCGCGGACCGCATCGCGGCACACCCGGGCACCAAGGCCTACGGCGCCTATACGGTCAAGTTGTCGCTGTTCGCTCAGGTGACCGGTCGCTTTGAGGTGCCGCCGCGCTGCTTTAGCCCGGCGCCGCACGTCGACTCGGCGGTCGTCCGGTTGGAGCGTGTGGCAGGCGAGGGGCTTGCGGTTTCGCGCGCGTTCGTCGCCCAGGTGGTCGATGCCGCGTTCGCGCAACGCCGCAAGACGATCCGCAACTCGATGTCATCCTCGGGTTTTGACAAGGCCGCGCTCGACGCGGCGTTTGCCGCGTGCGACATCGCGCCGACGGCGCGTGCGGAAACGCTCGACACGGCGGCCTTCGTGCGTCTGGCCTGCGCGCTTGCCGCCGCGACGGAAGGCGAGGCGTGATGGGCGGTACCAGGGAGGATTGTGCGAACCGGGAGGCGGCCGATGTGTCGGCTCCCCTGTCGTTGACCTACACCAAGAAGACGAAGCGCTTCGTGCTGCCCGCGCTCGGCGCGCCGGTGATCGATACGCATGCTCACCTGATGAGCTTCTGGCGTGCGGACCCGGCAGGTGCGCTCGCCCGTGCCGCGGCGGCGGGCGTGGAGCGCATGGTGACCATATGGGATCCGCTGTCCGACGTCCGCCACGCGCCGACGGCCGTGGCCTATCATGAGCTGCTTTGCGAATGGATCGCCGATGCGCGCGCCCTGTACGAGCGGGGCGTCTGCGACGGCGTCGTCGACATCGCCCGCGCGACCCCGCAGCTGTTCGACCACGTGGGTTATCTTGCCGGCGTGCACCCGTACGGCGCGCCCGATTACACCGATGCGGTGCACAGCTTTGTCGCGGCGGCGCTCGACGATCCGCTGTGCCTGGGTGTCGGCGAGATCGGCCTGGACTACCATTTCGACGCCGATGACGACATCGAGGCGGCACCCCATGACGTGCAGATCGCGGCGATGTCCCGCCAGCTTGCCCTTGCCTGCGAGCGCGACGTACCGGTCGAGCTGCACCTGCGCCACGAGAACGACGATATCGCGCGGACGTCGCACGAGGACGCCTATCGCGTGCTGTGCGAGATCGGTGTGCCGAAGGCGGGCTGTGTGCTCCACTGCTTTGGCGAGGATCGGGCGACGGCCGAGCGCTTCATCGAGCTGGGGTGCTATATCGCATTCGGCGGTGCGGCGACATTCAAGCGCAACGACGAGGTACGCGAGGCGTTCGCGGCGTGCCCGCTCGACCGCATCGTTTTCGAGACCGATTGCCCCTATATGGCGCCCGAGCCCATTCGCGGCATCGAGTGCGAGCCGGCGATGATCTGCCAGACGGCCAGGCTGCTGTCCGAGGACCGCGCCCGGCGCACCGGCGAGACGGTCGACGAGATCCTCACCGCAGCGCGTGAGAACTCGCTCCGGCTGTTCGGCTAGCCCCAGTAGAGACGCGAAATCGGGACGGTGGTGGCATCGGGCCGAGCGTCAGTTCACACGGAAACATGCATCCGGGGCAGAGCCGTTTCCGCGTGCGACAAGGTTGTACCTGGCACCATCTTGTCACGGCGAGGTTGCTACTCCGCGAGCACCTCGGCGCAGCAGGCGTTCAGCTTTCGGATCGTGCCGCGCATGTCCTCCTCTTTGGCCTCGGGGTGGATGGCGCAGATGCGCAGGCACGTCCGCCCGTTGAGCACGGTGGTGAACACGCCCGCGTAGCCGCTCGTGCTCACCGAACGGGGCGAAAGCTACCGCTACGAGCTGGAATGCCTGCTTGATGAGCGCGACGAGCGCTTGCATCCGGTCGTCGAGACGGGCAACACCGAAACGCTCGTGCACCTGGCGGTGCAGGGCGTCGGCGTCGCGTTTCTGCCTCGGTTCTCGGTGGCGTCCGCCCTTGACGCGGGCACGCTTGCGGAGCTGCCGTACGACTTCGGCCCGCTGTGTATGTGGAATCAGCTGTTCACGCATGCGGCCAAGCCGATCACACCTCCGATGGATGCGTTCATGAAAATGTTGCGTGAGCACGTTCCGTGCACGTCGGACGTATCGGCTTACGGTAGCGTCGATGGCGACGAACAGGTACGATAAACAGCTATGATCGAGGCGAGCGCGCCTCGATGACGCAACACGATGGCAAGGGGCGAGACACATGGCACAGGCCGACAATCAGACGGACGCATCGATCGAGCAGGTCTCACAGGCGGATGCCGATCAGGCTGCGAAGGCGGAGGCGAAGGGTTCCGCCACGACCAGCCGACGCGCCGTCGACCGCGATATCCTGCACAACCTGCCCGGCACGAAGGCCATGTTCGTCGTGATCATCGCGGCGATCATCGCTTACGTGCTGTCCCGCGTGGGCGCGTACTTCGATATCGACGTGCTGTTCCGCGGCGGTACGATGGTGTGCTTCAGCTTGCTCATCATGGGCGGTCTCATGTACTTCCACTCGTACGGCATCGCCAAGAAGCTGACGCGCGAGCGCCGCGAGCAGGAAGAACAGCAGTAAGGACGCCGAACGTCGAGGTTGATCGTCGCCTGCGGGCAGCGCGACGGTGATACGCGGGAGCGAACATGGCCAAGAAAAAGAAGAAGCAGCGCGCGCCGCAGCAGGCTCAGGGCGAGGCCAAGGCGTCGTCACGGCGCGAGGGCAACACCGCCCAGGTCCGTCGCGTCAAGGAGCTCCGCGACCAGCCGGTGCGCGAGCGCTCGGTCGACAACGACATCCTGTTCTCGCTGCCCGCCATCAAGGCGATGCTCGGCGCGCTTGCCGTGGGTATCGTCTGCCACGTGCTGTCGTATTTCGGCGAGACGTTGGGAATCGGACAGATGCAGCAGGCGTTCCACATCGCGAGCTACGCGTTGTTCGCGATCTCGTTCGTGCTGCTGGTCATCGGCCGCGTGCAGGGCAAGCGTCGCACGGCCCAGCGTCGCGCGGAGCAGCGGTAGCCCCATCGGGTCGGCGCGAAATCTGATCGACGTGAACATACGCCCGGCCCGATCTGACACCTCTCACATCCGCGACAAGGTTGCGACAAGGTTGTACTTGGCACGATCTTGTCGCCTGCCGATCCGTTTGCGCGCCGGCGGGTCTGTTCGGTTATGCCGCTTCGTTGAGCTCGGACATCGTGAGGGGCTCGCTCACGACCGTGCTTTCGGCGCAGGTCGGCTGACCGGTTACCGTACGCACGATGCGGTCGAGCTGCACGAGCACCCAGCTGATCGGATCGGGGGCGCTCACATTCTCGGCGCTCACCAAGTCGACGGTGGCGATATCCTTGCCCTGCTGCGAGAGCGTGAGGGTACCCACCTTCTGACCGGCCTCGACGTTGCCCGCGATGGCATCGAAGGTAACCTCCTGCTCGACGTCGCCGCCCATGCTGAACACGGAGACCGTCTGCTCGGGATCGGCAACGGTCACATCGACCGTCTTGTCCGTCCAGTCGGCATGCGGCGCGCGTGCCACGAGCGGCTGACCGTTGAGCGCCGTCTTATCGGTGTTGGCGACCGGATAGGACACGACGTGTCCGTAGTACCAGTTCGCCAGTGTCTCGGTCTGGTCGAAGCGCGCCTCGTCGTCCTCGCAGCCGAGCACGACCGTGTAGATCTCGCCGCCTTCGTCGCGCAGGAACGCGCCGACGAAGCAGTGGCCCGCATCGTCTGTCCAGCCGGTCTTGCCGCCGATGTTGCCGTCCTTGCCCAGCAGGATGTTGTACTCCGTCATATCGATGGTGCGCTCCTCGCCGTCCTCGCCCGTGACGGTGATGCTGGTGTCGGTGCTCGAGGTGAGCGCTCGGAAGTCCTCGTTTTGCATGGCGTAGGCGAACATCTTGGCCACGTCGCGCGCCGACGCGTGCAGCTCGCCCTCCCATTCGTCGAAATCCAGACCGTGGGGATTGGAGAACACGGCCTCGTCCATGCCGATTTCGTCGGCCTTGTCGTTCATGGCCTGCACGAACGTGGCCAGCGGGTCGTCGCTTTCGGGATCGAGCTTCGCGCCGACGGTGGTGGCGATGGCCATGGCGGCGTCGTTGCCCGAGGGGATGAGCAGGCCGCGCAGCGCTTCCTCCATGGTCAAAACGTCGCCTTCGAGCAGATTTGCCGACGACTGTCCCACCGTCGCGGCCGCACGGTCCACCACGACGGTATCGTCGAGCTCGGAGTTCTCGAGCGCCACGATGGCGGTCATGACCTTGGTGATGGAGCCGATCTCGATCTGCGCGTCGGCGTCGCGCTCGTAGTAGACGGTGCCGTCCTTGCCGACGACGATGGCGTTGCGCGCGTCGATGTCCGGACGGTCCTCGGCGGGGTCTTGGCGCTCGGACTCGGCGATGCCGCAGATGATGTCCGTGTCAGGCTGGTCGGCCAAGGCGGGCGCGGGAGCGGTGGCGAGGCAGATGCCGAACATGAGGCTTGCGGTGACGGCCGCCGCACGGCGGGAGGCGAGGACGCAGGCGCGGAAGGGTTTCATGGCTGTTCGCTTTCGTTGTGACAGGTGTCGGTTCTCGTGATGTCGTATAGGAAAGTATACCGGTGCAGGCGGGTATATGCTGCAGGTTCGCGTTCGGTTCAAGCGATGGTCCGTGCATCGCGCACGCCGGCTCGATGCGGGCGACGACGCACTCCTTAAGCGCGACTTAATCTCGCGTGGCAAAACGATGGTCGCGCGGCGCGTTGGGCATAATGGAGGGGTGTCGGAGGGAGACCGGATTGATACGCATATCCTCATCGTCGACGACGAGAAAGCCATCACCGATCTGGTGGGCATCTATTTGCAAAACGAAGGATACCGGGTGACGCTCGCCTATAACGGTGCCGACGCCGCCAAGGCGATCCTCGAACAGGATTTCGACCTCGCGGTCCTCGACATCATGCTCCCCGACATCGATGGGTTCGAGCTGCTGCGCACCATCCGCGCCGAGCACACCTATCCGGTCATCATGCTCACGGCGCGCGGGTCGCAGGCCGACAAGATCGAGGGCCTGTCCATGGGCGCCGACGACTACGTGGTCAAGCCGTTCCGCCCGTTGGAGCTCGTGGCGCGCTGCAAGGCGCAGTTGCGTCGCTACACCAGCTACGGGAGCCGCTCGGGCGAGGCCGACGACGTCGAGCTCACGGTCGATGGACTCACGATCAACAAGGATTCCCGCGTCGTGACGGTTGACGAGCGGCCCGTGCGCTGCACACCGCTCGAATATTCGATCCTGCTGTACCTGGTCGAGCACCGCGGTAAGGTCGTGTCGGTCGAGGAACTGTTCCGTGCGGTGTGGGGCGAGGACTTCATGGCGAGCTCGTCCAACACCGTCATGGTTCACATCCGCCACCTGCGCGAGAAGATCGGCGACGACGCGAGCAACCCGCGCTTCATCAAGAACATCTGGGGAGTGGGGTACACGATTGAGGGCTAGCGAGCGCTACGGGCGGCGCGGCGAGCATACGCCCGTGAACCCGGCCACCGGGTTGCCGAATGTCGCCGGGGGTACGGCGTGGGAGCCGATCCCCGTGCAGGCGGACAACGCCACGAGCGAGTTTGACCAGGTCGCCAAGGCAACGGGTCCTGACGCGGCGGACGCTACCTTTGCGACCGTCGCCGGCTCGGCGATGACCACCGGTGCGCAGGTCGGTCATGGCCGCACACCCGATGATGCGCGGCAGGACGCCGACACCCCTGCTGCCGCACCGCAAGTCGCGTCGCCATCCTCGGCGTCCGCCCGGGCGGTGGAGGCCCCGATGACACCCGCCGACGAGGAACATGCCCAGTTCATGTCGATGTACGACAAGCTTATGGCGATCCTCGACAACCGCGTGCTCGCCACGGTCATCCTCATCCTGCTCGACTTCGCGGTGGTGGGTCTCGATAGTTTTTTGCTGTTCGTGGCCGTGCTGTTCGCCGGGTTCGTGTTGCTCGACCGCGTCGCGAACGTGCGCCGCGTCATCGCGCTCGGCGGCATCCCCTGGCTGGCCATGTTGGTCGTCGGTCTGCTGCTCGCCGACCGCGTGGGTTACATCGCGGTGGGCATCGATTACCTGTTCATGTTCTGCGGCTTCATGCTCGCGGTCTCGGTGTGCGGCGTGTTCTTCATCGGCCAACTGCTCTACGGCTACGGCTACGAGCGCGGCCAGATCGACGCGGATCGAGCCGTGGCGGGGCACATGGTCGATCGCCTGATCGAGCATCCGGACGACTGGGGGACGGTCGACGGTGACTACCTCGAGGTCGAAGGTGCCCTGAACCGCGTGCGTGACCGCCAGCGTGCCGCCGAGCAGGCGCTGCGCGACGAGTCGAGCCGCAAGGACGACCTGGTCACCTATCTTGCGCACGACCTCAAGACGCCGCTGGCGAGCGTGGTCGGCTACCTGTCGCTGCTGCACGAGGCACCCGATCTGCCCGAGGAGCAGCGCGTGCGCTTCACGGGCGTGGCGCTCGAGAAGGCGCATCGGCTCGACGCGCTGATCGAGGAGTTCTTCGACATCACGCGCTTCGACTTCCACGATATCGTGCTCACGCGCGGGTACGTGGACTTGAACCTCATGATGGCGCAGGTGGTCGACGAGTTCTATCCGACCCTCGCCGAGCAGGACAAGACCGCCGACATCGAGATTCCCAACGGCCTGATCGCGCTGGTCGACGGCGACAAAATGGCGCGCGTGTTCAACAACGTGATGAAAAACGCGATCGCGTACAGCTACGAGGGGACGACGATCCGCATCTCGGCGGAGCGCTCCGACGGCGCGGTGCATATCCGCTTCGAGAACCATGGCGATCCGATTCCCGAGCCCAAGCTCAAGGTGATCTTCGAGAAGTTCTACCGTCTCGACGCCGCGCGCACCACGAACCGCGGAGGTGCGGGCCTGGGTCTCGCCATCGCCAAGGAGATCGTGGTCGCCCACGGCGGCCAGATCACCTGCGAATCCTCGCCCGAGCACACCGTCTTCACCATCACCCTGCCCGAGTAGGCCAATCGGACCAGGCGCAGAGGATCCCCGGCGAGGGAGGCCGGCGAGAGGGGAGCCACCCGGCGAAAAACACCCCGGCGAGGGAGGCCTCTGCGCCTGGTCCGTGTCCGCTTTACATTCTCCTGACAATACCTTTTCTGCGGCATGAAACGCAGCTCGTAATGTAGAGCGAGCTATGACAGCGTGCCCGAGGAGGTATCAGGGTGAACGATATGGAGCAAGCGAGCAAGGCGAACGCATCGGCCGATGCCATCGCGGCAGCCGTGAAGGACGCCCATGACCGCGAGCTGGGCGTGACACCTCGGCAGCAGCAGGTGTCCGAGGAGCGTCCGGTGCGCATGTCCGTCGAGCACCTCGATCTGTATTACGGCGATCATCAGGCCCTGAAGGACGTCTCGATCGACATCCGCGATCGCGAGATCACTTCGTTCATCGGCCCGTCCGGCTGCGGCAAGTCGACGCTGCTGCGCTGCCTGAACCGCATGAACGACATGGTCAAGGACTGCCGCATCGAGGGCACGATCACCCTCGACGGCCAGGATATCTACCGCGACTACAACGTGACGCGCCTGCGCCAGCAGGTCGGCATGGTCTTCCAGCGACCCAATCCGTTCCCCATGAGCATCTTCGACAACGTCGCCTACGGTCCGCGTGGTCTCGGCATCAAGAACCACGCCGAGCTCGAGCAGATCGTCGAGGAGTCGCTGACCGGTGCCGGCCTGTGGGACGAGGTCAAGGACAAGCTCAAGCAGTCCGGCCTTGGTCTTTCGGGCGGTCAGCAGCAGCGCCTGTGCATCGCCCGCGCCATCGCGGTCAAGCCGCAGGTCCTACTTATGGACGAGCCCACGAGCGCCCTCGACCCCATCTCGACCGTCCAGGTCGAGCAGCTCTGCATGGAGCTCAAGCGCGACTACACGCTCGTGGTCGTGACGCACAACATGCAGCAGGCGTCGCGTATCTCCGACTCGGTCGCGTATTTCCTGCTCGGCGAGCTTGTGGAGCACGCCCCCACCGCCGAGCTGTTCACCAATCCCAAGGACAGCCGCACGGCCGATTACCTGACCGGTCGCTTCGGCTGATGGATGCCGGATCGAACCGGCGATAGACGAATCGGGGGACCGTTCCTTTTCCGTTGCATGCGGAGATGGGGGCCGTCCCCATCTCGCTACGATGACGGGGTAAGATAGGGGCGGTTGCAAGGAAGGCGGTCAGCGATGATCTACTACGTCGAGGATGACGACAACATCAGGGGCTTGACGCTGTACGCCCTGCGTCAGCAGGGTATCGAGGCCGAGGGCTTCGCAAACGACAGCGAGTTCAAGGCGGCGGTCGCCCGTCGCGTGCCCGACGCCGTCCTGCTCGACATCATGCTGCCCGACACGGACGGCCTGCAGATCATGCGCCGCCTGCGCGCCATGCCCGAGACCGCGACCGTCCCCATCATGATGCTCACCGCCAAGGACACCGAGCTCGACAAGGTCGTCGCGCTCGACGGCGGCGCGGACGACTACCTCACCAAGCCGTTCTCCCTCATGGAGCTCACGAGCCGCTGCCGCGCCCTGCTGCGCCGCGGCGGCATGACCAAGCAGGTGAGCGATGTGCTGTCCGCGGACGGCATCGTGCTGTCGCCCAGCCATCGCCGCGTGACGATCGACGGTGAGGAGGTCAAGCTCACGCTACGCGAGTTCGACCTGCTCGAGTACCTCATGCGCAAGCCCGGTATCGTGTTCAGTCGCGAGGCGCTCCTGCAAAGCGTGTGGGGCTGGGATTTCGATGGCGGTTCGCGCACGGTCGACGTGCACGTGCAAACCCTGCGCCAGAAGCTCGGCGACCACGCGGGCAACATCGAGACCGTACGCGGCGTGGGATACCGGTTCGCCGGCAAGGAGTCCTAACGCCATGCGCCGCCACCCGAGGTGCGCCCGATGAGTGCCGTTCGCCGTTCGCTGTCCCACCGCGTGTTCGCCACCGTGTTCACCGTGGCGATGGTCGTGGTGGCCGTGTTCTCCCTCGCGGGGACCGCCTACGTCCAGGGCCGCCTGGTGGCGCTCGCGCATGAGGAGCTCGACAGTCAAGCCGACGTCGTGCGCGCCGCGCTCGACAGCATGCCCGACGACAAGTTCATCCTGCGCAACCTCGAGCTGGACAACACGCGTATCACCCTGATCGACACCGATGGCGCGGTGCTTTACGACACCGAGGCCGATGCCGACACGATGCCCAACCACGCGAGCCGTCCCGAGGTCGCGAGCGCCTTCGCCAACGGCCGCGGCGACGCGGAGCGCGCGAGCACCACGCTCGGCGAGGTCATGCTCTATGAGGCGGTGTTGCTCGAAAACGGTACGGTCGTGCGTCTGGCGCAGGAGCAGGCGGGCTACCTGTCCATCTTGGTGGGTATGCTGCCGCCGCTCGCCGTGCTCGTCGCGCTGTGCGCCATCGTGTCGCTGGTCGCCGCCCGCCGTGCGTCGCGTGCGATCATCGAGCCGCTGCTCGAGGTCGACCTCGACCACCCCGTCCGCAACGTCGAGAACGCCTATACGGAGATGGTTCCCATGCTCGAGCGCATCGAGACGCAGCGCCAGGAGCTCAAGCGCCAAGTGCGCGTGCTCGCCGACAACGACCGCATGCGCCGTGAGTTCACGGCCAACATCACCCACGAGCTCAAAACGCCGCTCACCGCCATCTCGGGCTACGCTGAGCTCATCTCGAGCGGCATGGTGTCCGATGAGGCGGATCAGCGCGATTTCGCCCATCGGATCTTCAACGAGGCGGGTCGTCTGACCGCGCTGGTCAACGACATCCTCACCCTGTCGAACCTCGACGAGGCAGAACGCGATGAGGCGGGGTCGGCATCCGATAGCGTGCTGGGGACCCGCGAGCCGGTCGATCTGCCCCGCACGCTCGACACGGTCTACCACCGCCTTGAGACCGTGGCCGACGTGAACGGGATCACGCTGTCGGTCAAGCCGCAGCCGGCGATCGTGCTCGGCGTGCCGCGCCTGCTCGACAAGCTGGTGTACAACCTTGCGAGCAACGCCATCCGCTACAACAAGCCCGACGGCTCGGTGAACATGCGTTGCGGTATGGAGGATGGTGCTCCGTTCATCAGCGTGGAGGACACCGGCATCGGCATTGCGCCCGAGGAGCAGGAGAAGGTGTTCGAGCGGTTTTACCGCGTGGACAAGAGCCGCTCCAAGGAGCGCGGCGGCACGGGTCTGGGCCTGGCGATCGTCAAGCACGCGGCGGTGTTCCATGACGCCACGATCTCGGTGGACAGCACCTTGGGCGAGGGGACGACCATCACCGTGCGGTTCCCCGCCGGCGACCCGCAGGTCGGTGAGTTGTTCTAGCGGTCCCAAAGGCTCAGGGTGCTCGGGGTGTCCCGACACGCGTCACGCATCGGGGCGATCGCGTGGCCTTTCGCGTTTGGGGCCTGCGCCCCGACGGAGTTTCCGACGTGTTCTTTTGGGTTTTTCGCGGCGTCGGCGCCGGACTGCCCACCTCGTTGTTTTGCCGTATGCGTTTGGATATCATTAACGAAGCTATTGCGTATGGCATGCTCATCTTTGGTCGGGTGACGTGTCGTTGGATACGCTCGAATCGGATGCACCTTCGCCCTTGGGTCCTGATTCGGTCGGAAGGGTGCAATTTCAGATTCGGAGGGGCGTCTCTATGACGTTGCTAGAGCTGTTTCAGCTGCTAAAAAGGCATGTAAAGTTGGTGGTCTCGCTTCCGCTGGTCTGCGCGGTCGCCATGGGCGTCTTCAGTTTCGTCGCCATGGACGATGTGTATACCGCCCAAACGAGCATCTATATCCTGGCGAACGAGGACGCATCCCAGGGTCAAAGCACCTACTACAACGACCTCAACGCGAGCCAGTTGCTGGCAAACGATATCGCCACGCTCCTCAACAGCGATCGCGTGAGCGCGGATGCCGCCAAGGCGTTGGGGCTCGAGAGCCTCGCCGATTACGATGCGAGCGTTACGAGCGAGACGACTACCCGCGTGGTCTCGCTGTCCGTGACGGGCTCCGATCCGGATGAGACCGCCGCCGTCGCCAACGAGATGGCGCGCCAGGTCTCGATCGTCGCCCAGGAGATCGAGATGGCCGACAGCATCAACGTCATCGACGAGGCGGTGTCCCCCGACGCGCCGAGCGGCCCGAACCGAACCCTTTACATCGCGGTGGCGTTCCTCGCCGGCCTGTTCCTCGCGGTCGCCATCGTCGTGCTCATGGACATGCTCAACACGCGGGTCCGCAGTGCCGAGGAAGTCGAGGAGCTGCTCGACATCTCGGTCATCGGCCGTTTCCCCACGATGAAGGAGGGCCGGTAGGCCATGACCCGCAAGAACGCGAAATCCACCAAGCTCGTCGTCCAGAACGCCGCGAAGACCCTGCTCGCCAACATCCGCTTCGCCGGTATCGACGGGCCCATCCGCACCATCACGGTCACGTCGGCGATCCCGAATGAGGGCAAGTCGACCGTTGCGCTCAACTTGGCGCAGGCCATCGCGACGAGCGGCAAGTCCGTCGTGCTCGTCGAGTGCGACATGCGCCGTCAGAGCATCGCGACGATGACCGGTGCGAGGAGCCAGGGCGGCATCTACGCCGTGCTCTCCAACCAGATGACCCTCGACGAGGCGGTCGCCAAGACCAGCCAGAAGAACATGTACGTGCTGCTCGCCGAGCCGCACATCATCAACCCGTCCGACGTCATCGCGTCCAAGAGCTTCGCGCGGATGGTCAAGGAGCTCGCCGATAAGTTCGAGTACGTCATCTTCGACACTCCTCCCGTGGGCGCGTTCGTCGACGCCGCCGAGGTCGGGCGCCTTTCGGACGGCGTGCTGTTCGTCATCCGCGAGAACTACTCCAAGCGCAACGAGATCATCGAGGCGTTCGATCAGCTCAAGAAGGCCGAGGTGCACATCATCGGCGCTGTGATGAACTGCTGCGAGGTCGATACCAGCGAGCATTACTACGCCTATTATTCGAAGGATGGCGCACGGAGGACGGCCGGAAACGTCGGCGTTCCCGACGTCGCGCGCGGTGACGGCCCCAGCTCCGGCGCCGGTGTCGGCGAGCATGTGGCTTCGCACGCGACGGCTCCCGTGTCGGTTGCCCCCGCGGGCAAGCGCTTCGCCAACCGCAAGTAAGTCGACCGATTCGCGATGCGCGACATCCATGCCCACATCCTGCCGGGCGTCGACGACGGAGCCGCGAATCTGGAGGAAAGTCTCGCCATGCTCGAGGCCGCCAGGGTCGCGGGCGTGACGAGCATCGTGTGCACTCCGCATTGTCGCGACCCGTACTTCGACTACGATGCCATGTGGGATGCATTCGAGCTGCTGCGTGCCCATGCTGGCGGTTTTCCGCTGCAGATGGGCTTCGAGGTCAACCATGCCAAGCTCATGGATCTCGGCATGGAATGGGCCGACTACCTGCATTTCGACGGAAGCAACGAGTTTCTGCTCGAGTTGTCGACCCATGCCGGTAAACTGGAGTTCCAGGAATACGAGCGCACGATCTTCGAGCTGCAAGGGCGTGGCTATGACGTGGTCATCGCGCATCCGGAGCGTTACCGGGCCATCCAGGATGACGTCGACGTCGCGGTTCGCCTGATGCGCATGGGATGCAAGCTTCAGGCGTCGGCCGACTTCATCGCGGGCGGCCGTTTGGGGCGCGAACGTCGTCCGGCCAAGCTGATGTTCGACCGGCTGATGTACACCTACATCGCGAGCGATGCGCATATTCCCGAGCACTATCGGTATCTTGCCGAGGCGCGCGAGAAGTTTCGCGTTCGCGGTAAGCACATGCGGGTTTAGGAGTCGACCATGGAATACGCCGTTCGTCTGGGTGTCCGCTATGATGCGTTCGAGGTTCGCCGCCGCGTGTTCATGGAGGAGCAGGGCTACGAAAACGAGTTCGACGGTATCGACGACGATGCCGCATGCCTGCATCTGACCGCCTATGCCGACGGCGAACTCGCCGGCTGTGCGCGCGTGTTCCCCGAGCCCTTGGAGCATGCCCAGGCACCCGAGGCGCCGCGATCTCCCGTGAGCCCGTTCGATGAAGGCGTCACGTCCGATGCGATCTACCTGCTCGGTCGTGTGGCGGTGCTGCCCGAGTACCGCGGTCGCGGCATCGCGAGCCAGCTCGTGAAGGCAAGCGACGAGGCGGCGCGCGACGCCGGCGCCAAGGTCTGCAAGCTGCACGCCCAGGAATATGTGCGCGACTTGTACGCCAAGCTCGGCTATGTCCAGATTTCCGACGTCGATTACGAGGACGAGGGCCAGCCGCACCTCTGGATGGCAAAGCGTCTTTCGTAGGCCTTGTTCGCCGTCTTTCGGGCTTCCGCATCGTTCATGATCGCGATTATGGTCACGAGAGCACGATTACTGTCAATCGACCGCATGTAAACGGAAGGCTGGTCCTGTCGGAAGGGCTATGATTCGTCGCGTGCCGCATACGGAACCACACAACATGCCATTCGGGCATGCTCTGAAGTGACTTTTATGCTGCAAGCTACTGATTCACCATCTTCGTCTGTTGCTGCGCGCCTTTTTTGGGTTCAGATTGACAGTAATCGTGCTTTCGTGACCACAATCGCGATTACGAAGCGCCGCTGGTGTCATTTGCTCTTACCGTATCTCTTGATGGTGGGCAAAAGTTGCGCCTGCAAGATGCGCTGACGGTCTGCGAAATGTTCATCGCGGATTCTCAGGCGTTTTCCGATTGCCTTTACAATATCGGCGTGCAGCTTGTTGAGGAGATGCAACTCGGCCAGGTCTTCGTACCACACGTTGAGGATCGTGATCCCAGAGCCAACCAATCTGTTTTGGCGACGATCGTCGCGCTGAGTTTGCTCCGGCGGATGAGAGTCCCGACCCTTATACTCTAGGCCCACATTTGCACCCTTAATCAGAAGGTCTACCCACTTCGGGCCATCTGCCGTTTCGACCTCCTGATTCAAGGCAACCGGACCGATTCCGAATCCGCCCATCTTTCGTGGAAAGGTTACGAGTGCGGCAAGTGCGGTCTCCATCGGAGAGTTCGACCCATCGTAGATGAGGCGAAGCGCGCGGGCGGCGCGTTTCGCGCCACTAAAGCCTTTATTCGCACGGATGAAGCGCTCC
>CAZRPL010000043.1:0-14622 GCA_964602045.1 uncultured Collinsella sp. | reverse complement strand
AGTCGAGTTCGACGAGGTCGCCATCACGCGACGGATGTACCGCTCCGGCGAGTCCGAGTACCTGATCAACTCGAGTCCGTGCCGGCTCATGGATATCCAGGACATCCTGCATGATTCCGGCTTGGGTAAGGATACCCACTCGATCATCAGCCAAGGTAAGCTCGACGGCATCCTGCAGAGCCGTCCCGAGGAGCGCCGCAGCCTCATCGAGGAGGCCGCCGGTATCTCCAAGCACAAGCGCCGCCGCGAGCGCGCCGCCAAGAAGATCGCCTCGATGGACAAGCACCTCACGCGTGCCCGCGACATCAACCGCGAGGTCACGCGTCAGCTCAAACCGCTCGAGCGCCAGGTGGACCGTGCGCGTCGCCATCGCGAACTGACCGAGCGCGCCCATGAGCTCACGCAGATCCTCGCCGTCGACGAGCTTCGCTCGCTACAGGCGGCATGGACCGACCTGGAGAGCCGCTCCAAGGAGGCGTCGGCCACCCTCGAGCTCGCCCGCTACCGGCTGGGCGAAAAGGAGCGCGAGCTCGAGAAGCTGCAGGTCATGCTCGAGGAGAAGGGCCTGTTCGTCGGCGATCTGGGCGAGCAGCGCCGCCATATGCAGGATATCGTCGGCCGCATCGGCTCGGACATGCGCCTGCTCGAGGAGAAGGGGCGCAACATGGTCGCGCGCCTCTCCGAGATGCGCGGGACGCTTTCGGGTTCCGAGCATCAGCGCCGCCAGGCCGCGGATGAGCTCGACCGTATCCGGCGCGACCTCGATGAGGTCCGTGGGCTCGCGGCGATCGCGGCAGCCGATGTCGAGGAGTTCAGTCCCGCCGCCGAGCGTCTGCACGCGCGTCGTGTCGAGCTCGACGAGCGGATCTCGCGCCTGACGCGCGAGCGCCGCGAGTCGCAGCGTATCGCCGACGCCGCCGCGCTCGACTACGTCAAGGCCAAGGAGACCGTTTCCAACGCCGAGCTCGAGGATTCGATGTACGCCTCGCGCCTGGAACAGCTCGATGCGCAGATCGAGGAGGTCACCGCATCGCTCGACGACCGTCGTGAGCGATTGGAGAAGCTCGGGGTCGATCTGGCGAGCGCCCGCGTGCAGCGTGATGAGTCGCGCGGTGCCATCGAGACCGCCCAGGCGGCTCTCGACGAGCGTCGTGAGCAGGAGGCTTCCGCCCGCACGAGCCATGCCGAGGCGACCTCCGAGCTCGCGAGCCTCAAGCGCCTCGACGAGCGCGCTGCCGACGGCTCGTCGCTCGCCGCCAAGATCGCGCATGCCCATGCGGGCACCGTCCGCGCCCGTCTGAGCGATGTCATCGAGGCTCCCGTCGAGCTCGAAGAGCTCGTCGAATCTCTCCTCGACGTCGATATCGATGCGCTTGTGGTCGACAACGCCCAGGCGCTTTCCTCGCTCGGTTCCTTTGCGCGGGAGCAGCAGGCAGGCGGTCAGGCCGTCATCGTCTCCCGCGATGTGCCGCTTGCCCCGCACGGGGAGGATACGGCCGGCTACCGTCTGGTCGAGCGCCTGCGCGTCCGCGAGGGGTACGGCAACGCCGTGGCGGCCCTGCTGGGTGCCTATCGCGTCGTCGATACGATCGATGAGGCGCTGGCTGCCGGGTTCGCGCCGGGCGTGGTCTACGTGACGCCGGACGGCGTGCGTGTCTCGTACGGCGGTGTGGTCCGAATCGGCTCCGCGGGTGACGTGAGCGCCGGTACGCTCGAGCGCAAGCGCCGCATCCGCGAGCTGGAGGAGCTCGAGCCCGAGCTGTCGGCCCGCCTCGAGCACGCTGCGTCGCTCGTCGCCGAGGCGACCGAGGCGCTGGCCGTCGCGCGCGCCGCCGAGACCGACATCGCCGGCGACATCGCCCGCCTCGAAGGTGAGCGTACATCCCTGCTGTCCGAGATCGGTCGTCTCGAGCAGAGCGTCTCGACGTCCGCCTCCGAGCGCGCGCAGGTCGAGCGCCGCCGCGCCCAGGCTGCCGAGGCCGTGCGCGAGATCCAGCCTAAGCTCGACGAGCTCGCCGCCACGCGCGATGAGGCTCGCGAGCGCGTCGACGAGCTGTCGGGAGGTATCGAGCAGGCGACCGATGAGCTCGAGCGCGTGCGGCGCGACGATGCCGAGGCCGCCGGCAAACTTGCCGACGCCAAGGTGCGCCAGGCTCAGGCGGCCGAGCGTCTCCGCAGCTTGGAGACCCGCGCTCCGGAGCTCGAGCGTCGTCTTGACCGCATCGACCATCGTATCCGCGCGACGCGTCAGGCATCTCGCTCGCTCGAGGTGCTGCGCCTTCGCGTCGATCCGCTCCACGACCGCTATCAGGTTTTGAGCGAGCGCGCCATGGATTGGGCCGCCCGTCTGCGCGATCAGGCTTCGCTCGAGGAAGCCGATTCGGCATCGCTCAAAAAGACGATCGAGGGTGCACGCGCCGACGTGTCCGCGGCGAAATCCGAGGTCGACGCTGCCAACGAGGCCATCGCCTCGCTCAAGGTCGAGCGCGGCAAGCTCGAGGTGCAGGTCGAAAACGCCATCGCTGCCATCACCGCCGACGGCTCGACCGTGCTCGAGGAAGCACTCACCCTGCCGGCTCCCGACGATCGTGCGGCCTGCGAGCGCGAGCTCGCCGACCTCGTGCGCCAGATCAACAACCTGGGACCCGTGAACCAGGTCGCGTTCCAGGAATACGAGCAGCTGCGCGAGCGCGCCGATTACATCGCCGCCCAGCTCGCCGATCTTGAGCACGCCCGTAGCGCCCTCACCAAGATCACCGCGGCGATCGATCGCAAGATGCGCCGCCGGTTCCTGACCACCTTCGAGGCGGTCGACGCGAACTTCCGCGAGGTCTTCGGCATGCTGTTCCCCGGTGGCCAGGCCCATCTGGAAATGACCGATCCGGAGCATCCGTCCGAGACCGGCATCGAGGTCGTCGCCCAGCCCCGCGGCAAGCGCATCACCAAGATGACCCTCATGAGCGGCGGCGAGAAGAGCTTGACGGCCCTCGCGTTGCTGTTCGCCGTATACCGCACCCGCACCGTGCCGTTCTACGTCCTCGATGAGGTCGAGGCGGCGCTCGACGATTCCAACCTCGGCAAGCTGATCGGCGCGATCGACCATCTGCGCCGGACCACGCAGCTTCTGGTCATCTCGCACCAGCGCCGCACCATGGAGGACGCCGACGTCCTGTATGGCGTGTCCATGCAGGCCGACGGCGTGAGCCGCGTGGTGAGCCAACGGCTCGATCGAACGACAGGAAAGGTCGTGAACGCATAAATGGGATTCTTTGAGAACCTGTCCCGTGGTCTGCAGCGCAGCCGCGAGGCCATCAACGAGATCTTCTACTTCGGCGGCGAGGTCGACGAGTCCTTCTGGGAGGACTTGGAGGACACGCTCGTCATGGGCGACATGGGCGCCGACATCGCCATCTCGGTGTCGGACGACCTGCGCGAGCTCGCCGCCCGCAAGAACCTCAAATCCGCCCGCCAGCTGCGCGAGGCGCTCGCCGACCGTCTCGCCGAGACCTTCGTGACACCCGAGCGCGATCCGTTTTCCGATGTCCCGTCCGTCGTGCTGTTCGTCGGCATCAACGGCGCCGGCAAGACGACGACCGTCGGCAAGATCGCGAGCGCGTCTGCGCACGCCGGCATCAAGACCGTCATCGGCAGCGCCGACACCTTCCGCGCCGCCGCCATCGAGCAGCTCGACGTGTGGGGCGAGCGCGCCGGCGTGCCGGTCGTCAAGCGCGAGCGCGGTGCCGACCCCGCGAGCGTGTGCTACGACGTGCTCGACGTCGCCGAGCGGGAGGGCAGCGAGCTCGTCCTCATCGACACCGCCGGCCGTCTCCATACCTCCGCCGACCTTATGCGCGAACTCGCCAAGGTCGTGAACGTCACCCGCAAGCGCGCCGCCTCGTGCGCCCGCGGCCCCATGCCCGTCTCGGTCGTCCTGGTCATCGACGCCGCGACGGGTCAAAACGGCCTGTCCCAGGCGCTCGAGTTCAACGAGGCGCTCGGCATCGACGGCATCATCATGACCAAGCTCGACGGCACGGCCAAGGGCGGCATCGCCATGGCGGTCGCCTCGAAGCTCAAGCTGCCCATCCTGCGTATCGGTGTGGGCGAGCAGGTCGACGACCTGCAGCGCTTCGACGCCCGCGAGTTCTGCCGAGCCCTTGTGGGCGCCGACGCCTAACCTGTCCGTTTCCATGGTCGTGTGCGTGCGTGCCCGACCTGTTCCAACGAGCGAGGAGCCTTCATGTTCGAGAGTCTGTCCGATCGCCTGAACGATACCTTCGACCGCCTGCGCGGCAAGGGTAAGCTCACCGAGGCCGATATCACCAGCGCGATGCGCGACATCCGCATGGCGCTGCTCGAGGCCGACGTCAACTTCAAGGTCGTCAAGGACTTCGTCGCCAAGACCCGCGAGCGCTGCCTGACCGCCGAGGTCATGGAGTCGCTGACGCCGGCGCAAAACGTCGTCAAGATCGTCCTCGACGAGCTGACCGAGCTGCTCGGTTCCACCGAAAGCAGGCTCGTCCTGTCGAACCGCATCCCCAACGTGATCATGCTCGTCGGCCTGCAGGGCTCCGGTAAGACGACCGCTGCGGTCAAGCTCGCCTATATGCTCAAGAAGCAGGGGCACTCGCCGCTGCTCGCCGCCTGCGACGTCTACCGTCCCGCCGCCGCCGACCAGCTCGCGACGCTCGGTGGCGAGATCGGCGTGCCGGTGTTCCGCGGCGATGGCGCAGATCCGGTCGGCATCGCCCGTGCATCCATGCGCGAGGCCATCGACAACCTGCGCGATGTCGTGATCGTCGACACCGCCGGTCGCCTGCAGATCGACGAGCAGATGATGCAGGAGGCCGTCGACATCAAGCACGCGGTCAAGCCCGACCAGGTGCTCATGGTCGTCGACGCCATGACCGGTCAGGACATCGTCAACGTGGTCCAGACCTTCGCCGATCGTACCGATTTCGACGGCGTCATCATCTCCAAGCTCGACGGCGACGCCCGCGGCGGCGGTGCGCTGTCCGTGCGCGCCGTCACCGGCAAGCCCATCAAGTTCGTGTCGATGGGCGAGAAGCCCGATTCGCTCGAGCCGTTCTATCCCGACCGTATGGCCAAGCGCATCCTCGGCATGGGCGATGTCGTCGGCATCATCGAGAAGGCCCAGCAGGCGGCCGATGCCGAGACCATCGCGAGCGCCGAGCGCATGCTGCGCGACGGCTTCACCATGAACGACATGCTCGAGCAGATGCGCGCCGTCAAGAAGATGGGCGGCATGAAGTCCATCCTGGGTATGCTTCCCGGCGGCCAGAAGATGCTCAACCAGATGGGCGGTAACCTCGACGAGTCCATCTTCGCCCGCAACGAGGCCATGATCATGTCCATGACGGCCGAGGAGCGTCTGAAGCCCTCGATCATCAACGGCCAGCGCCGCGCCCGCATCGCCCGCGGCTCGGGTGTCACCCCCACCGACGTGAACCAGCTCATGAAGCAGTGGGGCGAGATGAACAAGATGATGAGCCGCGTGCGCGCCATGTCGCAGCAGGCCGGCGGCAAGAAGGGGAAGAAGGGTAAGAAGGGCAAGAAGATGCGCATGCCCAACATCCCCGGTATGGGAAACATGGGCGGCATGGGTGGCCTTGGCAACCTCGGAGGCATGGGCGGCCTCGGTGGCCTTGGCGGCGGGTCCGAGATGGACATGCTGCGTGAGATGGAAAAGCAGATGCGCCGCAAGTAGCGGTTGCGTTCTCGGCTGAGCGGCTCGCTGTCGACTCGGGATTCCGTTTCGACGGCGGCCGCTCGTCTCGTATGGCTCTGTGCTGTCGATCGGGGTTCTGTGCTATCAGTAAGGTTCTGTGTTGACAGCTGGAACTCTGTGCTGACAGCCGGGGCTCTGTACTGACAGGCAAAACTCCCTACAGACAGGCAAAACTCTGCACTGACAGCAGGAACTCTGCACTGACAGGCAAAACTCTGCACTGACAGGCAAGACTCCCTACTGACACAACTTTGAAGAATTCGCCGGTTTGTGTCAGTAGGGAGTTTCTCGTGTCAGTGCAGAGCCCCGGCTGTCAGTAGGGAGTTTCTCGTGTCAGTGCAGAGCCCCAGCTATTAGTACGGAGTCCCGGCTGTCGACAGTGGGTTTACGTTCTCAGTAGGGAGTTCCAATTGTCGACAGTGGATTCCATTGTCATTGTGAAGTTTCGAATGTCAGGAGCGAGCCCGACCATCAGCGCCCACCCCGACGTCGGCGGCGTGCCTTCGTCGCAGGCACGAACCATCGATTATCGGTCTGATCCGGCGTCATACACGGTAGTCCATTCCTTCACGTACGCAGCGGGATCTCGACGCGCGTCAGGTATTCGTCGCTCATCGACGTGTCGCGGTTGTCCAGCTCGTAGATCTCGAAGGCGGAGTCGTCGACGCTCAGCCCTTGCTGTCGCGCGTAGGCGAGCATCGAGCGGAGCACATCGCCGTTTTGCTCATAGGTCCCGCGATAACGGTAGATAAGGTAGTTTCCCGCGGGCAGTCGGAAGTCGCAGGCTATCGGTTCGTTCTTCAAGACGAAGAAAACCGAATCGTAGATGTTGGTGGCGCCGGCCTCAAGCTCCGTACGCGAGAGGTTCGCGCCGATGGTGATATCGCTCAGGTGGGGTGTCACGTCTTTGAGCCGGTGGCGAAGACGTTGGATCGCGACATCCATCTCCTCGTCGACCTCGATGCGGGCGGCGAGTTCGATACAACGGCGCTCGGGCATGCGCTCGATGAGGAAGCGCCCGCACACCGCGGTCCGTGCGGTGAGGATGGTCCGTTCGTGGCGCTCGATCGCGGCCTTGCGTTCCTGCAGGCGCTCGATCTGCCGGTCGATCAGGGCGACCTCCTCGGATAGAAGCCGTCCGGTGCTCTCCAGGGTGCGATCGTCGAGGTACGTCTTGATCTGCCGCATCGAGAACCCGAGGAGGCGCAGGTCCTTGATGAGGGACAGGGTGAACATGTCGTCGAGGTCGTAGGCACGGTATCCGTTGTCCTCGCGCTTGGGCACGACGATGCCGAGCCGCTCGTAATAGCGCAGCGAATCCTGTCCGATATCGAACAGACGCGACACCTCGCCGATCCGATATTGCTCTTTGAACAGGCCGTCATCCATAGCTTCTCCATGTCGCCGTTGACCTTGGTATTGTACCAAGGTTTAGGCTGAGAATCGAGAAAGCCCATAACTGATCGAGAGGATGGGGTCCGATGGATCTCAAGACATACCTGCGCCGCAACCGCGGCGACATCGTAAAGCGACTCCTGTGCATTGCCGCCGGCTCGGCGATCCTCACCTTCGGCATCCATAATATCCATCAGGTGGTCGGTATCACCGAGGGCGGTGTGATCGGCGCGCTGCTGCTCGCGAACCATTGGTTGGGCATCCCGTCGTCCATCGCGTCGCCTTTGCTCGACATCGTGTGCTACGCGGTGGCGCTGCGCCTGCTCGGAGCGGGCTTCCTGGGCTGGTCGGTCGTCTCGAGCGCCTGTATAGCCGGATTCTATGCCATCTGGGAGCAGCTGCCCCATCTGCTGCCCGACCTCTCCTCATGGCCGCTCGCCGCCGCGATCGCGGGCGGCGTCTTCGTCGGTCTGGGTGCGGGTCTCGTCGTGCGCGCGGGTGCGTCGGCAGGCGGTGACGACGCGCTGGCGCTCTCGATCCGAAAGCTCAGCGGGTGGCGCTTGTCCCGCTGCTATCTGGTGACCGATCTTTCCGTGCTGCTGCTCTCGCTGTCCTATATCCCTGTCACGAACATCGTGTTCTCGCTCATCACCGTCGGCATCTCATCTCCGCTGATCGACTTCGTCGTCGGATTCGCGGAACAGGACGTGCGCGCGGAGTCGACTGCTGAATCCGTGTAGCGCGCGCCCGATATCCGGCGCACGGGGTACAATAGGTGCTCGATGTTGTCGACGACCGAGGAGCGCCCATGAGCAAAGCAGACGAGCTGTTCGTGTCCATGTGCTCAGACATCCTGGAGCACGGGACCACGACGGAAGGCGAGAAGGTGCGCCCCCATTGGGAGGACGGCACCCCCGCGTACACCATCAAGAACTTCGGCGTGACGAACCGCTACGACCTGCGCGAGGAGTTCCCGGCGCTCACGCTGCGCCGCACGGCGCTGAAGAGCGCCATGGACGAGATCCTGTGGATCTACCAGCGCAAATCGAATAACATCCACGATTTGAACAGCCATATTTGGGACGAGTGGGCCGATGAGACCGGCTCGATCGGCAAGGCCTACGGCTACCAGATCGCCCAGAAGTCGCACTATCCCGAGGGCGATTTCGATCAGATGGACCGTGTGCTCTACGACCTGACGCATACGCCGTACTCGCGTCGCATCATGACGAACATGTACACGTTCTCCGACCTGTCGGAGATGCACCTGTACCCGTGCGCCTACAGCGTGACCTATAACGTCACGCACGCCGCAGGCGACGACAAGCCGGTCCTCAACATGGTGCTCATGCAGCGCAGCCAGGACATCCTCGCAGCCAACAACTGGAACGTGTGCCAGTACGCGATCCTGCTCATGATGGTCGCGCAATCGGTGGGCATGGTCGCCGGCGAGCTCTTGCACGTGATCGTCGACGCGCACATCTACGACCGCCATGTCGACATCATCCGTGAGCTCATCGCCCGCCCGCAGTATCCGGCGCCCACGGTCCGTCTGAACCCCGAGGTCACGAACTTCTACGATTTCACGACCGACGATTTGATCGTGGAGGGCTACGAGCACGGCCCGCAGATCAAGAACATCCCCATCGCCATCTAAGGAGTACCTGTGAGTTGCACGCTTTCCGCCATCGTCGCCGCCTGCGACGACTGGGGCATCGGCTACGAAGGGGACATGATCGTCTCCAACCGAGCCGATATGCGCCATTTCGTGGAGACCACCACCGGGCATACCGTCATCATGGGTCGCAAGACCCTGGAAAGCCTGCCCGGGGGCCGTCCGCTCAAGAACCGTCGCAACATCGTGCTCACCCGCGATGCGTCCTTCGCGCGCGAAGGCGTCGAGGTCGTCCATTCGCTCGACGAGGCGCTCGCCTCTGTCGCCGACGACGATGAGGCGTGGGTCATCGGCGGTGCCGAGATCTACGAGCTGTTCCTGCCGCACTGCGAGCGCGCGGTCGTCACCAAGACGCACTGCCGCCGCCTTGCCGACACGTTCTTCCCCGATCTGGACGAGCTCGACGATTGGGAGGTCGCGGAGACCTCCGATACGATGACGATCGCTCCCGAGGAGGAAGATCATGGCATCGCGTTCGAGTTCGTGACGTATCGTCGCGCGGGCGCGGCATCGCCCGAGGTGGCGTCGGAGGCCGAATCCGCCTCTTGGGGCGCTGGCGAGCAGGACGTGCATGTCAAGACGATGATCCTGTACCGCTCCAAGCATCATGGCAACACGAAGAAGATCGTCGACGCCATCGCGGCGGCGTATCCCGACGATGTCGATACCGTCGACGTCGCGACCCTCGACAAGGGCCAGACGGTCGATTTGTCCGAGTATCCGCTGGTCGGTGTGGCGAGCGGTATCTACTACGGCGAGATCGACCGCGATCTTGCCCGCGTGCTTCAAAATTCGCTCATCGAGGGCACCTTCGTGTTCAGCCTGCTCACCTACGGCGGCGAGAGCAAGTGGTACGGCAAGGACATCGACGGCATCTGCCGCGCGCAGCGCGCCAACTACCTCGCCGGCCACGGATGCGCTGGATATGACACCTGGGGTCCCTTCAAGCTCACGGGCGGCATGAACAAGGGCCGTCCCAACGAGGACGACCTCGCCGATATGGTGTCGTGGTACCGCAACCTCGTGCAGGGCTACGGCGAGCCGCTCAACGCGGAGCTGGAGAAGCGTCGCCGTCGCGAGGCGTGGAACGCCGCGCATCCCGATCCCTCGATGCTCGACAAGCTCAAGAACACCGGTCGCAAGCTTTTCCGCCGCGGTGGGAAGTAGCGCCGCCATGCCTACGACCCCGAGCCTGATCCGCATCGATTCGCTCGACGATGAGCGGCTGGATGCTTACACGCGCCTCACGGAACGCGAGCTCAGATGTGTGCTCGAGCCCGAGAAGGGCATTTTCATCGCCGAGAGCGCCAAGGTCATCGAGCGGGCGGTCGACGCCGGGCTCATACCGGTCAGCTTTTTGATGGGGGAGCGCTGGGTCGACCAGCTCATGCCCCTGCTTGAGCGCGTCGCCGTGGCCAGCGACATCGATATTCCCGTGTTCGTCGCTTCCATGGAGCTCATGGAGCAGCTCACGGGCTTCACGGTGACGCGCGGTGCACTCGCGGCGTTTCGGCGTCCCGCGATGCCCGATGCGGCGGATTTCCTGCACGGAATCGTCGCGCATGCGCAGGGATGTCCGGTGCGCGTCTGCGTGCTCGAGGGCATCGTCGACCACACGAACGTGGGCGCGATCTTCCGAAGCGCCGCCGCCCTCAACGTCGACGGTATCCTCGTGAGTCCCACGTGCTGCGACCCGCTGTACCGCCGTGCGGTGCGCGTGAGCATGGGGACCGTCTTCCAGGTACCGTGGTGCCGTCTGGGAAGCGAGGCGCGCCGCTGGCCGCACGACGGGTTGGTGACGTTGCATGAGGCGGGATTCGCCTGCGTTGCCATGGCGCTGACCGACGACTCCGTGTCGCTGGACGACCCCGCGCTCGCCTCGATCGAGCGCATGGCGATCTTCATGGGCACCGAGGGTGCGGGGCTCAAGGCGTCGACGATCGCCGGCGCCGACCTGGCGGTGCGCATCCCCATGGCACACGGAGTCGATTCCCTGAACGTCGCGGCCGCGAGCGCCGTGGCGTTTTGGCAGCTCTGCCCGCATGTGGACAACGCGTACCATTATCGACCCGGTATGTTCGCGTAGCGTCGGTCCGCTTGCGGCTACACCACGCCGCCGGCGCTCAGGTGCGCCGCCTTGTGCTCGGCATGGCGCAGCCAGTGGCCCCAGTGGTGATAGGCCACGAACAGGATCGCCGTCAGGATCCACGTGACCGGATAGACCAGCAACATGGTCTCGATGGTGTGGTGCGCGGGTACGACGGCCAAAAGCCAGATCACGCGGAACACGACGGTGCCCAGGATGGTGAGCAGCATCGGGCGCAGGCTCTCACCCGAACCGCGGATCGCGCCCGAGGTGTTGTCCACGATGGAGTAGAACGCGTAGAACGGCGCGATGAAGTGGAGCATGATGGTCGTGTAGCCCGTGACGGCCGGATCGTCGATGAAGATGCGCGACAAGGGCTCCACGAACACGACGAGGGCGGCGGACATGCTGCCGATCACGAGCACCGTGATGACAAGTGAGGTGTGGTAGCCGGCTCGCATGCGCTCGTAGTTGCGCGCGCCGAAGTTTTGGGCGGCGAACGTCGTCATCGAGACGCCGAGCGCCTCGGTCACCATCCAGATGAACGCATCGAGCCTGGCCGACAGGCCCCAGCCCGTCACCGCGTCGGTGCCGAAGGTGTTGACGGTGGACTGCACGATGATGTTGGAGATCGAATAGAGCGACGACTGGATGGCGAGCGGCAGACCGGTGCCGAGCATGCTCCTGCAGATGCGCCCGTCGATGCCCAGGCGGCGCAGGTCGAGTCGCCATGCACCGTCGGCGCGCATGAGGCGCAGGGTCATGAAGATGGCGTTGACGGTGAGCGTGATGGCGGTCGCCATGCCGCAGCCGGCGGCTTCGAGACCGAGCACCGCAACGAAAATGACGTCGAGCACGGCGTTGATCAAACAACCGCTCGCGATGATGAGGGCGGGTGTGCGCGTGTCGCCCACCGAGCGCAGCAGGGCTGAACCCATGTTGAGCATAAGCGAGCAGACCATCGCCGCCGCATACCAGCGCGAATAGGGAACCGCCTCGCCCATAAGGTCGGCGGGTGTGTCCATGAGCTCAAGGATGTGCGGGATGAAGATGACGCCGGCGACGGATATGCAAAGGCCGAGCACGAGCGCGATCGTCATGGCCGTGTGGATGGCGCGCGAGAGACGCTCGTCGTCGTGGCTGCCGAAGAACTGGCCGGAGATGACCGCGCAGCCTGCGCCGAGGCCGACCGAAAAGCCGACCGCCAGCTCGAACAGCGACGCGGTCGACTGCACGCCGCCCAAGGCGAGCTTGCCGCCGAATTGTCCCAAGATGAACGTGTTGATGAGGGCGTGCGCCTGTTGGAAAAAAGAACTGAGGAAGATCGGGACGCAGAGCAGCAAGAGCTGTTTCCAGATGACCCCATGCGTCACGTCGAGCGAAGCCGCTCCGGCATGTCGCGACGTGCGTTTTCCGAACGCCATATCCCATCCCTTCCACGTTGTGTGCCTTGAGCATGATAGCAGGTGGAAGGCAATGGTTGGCAAAGGTTCGGTCAGCAGGAAGCATGCAATGGGACAGGCGCTCTCCTTGCCGATGATATGCGATCTTCGATTACGGCTCGGTTTTGATGGGGTTGTACGGGTAGAGCCTGAAACTGCGCGGCTTTTACCCGCGGAGTTTACGCGTCGTCGGGTCGGTGTACCCACGGGTCGTTCTCAAAACCGAACCGTAAACGCGAAAGACGGAGGGCTCCATGCCGCATGGGGAAAGCACCGACGCATGTGGAATCAGGTCCGGCCTCATAACGCATCATCGATGCGTTTCAAGATGGAATCGGGATAGGAGCGTGATTATCATCTGCGCATTCGGGTATCTTTGTACCATTGCAAACCGTACGAGACGGAGTATTCGATGGAGATGGATGACCATAAACGTAGACGGAACATGATCCTCTACGTGCTGATCGCGTTCGCGCTGTATCTGGTGCTCAACCAGGTGCTGTTCCCGAACATCGCTCGCCAGCAGTTGCAAATCAACGACGTGAGCTACTCGACCATGATTTCCGACCTCAAAAACGAGCGGGTCAAGGACATGGAATACACGGTCGGATCGGATTCCGACGCGCTCTATACGCGCAAGGGTGACGAGGAGGGCATCGCGTATCAGACGACCGTCCTTCCTGGCGCCGAAAGCTATCTCTCCGAACTGATCGCCGAATCGGGAGCCAACGTCGATGTGTCGATCGCCACGAACAACAGCTCGACCTGGCTGTACCTGCTCATCACCTTCGGTCCGCTCATCATCTTCTTCCTGGTGGGTTGGTGGCTCAATCGCAAGATGAAGAAGGCCATGGGCGACGATAACCCTTCCATGGACTTCTCGAGCGGCTTCGGCGGCTTGGGCGGTGGCGGCCTCGGCAAGTCCGGCGCGCGCATCGTCGCCTCCAAGGATGTCGGCGTGACGTTCAAGGATGTCGCGGGCCAGGAAGAGGCCAAGGAGTCCCTCAAGGAGGTCGTCGACTTCCTCGAGAAGCCCGAGCGCTACGAGGCGATCGGCGCCAAGCTGCCGCGCGGCGTGCTGCTCGTGGGCCCTCCGGGTACCGGTAAGACCCTCATCGCCAAGGCCGTCGCCGGTGAGGCGGGCGTGCCGTTCTTCAGCATCTCGGGCTCCGAGTTCGTCGAGATGTTCGTCGGACGCGGCGCCGCCAAGGTGCGCGACCTGTTCAAGCAGGCGAAGGAGAAAGCCCCCTGCATCGTGTTCATCGACGAGATCGACACCATCGGCAAGAAGCGCGATGGCGGCGGATTCTCGGGTAACGACGAGCGTGAGCAGACGCTGAACCAGCTGCTGACCGAGATGGACGGCTTCGATAACAAGAAGGGCATCGTCGTCGTCGCGGCCACGAACCGTCCCGACTCGCTCGACCCGGCTCTGCTGCGCCCCGGCCGCTTCGACCGTCGCGTGCCCATGGAGCTGCCCGATCTTGTCGGCCGCAAGGCGATCCTCGAGATCCACGCCAAAGACGTCAAGACCGAGCCGCCGATCGACCTCACGGCCATCGCGCGCGCCACGCCGGGCGCCTCGGGTGCGGATCTGGCCAACATCATCAACGAGGGCGCGCTTCGCGCCGTCCGCCTGGGCCGCAACCGTGCCCGCCAGGAGGATTTCGAGGAATCGGTCGAGGTCGTCATCGCCGGTCAGCAGCGCAAGTCCACGGTTCTGTCCGACCACGAGAAGCAGGTCGTGTCCTACCACGAGATCGGCCATCGTAGCCGCCAGCCAGAAGGAGGGCGCGCCGGTCACCAAGATCACGATCGTGCCGCGCACGAGCGGCGCGCTCGGCTACACCATGCAGGTCGAGCAGGACGAGAAGTTCCTGACCACCAAGCAGGAGGTGCTCGACAAGCTCGCGGTGTACTGCGGCGGACGTGCCGCCGAGGAGCTCATCTTCGGCGAGATGACCACCGGTGCCGCCAACGACATCGAGCAGGCCACCAAGCTCGCGCGCAACATGATCACGCGTTTCGGCATGTCCGACGAGTTCGGCATGATGGCACTTGGTACCGTCCAGAACGCGTACCTCAACCAGGATACCTCGCTCACCTGCGCTCCCGGTACCGCCGAGCGCGTTGACGCGGCAGTCCAGCAGGTCATCGCCGACGCGCATGCGCGCGCCCTCCAGATCCTGCGCGAGAACAAGTTCAAACTGCACGAGCTCGCGCGCTACCTGTACAAGAAGGAGACCATCACGGGCGAGGAGTTCATGACGCTCCT
>CAZRPL010000042.1:0-15948 GCA_964602045.1 uncultured Collinsella sp. | reverse complement strand
CACGAGCACGAGCACGAGCACGAGCACGAGCACGAGCACGAGCACGAGCACGCTTGCCGCCACGGCCACCACCATGCCGCCGACCACGGCCACCACCATCACCACGAGCATCGCGGCCCGGCGGACATCGCGCGCATCATCGATGCGGCCGACATGACCGTCGGCGCCCGTGAGCTTGCCCACCGCACGCTCGACATCCTCGCCGCGGCCGAGGCCAAGGCCCATGACGTTCCGCTCGACCAGGTGCACTTCCACGAGGTCGGCGCCGTCGACTCCATCGTCGATATCGTCGCGGCGAGCGTGCTGATCGACAGCTTGGGCATCGGGCGCACCGTCGTGCCGGTGCTCGTCGACGGGCGCGGCACCATCCGCTGCCAGCACGGTATCATCCCCGTTCCCGTGCCCGCGACGCTCAACGTCTGCACGCAGCACGGCCTTCCATTGTCCCAGGCGGACGTGGAGGGCGAGCTTGTGACACCTACGGGAGCGGCCTTGGTCGCCGCGCTCGACCCGGTCTTCGAGCTGCCCGCTCGCTATACGGTCCGACGCGTGGGCCTCGGTGCCGGCAAACGTTCCTATGAGCGGCCCTCGATCGTCCGCACCCTGCTCATCGACGAGCTGTCCCACCCCGCGCGGCCCGCGCCCGAGGTTCCGGGCACGCCTGCACGTGTCGTCAAGCTCGAGTGCGATATCGACGACAGCACGCCCGAGGTGCTCGCCTACGCCGCGGATCGCCTGCGCGACGCCGGCGCGCGCGAGGTCCACTGGCTACCCGTCTTTACCAAGAAGGGTCGCCCTGCCTACCAGCTGCAGGTTATCGCGGCACCCGAGGACGTCGATCACCTCGAGTCGATCATCTTCCAGGAGACCTCGACCATCGGCGTCCGTCGTAGCGCATGGGAGCGCACGGTGCTCGTGCGCTCCTTCGAGCAGGTTCGGACTGAGTGGGGTGCCGTGCAGGTAAAGCGTGTCGTGCTGCCGGATGGCACATCGCGCATCGCGCCGGAGTACGAGGACTGCGCCGCCGTGGCGCGCCACGCGGGCATCTCATTGCAGCAGGTCATGGATGCCGCCCGCGCGGCCGCCCTGTCGTGACGGGTGGGTGCCGGTCCATGCCCCGCCATCGCGGGGGTACAATGGCCGCGGGCGTCCGTATGGGCGTTCGTCAACGTAGAGCGGGGTGACCTGACATGTCGGTTTTGCAGAGGGCCTTCAAGGCGTTGAGCGCCTTGGCGATCGTCGGCGCGGTCGATCTGAGTATCACCGCTCGCGTGCTCTCCACCTCGGGAACCTCGATGGAACCCTTGCAGATCGTGAGCATCGTGCTATCCGTCGCCTTCTCGCTCGTCTTAGGGATCGCGGGGCTCAAGACCGCGGGCGAGCCGCGCCGAGTCGCCAAGCTCTTCCTGGTCACCGTGCTCGCGCTGTGGGCGAACGCATGCGATATCCTGTTGTTGGTGCTGGAGGGGACGTTCATCTTCTCCGTCGTCATGAATGCGCTGATCGTAGCGGCCTACGCCTATGTCGCCTACCGCGTGCGTCGCGAGCCGCCGCGCTAGCGCGAGCGCACGACGCTGTGGCAGCACGGGACGTCCGAGCCCGTCCGATGTTTGAAACCGCACGAAGGGAAGACCGATGAAATTCCTGATCGCATCCGATATCCATGGTTCGGCGTACTGGGCCGAGCGTCTCGTCGCCGCGATTAAGGCGGAGGAGCCCGACCGCATCATCTTGCTGGGCGACCTGCTCTACCACGGTCCGCGCAACGACCTGCCGCGCGGCTACGCGCCCAAGCGCGTGATCCCGCTGTTCAACGATCTTGCGGCGACGGGTCGCCTCATCGCCGTGCGCGGCAACTGCGAGGCCGAGGTCGACCAGATGGTGCTCGGCTTCCCCTGCATGGCGGACAGCGCGACCGTGATGGACCCCGATGGTCGCCAGCTGTTCTGCACGCATGGGCACGTGTTCGGTGCTGGGTTCCACAACAGCGTGGACAACCTGCCGCAGCTGCCCGAGGGTTCGGCGATCGTGTACGGCCACACGCACATCAAGGTGAACGAGGCGGCGCCGGAAAACCCGGGCATCTGGGCGTTCAATCCGGGCAGCGTGTCCATCCCCAAGGACGGGACGCATAGCTACGGCATCTACGAGAGCGGGCTTCCCGTGGCGGAGGCGTTCCGTCACGTGGTGCTTGAGGAGGAGTAGCCATGGCGAACGCGAACGAAGGTGCGGGCCGCGACCTGTCGACGCTCGTCGACGCCCGCGAGGAGCTGCAATCGCTCGTGAGGACCATCTGGCACCTGCGCCAGCCCGACGGGTGCCCGTGGGATCGCAAGCAGACGCATGCGAGCATCGCCAAGAACATGATCGAGGAGGCCTACGAGGCCGTCGATTGCATCGAGGACGACGATGTCGCGCATCTGCGCGAGGAGCTGGGCGATGTTCTCATGCAGGTGGTGCTGCATGCGCAGATCGCAGCCGATGCGGGCGAGTTCACCATGGCCGACGTGGCGCACGATATCGACGAGAAGCTGATCCGACGCCATCCCCATGTATTCGGCGAGCATGCGGCGGCAAACGATGCCGACGAGGTCCTCGATATCTGGGATCAGGTCAAGCTTGCCGAGAAGGAGGCACGCGACGCCGACGCGGCCGCCGCCGAGGAGCGTCCCGCCGGCTTGCTCGACGGCGTGCCGCGTTCGCTGCCCGCGCTCATGCAGGCGCAGAAGGTCTCGCGGAAGGCCGCGGCTGTCGGGTTCGAGTGGGATACGGTCGCCGACGTATGGGACAAGGTCGCCGAGGAGCGCGCCGAGTTCGAGCGCGAGGAGCCGGGGAGCGACGCGCGGGAGATGGAGTTCGGAGACCTGCTGTTCGCGCTGGTCAACGTGGCGCGTAAGGAAGGCATCGACGCCGAGAGCGCCCTGCGCGCCAGCACCGCCAAGTTCCGCTCGCGCTGGGCTGCCATGGAGGATGTCGCGTTCGAGCGGGGCATCGCGCTCGAGAGCCTTTCCACCGCCGAGCTCAACGAGCTGTGGGACGACATCAAGCACTGATATGATGCAGGGCGGCTGCGCAGCGCGGGCGGGCAGTCCCCGATCGCCTCATCATTTCACGCCCCTTTCGATGGGCGTGCATAGAGTCCTGAAAAGCGGGCATACTATATAAAGTTTGCTTTGGATAACCTATTACCAAGGCAGTGTGCTCAAGAGAGAGGACTCAATGATGAGCGAGATTTTGGATGTCTACGGCCGCGAAGTGCTCGATTCCCGCGGTAACCCCACCGTCGAGGTCGAGGTCGTGCTCGATGACGGCTCTTTCGGCCGTGCCATGGTGCCCTCCGGCGCTTCCACCGGCGCTTTCGAGGCCGTCGAGCTGCGCGACGGCGACAAGGATCGCTATCTGGGCAAGGGCGTCACCAAGGCCGTCGACCACGTGAACAAGGAGCTCGCCGACGCCGTCATCGGCATGGATGCCTTCGACCAGCGTGCTGTCGACGCCGCCCTCATCGATGCCGATGGTACCTCCAACAAGGGCAACCTGGGCGCCAACGCCATCCTCGGCGTGTCCCTCGCCGTCGCCCGTGCCGCCGCGCAGGCGACCGGCCTGGAGCTTTACCAGTATCTGGGCGGCGTGAACGGCCACCTGCTGCCCACGCCCATGATGAACATCCTGAACGGAGGCGTGCACGCCGACAACAACGTGGACTTCCAGGAGTTCATGATCATGCCGGTCGGCGCTCCCACCTTCACCGAGGGCCTGCGTTGGTGCGCCGAGGTGTACCACACGCTGAAGAGCGTCCTCAAGGATTCCGGCCACAGCACCGGCGTGGGTGACGAGGGCGGCTTTGCCCCCGACCTGGCCACGAACGAGGAGCCCCTGCAGTACATCGTCAAGGCGATCGAGGCGGCCGGCTACAAGCCCGGCGACGACTTCATGATCGCCATGGACCCCGCCACCACCGAGTGCTACGACGCGGAGCGCGGCGTGTACGTGCTGGCGGGCGAGGGCCGCGAGCTCACGACCGACGAGATGATCGACTACTGGGCGGCGCTCGTCGAGAAGTACCCGATCATCTCCATCGAGGACGGTCTTGCCGAGGAGGACTGGGACGGCTGGGTCAAGCTCACCCAGCGCATCGGCGATAAGGTCCAGCTCGTGGGCGACGACCTGTTCGTCACCAACACCGAGCGCCTCAAGAAGGGCATCGACATGGGCGCGGCCAACGCGATCCTGGTCAAGGTGAACCAGATCGGCTCGCTCACCGAATCCCTCGAGGCCATCGAGATGGCCAAGAAGGCCGGGTACGCCTGCATCGTGTCCCACCGCTCCGGCGAGACCGAGGACTCCACCATCGCGGATCTGGCAGTCGCCACCAACGCCGGCCAGATCAAGACGGGCGCTCCGTGCCGCTCCGACCGCATCGCCAAGTACAACCAGCTCATCCGCATCGAGGACGAACTGTACACGAGCGCGCGGTACGCCGGTAAGGATGCGTTCTACAACATCAAGTAGCCGTTGAATGCGGGGCCCCGATATGGCATTTCCGGGGCCCCATTCGGCATGCGCCACGTGGCTCGGACGTATGCCGTCAACACGTCTTCCCTCCTTCGCGCGGCGCCGGGATCCAATCGTCCCGGCACCGCGCCGCATGCGACGAGCGCGTCGAAGGCGTGCGTCTTTCGCGTGCTTGCGAACCGCCGCCGTTGCGGGCGTGCCCGCGTGGTATAACTGGATGCAACGATAAGCGCACACGAACCTCAACCACACAAGGCGCCTATGAACGATTACCGAAACAATCCCGTGCCGTTGGCATCGGCCCGTCGCCGCGATGACGGCGTGCGACGCGCCCAGGCATCCGCATACGCCGGGGCGACCGCCGCGCTTGCCGGCGTCGGCCCCCGTCCGCTCACGCCGCAGCGCCGTGCCCCCGAGTACGATCGGGACTCGCCGATACGGACCGGTCGTCCGTCGCCGGATCGATTCCGCGCGGAAGATCGACGCGGCATGCAATCCGATTCGCTGCGGGAGCGCATGCGGATGGATGGACGTCCCGAGCGTCGCGAATCGCCGCGCACCCGGTTCGGGTCCGCTCGCGGCGCCTCGAGATTCATGAGATACGCCGCGGACAGCAAGTTTGTCCAAGCGATCTACTCCTTTGTCACGGGGCCCACGAGGGCGCTGTTCTACGCGTTGGTCATCGGTGCCGTGGCGATCGGGCTCTATCTGCCGATCCGCGACTTTTACGTCGCGTACCGTACAAACGATATCCTCACGCGCCAGGTGGCCGTGCGCGATTCGTACAACAGCGCCCTTCAGGACGAGGTCGACGGTTATCTCTCGCAGGAGGGGATCGAGCAGTCCGCGCGTAAACTCGGCATGGTACTTCCCGGCGAGACGCGCATCGAGGTCACCGGCCAGGACGATGCCGATACGGATAAGGCGTCCAGTGCGGGAGGCGGCAGCGTCATGACGTCCGGCGAGGTCTCCGATGCCGAGCAGGCCGTCGCGCAGGAGACGCCGTGGTATCTCTCCGTGCTCGACACGCTGTTCTTCTTCGATGGGGTCGAGGGCCAGACGACGTCCTCTGCGGGAGCGTCTGCAGGAGAGTAGGGGAAGCGCATGCTCGTCGCTGCAATCGATTTGGGAACGGTGTCGTCGCGGCTGCTGACGGCGCGTATCGAAGATGGGCGCGTGGTCGATTCCGCCAAGCGCACGGTCATCACCGATCTGGGCGAGGGCGTCGATGCGACGGGGCGTTTGAGCGACGCCGCGATCGCGCGCGTGCATGAGGCATGTGCGGGATTCGTCTGCGAAATCCAGGCGTTCGGTCCCCATGCCGTCTGCACGACGTTGACGAGCGCCGCCCGCGATGCGCAAAACGGCGAGGACCTGATCGGCAAGCTGGCGTCGCTCGGACTGTGCCCGCAGGTGATCCCGGGCGAGATCGAGGCGCGGCTGACGTTTTACGGCGTGGCGCACGACTTTTCCGGCGAGCGCATCGCCGTGGCCGACTCCGGCGGCGGCTCGACGGAGTTCGCGGTGGGCGCGTATACGCCGGGTGTGCCGCTGGAGCTCGAAGGTGTTCGCTCGCTGAACATCGGTTGCCGCCGTGTGACCGATCGGTTTTTGGCGGGCGACCCGCCGACAGCCGAGCAGGTCGACGCGGCGTCCGCGTGGGCACGTGAGCAATTCGAGGCCTACTGGCGCACGTGCGCGAGCCGTCCCGATCGGCTCGTCGCGGTCGGCGGTACGGTGACGACGCTCGTGGCGATGACCCACAGGCTCGCCGAATACGACTCGTCCTTCGTGCACCTGCATGAGCTGTCGGTCGCCGATGTCCAGGCGTGCATCGACACGATGGGCTCGATTCCCGCTGACAAGATCGCGAAGCTGCCCGGTATCCAGCCCAAGCGCGCGCCGGTTATGCTCGGCGGCGCGGTGATCATCCGCGAGCTGATGCGTGCCGGCGGTTACGAGGCACTGACCGTGAGCGAGAACAGCCTGCTCGTGGGCATGGCCCACACGATCGACGAGGTGCTGCACGGCCAGACGCCCGTGATAGGCTGGATGCCCGAGCTTTCCCGTTAGGCGGAGCCCCTCGCGCGCCGTCGCATCGACGTGCTACACTTAGCCACCACGGGGGCGTGGCGGAATTGGCATACGCAGGAGACTTAAAATCTCTCGCCGCAAGGATTGAGGGTTCGAGTCCCTCCGCCCCTACCAGGCAATGACGGGTCCCGGCAACGGGGCCCTTTTCGTTTCATGCCCGTCGCCCGGACTCGGGTCGGTTGGGGGCGGTTGGTTGGGGACGTGTTCCTCTCAACCCATTCAAGGCTCCCTACTGACAGTTTGGGCTCACAACTGACACAACGAGTCGATTTTCGCCATCTGGTGTCAGTACTGAGTTTTCACCGTCCGTACTGAGTTTCTTCTGTCAGCGCAGAGTTTTGACAGCCGGCGGGGGTCGGTTGGGGACGTGTTCCTTTCAACCCATTCGCGCGGAGTCGGCTATCATTCCAAGAGGATAGCCGAAAAAAGGAGCGAGATGGGATTCACCTACGACACCACGCTGCGGGCGTGTTTCGTCGCCTATGTCGTGCAAGCGATCGTCAACAACTTCGCCCCGTTGCTGTTCGTGACGTTTCAGAACATCTACGATATCCCGCTCTCCCAAATCACCATGCTCGTCACCATCAACTTCATCGTGCAGCTGCTGGTCGACATGGCCTCCGCTCGCTTTATCGACGTTATCGGATATCGCGCCTCCGTGGTCGCTGCGCACGTGATGGCCGCAGCGGGGCTCATCATGCTTGCCACCCTGCCCGAGCTCCTCGATCCGTTTACCGGCATCCTGATCGCCGTGATCTCTTACGCCATTGGCGGCGGCATCATCGAGGTGCTGGTCAGCCCCATTGTCGAGGCGTGTCCGACCGAGGACAAGGCGAGCGCGATGAGTCTGCTCCATTCTTTCTACTGTTGGGGCGCCGTCGGCGTTGTGCTGCTGTCCACCGCGTACTTCGCCGTGGTGGGTACGAGCGGTTGGCGCATTCTGACGTTCCTGTGGGCCGTCATTCCGATTGCCAACGGCCTCGTGCTGTGCAAAAGCCCGATTTCGACACCGGCGTCCGATGACGAACCCGGCATGACGGTGTGCGAGCTGTGCTCCCGTAAGATGTTCTGGGTGTTGCTCGCCATGATGCTTTGCGCCGGTGCGAGCGAGTTGTCGGTGAGCCAGTGGGCATCGACCTTTGCCGAGCAGGGGCTCGGCGTGGGCAAGGCGGTGGGCGACCTGGCCGGTCCCATGGCGTTCGCCTTGCTGATGGGGCTGTCGCGCGCGTTATACGCAAAGATCGGCAGTGGGTGGGATCTCGAGGTCATCATGCTGATAAGTAGCTGCTCGTGTCTGGTGTCGTATCTCATCATCTGCTTGGCGCCGCTGCCGCAACTGAGCCTTATGGGCTGTGCCTTGTGCGGCTTTTCGGTCGGTATCATGTGGCCGGGTTCGGTCAGCCGCGCGTCGGCGACATTCCGTCGGGGAGGAACGGCGATGTTCGCCCTGCTCGCGCTCGCCGGCGATGTGGGCTGTTCGGTGGGGCCGACGCTGGTGGGCGTGGTGTCGGATGCCGCGGGGAGCATGAAGACCGGGATCCTCGTCGCGGTCGTGTTCCCGACGGCCTTGACTGCCTGTTTGCTATTCCAGCGGGTGTATCGAAAGAAGCTGGCACGGCGGCTCGATACCTAGCGTATCGAAGCACTTCGCTGCCGCTACGAGTCCTCGCTGATGCGCGCGACGGAGCTCTTGAGGTACTCGTCGCGCTTGGCCATGTCGCCCTTGTTCTGATACTGCAGGGCGAGCAGGTACTCGATCTGCCCACGGGCGGGGCCCGTCATCCTGTCGAGCGCCTGCTCCATCTTGTCGATGTAGTTGTACTTCTTGAGCACGGCGATGTCGTACATCATGTGGCAGTCGTCCTGGGAACTTTTGTACTTCGAGGGATCGAGCCGCTCGATCTCGTCGAGCATCTTTTTGGCCTTCTTGCCTTTGTTGAGGCTGATGTAGACGTTGAAGGCCTTGATCACCAGGTCGGCGCGCTGCTCGGCGCTCGTCTTGCGCGTCAGCAGGTCGTCGAGGGTGGTGAGCGCCTGCTTGTCGTCGCCCTTGACCATATAGGCGTTGAGCTTGAAGTACGTGCGGTTATAGTCGGGGAACGTCAAGCGGGTGAGCGGCGTATCGATCAGGCGGAAGAACTCGTCGTAATTCTTGTCCTCGAGCAGCATGGTCAACTTGGCGAACGTGCGGCGCTTGTTGACGGCGATGACGATCGAGATGATCGCCAGCACGGTGAACATCACGATGGTGACGATAGTCAGAATCTGAATCGGGTCCATGGCTCCTCCAGCTTGCGCGCCGATCGGTGTGCCGCACGGTGCGGCGAATAGGCATTGGGGTATTATCCCGCAAATCGTCGTTCCGTGCAGCCGAGGGGCTCGCGCCGGGCGACGGACGTCATGGTCGTCGGGGCGGTGCCCTGACCCTGTCCCGTCGACCATTGTTCTCGCGGCAATCGTCTGCAATCATGCGAAGCGTGATTCGTTTGCCCTTGTGGTGGGTAAGCGGTACAAAGGAAGCGGTCTGCGTCGCGGCGTCGTGGCCAAAATGCGATCGACGCCGCGGCATTTGGATAGAGAGGAACCGAAATGGCAGATATGACTCAGAATCCGGTGGAGCTGTTCGACATGTACATCGCCCACGTGGGCATCAACGCGACCGATCCGGCGGATGCCGATCGCATCGCGGGCGAGTTCTCGTCGCTCATGGGCCTCGAGGCACGCGACACGCCCGTCTCGGTGTTTTCGGACACACTGGTCGAGATGATGAAGCAGAACGGCCGCGGGACCAAAGGGCACATCGGATTCCATGTCAACGATATGCCTGCGGCGGAGAAGTGGTTCAGCGAGCGAGGCATGGAGATCAACGAGGATTCCCGCGCGCTCAACCCGGACGGTTCGACGCGCCTGGTGTATTTCAAGCAGGAGATCGGCGGGTTCGCGATCCACCTGACCTCGGATAAGTAACGAGGGTTTTCGCCGTTTTGCGAGGCGGTGCGAGATTCGTTGAAAAAACCGCTTGCACTTGCCGCGCGATTTGCTAGAATTGAACGGCATGCGGGCGTGGCGGAATTGGCAGACGCGTATGGTTCAGGTCCATATGGGGGCAACCCCGTGAAGGTTCAAGTCCTTTCGCCCGCACCATCTGAGATCGAAGGCACCTGCAAAGGTGCCTTTTTTCATGTCCGGACGCCGTGTTGGGACTTGAACCCGCAAAGGCGCGAAGCGCCACAGCGGCCATGGGAAAATGGTGCCTGTCCCTCTTGTCCCACTGGGAGTATGAAGGATGTTCCTTTTGTCCCTTTTGCTGGTTTCAGAGATATGGCTCAGACGGCATAAAGCGGCCAATTAGCTCAAAGCAGATAGAACGGAATCTCGTAAACCGCTGTTTTAAACTAACAACCGTTCGTTTTGTGACCAGTCGCTCGGTCAAACGTATTTATGGGTTTCGCGAGTAATCGATCTGTACGAGACGCCGTATGCGCCGCGCCCGGGCGCGACGTGTGGCGCATGAGGTGCGTGATTTCGAAGGGTCGGTCCGTTCCGCCCCAGCAGATGGGTACAAATCGAGCAACCCTGTCCGCACGCCACGAAAGGCATTCGGATATGTCCACGTTGTTCGAGTACCTCAAAAGCGAGTTCTCATCGTTTGAGGACAAGCCAGTCAACCCGGTCGATTCGGCGATCTTCTCGCAGGCCGTCATGCTGAACGGCGAGCGCGTCGTCGCACCGCTCCTCGATGAGCCGACGGGTGCGGTCGAGCGTGCGATGGCGATGCTGTCGTCGCGTGTCCGACCGTCACGATTTTCCGACTTCGCCCGTGCTGAACTGTTCGACGGCATGTTCACCGGCCTGGCGCCGCAAGACATCGAGCATTGCCTGTTCCTGCTACTCGCCAGCCCGCGCTTTCGTGACATCGAGGTTCGCTTCCACCGCAGCGTGGTGGACGAGGCGACGCATACCCAATTCGGTGCGATGTCGTTTACGTGGCGCGACGAGTTCTCCTACGTCGCGTTTCGCGGGACGGATACGCCGTTCGTGGGATGGCGCGAGAACCTCGACATGGCGTACAAGCCGGTCGTTCGCGCTCAGACGCTTGCCATGGAATACCTCGAGTCGGTGGCGGACCGGTTGCCGGGAAAGCTCCATGTCGGCGGCCATTCCAAGGGTGGCAATCTGGCCTTGTTCGCGGCGCTGACCTGTTCGGAATGTGTGCGCGATCGCATCGCGTGCGTGTGGTGCCACGATGCTCCCGGCTTCAAGCGCGGCGTGTTCACACAAGAGGATTACGAGCGACTAGCCGGGCGCGTCCATGTGACGGTTCCGCAGGACGGCGTGGTGGGCATGCTGCTCGACTGTCCCCTAGAGCGGCATGTCGTGCAAAGCGATGCCACTGGCATCGAACAGCACAACGTCTTTTCGTGGGAGGTCGCGGGCGACGACTTCCGGTGTCTCGACGCTGTGGGCGACGCTTCCCGCATGCTGCACGACATCTCCGCGGAATGGCTGGAGAGCATGGACGACGCGACCATCGAGCGCGTCGTCGAAGCGGTGAGCAAAGCGGTCGAGGCGAGCGGCGCGCGTGATGCGCTCGACGTACTGAGGGGCGGCAATCAGTCGGCCAAGCGGCTCATCGAGGTATCCCGCAAGCTCGACCCGGCATCGAGCGAGGTGCTGGGACAGGCGTTGCGCGACGTGGCGAATCTCGCCGCCAGGCGGCTCGGTCGCGATGCGGCGGCTTGGCTGCTCGCCTTGGCCGAGTAGGTCGGGCACGATTCCAACCTTGCAAAACCGTTAGACACACCACGCGATTTGCGCGACACGGCCGCATGGTTCGCGGGAACAAGAGCGGGTGAGGAGGTGCACGATGCGTTTCGTGGCGACAATCGTCAAGCGGATTCTGCTGGTGGTCGGCATCGCCGTCTGCCTCGCGGGCGCGGTGACGGTATGGCGCGGCTACGGGATGTACCGCGACGCGCTGGATCTCCTGGGCATCGACGAGGCGGTCGCCCAGCTACGCGAGCAGCCCGGGTACACCTCGGTCGACGATCTGCCGCAGCGCTACCTCGATGCGATCGTCGCCATCGAGGACCATCGGTTCTACACCCACGGCGGCATCGATCCGATCGGCATCTGTCGTGCCGCCGTGAACGACCTCCGCACCATGAGCTTGGACGAAGGCGGAAGCACCATCACCCAGCAGGTCGCCAAGAACCTGTTCTTCACGCAGGAGAAGCGCTTTTCGCGCAAGGTCGCCGAGGTGTTCATGGCGCACGACCTCGAGGCGGTTTTCGACAAGCGCGAGATCCTGGAGCTCTACGTCAATTCCTCGTATTACGGCCGCGGCTACACGGGGATCGGGCAGGCTGCCCCGGGGTATCTCGGGTGCGCGCCGGCGGAGATGAGCGATTACGAGTGCGCGCTCATGGCGGGCTTCCCCAACGCCCCCGAATACTTCGCTGCCAACCCCGATGCCGCTGCGGCGCGCGCCCGCGTGGTCGTCGCGCAGATGGAGAAATACGGGTACGACTCGGGGCGTGTCGGCGAGGGCGGCGTCGATGGCGCCGGGGAGCTCGAGTCGACGCCTGCGAACGCGTCCGCGTAGGCGAACCGTCCGCACGTGACGCGTGCAGTCTGGGTACAACGTACGCAGACGCGTGGCAGGAGGCCGGGATATGCAGCGATGGTATATCGAAGACGAAAGGCTCGGGCGAACGGCGTCGACGGACCGATCCGATGACGAGCGGGTAGAGCGCTCGCCGCAGGGAAACGTCGAGCTCATGGATCTCACGGAGTTCGATCCGCAGGTTCACGGCCGCATGGTCGCGGAGCTGTTCCGGCAGCTTCTCCACGCGACGATCCCGTTTGTCGAGCGGCGCGCTTCGGGCATGGCGGGCATCATCGTCGCCCCGACGGACGATATCGGCACGGCGGATAGACATCCCGTGGTGTTCCTGCTCGATCGAGATCGGCTGCGCCTGATCGGCGAGACCGATGCCTGCTCCCGTGCGTTGGACGCCATCGCCGGGGAGGGGTTCGCCACGCCGAGCGCGGCGAGCGTCCTGTGCGAGCTGATACGCCTCTCCGTGCGCGACCATCCCGCGCAGCTCTCCGGCGTGCGCCATGATTTCGAGATCATCGAGGAGCGCCTGCTCAACGGGTCGACGCGCATCGATCGGTGCAGGATGCGGGTGGATTCGCGTCGCCTGCTGGGGCTCGACACCCTGTACCAAGGGCTGTCGGACGTCGCCTCGGAGTTGGCGGAGAGTGCGGGGAGCGCGGTGCCGGACGGCGATCGGTTGCGCTTCAAGGCGCTCGAGCGGCACCTCGACCGCCTGACGACGCGCCTTGAGTCCCTGCGCGACTACAGCCTGCAACTCAACAGCCTGTACCAAGAGGCGATCGATACGCGGCAGAACAGCGTGATGCAGTGGCTGACGGTCATCGCGACGATCTTCATGCCGTTGACGTTCATCACCGGGTGGTACGGGATGAACTTCCCGAACATGGCCATGATGAGCCAGCCGTGGGGCTACGCGCTCGTCGTCGTGGTGTGTTTGGCGATCGCGGCGGCGGAGGTGCTGTTCTTCCGGCGGCGCGGGTGGCTGCACTTCGCGGGGGAGATACGGCCGCATCGCCGTGCGCGCGGAGCGGGCGGCCACAGGCGGGATGGGTTCGAGCGGGGCGACCGCGCGCGCCGGCGGTAGGGAGCGCAAGGCGGCGCCCTGTGCCGGCATGGCGGAGACGGGCCGCCCGGAGTTTGGCCACTTTGCAGAAGTGCTCTGATATTTGTATGTGCGCCACGTGCCCTATGCTGGGATATTCCATAATGGTCCACGCGCAAACGGGTGCGTCGGCGTGTTCGCGGTAACGCGAGTGCGCAGGTGTGCCGATGGGGCGTCCGGTTTTCGGTATCGCCCCGTAAGCGCGTATGCCGAATCCAGAACCCGAGACCAGGAAGGCACCGATGCCGAAAACCTCTCGAAAGCCCAAGACCCCGCGTTTTTACGCGGCTTTGTGGGCGGCTAAGTTCACCTTGGCCGCGCTGCGCCTCACGCGCCACGCCGGCGGCCAGCTGCCGGGCGTCATCGCCATGAAGATCTGCCCGGATTTCCTATCCCGCATCGGCACACCCGAGCACATGGTGTTCGTCACCGGCACGAACGGCAAGACTACCACGACCAACCTGGTCGCCGATCTGCTCGCCGCCAACGGGCAGCAGCCGCTCATCAACCGCGAGGGCGGCAACGTGACCGAGGGTATCGCGAGCACGCTCATCAAGGACGCGACGATGGGCGGCTCCGCGCGCAGTTCGGTGTCGGTCATGGAGCTCGACGAGCGCTGCGCCCGTCTCGTGTTCCCCCACATCACGCCGGAGCTTATCGTCGTCACCAACCTGTACCGCGACACGTTCACGCGCAACGCCCACGTGGGCTACGTGTACGACGTCGTCGACGAGGCGCTGCCCGCGGGGTCGCGCCTGGTCCTCAATGCCGACGACCTGATCAGCGGCCGTCTGGCGCCGCAGTGCGAGCAGCGCGTGTACTACTCGATGTGCGACCTGCCCGGCGACACGACCGAGCCCGAGGGTATCGTCAACGACCTCAACGCTTGCCCGGTGTGCGGTGGCCATCTGCGCTACGACTCCTGCCACCTGGGCCATATCGGCCGTGTGACCTGCGAGTCCTGCGGACTGACCAACCCCGCGTCGCAGTTCGAGGCGATCGCGGTCGATTACGGGCGCTCGACCATCACGGTGCGCGAGAACGACGGGGCCGGTGCGCCTTCGCAGGAGTACCATTTCAGCGCCGGTTCGGTCACCGACCTGTATAACCTGCTCGCCGCCATCACCACCGCGCGCTCGCTCGGCCTGAGCGCCACCCAGATCGCCGGTGCGCTCGCCGGCGGTGTCGGCATCGTCGAGTCGCGCTACAGCGAGGTCGTCGCGGGCGGTAAGCGCCTGGTGCGCATCGCCTCCAAGGGCGAGAACGGCATGGCGTGTTCGCGCGGCTTCGCCAATATCCGCCGCGAGGAGGGCACCAAGGCCGTCGTGCTCATGCTCGAGGATTACTACATGGCCAAAGACCCCACGTCTACCGAGTTCATCGGCTGGTTCTACGAGACGGACTTCGAGTACCTGGCCGATCCGAGCATCAAACAGATCGTGGTCACGGGCGTGCGCTCCGAGGACATGCTGCTGCGCCTGCTGCTTGCCGGTATCGATCCGGCTCGCATCGCGCAGGCCGCCGACGGCAAGGCTGCTGCCGACGTGGTCGACTACGAGCACGTGGACACGGTGTACTACTCGCACGCGATCCACAACGAGCACGTCGCCGAGGAGAGCCGCAATCACCTGGCACATCTGATCGAGGGCAAGGAGGCCGCGTAAATGGCAGTGGTTATCGAGAACCTCTTTCCCGAGTTCGGAAACCAGGGCGGCGACAACGGCAACATGATGTACCTCAAGGCGTCACTGCCCGACGCCGAGTTCGTCGAGACCTCGTTTTCGGACGAGCCGGCCTTTGCCACGCGCGACGTGTCGTTCGTGTATATGGGGTACATGACCGAGGCCGAGCAGGAGAAGGTCGCCGCCAAACTCAAGCCGTATCGCGCGCGCTTGGAGCAGTTGGTCGAGCAGGGGTGCGTCATGCTGTTCACCGGTAGCGCCGCTGAGCTGCTCGGAACGTCGATCATGCTCGCGAACGGACGCGTCATCGAGGGCTTGGGCCTGTTCGACTTCACCGTCAAACAAGACCTCTCCGAGCGCATCGCCGAGGTGTTCCTGGGCTCGTTCGAGCCTGTGGGCACGGCCGATCCGATCGACATCGTGGGCTATAAGATCCAGTTCACCCAGGCGCAGGGCGACAGCGCCGGGGAGGGTTTCTGCACCGCCAAGGTTGGCTTCGGGCTCAACCGCCAGAGCCGCGTCGAGGGCTTCCATCGCGGCAATCTGTTCGCGACCTGGCTGTGCGGCCCGCTGCTTCCGCTGAACCCGCTGTTCACGGAGTACCTGATGGCGCTGGCGACGGGGGAGCAGGGTCGGAGTGCGGCGTTTCGCGAGGAGGCACTCGCGGCCTATCGCAAGCGCGTCGAGGAGTTCAAGACCCCGGGCATCAAGATGCCCATCTAATCGATAGCGTGCAATGCCGCGTTCGCATGCAGGTTGATGCGAACGACATGGGCCCGCGCCGTATGCCGGTCGTCGGCACGCGGCGCGGGTTTTTACGTGGGTCGGTTGGGGACGTGTTCGTTTCAACCCATCGATGGCAATGGGTTGAAACGAGCACGTCCCCAACCGACCCGCAATGGGTTGAAACGAACACGTCCCCAACCGACCCG
>CAZRPL010000041.1:0-15951 GCA_964602045.1 uncultured Collinsella sp. | reverse complement strand
TTCTGCACCATGACGATCGCCCGTTCGAGCTCGGGCATCGTCTGGAAGAACTGCAAGATGATCGTGGCGGCCACGTTGTAGGGCAGATTGGCGACCATGACGGTCGGCGTATCTCCCGATACCTCGGCGATCCGTTCAGGCTCGACCCGCAACGCGTCGCCCATGATGTAGGAGAACGAATCATGATGCAGCGCATGCGTCCGCAGCACGGGCTCGAGCTCGGCATCCGCCTCGATCGAGGTCACGTGCGCCGCTTCCTGCAGCAGCGCGAGCGTGAGCGTCCCGATGCCGGGGCCAACCTCCAGCACGCGCTCATCGCCGGAAAGCGACGCGAGCTCCATGATCTTCTCGATCACGTGGTTATCGATCAGGAAGTTCTGACCCAGGCGATGCTTGGTCGCCAGCCCATAGGTCTCCAGCAGCGCGCGCGTCGCACCGGGGCTTGCCAACGGCGATGTCGTCATGTCGCTCCTCTCGTGGCAACCGCGTGCCGAATGCGCCGCATGCCGCAGGCGACGGGGCCCTCGGCATGCGGCAGTCGATTCCTTCGCGTCGTGCGCGACTAGTCCATCAGACGCGGGAACAGGGCATCGCCCTTCTCCACCGGGGCACCACCGGCAAGGCCACCCCAGGTGCAGGCGGCAGCCAGATCGTCGGTCGCGGCCTCATCGGCGCACGAGATGCGGCGCAGGGCCTCGGCGCTCGTGGCGGGCATGAACGGCGCGAGCAGGTGGGCGCAGATTCGGATAGCCTCGAGCAAGTTGTAGATCACGAACGCGAGCTCATCGGCGCGCGCCGGATCCTTGGCGAGCGCCCAGGGCTCGGAGTCCTCGATGTAGTGGTTGGCCGCGTGGATGAGTTCCATGACCTCGGCAGCCGCCTCGCCGTAGGCGAAGGCGCCCATCTTGTCGGCGTAGCGCGCGACCAGGCCGTCGGCCACCTCGGCCAGCGGGTTCGCGAACGCGTCGGCCGTGGCAGGCTTAGCCGGCGCGCAGCCGTCGAAGTACTTGGCGCTCATATTGAGCGAACGCGAGATCAGGTTGCCCCAGCTGTTGGCCAGATCGGCGTTGTAGACCTGCTTCATGCGGCCGAACGAGATGGCGCCGTCGGAACCGGGCACCACGTCGGTCATAAAGTAATAGCGGTAGCCCTCGACGCCCATAAGGTCGATAACCTCGCGCGGGGCGATGGCGTTGCCACGCGACTTGGACATCTTCTCGGCCTTGCCGGTCTCCTCGTTGCGCACGGTGAGGAAGCCGTGGGCGAACACGTGCTCCGGCAGGGCCTCGCCGATGGCCATGAGCATCGCCGGCCAGATGACGCAGTGGAAGCGGATGATGTCCTTGCCCACGATGTGCGTCTGGGCGGGCCAGCGATACGCGAGCTCGGCGCGGGCCTCATCGGAGTCCACGCCGTATCCCACGGCGGTCATGTAGTTGAGCAGCGCGTCGAACCACACGTAGGTCACGTGCCCGTCGCCGAAGGGCAGCGGAATGCCCCAGTCGATGTTGTTGCGCGACACCGACAGGTCCTGCAGGCCGCCGGCGACGAAGGTACGCACCTCGTTCATGCGGAAGTCGGGCTGCACGAAGTCCGGATGCTCGTCGTACAGCTTGAGCAGGCGATCCTGGAACTCGGAAAGCTTGAAGAACCAGCTCTCCTCCTTGATGCGCTGCAGCGGACGGCCGCAATCCGGGCAGAGGTGCTCGCCCTTGGTGCCGCGCTCCTCGTCGGCCTTCTCGACCTGGGTCTCGGTGAAGTAGGTCTCGTCGGGCACGCAGTACCAGCCGTCGTAGTTGCCCTTGTAGATGTAGCCGGCCTCCTTCATGCGCTCCCACAGGTACTGGACCGCATGCTCCTGGCGCTTCTCCGTGGTACGGATGAAGTCGTCGTTGGAGATCTCGAGCTCCTCCCACAGCGCATGGAACAGCGGCGCCTGGGAGTCGCACCACTCCTGCGGGGTCATGCCATGGGCCTCGGCGGCCTCGGCAACCTTCTGGCCGTGCTCGTCCATACCGGTCAGGAACATGACGTCGTAGCCCATCGAGCGACGGAAACGTGCCTGGACGTCGGCCATGATCGTCGAGTACGCCGTGCCCAGATGCGGCGCGGCGTTCACGTAGTAGATCGGCGTGGTGATGTAATAGGACGGCTTGGTATGCTCCATGGTGGCGCTGCCTCTCCTCGTCGGTAGTGGATACGCGGAATAGTCAATCAAGTTGCCATTCTAGCGCAAACGCAGCGTAGGGACGTCCATTGCCGCATGCGCCACGCTTTCTAGACGGCTGTTTTCGGTTCATCTGCGCTACGAGTTACAAAAACGGGCACTTTCCAGTTGCATGAGAGGGCTGCGCAGGGCTATGCATTTTCTAGACGGCCATAACTGACTCATTTGATGTCCGGTTTGTTCGTTATGCGCACCCCGTACGAATTTGCCGGGCCTTCGGAATGCCGACAGGCCGAATCCGAGGGTCTTGCGGCACGATTTCAACTAGAAAATGCGCGTTTTTGTCACCACGGCGGAAAACGAACGATCCAGCGCGCGAAACACACCTACGCGGATGAATAAAACAGCCGCATCGGGCGCCGAGAATGAATCAGGCCTCTTGAAGCTCGAGCACAAGGTCGTACACCTCGCGCTTGCGGCGCGAATAGCGTTGCGACAAGCGCTTGGCGATCGCCGAAGCGGGCTCGCCGGCGGCAAGCGCCTCACGGATGTCGTCGCGTAGCGCCTCGTCCGGATCCGTCTCGCCCGCATCGGCGGGTATCGCGGTCCTAGATGCCAGTTCATCGGCCGCAGGGGGCGCGACCACCACGACCATCTCGCCGCGCAGCTCGCCGCGCGCACGGACCGTCTCGAGCAACTCGGGCGCGCGATCGCGCAGCACTTCCTCGTGCAGCTTGGTAAGTTCGCGGCACAGCGCGACACAGCGCGCCGGGAACACCTCGGCGATGGCGACGAGCGTCGCCTCGATGCGATGGGGAGACTCGTAGAACAGCAAAGCGCCGGGAATGGTGGCGAGCTCACGGAGTCGTCGCACCCGTTCCCCGTGCTTGCGCGGCAAAAAGCCCTCGAAGAAGAAGTGCTCGCACGGAATCCCGCTCGCGACGAGCGCCGTCACGCAGGCGGACGGACCGGGCACGACCTCGACGTCGACGCCCGCCTCGCGCGCCGCGTCGACGAGTACCTGGCCGGGATCGGACACGCTCGGCATGCCGGCATCGGACGCGAACGCGATCGTCTCCCCCGCAAGCATGCGCTCCACGAGCTGCGGCGCGCGTGCGGCGATCACGTTCTCGTCGCAGCGCACGAGCGGGCGCGAGATATCCAGGTGGGCGAGCAGTTTGGAGGTCACGCGCGTATCCTCGCAGCATACGGCATCGGCCGTGCGAAACGCCTCGGCGGCGCGCGGGGTCAAATCGCCCAGATTGCCGATCGGGGTTCCCACCACGTACAGGCGTCCCATGCGCTTTATCTCCCCCATGGGTTAATCGATCATCGCGCGCTCGAGCGGCGCCAACGCCACGCGCGCGTCCCACGACGGAATGCGCTTCTCGGTCTTCCAGGTCTGGAAATACCAGCCCGCCGCCTCGGAGAAGCTCGCAAGCTCGCTCGAGATGAACACACGCTCGTACGCGGAGCGCCCCTCCGGCGTCACCGTCGAGCTCGACAGCACGGCAGCAGCGGACCACTCGCCCACGATCACGGGGAACCCGCAGGCCTTGGCGGCGCTGATGAGCTTGCGGTTGCGCGCGACCGCGCGGGTGATGCCCTTGGGCGAGGTGATATCGATGGCGTTGTCGTCGCGGTAATGGTACAGATGCAGGTCCATGTACACGTTTTGGTATTTTGACCCGCTCATGAAGCGCTTCCACATCTCGGGATATCCGGACGCGGAGAACACGATCAGCTTGTCCTCGGACAGATAGGTCCGGAGCAGATCGTACGCATCGCGATAGTAGTTGCGCAGGTAGTGGGCTGGGATGCCCTCGGTCACGTTGAACAGGCTCGTCCGCACGCTCATGACCGGGGAATCGAGCAACTCGATACCGAGCAGCGCCGGGCTCGACGCGTAACGCTCGGCCAACCTGCCGAGCACGTCAAGCGCAATTGCACGCCCGTTGGTGGTCGAGTGCCAGTCCGCCGTGGTCTCCGGCGTCGTCGCGCGGTCGTTGGAATCACCCTGGCCGCCGGGCACGTTCGCCAAGTCGAGCAGGATGGTCATATCGTACTTCTCGGCCCACTCCATCGCACGGTCGACATAGTCGATCGCGGGAATATGCGCCAGCGAGTCTCCCTGCGAACCGAACACGTACCACGGCACCGGCAGGCGCACCGAGTTGAACCCGATGGCGGACATGCGATTGAAGTCGAATTCGCTCACGAACGTCTCGTAATGGCGACGAAGGCGCTCGCTGTAGACGGTCGATCCCAACGCCTGCTGGAGCTCGACCTCGTTCGCCGCGCCCGTCGCGGCATACAGCGAAGGCGTCACCCAGGGTTCCGGGATAAACCAACCGGACAGGTTCACACCGTGGATTCTCTCTGGCATACCGGCCCCTTTCCTGGCGACTATGAAAAAAGCGCCCGACGCATGCACGCCGGACGCTTTCACATCGTATGGTGGCCAGAAAGGGATTCGAACCCCTGACACGAGGATTTTCAGTCCTCTGCTCTACCAACTGAGCTATCTGGCCAAGTCTGCCGCGAACGACAGCTCGTTTAGTATACCGAAACCAGCAAGCCGGTCAAGCCCGATTTCGGTCTTTTTTGAAACCGCCCGCAAAACGGCTCGCGCAAGCCGGTTGCCCGCAGGCGCCACGTGACCCCTGTCGATGGCGGAAAGGGGCCACCGATATCGCCGCACGCTCCAACACGGCGTCGGCATCGGCGCAGCGCAGCACGTGACCGGGACCGACGTTTCGGCACAAGCGCATAACGTTGCCCGCGCGATCGATGAACGCGATGTCGAGCGGGTAGCGCATGCCCCACGTATGAACCGACCGGCACGCGGGAAAGCACATGACCGCGTGCCGGTCGGGCGGCATACGCACAGCCATCCCCAACAGCCGATCCATGAAACGACGGGCGACCACGATGTCGACCTGTTCCCAACCCAACGTGCGGGCGGCGAGCGCAGCCGCCCGCCCCCAATCCGGACAGGGCCCCCTCACAGCACCACCCCCGGCCTCCACGGATCGATCACCACGCTGCGCACGTGCTCCAAGTGCGCCGGCGCCCCGAGATTCACGCCCGCGATGGACAGGCCGCTCGGCCACGGCGCATACCGCATCGTGCAGCGGTAAGTCCGCGGCGCACCCACGAGCGTCAGCATCGAGCCGCCGGAGGTACCATCGGCATCGCAGGTCACCTCGATCTCCACCTCATAACCCTCCATCGCGTGTTCGAGCTGCTCGACCACCTGCCCAGCCACACCCAAACTGCCGGAACCCGCCGGCGAGACCGCGTGCGCGATCACCACGTCAGGCGCGACGCGGTCGAAGCGCGCCGTCGCCGAAGCGAACATCATCACGTTGTAGACGATCAGTGCCAGCACGATCAATACGGGCGCGACGACGACCATCTCCACGGTCGCTTGGGCGCGCGTCTCCAAGACAAGCGAGCGCATGGGTCTCACCTCCCACCGGACGCACCGAGCACGTCGCGCAGACGGATCGTCAGCGGAATGCCTCCTCCGGCAGGCAGGGGAATCTCGGCTATCGTGAACTCAGCCGATGCGATGTAGTCGCCCACCTGATAACCGACCGCCTGGAGCAGCGCCCCAGGGTCGGTCGTACCCAACGGGATGGAGCGTAACAGGCCTTGCGCATCGCCGAGCGATGCCATGCCGGAACGCGCGATCACGTTCGACGTGTCCGTGAGCACCGGCTTCTTGAGTCGTACATCGACCGGCTCCAGATCGAGCGCGCGGACCGCATCGCCGAGTCGGTCACGTAGCCAGCCCGCAATCGGCCCTGCACCCATCCCGTCGAGCGACCCAAGCAGGTCATCGGCCATATCGGAGAGTCCCTGGCTCAGGTCGCCATAGGATACGAGCAAGCGCCCCCACAGCTCCATCACGCTTCCAACCAGACCCACCACCCCATCGGACGATGATCGCTCCTCGATCGTCGCGAAAAACGACGAGAGCACGTTATTCTGCTCCGTCGCGGCTTCCGGCGCGAGCACGGCCGCCGAGATCGCGCCGCGTCGATCAAGCGTCGTTGCCTCCGAGAATGCCGTGTCCAACTCCCCGGGGGACGCAACCTCCCCCGACACCACCAGCGAAAGGCAGCCATAGCGCCCGGGCGGCGCGATGCGTGGCCGTTTCGACCCGAGTATGCCGAGCGCCTCCTCGAACGCGTTACCCGCCACGTCGGCCCGGTCGCGGGCCTCGCGCTCCAGCGCCAGCTCGCGGTTGCGACATTCGACGTACTCGTCGAGCACCAGCGTGAACTCACGCAGGTGATATTCGAACCCGTTGTCGATCGAGGTCGACGCCGCCGGCGTCTTGCCCAGGTCGCCCACATCGAAGTGGCAGACCTCACATTCGCGCGCTCCTCCACCGGCAAGCGTCGCCAACGAGATCAAGCTGCCGAGCGGACCGGTGATTCCCGGACAATCCGCCCCGTAGTGGAGCGTCGTGCCTCCGGGTTCCTCGCTCGATTGCCACACGGGGTCGGTGTACAGGGAGGTGCGACGGACCTCGGAGGTGTTTTTCGGCAGCAACGGCACCGTCGAGATGACACGCCCATCGCGCTCCTCGATTGTCGCACGGTCCATCTGCTTCGACGCGTACCGGTAAAACGCACGACGCGCAGCGGAATCGGCGTGCGCCTCGGCGCTCGTCCCCTCTGCCCGCTCATGCTCGGCACGCCATCGATAGTACGCCCGCGCGCGTCGAAGTCCCACGATAGGATCCCACGTGATGCTCGATGCGTAGTCGGAATTCTCACTCGCGCCAAGCCCGCTCAGTCGGGCGGCACGCTCCTGCATGTTCATGCCGTCGCGCCCGCAGTCGGCGATCCACGCCCGTTCCTTTGCGGCCGCAGTCGCCTCACTCGCTTCCTGTAGCTCGCCGGCGACTTCTTCCAAGTCGTCGGCAACATCCGCCAGTCCCTCGGTATCGATCTTCGCGCCCTCTATCGCAGGAAACTCCGAGGCGGAGTCACGCGGCACTGCCAAAGCAACACCGGAATAGCTCGACGAACCGGTCGACTGCGCGGCGCACAGACGGGCGGCATTCGCGCCCACCAGGTAGGGTAGCGAGGACTCCAGTTTCTGCAGCCCCTCGGACGCCGACGCGGCAAATCGGTTTCGCGCATCCAAGATACGCACGCCTGCATCCACCACCTCGCTCGCCGCAGCGCTCGTGGGCGGGATCAACAGACCGACCAGTCCGACGCCGGTCGTCAGGAGCCCCGCGAACCCAAGACTCGCCACGCTCGCATCGACGACCGTCGCCGCGGTCGTATACGACGAGACCACGTTTGCGCCGGCCAGTGCCGCGCTATCGGCGCTCATCTGGACGTCACCCGCCCGCGACAGGCTCCATACCGCCGTCACCGACGAGAACACGAGCGTCAGCACCACCAAGATGGTGACCGCCGAGGCGAGCGTCGTGTACGCCCCATCCTCTATGAACAGGTCTATTCCCCAACGCGCTCCGCGAGTACGTCGGCAGCTCCGCATCCTACCCTTCCCACATGGCGATCCATGTCCCGTAGTCGCCCGATAACCAAGACGGTCTTCCCTCATAGTCCACCGACACCTCCAACGCCACGTCTCCCGATGCGTTCGTCTCACCGATCAGATGCGCGAACGCCCCGATCACCGGCAACGGCCGCGCGAATCCCTCGATCGACACCGAGACCGCACCGCCCGATGCGGCGGCACGCCCCAGCTCGATGTCCCACGACAGGGGTCCGCCCACATGGAAGATCGAGACGTTCGGAACCGCGGCCAGACGCCGCTGCGCGAAGGCGATGTATGCGTCGTCCTCTCCCGCGGGCGCCGTGATCATGAGTCGCGCCGTCTCGGCCGCCGCCGATTCCATCACGCTGCGGGTGTATAGCAAACAGACCGGCTGCAACGCGATGAGCAGCAATGCGAGGAACGCCGGCAGCAGCATCGCCGCCTCGACCGTCGCCTGCGCCGAACATCCATCAGCCCGTTCAATACAGCGCGATATCCAGCGCGCCCAACCCCCCGAGCACATGCGAGGCGGCCTGCTCGACGAGCCGCGCGAACACGCCGCGCTCGCCCGCATGCCACAGTGCCCCCAAACCGACGATAACTGCCAAAAGCGCCGAAAACGTGATCGCATACTCGAGCGTTCCCTGTGCGCGATACTCTCGCCAGAGCTTCCTGCCGCTCCCCAGCCTCCCCGCTCGGCTCCTCTTGCTACCCCATCTCCTCATCACGCCCTCCCGCTTCATTCCTCATCGGCGCGAAGACGCGCCACGCGCACCGTCGTCTCACCGCCGTCCTCGGTCGTCGCGACGACGACCATGTCGACCCAATCGGTCCCGCCCTGTACGAGCGCTCCCCACACGTTGCCCTTCAGATCCAGGTATCCGCTGGTCACCAACGTCGCCGTTCCCATATCCCGATACGCACGGATCACGTCGGAGGCAGGTTCGACCAGGTCATCCGAGACGCTCCACGCAACTGACACGTCGCCATCGCCTGCTTCATCCAAGTCGTCCAAGAATCGCTCGGGCGATGACGCACGCGCATCGTGCGTCATCGCCTCGATATCGATACCGAGCTCTTGAGCTACCTCCACGACCTCATCCGGCACATCCGCAGCCGATGGGGAGCGGACGCATTGGACAACGCCCGCGGTAACGGCCAAGCACACCGCCCCAAGCGCGAAAAAGCCCCACCGGCTGCCGGCACGCTTACGTGTCACAAGCTGTTGATGCCCGACGAAATCGCATCCCACAGCTCGCTCACGCGGTCGCGGAATGCGATGATCGCCAAGATGGCGATCACCACGAGGACACCGACCAAGATCGCGTATTCGGTCGTGCCCTGTGCGCGTACCTCATGCACAAGCGCCCGAGCGTCGCGCACCAGCTCCGCAGCCATCCGCGAGCATCGCGCCTGCACCGGAACCTTCATCTTCCCCATCATCCAGATACCTCCTCACACCATGCCGCCCGCCGCCAACAGCGGGCCGACGATCGACAATAACAACGCCGGAAGGATCAACGTTCCCGTCGGAACGAGCATCTTGACGGGAGCGCGCTCGATCTCGCGTTCAACCGCCGCACGATGCGCCGCGCGCATTTCGCGACCCTGCCGCGCGAGCGTGTCGGACAGCGGCGCGCCCAGCGCATGCGCTTGGGCGACGGCAGCTGCAAACGACTCGAGCTGGCGAACACCGAGCTCGCGCGCAGCCGCCATCAACCCCTCCTCGCGCGACGCCATGCCCGTCTGCCAACTCATACAAGCACGCATCATGCTCTCGGAGAGCAATCCCGTGCGCTGTTCGCAATACAGCCCGAGCGCAGCGTCGAACGAGAGCCCCGCGGATAGTCCCAGCCGCACGATATCGACCATCTCGGACGCCTCACCGAGCGTCACCCGGGAGGGCTCGGTCGTGCCAAAGACCGCGCGCCACCTCTCCCAGATTCCATCGGCGGCTTCGCGCATACGCGTCGCAAGGTCGCTTGCCGCCACTACCACCGCGCTTGCGCGCACCTCGCACGCGCCCCATGCCGCCACGGCCACAAGGCCGCCCACGACCGCCGTCATCGCAACGAGCTCCATCGCCACCACGTCCTACAACTCGACATCCATGATCTTCCTGATAACCGACCAGGCGACGACGTTCAGCACGAGCGCCACGCCGACCGCGGCGGCACCGGCTGGTCTGGTCACCCCCACCCGAAAATCGCTCGAAAGCAGCGAGAGCAGCAGCACCATCGCCATCGGCATGCACGCCACCATGCGGGCCGACATGCGCGCCTGCGACGTCTTGACATCCAATCTCCTCCTCAGCTCGATACGGTCGCTCACCAGCTGCGTCGCTTGGGCGAACAGCTCCTTGAGCGGAGCTCCCGTCCGCTGCGAAACCTTGAGGGCAAGCACCACGAGCTCCAATCCGGGTGCGCGCAGACGGCCGAGCATCGCATCGAGCGCCCCGACCATGGGAACCCCGCAGTCGACGGCAAAGGAGACCCGCATGAACTCGGACCGCAACGGTTCGGCGACATGCCCGCTCACGTAGCGCATGGCCTGCGCGAGCGAGTAACCGGACCCGAGCGAAATCGACAGCGCCCCGAACGCCTCGGGCATGATCTCCTCGAGTCGACGCTCCTCCCCCGCCTTCCGGCGCATATGCAGCACGGCGAGCGATATCGCCGGCGCCGCCGCGCCGATGGCGACGCCCATGATCGATCCCGAAAGCACGCCGAGCACCACACTCGCGAGCACGCATGCGATGACCGTCGAGCCGACCGCCGCATGTCGATCGAACGCCGCACCGCACCATCTCCCCTCTGCATCGAGCAGACGCATCTCCCGCTCCAGAGCCCGTGCCGCATCCGCGCGCACCATGCCCACCGCCTCCAGCCAGACGCCGATCGCCTGCATTCCAGCCCAAACGATCTCGCCCGGCCTTCGGCGCGACGCGGAACCGTGCACCGTGTCGTCACTTCCACGATCGGGAATCGCGCAGGCTATGCACACAGCGACGGCTCCCCCGATACCGCAGGACACAACGATCTCCAACTTTCCACCTCCTTTTCGCTCAACGCACCGGAACGCAGCCCCTCCTCGATGAACGGAGGCTCGGCGACCAACTCCCAACTGCGCGTCGCCATATCGAACACCACGTAATCCGTCAGCTCGACCGCGCCCGTCGCCCCGCGCGACACGCCGGTATAGGACGATACGTAACGCTGTCCATCCGACATGCGCACCGACATGACGATCGCATCGAGCGCCATCGCGATCTGCTCCTCGATCAGGTCGCCCGGCAGGTCGATACCGTAGCGGGCGAGCAACGTCAGGCGGACGATCGCCTCGCGGGCGCTGCCGGCATGCAGCGTCGTCAACGACCCATCGTGTCCGGTGTTCATGGCCTGCAGCATGTCGATGCATTCCGCGCCGCGCACCTCGCCCACCACGATGCGGTCGGGCCGCATGCGCAACGCGTTGGTCACCAAGTCGCGGATGGTCACCGCGCCCTCGCCCTCGATCGACGCCTCGCGCGCCTCGAGTCTCACCACATGCGGATGGCGGGAAAACTTGAGCTCGGCGGAATCCTCGATCGTCACGATGCGCTCTCCGAGGGCGATCTCGCAGGACAGCGCGTTGAGCAGCGTGGTCTTTCCCGACCCCGTACCTCCGGCGACCGCCAGGTCCTGCCGGAGCGCCACGGCGCACGACAGCAGGCGGGCGTACCAATCGGGCAGCGACCCCATCTCGACAAGCTGCGCCAACGAGCTGATACGGTCCGAGAACTTCCTGATCGTGACCGTCGTCCCATCGATGGCGATCGGCGGAATCACCGCGTTCACGCGGTATCCGCTCGGCAGACGCGCGTTCACGATGGGGCTACGCTCGTCGAGACGCCTGCCGAGCGGCGAGATGATGCGATCGGCGATGATGCGGATCTGCTCATCGTTCTCGAACATCCTCGGCAGTTCATGCAGTACACCCGCTCGCTCGAAAAACGTCGAGGCGCACCCGTTGACCATGATCTCGCTCACCGTGTCGTCCTCGAGCAGCGGCTGCAGGGGCCCGAGTCCCACCACGTCGTTCAGGACCTCGTCGACGATGCGTGTGCGCGCCGCGGCATCGATCCCGTCGGGATTTTCCGCGTTCATGACCGCCTCGATCGCCGGACGCAGCTCCTCGCGGGATCGACGTACGTCGGAAAACCCTGCGATCCGGGCGACCTCGGCAAAACCGACGCGCTCCATCATCTCGCGCTTTATCCGGCGTTTGACCAGCTGCGTACGCCCGCCCTCCGTCCCGTCGGACAGCTCCACGTCGTAGCGCTCCGCCCGACGAACGCGCTCCAGCACGCTCATCGTCCACCTCCTTCCAGCTTGTGCCATGGCAACTTGATACGCGGACGATGCGAATCGACCTGGTTTTGCACGCGCTGCTGCTCGTCCCATGCCTCGAGTGGACACCCGAGCTCTTTCAGCAAGTCGTAGGTGCTCGCCTGCACATCGCGCGCAAACGCCCCCGGCACCACCATCAGGTCGCCCAGTCTGCCGAACGACAGCAGGTCGCCCACGAACGACCCGCCGTCGGCGATGCGCACCCGAGAGCGCAGGGCGACCGACATCTCGAAGCGCATCGCCTGCTCCTCACCGCACCCCGGCGCGCCGAACCGATTGAACACGCTCGTCATGCGCGTCTTCGGCACGCCGATGCGCGATGCGAGCGACACCGCCCGGGAGGCCGAATCTCCCGCGGACACGCCACCGCTGCCGACGACCAGGCACCGATCGCAGCGCGAGACCGCCGATGCGGCGGCGTCGCCCCAAAAGACCGACGTGTCCGCGAAGATGACATCGGCTTCCCGGCGCAGCGCCTCGATGAGCTGCTCGCTGGGAAGCGACAACAGCTCCGCCTGCTCGGGCAGCGAGCAGGGGCCCCACAGCGTCAATCCCGGCGCGATCTTCATGGCCGTCGTCTCGATCGCCTCCTGCGTGCACGCTGGCTTCCCCTTGGCATCGACAAGGCCCGCCAAGTCGCAGACGCGCTCGACTCCCATCACATCGCAGAGGTTCCCGAACATCAGATCCAAATCGACCACCGCCGCCTTCAACCCCATATGGGCTGCCCACCACGCCATCGCGGCGACGATCGTCGACTTACCGCATCCACCTCGACCCGATATGGCGACGACCAACGGTGAGCGCGGCCTGCTGTCATCATCGGACGAGCCCCAAAACCGCTCGCATGCGCTCCGTTCCGCCAGAAGGTCCTCGGCACGTTCGCGCGTCACGGCGATCTCGCCCGTCATCTCAGGCGACCGCAGCGGCTCACCCGTCCCATCCCACGGCGGCTTTTCCAAATCCTCATCGCGAGCAGGGGGTCCAGGAGAATACTCGGGTCTTCGGCCCTCCTCCAAGCACGCTCCATCATCTCGTTGTTCACCTACAGGGGATCCCCCTGCCGCGATGACCTCGGTCGCCCCCGCATGGAACAAGCGCACGACGATGCCGGCGTCCACGCGCTCGACGAACGCAAGTAGCGCGACATCGTTCCTATCCTGGGCAAACGAGGCAATCGCCGACTCCACCTCATCGGTCACGCCATCCACGCACACGACCACGCCGCCGAGCGAATCCGCCAGCGACTCCGCGAGGACCCCCAGCGTCGTCACATCACCGAAACGCACGACCTGCGCAGACGGGCAGCGTGCGGAAATCTCGGCGCGTATATCGGCCCCAACCACCCGCGCGCAGCACACCAACCAAATGGGAGCCATCATGCATCCCCTTTCTCTTGATCGTCCGCGACCGACTCGCCCGGTACGGCAAGTGTCACCTGACCTCGGGACATCGCTGCAAGAAGTTCCTGCACGGCCTTCGGCTCGACGGCAAGCGTCGCCCAGCTCAGCTCGCCGCCACCCGTCGCAATCACGCTCGTATCGAGCACCCGCGCCTGGGTCAGCCGATCGGCCACCGCATCTTTCGACACATAGACGTCGACGGCATCCCCGCTCGCCAAGGCACCACCGACGGCATGTTCCTCATCGACCCCGACGCTCACCGCAACGGACCCGTCAGGCACCTCCAGCGCATCACCGCGCGCCTCGGTGTATGCCGGGCACAGCACCGCCCGCTGCGGGATACGCGACGTTGCGACCTTGCCGGCCACGTCCGACAACGACGTGCACGCATCGCTCGGCAGCAGGCTCGCCACCCATTCCTCGATCGCCACGTTGCCCTCGTCCAACTGGTCTCCCGGCTCGATATCACGTGTCGCCACGCATACCTCCACCAAATCGCCGCCATAGCGCTCGAGCGTCTCGCGCTGCGCGCGTTCGGCTTCGGCGCGCACCGACGAGGCGTACGTCAGCGAGAGCGCCACGGCGGCGATTCCGCACACCGCACTGATCAATAACCTGTATCTCCGCTTCACCGCGCACCCCTCCATCGATGTCGCACCATCAAGAAGGCTCGCCCGACGCACCGCGTCGAGGTGCTCGCCCGCTCGTATCTCATTGTGCGAAGGAGGGTCGGCGCTCAGCCGATCAAAGAAGATTTGTCGGTCGCGACCTTACAGATCGACTCTCCCGACCGAACACTGCGGTTGGATGCGTGTCGGACAGCTTCGGTGACAAGCACGGCAGCCGGTCAGATACTCCAGCCAAAACAGACGCACTGCAACGCCATGCAACACTCTGTCAGTATCTGTACCTGCTGATTCTTTACAGTTTTACATCGGGATCGAGGCTTTGGGCGCTCACACGAATCTCGGCGGCAAGAGCCAAAAACGCCTCAAGACGATCCTCGTCTATCCACCGATCCTCGACCGCTTCGCGCACTGCGCAACCGGGCTCGTGCGTATGCGTGCAGTCATTGAAGCGACAGGAACGCGACGCCTCCACGATCTCGGGGAACGTGCGCGCCAGGCCCCGTTCATGCCCCACGAGCGGAAGGCTTCGCAAGCCGGGTGCATCGGCGATCACGCCGCACGGCTCGGGCAGCGACACCATCACGCGCGCGACCGTCGTATGGCGTCCCATATCGTCGCGTTCGCGGACCTCACCGGTCGCCAACGCCTCGTGACCGAGCAGCGCATTGAGCAACGTCGACTTGCCCGCACCCGATTCGCCGAGGATCATGCCGCAAGTACCCGCGGGAATGCAGGAGCGCACCTCGTCGAGCCCCTCGCCTGTGGCAGAAGAGGTCACCACGACACGAGCCCGCCCGCCCGCGATCCGTTCCGCATCGGTACGTACCTCGACCAGCTCGTCGGCCGTGCAGCGATCGGCCTTGGTGAGCACGATGACGGGACGGGCCCCGCAGTCGTTGATGAGCACGAGGCTCCGTGCGATGCGGTCGCGTATGAGCGCGCGCGTGTCGCGCGTGGAACCCAACGGCTGGACGATCAGGATCGTATCCACGTTTGCGGCGAGCACTTGCCGCTCGCCGCGGTTTTTGCCGCGCCAGCGCTCGAATGCCGTACGGCGGGGCAGCACGCACTCGATGACACCCATATCATGACCTGCGGCGACACGCACCGCCACGCAGTCACCCACCGCGGGGAGCATCCGCTCGACATCGCTGCGGCCCTTGGCGAAGTTGACGGAATGCTCCGCGCGGAACGTCGAGGATTCCGTTGCGATCAGCGGGAATCCACGATCAAGCCGCACAACCCATCCGAGTCGCAGCTCGGCCGCCGCCGTCTCGTCCTCGCGTGCACGGTCGGCACGAAAAGCCTCAAACGCCGAACGCTGGGCATCGTCAATATGCAAATCGTCGAACGAGGGAACATCGTGGAGCGCGTCGATGCGCGGCAGCGCCGCCGTCAGCGCCGAGCTATCTCCAGCATTCCGACGCTTTTTGCCCTTCGCCCTCGCTTTTCCCACACGAACCCCTTCACCATGGGTTATCCCCAGCTTTTTCCAGAGCCAAGTGTACCCCATGTCACCCAGCGGTGTGCCTCGCAAGCTTTCATGTAAAAACACCCCAGGGGTTTTTCGACATCTTTCGACATCTACACGCGGCTTAAAAATCACCCTAGGGGTCTTTCGACATCAACCGATTGCCTAATCGCCGCCATTGCACAGCCTCCCATCGCCAGCCTACGCATAAAAGAGCTCTTGGCGCATGCAGTCTTGCATACGGCAGCCCTTCGCGCCGCGTCGGCGCCGCAATCCGCATATCTCCACACAACAAGGCGGGCGGGCATCAGCCTTTTCACCGTGAAAGGAGTAAACCGGCAAAAAAGCTGATGTCCGCCCGCCC
>CAZRPL010000040.1:0-18342 GCA_964602045.1 uncultured Collinsella sp. | reverse complement strand
TTCTCGTTCATATCGTATCGTCCTTTCCAGAACCGTACACAGATCGGTATGGGCTGAAACGGTTGTACCCGAACCGAAGCGAAGGGGTATATCGACGACCCTATGTTAAGCGAAATGCAAGAATCCTCACAGGTCCGGCAGCGCGGCGCACACGCGGCGGGCGGGAAAAAAGTGCCTGCCCCCATTTTCCCAAGCGGGAAAATGGGGGCAGGCACTTTCTTCCCGGCAGGGATAGCGTCTCTACCCCTTGAACAGGTACCCGACGCCGCGCACGGTGGTGATGTGCGCCGCGATCTGCGGGCCGACCTTGGAGCGGATGCGGCGGATGTGCACGTCGACCGTGCGCGTGCCGCCGCAGTACTCGAAGCCCCACACGCGATGCAGCAGCACCTCGCGGCTGTAAGCGCGGTTGGGATGCATGGCCAAAAACGAGAGCAGCGAGTACTCCATGAGCGTCAGGTCGACGGGCTGGTCGTCCAGATAGACCTGATAGGTGGCCAGGTTGATGGTCATGTTGTCCACGCGCAGCACGTCGTCGACGGAAAACGCGTCCTCCTCGCCCATAAGGCGACGGACGCGGACCTCGAGCTCGATCTCGCTGGCACCCGAGCAGATGAAGTCGCTACGGGAGCGCGAGGGCATATGGAGGCCGGACAGGCCGTCGTCGTCCACGATGACGAGCATGGGAATGTTACCCCGGTCGTCCAACCACTTGGCGATCTGCTCGATGCGGTCGTTGCGGATGCCGTCGGCATCCAGGATGAGCAGGTCGAAATCGCGTGCGGCGGTCGGAGAATCGGGAGTGGCGGCGTTCACCTCGACGCCCATGGTCGACGTCAACGTGCTCGCGAAATCGTAGTACCGCGTCGTGCGCGCCATATACAAAACGTTCTTCTCGGACATATCACCACCCTCTCGCTGAAATCATCATATCAGGTACCTCGTGTCTTTCCGCCCGTCGCGACCCGGTCCGGTGCCAATCCGCGACGTGTCGACACCCGCGCGGGAAAGCGGGGCGCAGGGCGCGGCGATGCGATCCTAGGAGCTCGCGAGGTACTGGTTGAGCTCCCATTCGGTGATGGTCGAGGTGTACTTCTCCCACTCCTTGCGCTTCTTCTTGAGGAAGAAACTGTGGATGTGCTCACCGAGGGCATCCTTCATGAGCAGGGAGTTCTCGAACAGGTCGAGCGCCTCCTCGAGATTGCGCGGCAGCGGCGAGCAGCCGAGCTCGCGCAGCTCCAGGTCGGTGAGGCCGGCATCCTTGAGCTCGGTCTCGGCGGGAAGGCGCAGGCCGCGCTTGATGCCGTCGAGGCCCGCGGCGAGCGTCACCGCGCACGCGAGGTACGGGTTGGCCATGGGATCGGGGCTGCGCAGCTCGATACGGGTCGAGAGCTGCTTGCCCGGCTTGTAGATGGGGATGCGGATCATCGCGGCGCGGTTGCGCAGACCCCATGTGGCATGCGTGGGCGTCGGCGAGCTGTTCTTGCCCGTGACGAGGCGCTTGTACGAGTTCACCGTGGGGTTCGTGATGGCCGAGATCTCGCCCGCGTGCATGAGGATGCCCGCCATGTAGCTCTTGGCGATCGGCGAGAGGTGGTAGACGGGGTCGTCCTCGCCGTAGAACACGTTGTTGCCGTCGTAGTCGAACAGCGACTGGTGCAAAAACATCGCCGAGGACGCCTCGCCCGCGATGGGCTTGGGCATGAACGAGGCGTGGATGCCCGCGTCGAAGGCCTCCAGGCGGATGATGTGCTTGGCGGTCATGATCGCGTCGGACATCGTGAGCGCCTCGGCATGGCGCAGCGAGATGCCGTGCTGCGAGGGACCCGAGGAGTGGAACGTGTACTCCACCGGCACGCTCATCTTCTCGAGCGTGAGCACGGTGCTGCGGCGCACGTCGCGCGCCGAATCGGCGGGAAGCAGATCGAAGTACCCCACGCGGTCGAGCGGCTCGGGCGTATGCTCGTCGGGGAAGTAGTAGAACTCCAGCTCCGTGCCGACGTTCATGAGGTAGCCGGCTTCCTCGGCCTTGTGGAACATGCGGCGCAGACAGTAACGCGGATCGCCGTCGAACGGCTTGCGGTCCGGCGTGCACACGTCGCAGAAGATGCGCGCCACGCCGTCACTCGACGGTCGCCACGGCAGGACCTGGAAGGTGGAGGGGTCCGGGAAGGCGAGCATATCGGCCTCCTCGGGAGCGGTGAAACCCTCGATGGACGAGCCGTCGAAGCCGATGCCCTCCTCGAAGGCGACCTCGAGGTCCTCGGGGCTGATGGCGAAGCTCTTGAGGCGACCGAGCACGTCGACGAACCACAGGCGCACGAAGCGGATGTCGCGTTCCTCGACGGTGCGGAGGACGAAATCGATGTTCTGCTGCTTATCCATAGGGCACCTTCCCGAATCGATCGAACGGTCGAGACGAATTCAAGCGCCCATTGTCACACATCAATGTTTCCGCAGGATTTCACGGCGCCGCATCCGGGTCCCGCGCGTGATATGCGAAATCACGTCTGACGGTTTTGCATGTAAGCCCGTGTGCACGGCTCGTGCACAACGAGGTGCATGATCGTCTGACCTGATTTCACCTCCGCTATCCGCGACTACTTGACGCCACGTCCCAGTTCCTCGGCGACCTTGTCGATGCCTTTGCAGGCCGGGCAGCTCTTTTGCTGACGAGGGTTGCAGTGCCCGGAGCAGGCACCGCCGGCCGCGCAATCCGCGCAACTCCCTTTGCGCCTGATGCGAACGCATACCGCCACGAACGCAACGGCGATCACGACCAGGATGACGATATCGATGAGGGACATGGTTCCTCCCTAGTGTTAGCTAAGTAGAACTTTACCGTATTTCCGCGCACGTCGCCATGGACAGACAGGCAACACACGATTTGCGCTCATGGGCCTATCTCGCGTACGGACGCATACCCGAGACAACCCCATGGGGAAGATCTCGGCAGCAGCAAGAACAACGCCTTGCCCACAAAACACACGCCGCCTGCGGGCACGGGGCTCGCAGGCGGCGCATCAGAGGGGAGACGAGATGGAAGCGGAAAAGCTTACGCAGCGGCTCCAGCGGTCACGCGCTCGCGATCGTCCTCCCACGCCCATTTGGGCATCGGACGCACGAGCTGGAACACGATCGCGGCGGCGAATGCGATAGCCACGACGGTCCACACGCTGAAGACACCGGTCGCCAGCAGGTAGAACTGGTTGATCATCAGGCCCACGACCCACGCGAACGCGCACTCGTACCCAATCGCGATCGCCGTCCACTTGCCGGAGTTCATCTGGGCGCGGATGGTGCCCATGGCGGCGAAGCAGGGGGCGCACAGCAGGTTGAACGCGCCGAACGCGGCGATGGCACCCATGCTCGGGAACATGCCGGCGAAGGCGACCCACAGGTTCGGGTCGGTCTCGGTGCCGTCGGCGATGTGGAGCAGCGAGCTTGCGGTCGCGACGACGTTCTCCTTTGCCACGAGGCCGGTGATGGACATGGCCGTCGCCTGCCAGGAGTCGAAGCCGAGCGGCGCGAAGATGAACGCGATGGCACCGCCGACCATGGCGAGCACGGAGTAGTCGGTGAACTCATCGAGCCCGCCGGTGATCTCGGGCAAAAAGCCGAACGCGCCCTCGTACACGCCGAAGTTCGTGAGGAACCACACCACGACGGTGGACGCGAAGATAATCGTGAACGCCTTCTTGATGTAGGCCGAGACGCGCTCCCAGATGTGCAGCCACCACGAGCGGATGGACGGGAAGTGGTAGCTCGGCAGCTCCATGACAAAGGGCGTGGGACGGCCGGCGAACAGCTTCGTCTTCTTGAGCATGATGCCCGAAGCGATGACCGCGATGACGCCCAGGAAGTAGAACAGCGGGGAGATCCAGCTCGCCTCGGCGTCGCCCACCATGGCGCCCATGAGCAGCGCGATGATGGGAAGCTTGGCGCCGCAGGGGATGAACGTCGTGGTCATGACCGTCATGCGGCGGTCCTTCTCGTTCTCGATGGTCTTGGTGGCGAGCACGCCGGGCACACCGCAGCCCGTGGACACGAGCATAGGGATGAAGGACTTGCCGGACAGACCGAAGCGACGGAACACGCGGTCCATCACGAAGGCGACGCGCGCCATGTAGCCGCAGTCCTCGAGGAACGACAGCAGCACGAACAGGACGAACATCTGCGGGATGAAGCCGAGCACCGCGCCCACGCCGGCGACGATGCCGTCGAGCACGAGGCTCTGCACGAGATCGCTCGCGCCGGCGGCGACCAACCAGCCCTCGATGGCACCGGGGATGGACGGGAACGCCATGCCGAACAGCTCGAAGCCCTCGCCGAACAGATTGTCGTTCACCCAGTCGGTGCCGGCGGTGCCGAAGGCGTCCGCGCCGGTGGCGATCGAGTAGACGGCCCACATGATGGCGATGAAGATCGGCAGGCCGAGGATGCGGTTCGTGACGATGCGGTCGATCTTCTCGGAGGTGCTCATGCGCGCCGGGGCCTTCTTGAGACAGCCGTCGATCATGTGCGCGATCACCGCGTAGCGTTCGCCGGTGATGATGGACTCCGCGTCATCGTCGCAATCGGCCTCGCACTGCGCGATGAGTTGCTCGATCTGGGCGGCGTGATCCTTCGTGAGGTTGACGAGGCGGGCGGCGTCTTCGTCGCGCTCGAAAAGCTTGACCGCCCAATAGCGGCGCTTGTTCGCCGGAACCGAAGCGGGCAGCAGGTCCTCGATCTTGGTGAGGACGTTCTCGATCGCCGAGTCGAAGCGATGCTCCGGCACGTTGTCCTTGGTCGCGGCGGCGCGTTTGGCCTCGGCGATGAGCTTGTCGACGCCGGTGTTGCGCAGCGCCGAGATCATCACGACCGGGCAGCCGAGACTGCGGGAGAGCGCGGCGGTATCGATCTTGTCGCCGTTCTTCTCGACGAGGTCGGCCATGTTGAGCGCCGCCACGACAGGCAGGCCGCACTCGACGACCTGGAGCGCCAGGTACAGGTTGCGCTCGAGGTTCGTCGCGTCGATGACCTGGATCACGACGTCGGGCTCGCCGCTCATGAGGTAATCGCGTGAGACCCGCTCCTCGGGACTATAAGGGGAAAGCGAGTAGATGCCGGGCAGGTCGGTGATGCGCACGCTCTTGTCGGCGAGTAGCGTCGCCTCCTTCTTTTCCACCGTCACGCCCGGCCAGTTACCGACGTAGCCGTTTTGCCCGGTGATCAGGTTGAAAAGCGTTGTCTTGCCGCAGTTGGGGTTGCCCGCCAACGCGACGCGGAGCTGTGAAGCCGCCATGTATTCCTTCTTCCTTGAGGCTTTGAAACTTGGGTAAGCTGCTGAGTCGGCCCTTCCGCGATGGGTCGATTGGGGACGTGTTCCGTTCAACCCATTGTGGGTCGATTGGGGACGTGTTCCGTCCAACCCATTCCGCATGCTGTTAGAAAGAGCTAACTCTACCTGCATGATATGCCACCGGAGGCGTTACTGCACCTCGACGATGGCCGCCTCCTCCTTGCGGATGGAGAGCTCGTAGCCGCGCACGGAAATCTGGACGGGATCGCCCAGCGGTGCGACCTTCACGACCTTGAACTGCGTGCCCTTGATGAGCCCGAGATCCATCAGGTGCCGACGCAGGGCACCGGTGCCGTGCAGCTTGACGATGGTGGAGCCATCCCCCACCGCGACATCTCCCAGTGTCTTCATGACCTTCCCCCTTTCTCGATCCTTGCGGCGGATCGCAACGCTATGCGACATGGATGTTGCGCGCGTCACGCCGTCATGATACGTTGCGCCACCTTGGCATCCAGGCCGAAACGGGCGCCCTTGACCATCACGATGATGTTCGAGCCGCTCGTGGAGACCACATGGACCTCCGAACCCTCGACGAACCCGATGTTCGCCAGGTGGTGCTTCATGCTGGCATCGCCACGGAGCTTGGTCACCGTGGCGGTCTCGCCGGCGCGCCGCAAGGACAGCGGCATAGCGGGCATCGATACCGAAGACGTCATGTTCCACTCGCCTCCTCTCATCGCTCGGTCCTCACATGGGCATGGCCAGCACATGCGCGGTGCAGAGTTAGCCATGTCTATGTTTCCATCGGTAAACTAACACAAGGCTAACTCTTTGTGAAGGGAAATCGGAAAGCTCGTCTAAAAAAGTTACCTATGGCATACATTTGTGACAACAGCGGTAGCATTTCGGGTGGACAGCGTCGGACGCACGTTCATATTGGGGATGCGGACGCCTGCTTGTGCTGGGCTGGGCGGCCGGCCTGAGCCGGTTTCCGCGGTCCCCGGTCGCGTGAAAAAGCGTCTGACGTTACTTCTCCACCTGGGCGATCCGCCGGGGCGCCCCCCTAGCCGAGCAGGGCGAGCACACGGCGCTTGTGCTCCAAAAACTCCTCGGTCAGCGAAAAACCGGGGCGCTCGGCGCGCGGGCACGCGATGCGCTCCGCGCCGACGATCCGCGTCGGGGTCCCCGCCTGCGGAGCGCCGCGCATGACGAAAATCTCGTCGGCGAGCTCGAGCGCCTCGTCCACGTCGTGGGTCACCACGAGCGCCGTGGTCCCGAAGCGCTCCGCCACGTTCAAAAACCACGCGTGCATATCGGCCTTGGTAAAGGCATCGAGCGCCGAGAACGGCTCGTCGAGCAGCATGAACTCCTGACTGAACAGGTAGCTGCGCAAGAGCGCGGCGCGCTGGCGCATACCGCCCGAAAGCTCGGAAGGCCAGCGGTCCGCCGTACCGGCAAGGCCGAACGTATCGAACAGCTCGAGCGCTTGGGCGCGCGCCTGCTCCCGCGATATGCCGCGCAGCACGAGCGGCAGCGCGACGTTGTCCGCGATGGTCTTCTCCGGCAACAGCAGATCCTTTTGCAGCATGTAGGCGAGCTGTCCGGGCTTGCCGGTGATCTCGCGCCCGTCGAGGACCACGCGCCCCGCGTCGGGCAGCGACAACCCGGCGACAACATGGAACAGCGTCGTCTTGCCGCAGCCGGACGGCCCCAGCAGACAGGCGATATGCCCCGACGCCACCGTCAGGCTCACGTCGTCGAGCACCCGGACTCCGTCGAACGTCACGCTCACGCGCTCTACCTCAAGCTGTGCCACGCTGCCTCCCTCTGGGAAAAAAGTGCCTGTCCCCTTTTTCCCAACACTACTGGATGAACCGGGTGTCGAGGCCCGCGCCCGCCTCGATGGTCGGCGCGAAGCCCTGCTCGCTCACCCACGCGAAGAACGCGTCCCAACGGTCCTGATCGATGACGCCCCACTGCGCGGCATCGGCCTGGTACTGATCGGCGAGGTACTCCTGGCTCGCGCGCACGAGTTCGCCGTCGAGCTCGGGCGCGGCCTCGAGCAGCACCTCGGCGACGCCCTCCGGATCGGCGATGCACTCCTCGTAGCCGCGGCGCGTGGCGTCCACGAACGCCTGCACGGTATCGGGGTCGTCGGCGATCAGGTCGTCGTTGGCGATGACGACCGGCGTGTAGAAATCGAAGACCGGGTCGATGTCGGCAAACGCGAAGTAATTGGTATCGAGACCCGCGAGCTCGCACTTCACGCCCGCCCAGGCCCAGTAGATCCAGATGGTGTCGACCTGGTCGGTCTGCAGCGCCGTCACCTCGTCGGTCACGGTCGAGGGGATCATCTGCACGCGGTCGAAGTCGCCGCCGTCCGCCTCGACGCAGCGCTTGATGACACCCTGCTCGATGGGACCCTCCCATGTGGCGTAGGTGTGGTCCATCATGGCGGCGGGATGCGTGATGCCCTTCTCGGCGCGGCTGATGATACCCGAGGTGTTGTGCTGGATGATGGAGGCAACGGCGCTCACGGGCAGCACGCTGTCGCCCGAGACGTAGCTCGCCATGGTGTCCTGGAAGCTCACGCCGAACTGCGCGTCGCCCGTGGCGACGAGCGCGTCCGCGCCGTTCTCGGGTGCCTGGACGATCTCGACCTCGAGGCCGGCGTCCTTGTAGTAGCCGTTCGCGGCGGCCACGTACACGCCGGTATGGTTGGTGTTGGGCGTCCAGTCGAGGGCGAAGGTGATCTTCTTCAAGCCCGAAGCCGATACGCCGGCGCTGCCCGCGGAGCCGGACGGCTGACCGCCCGAGCAACCGGCGAGCGCAGCGGCACCGAGGGTGGCAGCTCCCGCCAGGCCGGCGCGAAGGAACCCACGTCGCGATACGGCGCGGCGGACGATGATCTGATCGATGGTCTGGATGCGATGCATATCGTTCTCCTTACGTGATGGAATGTCCCCAAAGGATCCGATGCGGGAAAATGGGGTCCCCTTTTCCCTGTCCCCTTTTCCCAAGGACGGGTTCATGGAGTCATCGTGTCAGTCGCCGCTGCGCTCCCACGGCATCAGGCGGCGGCGCAGCGCGCCCACGACCCACATGAGCACGAGCGACAGCGCCGAGATGAGGATGATCACGGCGAACATCTTGTCGAAGGCGTAGGCGCTGCGCACGCGCGTCATGTAGACGCCCAAGCCCGAAAAACCGCCCAGCCATTCGGCGATCACGGCGCCCACGATGGCGTAGGCCGCCGAGATCTTAAGACCCGAGAAGAAGTGTCCGAGTGACGCCGGCAGCTTGGCGTGGCGCATGATCTGCGCGCGGTTCGCCCCCATGGAGCGCATGAGGTCGATCACGTCCGGGTCGACGGAGCGGAAGCCGTCGAGCAGACCCACCGTGATGGGAAAGAACGTCGCCACGACGATGAGCACGACCTTGGGCAGCATGCCGTAGCCGAACCACAGGACGAGCAGCGGCGCGATGGCGACCGTCGGGATGGTCTGCGTGAGCACCACAAGCGGGTAGAACGCGCGGTAAACGAGCTCGAAGCGGTCCATGGCGACCGCGGCGGCAAAGCCGAGCGCGATGCCCGCGGCAAGGCCGAGGGCGGCTTCGGCGAGCGAGGTCGCGGCGTGGCCGGCGAGCAGCTGCCAGTCACCGATAAGCGCTTGGATGACCGCCACCGGGCTCGGCAGCAGAAACGAGGGGACGAGCCCCACGGAGCACACGAACTGCCAGATCGCCACAAGCGCCACGACCGTCACCGGCGCGGCGAGCTTTTGCAGCGCGGGCACGGACGCGGATGTCTCGCTACGCCTCAGGCTCATGGTATTTGCCGACCTTCTGCTCGGTGGTCATAAGCCCGCGCTCGGGCGCATAGAAGATCTTGGCGTAAGTGGCGACTTTGTCCGCGCCGGCGCGGATCACGATGCGGTTCACCTCGGCGAGCACCTCCATGCACAGGTCGTAGTCGCCCTCGATGGCGGTCTCGAACGGCCCCACGTACGCATCGGGGAACTTGGACTGGATGTAGGCGATGACCTCGTCCACGATACGACAGGTCTCCTCGTCGCTCGCGGTGTTCTGTGGCAGCACTTGGATCGCTACGCTTGCCTCCATGGCATATCCCTTCCGGGGCGCAAAAAAGCCCCTCGTCATCGTAGGGGCTCGATACGGCGCATGCGCGCGTCCCTACGCCGGCATTATCCGGATCAGGTTCTCGGGTCGAAGCGGTGCCGCGCGGGCGTATGCTTCCTCTCAGCCGGATTCCCCCAGCTCCCCGTATGTCGCAAGCAAGTATATACCAAAACGCCGAACGCGCCGGAAGTCCCGTCACGCAAACGCAGCGCAATGCCGGCCGCATCGCACAAAGCTCCTCGGACAGGCGACGACCCGATCGGCTTCATCGCGCTTGCGGGGCCTGCGGACACGACGGGCGCGGAAGCCCGCCGCGCCCGCAGGCGCGCTATCGCCGAAGATACACCGCGCTTTCATGGGGACGTAAAGCGAGCCCGCCGCCATCCGTATGCTGCGGCTCGTCGCCATGGCTGCCGATGAGCAGATCGTAACCCTCGTCAAGACCCAAACCGGACACGCGACACGGCGCGTCATCAAACGAGCACGCGACCACCAGGCGCGTGCCGCCAAGCGTCCGCTCGTAGGCAATCACCTTGGGCGCATCCGCGCCGGCATCCAACACGCGCACGCGGCTGCGCGCCACCACATCGAGCTCATGGCGTATGCGCACCAGCTCCTGGTAGAACGCAAACATCGAGTCGGGCTCGCCCACCTTCGCCTCGGCGTTGATGAGCGTATGGTTTTCGGGCACCTTGAGCCACGGCGTGCCGGAGGTGAAGCCCGCGTGCAAGCCGGAGGTCCACTGCATCGGCGTGCGACCGCAGTCGCGCGAGCGCTCGTTCACGATATGCAGGGCATCGTCAGGCGTTTTGCCTTCGTCGAGCAGAAGCCGGTAGTTGTTGAGGCTCTCGACATCGTCGAAATCCTCAATCGAAGCGTAGCCGGGATTCGTCATGCCCAGCTCCTCGCCTTGGAAAATATAGGGCGTGCCCTGCATGAGGTGGGTGCAGATGGCAAGCGTGCGACCCACGTGCTCCCAGCTGCCGCCATGCTCGCCCACGCCCGCGCGGCCACCGAACCGTGTGATCGCACGCGGCTGGTCATGGTTGTTCCAGAACAGGGCGTTCCAGCCGCCACCCGCCTGCATACCCTCCTGCCAAGTGCGAAAGATATCGCGCAGCTTGTCGATATCCGGCTCGGCGAGCGTCCACTTGTCGCCGTTCGCGTAGTCCACCTTGAGATGGTGGAAGTTGAACGTCATGGTGAGTTCGTGGTTCACGGGATTGGTGTAGTGCACGCAGCTCTCGAGGGTCGTCGAAGCCATCTCGCCCACGGTAAGCATGCCGGAGATGCCGGCGCGCTCGACCAGTTCCCGCAGGTACTCATGGACGTGGGGGCCGTCGGCAACCACGCCGCGACATGCACCTCCGGGCACGTCCTCGAACACCTCGGGCTTGGAGATGAGGCTCACCACGTCGAACCGGAATCCGTCCACGCCGTGATCGCGCCAGAAGCGCACCACGTCGGCGCACGCTTCGCGCACGTCGGGATCGGTCCAATCGAGGTCGGGCTGGCTCGCATCGTGCATGTGCAGATACCATTTGCCCAAACGGGGCTCCCACTCCCATGCGCTGCCACCGAAAGCGCATTGCCAGTTGGTCGGCGGCTCGCCCGGATCGCCCGGGCCGGTGGACCCGCGACCGTCGCGCAGGATGTAGTAGCGCCGATAGCGCTCCTCGCCCGCGCAGGCGCGCTGAAACCATTCGTGCTTATCCGAGGTGTGGCACAGCACCATGTCGAGCATGACGCCGATGTCGCGGGCATGAGCCTGGCGCACGAGCTCGTCAAAGTCCCCCATAGTCCCGTACACCGGATCGATGGCGCAGTAGTCGGACACATCGTAGCCGTTATCGCGCTGCGGCGACGGATAGAACGGCGTGATCCACATGTAGTCGATGCCCAGCTGCGCCAGATAGTCGAGCTTGGACGTGATGCCCGGCAGGTCGCCGATGCCGTCCCCGTCGCTATCGCAAAAGCTTTTAATGTAAATCTGGTATACGACGCTTTGCGTGATGTCCTTTTGGATAATCGACATCCCGATTCCTCCTTCGCGACGCACGGGCGACGGACGGGCGTATGCATACCCACCCGTCGCCCGGAAACCGATTCGCGATAACCGGTCCGTATCCTAGCCCTTGAACGTGATGACCGGCGTCTCGCCCTCTACCGCATCCATACCGGACAGGTAGGCGAAGTCCGTCGCATCGGCCGGCGACGCCACGATGAAAGCCGTGGTCGCAGGGTACCCGGCGGCGGCGATCTTGGCGGTGTCGAAGGTCAGCAACTTGGCACCGGCCTTGACGCGATCGCCCTGGTTCACGTGACAGGCGAAACCGTCACCACCCATGGCGACCGTGTCGATGCCAACGTGGATCAACAGCTCCACGCCGTTGTCGAGCGTGAGGCCGACGGCGTGGTTGGAAGCGGGCATCGTCACGGTAACCGTACAGTCGGCAGGCGCCACGACCGTGTCGCCAGAAGGCTCGATGCACACGCCGTCACCCATCACCTTGCTGGCGAACATGGGATCGGGCATCTGATCGATGGGCTTGACCGCACCGGAAAGCGGCGCCATGAGCGTCTGCTCGGTCGGCTCGGCGGCGGAAATCGAGGGCTTATCGGCGCCGGCGACGACCGAAGTCGCGGGCTCGGCACTGTGGGCGAGAAGGCCGCGGTCCTCGGCACTCAGCTGCTTATTACCGACGACCATGGTCAGTACGAACGGTACCACGATGGCGATGACCATGCACAGCGCGAAGATGCCCCAGTAGTTGAACATGATGGACAGGATGCCGGGCAGGCCGCCGACGCCGATGGAGAGGGCCTTGACCGACATGCCGGTGCACACCATGGCGGCGCAAGCCGAACCGATCATGCCGCAGACCAGCGGAAACTTGTACTTGAGGTTGACGCCGAACAGCGCGGGCTCGGTGACACCCAAGTAGCACGAGATGCACGCGGGAATATTCACCTGCTGGGCGCGCTCGTTCTTCTTTTGGAGCACGGTCATCGCGAGCACTGCGGAACCCTGGGCGATGTTGGACAGGGCGATCATGGGCCACAGCGTCGTGTACTCGTAGATGCTCACCATCTGGGAGTCGATGGCGTTCGTCATGTGATGGAGACCCGTCATGACGAGCGGCGCGTAGAGCAGGCCGAAGAGGGCGGCAAAGAGCACGCGGATGTTCGAGTCGAGACCCCACTGCACGGCGTTGGCGATGGCGTCGCCGATCGCCCAACCGATGGGGCCCACGACGAGATGCGCGATGAACACGGCGGGCACGAGCGACATGAACGGCACGACGATCATGCGCACGACCTCGGGCGTGACCTTGGTGAAGAACTTCTCGAGTCCCACCAGCACGAAGGCAGCCATGAGCGAGGCGATGACCTGGCCCTGATAGCCCGTGCCCACGAACGAGCAGAACCCGAAGTCATAGGTATGGGCGGCGATATCCTCGGGCGTAGCGCTCGCCACGGAGAAACCGTTCAGCAGCTGCGGGGAAACGAGCGTCAGGCCCAAGATGATACCGAGGATGGGCGTCGTACCCATCTTGCGCGTCACCGACCAGCAGATACCCACGGGAAGCATATGGAACACGGCTTCGCCGATGACCCACAGGAAGCTGTACATGGCATTCCAGAACGTCCACATATCGGCGATGGACTTCGTGCCGTGTTCAAGATCGAAAGCGCCCGCGTCATCGAAGAAGTTCACCTCGCCGATGATGTTGCGGAAACCCAGGATCAAGCCGCCGCAGATGAGGGCGGGGATAAGCGGGGCGAAAATCTCGCCCAAAATACCCATGATGCGCTGCGCCGCGTTCTGGTTGGCACCGGCCGCAGCCTTCGCCGCCTCCTTGGACACACCCTCGATGCCGGAGATCTTGGTGAACTCCTGATAGAAGTCGGCCACGTCGTTGCCGATGATGACCTGGAACTGACCCGCCTGGGTGAATGTACCCTTGGCAGCCGGCAGCTCCTCGATCGCCTTGACGTCGGCTTTACCCTCGTCCACGAGCACGAACCGCATGCGCGTCATGCAGTGGGTGACGGCGGATATGTTCTCCTTCCCACCCACCAAGTCGAGGAGCCTACCTGCATCCTCCGTGTATTTTGCCATGTGCGAACCCCTTTCAACGCCATAACTTATTTGAATAAGTTACCGGCAGTAGTGTACGCCTTCTGTCGGATTACTTATTTGAATAAGTTAATCGTCCTGTAAGCGGTTCATTTCCGCCTGCGAGCGGTCGCGGCCTTGAGCCGATATCGATCACAGGGACGCAGACGGGCGGTGACACCGACGACGAGCTCGGCGTACGGGCGGGCAGGATCATCGCATGGATGCCGCCACCTCGACACCCCGGCCGCTACCTGCAGCCAAGCATCCTTTGGCACGGATCGGCCATCGACACCGGACCCGTACCCTCCGTGCCGAGTTCGCCCGCCTCCGTACGCGACGCCGTCGCCCTCCATCGTTGCCACCCCTTGCGCCCCGAAACTCATCTGAATAAGCTAATCTCAAACGAATGAATGGAGTGCCCTATGAAAGCACGCTACGATGCCATATTCCGCGACCTGCGCGACGCCATCGAGGAGGGGCGCTACCCGTTTCGCGCGTTCCTGCCCTCCGAAGCCGAGCTCACGCGCTTCTACAGCTGCTCGCACAACACCCTGCGTCGCGCCCTGGGACTCCTTCGTGAACAGGGCTACGTTCAGCCCGTCCACGGCAAAGGCGTACGCGTGGTGTTCCAGAAGGGCGAACGCGAAACGTTTACCGTCGGACAGATCGAATCGTTCCGCGAGGCGACGGCACGCTCGCACTTTTCCGCGCGAACCGAGGTCGTCGACGTGCATCATCTGCTTGCCACGGACGACATCGCGTACCGCTTCGGCTTCGAGACCGGCTGCGACCTCACCTATGTCGAACGCGTCCGCCATATCAACGACGAGGCGCTCATCCGCGATCGCAGCTTGTTCCTGAGCTCGTCGGTCCCCGACATCACCGACGCGATCGCGGCCGCCTCCATCTACGAGTACATGGAACGGGATCTGGGTATCACCATCGCCATGAGTAAGCGTACCATCACCGGACAGCGCGCCACGCAGCGCGACCGGGAGCTGCTCGACCTCGACGGCGTCGACTACCTCGCCGTCGTGAACAACAGCGTTTTCGATGCGCAGGGCATTCTCATCGAATGCACGGAATCGCGCCATCGGCTCGACCACTTCGTCTTTCGCGACACCGCCGTCCGTCAAAAGGTATAACGGGCAGCCTCTCGCGCTTTTCCCCATGCGGACGGCATCATCCGTAAGATGCATATGGGATATCATGGTCACGCTGGCGGACGCGCACTGCAGACCGATTCCAAAGACATGCCGACAGGCGATTTGCCCGCCCTCGCCCGCAACGCGCTTCCGGCGCGCGTCTCCGCGCAGAGAGAACCGTTCGAGAGAAGGCCATCATGGATGACCGTGACGCACGGCATACCCCGAACAACGGAACGATCGCGGCACTTGCTGCCGCCGGCATCCCCATCGGCATCGCCGTGGGCGCCATCTGCGCGCTGTTCGGACGTGTCCTGCTCGCCATCACCGACTTCCGCGACGCGCACCCGTGGCAGCTCATCCCCTTCCTGGCGCTGGCGGGCGTCGCCATCGCCTGGGCATACAAGAGGCTCGGGAAGAACACGGGGCGCGGCATGGGCCTCGTGTTCGACGTCGGCCATGGCGTGGAGCCCGAGATTCCGTTGCGGCTCGTTCCCCTCATCATGGGCGGCACCTGGCTCACGCACCTGTTCGGCGGCAGCGCGGGCCGAGAGGGCGTGGCGGTGCAGATCGGCGCGACGCTGGCGCATTGGGCTGGCCGCAAGCTGCCCATCCGCGACGCGGGCAACGCGTTTTTGGTCTGCGGTATGGCGGCGGGATTCGCCGGGTTGTTCCGCACACCGCTTGCCGCCTGCGTCTTCGCGCTCGAGGTGCTTGTCGCCGGACGGCTCGAGTACCGTGCACTCGCCTGCTCGCTTACCGCGTCGTTCGCCGCGAGCATGACCTCAGGTGCACTCGGACTCGAAAAGTTCGAGACGCCGATCGCCGATGCACTCGCCATCACACCCACCTCGCTGGCGCAGCTCGCCGTTGCAGGCCTCGCCTTCGGCCTGATCGGCGGCGCGTTCGCTTGGTGCCTCGCCGCAGCCAAGCGCCAGGCTTCACGTATCGAGAACCCGCTTGTCCGCATCGCCGTGATCGGTGCAGCGCTTTCGATCATCTTGCTTGCCCTGTGGCAAGGTCGCTACGCAGGCCTGGGCACCAACCTCATCTCGTCCGCCCTTGCCGGGGACGGCGGCGCTGACATCTTCGCTTGGGACTGGGCCTGCAAGTTCGCCCTCACCATCGCGACACTCGCCGCCGGATTCCAAGGTGGCGAGGTGACGCCCTTGTTCTCCATCGGCGCAAGTCTGGGCGTCGTGCTCGCCGGGGTACTCGGCCTGCCGGTCGAGCTCGTCGCCGCACTGGGTTACGCCGCGGTCTTCGGTAGCGCCACCAACACGCTGCTCGCCCCCATCCTCATCGGTGGCGAGGTGTTCGGATTCGCCAACCTGCCGGCGTTTTTCGTCGTGTGCGCCGTGGGCTACCTCGTTAACGGGAACCGGTCCATCTACGCCGGGCAAAAGTGCGTGTAGCGGGAGAGCGCGAACATCCGACAAACGCACTCGCCCCTCAGCCCGGCAAAAGAAACGCGCGAGGAGCACTGCGTGCCGCGTCCGGCATCCCGACGACCGCTGTCCAAACCTTCATATCCGAACAAATCGCCCGCCCCCGTCCTGCGTGTGGAGCCGCGTCCGACGTGATTTCACGCGCCGCACGGAAAAACCTCCGGGTCCAGAGGAACCCGGAGGCTGTAAGGCGTGAAATATCGTCTGGCCTTATTTCCCGCGGGAAACGCTGGCCCATGCGGCGACGATCAGCTTACAGCGCCGCGCGACCGCGCTCGCCGGTACGGATGCGCACCACGCTGTCGACGGAAGTGATGAAGATCTTGCCGTCGCCCACCTCTCCGGTGCGCGCGACCGTGCAGATGCAGTCGATGAGCGGATCGACCTCGTCATCATCCACCACGAGCATCACCTCGACCTTGGGCACCATCGTGAGCAGCACCTCGGAGCCGCGCACGTATTCCTTCCATCCGTGCTGGTGGCCGCAACCCTGCACCTCGAAGATCGTCATACCGGATACGCCGGCCTCGGTGAGCGCGTCCTTCAGGGGCTCAAGCACCTCCGGTCGCACGATAGCGGTAACCTGTTTCATGGAAATCCCTCCTGTTCAACTACACCACTCGATAGATCGCACCGGACATCAGATGTCCAGACCGGTGTAGGCGGGGTACGCGCTCTCTCCGTGAGCGGCGACGTCCAAACCGAGCGCTTCCTCGGCGTCCGTGACGCGAAGCCGTCCGCCGAACATCGCTCGGACGATGACGACAAGCACCGCATCCGCCGCAAGGACCAGCACAGCGGTCACGAGAATGCCGAGCAGCTGGCTCACCAGCAACGAAGCATCGCCCGTATAAAGCAACCCGCCGTATTCGGTCCACGAAAGCTCGGGCACGCAGAAGATGCCCGTGAGAATGCCGCCCAAGATACCTCCGATGCCATGGCAGCCAAACGCATCGAGCGCGTCATCGTATCCAAACCGGCCCTTCAGGTGCGAAATCGCCAGATAACAGACGGGCGAGACGACAAGACCCATGACGACGGCGGCCCATGGCTCGACAAAACCCGCCGAGGGCGTCACCACAACGAGACCCGCCACAAGACCGGTGCATGCTCCCACGAGGGTCGGTTTGCCCGTGGCGATGCGCTCCACGATCATCCAGGACGCAAGCCCCGCCGAACTCGATACCACGGTGTTCAGAATCGCAAGGGCGGCGATGCCGTCCGCGGCGAACGCCGAGCCGCCGTTGAAGCCGAACCAGCCAAGCCACAGCAGTCCCGCACCGAGCGCGACGAACGGAACGTTATGCGGACGATATGCCTTGATTCCAAACCCCTTGCGCGCACCAAGTGCGATACACAAGACAAGACCGGTGAGTCCGGAGCTGATGTGCACCACGTCGCCGCCGGCGAAGTCGAGCGCGCCGATGATACCGCCGATGAGCGATCCGTCGCCGCCCCATACCATATGCGCGAGCGGCGCATAGACCACGAGCGACCAGGCGGCGATGAAGGCGGCCAACGCGCCGAAACGCATGCGCCCCGCGACGGATCCCGTGACGATCGCACAGGTGATGAGAGCGAAAGCCATCTGGAACACGATATCCACCACGGCAGGGTACGCGATTTCATCGGTGGATGCCGCCTCGGCGAGCATGTCCGCCACCGTGCCCGACAGGCCGAGTTGATCGAGTCCGCCGATCACGGGATTGGAGCCGTCGCCACCATAGGCGATCGACCATCCCGCGATCACCCACGTAATGCCGACGATGCCGATCACGGCGAAGCTCATAAGCATGGTGTTGACCACGTTCTTGCGCCGCGACAGACCACCGTAGAAAAACGCGAGGCCCGGCGTCATGAACAGGACGAGCATGGCGCTCACCATCATGAACGCGGTCGAACCGGAATCCAACATATATATCGCCTCCTAAAGCACTTGCATATCGAAATGTCCGTTCCACCTGCGGCGCCGACGACGGAACAGGACATGGCAATGGTAGGAAACGAGAAGCGCGAAAGAGAGCGGGCGGGTGTCGTTTTACGCGGTCGGAACCGGCTTGTAATACCGTAACGGCCTCGTAATCGGGCTGAAAGCATTCAGTCGCACGTGGGAAACGAACTCTCAACGTCACAGCACCAGCGTGCGCGCGTAATGAGGTCTGACGTGATTTCATGCGCACGCAGCGCAAAGAATAAGCCTCC
>CAZRPL010000039.1:0-18497 GCA_964602045.1 uncultured Collinsella sp. | reverse complement strand
GGCAGCGGCGGGTCGCCGTACCTGTGGGCCAGCAGCTCGTAGACGGCGCGCTTGGTCATCCCGGGCAGCTGGGCCTTCGCCTCGACCACCGGCCTCACGCGCTCGAAGGCGCTCTCGCGCTCGGACCTGCGGTCCCCCGCCCCCGCCCCCTCCCTCCAGTATTTCGCGACCGTGTGCCGGTCCAGGCCGTGGCGCCTCGCTATGTCGCTGAAGTTCGGCTTGGTTCCGGCGGCCCTGTGCATGTTCAGCTCGCCCATCACGTTCCTCTCCATCCGCGCTCCTCCCGCAGGCTTCGGGTCCTCGGTTGGAGCATATTTCCGTTTGCGCGGCTGGTGAAAGCGCGTTTGCGCGGATGGCGGGTTTCCGTTAGCGCGGGTGGCGCGATGCGTTTGCGCGAATGGTTGGTTTTACATTAGCGGCATCAGCGCGCACGACCTTCTCCGAGGCGACGACGGGCGTGGACATGTCGCCGGGCCCGAGGTCGCGCCAGGAGACCGGCTCGCCCTCCCCGGAGCGCAGGTCGGCGGTCACCGACTCGGCGCCGTACGCCCCGCCGCTCGCCTCGAAGGAGGCGCGCACGCGCACGCGCAGGGCGGCCTTGGGGTCGGGCCTAGACGCCCTCGCGGCCTGGTCCAGGTAGGTGCTCTTGGGTATCGAGAGCGTCTCGGTCACGTCCCCGAGCCTCACGAGCGGGCTCCTCTCCCGCGCCAGCTCCCCGGCCCGCCACTTCTCCATGCTGGTCAAAGAGGCCGGGCCTGGTGCTTTTAGGACGTCCAACACCGCCAGCGCCTCCGCCAGCTTGACCTCGGCCATCCTCGCGCGCTCCGCAGGCTCCTCCGGCAGGTCGGCGCCCCAGTCGCGCCAGTCGGTCTGCTCGGGTGCGTCCGCCATCGCGGCCCCCTCCCGCCCGCGGCGGGCGCGCGCCGCGTACCTCGGGCTGCCCTCGCCGTGGGCGCAGTGCATGCGCTCCGGCCGGTTCGGCATCTCGTTCGCGGCGAGCTCGCCCGCCTCCTCCATCCTGAGCCAACGATACAGGTTGTCGCGGGTCGGGAACAGCGGCAGCCGTCGGCAGGCCTCCGGGACGCTCAGGCCGCTGCGGTGGAACTCCCAGAGGATCCCCTCGCGCTCCTCCCTGGTGTACATCGGACTCCCTCCTGGACCAAGCTCGGTCCGAGATTTTGTCCGGGGTCCCATCCGATCTGCCAGAAAAACATGCATAGCTCTAGGGCGCGATTTTTCCGAGCGATTTCCCCATCGTCCGGAGACGTTCTACAAAACCGCAGTTGTTTCCTGCGGCGTTGTTGCGGTGTGTTTCCATAGGTGTGAAAGGGCACCGAAAAATCGCGCCCTAGAGCGATCGGGCGTCCGCGATGGCCGATCGCTTTGCAAAAGTATGCACAAATCCAGTTGCGACCAGCGCGAACGTTTCAAAATATGCAGCGGTCCGCTTTGACCGTCTTACAAGGTCAAAGCGGACCGCTTCCGAACGTGGAAAAGCCCGAGCCGCGACGAAAGCGAGCGGCTCGGGCGCACCGTCTACGACAGCTTGACGATGGGTGCGAAGCCCTTCATGAGCTTCTTGGTCTGCCCGCTCTTCTCGAACAGCACCTCGATCATGTCGCCCTCGGCGGAGATGACCTTGCCCACGCCGAACGTCTTGTGACTCACCGTGTCGCCGGGCGCGAACACCTCGGCGGCGCGCGTGGCGTCGGGGCGGCGCTGCTCCACCGTCGGGGACACGCCGGCCCGCTTGCGGGCGCGCCCCGCGCCCTGGCCGCTGCCGAACGTCGCGGGCTTGAGACCGGCATCGGGACTGATGCCCGTATGGCGCGACATGCCGCCGCCCGTCGAGCGCGTGTACGAGCCGAACACCCGACCGCCGTACATCTCGGATCCCATGCCCGACCCGAAGGTGCCACGGCGATCGCCGCGCTTCTCCCAGCCGGTCCCCTCGAATCCGGACGACCCGATCCCCGAGAACTCGATATGTTCCTCGGGGATCTCGTTCACGAAGCGGGAGCGTGGGTTGGCCTGCGTGGAACCGTAGGTGCGGCGCGTCGCGGCGTACGTGAGGAACAGGCGCTTGCGGGCGCGCGTGATGGCCACGTAGGCCAAACGGCGCTCCTCCTCGAGCTTGGCGGGATCGTCGGCCGCGGCAAACCCGGCGACGTGCGGGAAGATGCCCTCCTCCATGCCCGCCACGAACACCGCGGGGAACTCCAGGCCCTTGGCGGAGTGGACCGTCATCATCGTGACGGCGCTCGTCTGGCCGGACAGCGCGTCCAGATCGGAGCGGAGCGCCAGCCACTCCATGAGTGCCGGCAGGGCGGGGCACGCCAGCGCGCCGTACGTCCGCTCGATCTCGGCGGCGGTCTGGGCGGCATGCACGGGTTCGGCAGGCGCGGCCGCCATCGCGTTGCCGGCGATCACGGCGGCCAGCGCCTCCTGCGCCGACGTCAGCGGTGCGGCGAGCGCGTCGAGCGGATCGGCGGCATCCGATGCGTCGCGCATGTCGACGGTGCCCTGCGAAACGGCATCCTCGGCAACCGGTGCCGCCGCGGCGGGCGCCGCCGCGTCCTCCACCACACCCGCGGTGCGCAGCTCCTCCAGACTCTCGAGCGTGCCCTCGATATCCTCGTGCGTCTCCTCGAACTCGGCGGCGACGCCCAAGAATTCCTGGATGTTCTCGGCGCGGCTCTCGGCCTCCATCGTGCCCTCGGCGCGAAACGCCTGCAGCAGCCCCGTACGGTCGACGATGGCCTCGATCACGTCCTTGAGCTCGCCGTCCATACGGCGCGCATCACGCACGATGCTCACGAAGTCGCCCAGGCCGCGGCGCACCTTGGCCGAGAACATGCCCGTCTCGGCGCACGCGAGCTCGCACGCCTGGAAAAACGAGCAGCGGTTCTCCTGCGCGAGCAACTCGATCTTGGCGATGGAAGTCGACCCGATGCCGCGGCGCGGCGTGTTGATGACGCGCTTGACGCTCATCTCGTCGGCCGGGTTCACGACCATCTTGAGGTAGGCCATGACGTCACGGATCTCCGCGCGGTCGAAGAAGCGCGTGCCGCCCACGATCTTGTACGGCACGCCGGCGCGCAGGAACATATCTTCCAAGATGCGCGACTGCGCGTTCGTGCGATAGAACACCGCCATATCGTCGTAGCTCAGACCGCCCGTATGGAGCTTGTCGATCTCGGCGGCGATCCAGCGCCCCTCGTCGCGCTCGTCGCTCGCCTGGTACGCCTGGATCTTGTCGCCGTCGCCGGCATCGGTGAACAGGCGCTTGTCCTTGCGTTGCGAGTTGTGGCGCACCACGGCGTTGGCCGCGGCGAGGATGTGCCCGGTGGAGCGGTAGTTCTGCTCGAGCTTGACCACGCGAGCATCGGGGAAATCCTTCTCGAAGTCGAGGATGTTGGAGATGTCCGCGCCGCGCCAGGAGTAGATGGACTGGTCGTCATCGCCCACGACCATGAGGTTGTGGTACTTGGCGGCCAGCAGGTTGGCGATCTCGTACTGCACGTGGTTGGTGTCCTGGTACTCGTCCACGCTGATGTAGCGGAAGCGCTCCTGATAGCGGTCGAGCACCTCCGGACGGGTGCGCAACAGCTCGAGCGCGCGCACGAGCAGGTCGTCGAAGTCCATGGCGTTGGCGGCGCGCAGACGGCGCTCGAGCTCGGCGTAGACGCGAGCCGCCTTCTCGGTCTTGGGGTCGTCGGCCTGCTGCGCCATCTCCTCCGGACTCACCATGGCGTTCTTGGCTGCCGAGATCTTCCCGCGGATCATGTTGATGGGATACTGCTTCTGGTCGATATCCATGCTCGTCATGATGTCGCGCACCAAGCGGCGGGAATCGTCGTCGTCATAGATGGTGAACTGGCCGGTGTAGCCCAACAGGTCGGCGTCCTCGCGCAGCATGCGCACGCACATGGCATGGAAGGTGCACACCCACATGCCCCGCGTGCCGCCCGGCAACAGGCCCTGCAGACGCTCGCGCATCTCGGCAGCCGCCTTGTTGGTGAAGGTGATGGCGAGCACCTGCCACGGGCGCACGCCCAGATCGGCGAGCATGTGCGCGATGCGGAAGGTGAGCACGCGCGTCTTTCCGGAACCGGCACCGGCGAGCACGAGCAGCGGACCCTCGGTGGTGAGCACCGCCTCGCGCTGCGCGGGATTGAGGCTGTCGATGTCGACATGGGGCCGGTGCGGTGCGGGCGCTGGCGCGTCGTAGATGTCGAGAGGCACCTGCTCGTACGCAGGCGCTGCGGGCACGACTCCCGCGGCAGGATCCGTCGGGGACGGCGCGCCCTCCTTGGCGGCCTGCATGTTCTTTTCCCACGGGAGCTGTAACGGCATGGATGCGACCTCCGGCTTATCGAATCGGGCGGGTCGGCGATCGCGCCATGCGGCGCCCGCGACCCGCCCCGGCACGTCCTACGGGCAGTGCCATATGTTGAGCCAAATCAGTATAGCCGCCCGCGTGGACACGGATCGGCCGCGCCGAGGCGAAGGATGGAGCGGGCACCATATTCCCATGTCGCACCGAGCAGCAAACCGCCCGTACCGCCGCGGCAGCAGGCGCGCTACACTACTTGGGAACAAACGGGACGGGAGGCACGATGGCGCACAGGATCTTGTACTACACCCTCGACGGCGACTGCACGCGGGCGCGCGAACTGCTCGAACAGCTGGACGCCGCACGCGATATCGAGCTTGTCGGATGCGCCCACGAGCCCTTCGTTCCCCCGACATCCGCGCAGCTCGAAGGTTGCGAAGGCCTGATCGGCGAGTTCGCCCCCGCCATCAAGGACACCGTGGGACTCATCGCCGACGCCGGCATCCGCATCGTGGCGAGCATGTCCATCGGCCTCAACCACATGGATATCGAAGGGCTGACCGAGCGCGGCGTCATCGTCACCAACTGCCCGGGCTACTGCGCCGAGGACGTCGCGACCCACACCATCGCCCTCATGCTCGACCTCATGCGCAAGGTGACGTTTTCCAACCGCGACGTGCTCGCAGGCGGCTGGGACCCCAAGGTCGGGTACGAGGCGTACCGGACCCAGGGGCGCACGCTCGGCCTCGTGTTCTTCGGGCGCATCGCTCGGGCCGTCGTCCCCATCGCGCACGCACTCGGCATGCGCGTGCTCGTGTGGGCTCCCACCAAGAGCGCGGAGGAGCTCGCAGCGGCAGGTTGCGAGCGGGCGGACAGCCTCGAGGCGCTGCTGCGGTCATCGGATGTGGTGAGCCTGCATTGTCCGCTCATCCCACAGACCCGCAACCTCATCGGCGAGCGCGAGCTCGCGCTCATGAAGCCGACCGCCTACCTCATCAACACCGCGCGCGGCGAGGTCGTGGACGAGCAAGCCCTCGTCGACGCGCTCGACGCCGGGCAGATCCGCGCCGCCGGGCTCGACGTCATCGCGCACGAGACGCGTCCCGACCGCCGGCTCATCGACCATCCCCGCGTCGTGGTCACGCCGCATTCGGCCTACGATTCGGTGGAGGCGGCCGACAACCTGCGCATCATGTCGCTCGAAGCATGCGTGGACGTGCTGGTGCGCGGCATGGCACCCGCCTACGCCGTCAACCCGCAGGCCGTCGAGGCCCGGCATCTTGCACCGCGCCCCTAGCGGAGCCCCGCCCTTGCGTGAGGGGGGGGTCAGCCGTAATTCCACATCGAAACATGGAAAACGTCCGGCCTGATTTCACGCCGCTTCGCGCCGTTACAGCGACCAGAGCACGCGCATGCCGATCGTCACGAGCGGTACGGTGATAAGCGACAGCGCCGTCGATGTCATGACGAGCTTCGAGGCGAACGGCGCATCGGCATGGTACTTCTCGGCGAGCATCGCCGTGGTGCTCGCCGCCGGCATGGCCGACAGCAGCACGGCGACCTCGGCGGAAAAGGCGTCGACCGGCAACAGGTGCAGCAGCACGGCGACGATGACGGGAATGGCGATCAGGCGCTCGAAGCTATAGATCAGCGCCTCGCGATCGAGCATCTCGCGCAACGGGCACTCGCTGATGATGGCACCGACCACGAACATGCTGAGCGCCGTGTCGCAGCCGCCGATGAAGTCGACGGCGCCGACGATCGGCTCGGGCAGCGTGAAGCCCGCGCTGTACCAGGCCATCACGGCAAAGCCGATGAAAATCGACAGGACGCACGGAAGCAGCAACACGCGGCGCACGGCGTGGCGATCCTTGGTGCCCGCGAACATGCTCACGCCGTAGGTCCACATGAGGATGCGCTGCGGCAGCAAGAACACCGCGGCGCACAACAGGCCCTGCGAGCCGAAGTACGCCTCGGCCACCGGCATGCCGATGAGCCCGGCGTTGGACACCATGATGCCGTACTTCAGACAGGCGCGGTGGCTCTCCTCGGTCCCGCGGAAGAACACATGGTTCCACACGGCGTAGAACACCTGCAGGGCACAGGCGATGAGCAGCACGGATATCGTCATCTTGAGGATCTCCGGCGTGATCGCCATCTCGAACGAGCCGATGATCGAGGCGGGCATCACCACGGCCATGATCACGTCGACCAGATGCGCCCGTGTCATCGCGTCGAGCGTCTTGCGCAGGCCGAGATAATAGCCCACCGCGGTCATGATGAAGATCTCGATCTGGATCGCGATCATCTCCATGCCGATGCCTCTCCCCCTTCGATCACCGCTATTCGCGGCAAGATTGAACCTGGCACCAACTTGTCGTCTTCGGCCCCCGTTATCCGTGCTTCTCGATGATACGTCCCATTACATGCCCAAAGCAGGAACGAGACAGAGGAAGTACACGAGCACGAGCACACCGAGCACGATGCGGTACACGCCGAAGCCCTTGAAGTCGTGACGGCGCACGAAGCCCATGAGCCAGCGGATGGCGAGCAGCGACACGACGAAGGCGGTGAGGCAGCCGACGACCATGATGCCGATCTCGTTGGAGCCGAAGGTTCCGCCGTCCATCACCAGGTACTTGACGAGCTTGAGGGCGCTTGCACCGAACATGACCGGCACGGCCAAAAAGAACGTGAACTTGGAGGCGACGGTGCGGGTGCAGCCCAGCAGCAAGCCGCCGATGATGGTGGAGCCGGAACGCGACGTACCGGGGATGAGCGAGAGCACCTGGAAGCAGCCGATGCCGAGTGCCGTCTTCCAGGAGAGGTCCTCGAGCGTGGTGATGCGACCGAAATCGGTATCCTCGTCATCGTCGGCCGCCGACTGGGCAGGAGCGGCGAAGTGCGACCCGGCGGGGCGACCAACCGTGAGCTCACCGCTCTCGATCATCTGCCGGCGACGGCGGGCGCGCCAGTTCTCGATGACGATGAAAGCGATACCGTAGACGATGAGCGCGGCGGCAACGACGACGGAGCTGTAGAGGTGCTCCTCCATGAAGTCGTCGAGCGGAATACCGACCACCGCGGCCGGGATGCAGCCGAGCACGATCTTGCCCCACAGCTTCCAGGTGTCGTGGCGACCCTCGCGGCCCTTGGACGGGCTGAACGGGTTGAGATCGTGGAAGAACAGGACGCACACCGCAAGGATCGCGCCCAGCTGGATGACGACCTGGAACATGTTCCAGAACTCTTGGGAGACGTTCAGCTTGATGAACTCGTCGACCAGGATGAGGTGGCCGGTCGAGGAGATGGGCAGCCACTCGGTGATGCCCTCGACGACGCCGAGAAACGCCGATTTCAACAGCTCGATGATATCCACGGATGAAAGCCTTTCATGCAACAGCCTGCGCGACCCAAGCAGGTGGACGTATCGTATGCGAGACCCCATTATCGCCCGCCTGGACCACCTGAACGGAAAAAGCCGCAGCGTTCACAGAATAATGAGGGGACGATGCGCTCGCGCGGGTATAACGGGAGCATAGATTCGACTACGCGGCTCGACTACCGAGTAGCGCCATGGCACAAGGAGGTCACCATGAACGAAGGCTATTCCAAGGTATTCGTCTCGCTCGACGGAACCGAGCAGCAGGACTTCGTGTTGGCGCGCGCCATCAAGGTGGCGGCGAACAACGGGGCCACGCTCTACATCGGCCATGTCATCGACTCGACGGCGCTCGAATCCGCAGGCTCCTATCCGGTCGACCTGGTCAACGGGCTCGAGGAATCGTTCCGCAACTCCATCGCCGAGCAGGTGCAGGAGGCCGAGGAGAACCCCGACATCCCCGAGGTGAAGATCATCGTCAAGGCGGGTCGCATCCGCGAGACGCTGAAAGACGAGATGCTCGACGTGATCCAGCCCGACCTGGTCATGTGCGGCGCCCGCGGCCTGTCGTCGATCAAGTACGCGCTGCTCGGCTCGATCTCGACGTTCCTGTTGCGCAGCACCGAATGCGACATCCTGGTCGTGAAGTAACCGAGGATTCCGGCGCACCTGACCTCAGCTACTTCTTCGATGGAACGGCATAAAAGAATGTGCGTGGCGCTCTAGAGGGCGCCACGCGTTTTGTATGGGATGGGTCAAGCGATGAGGTCGGGATTGCGTTCGAAGTAGTGCATCTTGTTTGCGGGGAAGGTGAGCGTCACCGTGAAGCCGTGGCCTTCGCCGGATTGCGCCTCGACGCCGATACCCATCTTGTCGCACAGGCGTTTGACCAAATACAGGCCGATGCCTGTCGAGCGCTTGCCCGTCCGGCCGTTCTCGCCGGTAAAGCCCTTGTCGAACACGCGCGGCACGTCGGCGGCCGGCACGCCGCATCCGTTGTCCGACACCGTCAGCACGACGCACTCGTCCGCCATGCCCTCGGCGACCACCGTCCCGCGAAATTCGATCGCCGCGTCCTTGTCGCGGGCGTACTTCACGCTGTTCTGGATGAGCTGCCCTAGGATGAACTCCATCCATTTATCGTCCGTGAACACCTCGATATCGAGGTTGCACCGCACGGGAATCACCCGCGCGGCGATCATGACGCGCGCATTGGCCTTGATCGCCGTCGACACCAAATCGCCCAGCCGATGCTTGCGGATCAGGTAGTCGCGATCGAGCGTCTCGGAGCGCGCGAAGAACAGCGCCTGCTCGATGTAGCCCTCAAGCCGATCGAGCTCCTCCTCGAGGGCCTCGGCCTTCTCCAGCGCGGTGTCCGCGGCATCGTCGGCGGGCATCGAGCCGACCAGGTTCTCGAGCATCAGATGCGCGGCGGCAAGCGGGGATTTCGCCTCGTGAACCCAGGTCTCGACGTACTCGCGATAGTCCGCCGCTTGCCTGCGATAACTCGCCACGTCGTCGTTGGCCGCCTTGGAGATCGCCCGAAGCGCGTCGTAGGTAAGCTCGCCCTCGATGAAGTCGGGACGATCGACCATCTCGGCGATCCACAGCGGATGTTGCACGTCGGAGGCGCTGCGCTCGAGGTCCGCGTAGAACGCACGGCGCTGCAGCCACGACGCGACGCTCACCGCGAGAGCCGCAACGACGACCATCAGCGCGACCAACAGCGCCAGCGGCCACCCGGCACCCCCGACCACCAGCACGAAGCAGATGAGCAAGGCGACACTGCCCACGATGAACGCCCCGACGAACGACGATTTCAGGTAAGCCCGATACGACATGCGTGCCTCGCCCTAGACCGAATAGCCGCGCCCGCGATGCGTGGACAGGTACCCCGTCACGCCGATCTTCTCGAGTGTATTGCGCAGGCGGTTGATGTTGACGGTCAGCGTGTTGTCGTCCACGAAGGCGTCGGAATCCCACAGGTCACGCATGATGGCCTCGCGCGAGACGATAGTCCCTGCATTATTGATGAGAAGCGCGAGAATGCGCATCTCGTTTTTGGTGAGCTCCACTTGGCCGCCCTCGGCACTCGCCACTGAGCGTGCAAGGTCGAGCTCAAGCCCCTTATGTGAGATCACGTTGCGTTCGGGCGCCGCACTCGCACGGCGCAGCAACGCTTGGATATGGGCGATCAGCACACGTGAGCTGTACGGCTTGGTCACAAAATCGTCGGCCCCCATCGTCATGCTCAGCACCTCGTCGATCTCGGTCACGCGCGAGGTGAGCACGATGATGGGCACGTCGGAGCGTTCGCGCAGCTCCCGGCAGACGAGCTGGCCGTCGGTGCCGGGAAGCGTAAGGTCGAGCAACACCAGATCGGGCTGGGCGGCGACGATGCCCTCGACCACGGCGTCGAAGGTGGCGCAGGACGCGGTCGCAAAACCGTTGCGCTCGAGCACCTGCATCAGCTCGGTGCGGATGGGCTCGTCGTCCTCGACGATATAGATGAGCGGCATGGGCGCCTCCTCGATACGCGCGATCGCGACGGATGACCGTCCTCTCCATTATGCCGCGTCGGAGATGGGTGCACCTCGGCGAGCATCCAGGTTGCGACAATGTAAGAGATCGTAAGAGCCGCCCGGCTTACACGCCGAGTCGAGCGGCTACGCGTAGAGCTTCGCCACGCCGGAGGCGAAGAAGTCCAGCATCGCCGCATCCTGCGAATCGGTGCCGGTCGCCTCGTCGGAGACAACCACGCCGTGCTCGTCGGAGATGAGGGCGACGGGGCCCGTGGCGGCAAGGCCCACCGAACCGTCACGGACGATCGCGTACCCGCGCGTGGAAGCCAGCTGCTCCACCAGGGTTCCCGCACCGCACAGCGCCTCATCGGGCTCCGCAGCGATATGCAGCACGCCCTTGAGCGCGCAGCAGAGCAGCTCGGGAGCGACTCCGGTCTTTGCCGCTTCGTCGCGCGCCTGGGCGGCGCGGTCCGTAAGCGCCGCGGTGGATGTGTCGGACAGCGGCTCGTAGGCGCCGACCGTCATCGCGGCGTTGCCGTTCACGTCGATGACGAGCATGAGGACGCCGTTCGGGTCGTCGTATGCCCCGTCGGCCAATGACCACTCCACATGCTGCTTTGCCCACGAGAGCATGTTGCGCGTGAGCGGCGCGCCGGAGACCACGCGCTGCGACAGGGCGCGGATATGCCGATTGAGCAGCGGAACCGTGCGCTTTGCCATGCGCCAGCGGCAAACGAGCGCCGGCCGGTCCAACTCGAAAGCCGGTACCTGCTCTTGATTGGCGCAGAACTCCTCGTACGCATGCTGGTCCTCGGCGTTACCGAACAGCTCGCCTGCGGTCGGCTCCATCGCCTGCCACCCCCATCGGTCTCGATATGCAAACGGCATCATTGTACCCATCCCGATCGGAGCACCCGTCGAGGAAACGGACGGACCGAGTCCCACGGCCCGAAGCTTTCGGAACGAGCCTCGCCAGCCGGAACTCGGTACCGACACGTGAAGCCCAGCACGAACACGCGAGACTCACCGCCGACGGTCGGGGCTCACTACCGACAGCCGGGGCCCACTGCCGACAGCGCAAGCTCTCTACTGACAATCGGGACCCACTACTGACAGTCGGGACTCACTACCGACAGCCGGAACCCACTACTGACAGCGCAAGCTCTCTACTGACAATCGGGACCCACTACTGACAGTCGGGACTTACCATTGACACGTAAGGCTCGCTACTGACAGTTGAAACTCAGCACTGACAGCTGAAACTCACTATTGACACAACATGGCGAGATAAGCGCCCATCTGTCAGTAGAGAGTTTTCGCTGTCAGTAGCGAGTCCTTGCTGTCAGTAGGGAGTTTTCGCCGTCAGTAGCGAGTCCTTGCTGTCAGTAGAGAGCTTGCGCTGTCGGCAGTGGGCCCCAGCCGTCGGCGGCAAGTCCCGACCGCCAACGGCAAGTTTCGGCTGCCCGCCCAAACTTCCAGCTGGCAGCGGCACACCCCATCCATCGGCGTCGAGCCTCGAGAAGCCCCGAACGCAGCCTCGGCGCCCATAGCAAAGGACGCACGCCGAACAATCGACGTGCGCCCTTTCGACAATCAACCGCAAAGCCAAGGCACCCGACGGCGCCTCGACCCGCGCTCACGCCCGCCCTAGTGACGGAAGTGGCGAGCCCCCGTGAACACCATCGCGATGCCGTACTCGTTGCACGCCTCGATGCTCTCGTCGTCGCGCTTGGAGCCACCGGGTTGGATGATGCAGGTCACACCGTGCGCCGCGAGCGTGTCCACGTTGTCGCGGAACGGGAAGAACGCATCGGAGGCGCAGGCGAAGCCGCCCTTTTCCCAACCCATGCGCTCGCAGGCCTCCTCGGCGCGCTCGCAGGCGAGCAGCGCGGAGTCGACGCGGTTGGGCTGACCGGGGCCCATGCCGATGCCGGCGTTGTTCTTGGACACCAGGATGGCGTTGGACTTGACGCCCTTGCAGACGCGCCAAGCGAACATGAGCTCCGCCATCTCCTCATCGGTCGGCTTGCGCTCGGTCGGGCAGGTAAAGGTCGCCGGATCCTCGGAGACGGTATCGACGTTCTGCACGAGCACGCCGCCGTCGATGGAGCGCAGCTCGTACTCGGCGTGGCCCTCGGCGCCGCCCGTGGCGAGCACGCGCAGGTTGGGGCGCTTGGCCATGCGCTCGAGCGCCTCGGGCGTGTAGCCCGGGGCGATGATGACCTCGACGAACTGCTTGTTCACGTCGGCGAAATGCTCGACGAGCTCATAGGGCACCTCGCGGTTGCAGGCGATGATGCCGCCGAAGGCGCTCTTGGGATCGCACGCGAAGGCGCGGTCGTAAGCCGCGGTGATGTCCTCGGCGACGGCGGAACCGCAGGGATTCTGGTGCTTGAGGATCACGCAGGCCGGGCCATCGAACTCGCGCACGAGATTCCACGCGGCGTCGGCGTCGAGGTAGTTGTTGTAGGACAGGGGCTTGCCCTGGATCTGCTCGGCGCCCACCAAGGGATTCGCCGAGGAAGCCTTGGCGGTAAAGTCGTCGGCAAAGCGGTAAACCGCGGCGGTCTGCTGCGGGTTCTCGCCATAACGCAGGTCGTCGACCTTCTCGAGGTGCAGATCGATCGCGGCGGGCGTGGCGACGGCGTCGGCATCGGCGACCTGGGCACCCAGCCATGCGGCGATGGCGCCGTCGTAGGCGGCCGTGGTCTGGTAGACCTTGAGCTGCAGGCGGCGACGCGTCTCGAGCGTCGTGGCGCCGTCGTGCTCGGCCATCTCGGCGAGCACCGCGCCGTAATCGGCCGGGTCGGACACGACCGTGACGGAATCCGCGTTCTTGGCGGCGGAGCGCAGCATGGAGGGGCCGCCGATGTCGATGTGCTCGATGGCGTCGGCGAAGGTGACGTCGGGCTTGGCCACGGTCTTCTCGAACTCGTAGAGGTTCACGACGACCATATCGATCATGCCGATGCCGTGCTCTGCCGCCTCGGCCATGTGCTTGGGGTCGTCACGACGGGCGAGCAGACCGCCATGCACCTTGGGGTGCAGCGTTTTCACACGACCGTCCATCATCTCGGGGAACCCGGTGTAGTCCTCGATGGGCACGACCTTCACGCCGCCCTCCTCGAGCGCGCGGGCCGTACCGCCCGTGGAGATGATCTCCACGCCGTAGACCGTCTGCAGCTCCCGCGCGAACTCGACGACCCACGTCTTGTCGGTCACCGAGATCAGCGCTCGCTTGATCTTGACGTCTGTTGCCATGCAACCCCTCCTTCTGTTGGCGCCCGCAGCGGTCTGGGCCTTCAGCGGACGCATGTGCACCCATCTAATGTACCGCATGGCGAAGTCCGCATCCGCCTTGTTGCGAAGAATCTCCCAAGGGACCTGCGGACCATGGCGAACGGATGACGCGGAACCTGTGACGACACGAAGGCACCATATTTCACCCGCCCCCAGGTGCTACAAACAACATGTGACATGTGGAACAACGCCAAACGTCATTTCGCATGGTTTCACACGCAAGTCCACGCACCGGATGCTCGAGACGAAAAGGAGGCGATCATGGTTTCACGTATCCTGTATCGACCGTTCGAGGAGACCGACTTCGACGCCATCGCCTCCGTGTTGCAGGGCATTTGGCACGACCGATCCGATATCGAGGCCTACAACTTCCTCGAGGCCTGCGACGACCTCGCCTACTCGCTCTCGAACTCCACGTTCTCCCAGGTCGTGGTCGTCGATGGCGAACCGAGCGGCATCGTGTTGGCCCGCGCGGCAAACGCCGAGGCCGATAGCTCCGGCCGCTGGGAGCAAACCGACCGCGACTTCCTCGAGCAGATGCACCGCATGGATCCGCAGACATCGCAGGTGCGCGTCCGTTTCTCCGAGCTGGAGGACAGCGTCAACACCGAGCTGCTGCGACGTGCCTCCTTGGACGACGCCGCAGGCGAGATCACCCTGCTCGCCGTCGGCGCCGAGACGCGCGGCGCCGGCATCGGCTCGGTGCTGCTCGACGCCGCGCTCTCCTACCTCTCCTCCCATGGGACCACCTGCGCGTACCTGTTCACCGACACGAGCTGCACCTGGTCGTTTTACGAGCATCGCGGCTTTACGCGCCTGGGTCGGCATCGCTCGACGCGAGAGGAGCGCCATCTTCTGCCGCGCGAGCTGTACCTCTACGGACTCGACCTGTCCGCATGATCGTTATCCAGCAGCATCGCGAAGGACAGCGCGGGGCTGCTCGGATATGTTCGGGACCTCCCGAACAGGCATACGGGAAGCGCATCGGCTTCCATGGAAAACGGCTCCCCGAAAGGAGCCGTTTTCCGTTCATCACACGGTATGAAGCACCGTCTCGGCGTACGTCAGAACGTGCCGCCGCCTCCGCCGCCGACGCCTCCGCCGCCGCCGACCGAGAAGCCGCCGCCCAAGCCCGATCCCGAGCTGTCGAGGCCCATGGCGAGAGCGCCCATGGTCTCGCTCTGCACGTCTTGGAACTCGCTTGCCGCACAGCGATGCGACCCATGGGGATACAGCCACCAGTACATGGGATAGTAGTAGTCGCCGTAGGCATCTTGGCGCATCTCGCGCGGTACCGCGTCGGCGAGTTGACGGATCACCTCGTCGGACACCCCGAGCGCAACCGCCATCACGAGCAGCTTGTTCCACAGCACCAGATCGGATGGGACCGCCTCGTCAAGTCGGGTGAAGTCCTCGAGCCACCGCTTGAGCGCCTCGCACCTCGCGCGCAGCTCCGAAGCCTCCGCCGAGTGCACCTTGAACGTCGCCACGAGCACGACGATCGCCACGATGCACACAACCGAGATGACGAAGGCGATCGGACTGACGAAGTCGCTCTCGATGAAGAAAAGGAGCGACGCGACGCCGAAGAACGCGGCGAGCGAGGCGCACACGACCAAGAACTTCGAACCGCGCGACGTCACGAGCGATTTTTGCTCGAGCGCCGCACCTATCTCCGCCTTAAAGTCGCCCACGCGATCGCGGAAGACCTCCCCATCGGCATCGACCCGGTCTTCGAGCTGGTCGAACCTGACATCCGTTACGGCGTCGTCCCCTTCGCCGAAGTACAAGGCGAGCGCCGCGCGGTCGATGGGGTCGATAGCGCGGCTCCTGTCGAGCAGCGATATCCGGTACTCCTCGTGCGTCTTGGTCCCAAACAGCCCCTTATCTTCGACGGTGACGCACGACAGCGAAATCGTGCGCTCGTCGGTGAGCTTCATGAGCGTGGCGGTGAACGCACGGTCGGGCACGGTCCCGTCCTCCATGAACGCGGCGATCACGGCGGGATGGTCGGCGGAGGGAACGTCGCGCAGGTAGGTCTCTTGGAACATCGGCTTGGGACTGCGTCCGCGCGTGGAGCGGTACCACGCCACGACGCCGAGCAGCAACGCCGGCAGGCAGATTTGGGCCGCACTTCCCGCACCGACGAGCACGCGAGCCCGCTCGCGGCGGTCATTCGCCTCGTCCGCCCAATCCTGCTCCTCGGTAAAGATCGTGTCCAGTCGCGCCTCGCCGGAGGCGTCCATGCCAGGCACCCACGATGTCGGGAACGCGGCGCGGACCTCGGCGAACTGTCCGGATTGCACACGGGGGACGGTACAGCCCACCTCGGGCTCGCCATCATTTTGCACGGTCACCCTGCCGTCCAGCGAGCCATGCGCCCACGCGCGCAGCTCCTGCTCGCCGTCCGACGCAGCGGACGAGGCTCCGGCGAACGCGACCGTCAGGCTCACGTCGCACGAATCGTCCTTCCAGCCGGGACCGACGAACTGCCAGTACAGCTCGGCTGTATCGGACCATGCCATAACGGCACCGTCGAGCTCGTAGGTCAGCGAGACCGTCGCCGTCTCCCCGTCATCGTGCGGCGAGAACACCTTGAGCTCGATCGAATCGCTCTCGTTCCCGACGGTGTACACGCCCACATCCCCGGACTCGGCGTCTAGCACCGGCTCGTAACGCACGGCCTTGCCGTCCTCGGAGACTTCGACGTCGAACACCATGATCGACGAGGTCTCACCTTGCTCGTTGCGCGTATAGGGAATCGTCCAGTACACGCCGTTGACGTCGTCGTCGAACTCGAACGTACGCGTCTCCTCGACCATGAGGGAGCCGTCGGGCTGCACCGTCGCCCGGATGTCGACGCGCGGCATCTCGACGCCGAACGCGACCGCGGGCAACGCGAGGAACAGCGCGGAGAGCACCATCGCGAGCAACCACGGCGTACGGAAGCGGCATTCACGCGTTCTTGCGAGGGAGCACATGTCCTACCTCCCGACAGGCGATATGTGGCACATCGTCGCTCATTGTACCCAATCGGGCCGAAAGGCCCCACCGTATGGCCGAACGCGTGAACGCGACCATCCGCCCGCCCCCTGAATCGCCGTCCGCGCAAGGGGGTATACTCGATAAAGTGTACAAGTCCGCTGCCTTTCAGCAGGTAGCAGCGCGAGTAAGGAGAATCGCACATGGCCATCGATCCCAAAGTCGCCGAGGTTCTGGAGGACCAGATCAACAAGGAGCTGTACTCCGCCTATCTCTATCTCACGTTCGCCGATTACTACGAGGACCGCGGTCTCAAGGGCTTCGCCAACTGGTACGAGATCCAGGCCAAGGAGGAGGCCGATCACGCCATGGCGCTGCGCCGCTACCTGCTGGACAACGACTATAAGCCCACGATGAAAGCCATCGCCCAGCCCGATAAGACCTTCGACAACGACCTCGCCCCGCTCGAGGCCGGCCTCGAGCACGAGGAGTACGTGACGAGCCTCATCCACCATTGCTACGAGGTCGCGCACGAGGTGCACGACATCCGCGCGATGCAGATGCTCGATTGGTTCGTCAAGGAGCAGGGCGAGGAGGAGACCAACGCCCGCGACATGATCACCAACATGAAGCTGTTCGGCGGCGATCCCAAGGGCCTGTACGACCTGGATCGCGAGTACCAGACCCGCGTCTACACCCAGATGACCGCCCTGCCGCTGTAATCTGCACGGCGATGTGAGCTCGCGGCCGGCGACGGAGTGCCCGTCGCCGGCCGTTTTCGTTTCCGGCAGGACACCGTGCGACGGCTCGCTATACTCTTGCCCATGGATACCGACACCACCAACACCGCCTCGCGGCCTATCGTCGGACGCTTCGCGCCGTCCCCCTCCGGTCGCATGCATCTGGGAAACATCTATTCGGCCCTCGTTGCCTGGCTGTCCGCTCGCTCGCAGGGTGGGCGCATCGTCATGCGCATCGAGGATCTCGATCCGCGTACGCAGGGCGGACCATGGACCGAGCTGCTGCTCGAAGACCTTCGCTGGCTCGGCCTGTACTGGGATGGAGAGCCCGTCTACCAGCACGAGCGGATCGAGCTCTACCAAGATGCCCTCGATAGGCTGCGCGAAGCGAACCTCACCTACCCCTGCTTTTGCACGCGGGCGGAGCTCCATGCAGCCAGCGCGCCGCACGCAAGCGACGGCACGCCCATCTACGCGGGAACCTGCCGCGGCCTCTCCCCTCAAGAAATCGCCCAACGCGCAAAAACCCGACCGCCGGCATCCCGGCTGCGCGTACCGGACGCCTCCGATCCGACCGGTATCGTGTCCTTCCGTGATCGCACCTACGGGGATCAGCGCACGACGCTTGCGCATGAATGCGGGGATTTCCTCGTCCGTCGCAGCGACGGCGTCTTCGCCTACCAGCTCGCCGTGGTCGTCGACGATGGCGAGATGGGGATCACCGAGGTCGTCCGCGGTCGCGACCTGCTCGATTCGTGTGCGCGCCAGATGTACCTGCAAACCCTGCTCGGATACCCGCGCCCAGCCTACGCGCACGTCCCCCTGCTAATCGCGCCCGAAGGCAGACGACTGTCCAAACGCGATCGCGATCTGGACATGGAAGGCCTACGTGAGCGATTCGGGGAGCCGGACGCATTACTCGGCTGGCTCGCCCACGCGACGGGCATAGCCGAGGACCCGCGCCCCCGGAGCGCCGAGGAACTCGTCGACCGCTTTTCCTGGAACGTCATCCGTGCACATCGCGAGGATATCGTTATCGACCAAAAATCCCTTGAACAAGCGGACGCAAGTGCGCTATGATATTGCGGCTGTTACGGAGAGCTGACCGAGAGGCCGAAGGTGCTCGCCTGCTAAGCGAGTATTCCCCACAAGGGAATCTGGGGTTCGAATCCCCAGCTCTCCGCCAGTCGCGACTTACACGAACCCCCATCCGGCGCGTCCGGGCGGGGGTTCGT
>CAZRPL010000038.1:0-18718 GCA_964602045.1 uncultured Collinsella sp. | reverse complement strand
ATTTTGGCACACGTTCGCCGGACGAACGTTTTTCATCCCGCGAAAGAAGAGCCGAGCGGAGGCCAAAAGCGTTAGAAGTCCGTTATGGCCTTTCTGATATGTCCGCTATGGCAGTCTATCATTCCGACGGGGTTCCCGTCAGTTCGCGCACGAGCGCGCTCAGCTCGTCGACTTGGCGCTCGAGTTCGCGGATGCGCCGTGCGTTGTCCACGATGCCCTCGCGGTTCATGCGCGACGCCTCCTCGACCGGGCCGGGCATGCTCTCGCGATGCAACTTGGCGTCAAAGCTCTCCGCCATGACGCGGCAGCCGTTGCGGCGCACCACGCGTCCGGGCACGCCGACCACCGTCGAGTCGGACGGCACGTCCTTGACCACGACGGAGTTGCCTCCGATGCGCACGTTGTCGCCGATCGTGATATTGCCGAGCACCTTGGCGCCGCTGCCGACCGTGACGTTGTTGCCGAGCGTGGGATGGCGCTTGCCCACCTCGTTGCCGGTGCCGCCGAGGGTGACGCCCTGGTAGAGTGTGCAGTCGTCTCCGACGATGGTCGTCTCGCCGATTACCACGCCCATGGCGTGATCGATGAACAGGCGACGCCCCAGCTGTGCGGCGGGGTGGATCTCCACGCCGGTGAAGAAGCGCGTGATCTGCGAGATGATGCGCGCGAGGCTACGCGCGCCGTGGTTCCACAGCCAATGTTCGGGCGTGTGCATCCACTTGGCGTGCAGGCCGGGGTAGGACAGGAAGATGACCAGGCCGTTTTGCGCGGCGGGGTCGTTGTCCTTGACGGCGGCGATATCCTCTTTGATGGTCGTGACGAAACCCATCGGACGCTCCCTCTGTCGGCGAATGCGTTAAGTATAGCGAATCACTAGGGTTTAACGCACGCATATGTTCTTCGTTGCCAGCGTGTAACGTCGGGCTTGCGCGGCGGGCAAACGAGGCACGGCAGCTTGGGGCGCCGTGGCGCGTGCGTTTCGACTCGGGCTGTCATGTCCTGCGCATGGGCGGTGCGCCCCGTGTATCCAAATGTAAAAAACTGGGCGGCACTCCACCCGAGGGGAGTAGAATCATGCAATACGCCGCGCGCCTGCAGCCGTAGGCGCCGGCAGCACGGAACAACGAAGGAGATCATCATGGCGGTGGAAAAGAAGGATATCGATTGGGGCAACCTCGGCTTCGCCTATCGTCCCACGGACTATAGCTATGTGTGCAACTACAAGGACGGCGCTTGGGAGGAAGGCGGGCTCACCACCGACCATACCCTCACGCTCTCCGAGTGCGCGGGTATCTTCCATTACTGCCAGGAGGTCTTCGAGGGTCTCAAGGCCTACACCACCGAGGACGGTCGTATCGTGTGCTTCCGCCCCGACCTCAACGCCGCTCGCATGGCCGACTCCGCGCGCCGCATCGTGATGCCTCCGTTCCCCGAGGATAAGTTCCTCGAGGCGGTCAAGATGGTCGTCAAGGCCAACGAGGCCTGGGTGCCGCCGTTCGGCTCGGGCGCCACGCTCTACATCCGTCCGTTCATGGTCGCGACCGGCGAGGTCATCGGTGTCGCGCCGGCAGATGAGTACCAGTTCCGCATCCTCGTGACCCCGGTCGGTCCGTACTACTCCGGCGGCGTCAAGCCCGTGGCCGTGAAGGTCCCCGAGTACGACCGCGCCGCGCCGCACGGCACCGGTGCCATCAAGGCCGGCCTCAACTACGCCATGTCGCTCTATCCGAGCGTCCAGGCGCATGCCGAGGGCTTCGCGGACAACATGTTCCTCGACCCGCAGACCCACACCTTCGTTGAGGAGTCCGGCGGCGCCAACTTCCTGTTCGTGGACAAGGACGGCACGCTCGTGGTGCCGCAGTCCGCGACCGACTCCATCCTCCCGTCGATTACCCGTCGCAGCCTCGTGCAGGTGGCGACCGACATGCTCGGCATGACCGTGGTGGAGCGCCCGGTCAAGTTCGAGGAGGTCGCGAGCGGCGCGTTCGTCGAGTGCGGCATGTGCGGCACCGCGGCGGTCATCAGCCCGGTCGGCAAGGTCGTCGATGGCGACGAGGAGATCGTGTTCGCCAGCGGCATGGAGCAGGTCGGTCCCGTCATGGCCAAGCTGCGCGAGACCCTGACCGCGATCCAGGCCGGCGAGATCGCCGGTCCCGAGGGCTGGGTCGTCGAGGTCTGCTGACGGAGGATTTCCCGGCACATTCGAGTGGTCCCGGCGGCCCGTCGGCGTATCCGCGCCGGCGGGCCGTCGTTTTGCGCCGCGCAAGTGAGTGTCGATTGACCCACGTTGTGCGACCAGCGAAAAATGGGCATAATGGCTTCACCTCTTACGCGCTCTGTCGCAACCACACCTTATTCGCAGCTTTCTCCAGCAGGAGACGCAGAAACAGGGAGGAACCATGAAGCCCCAGCACCAGGCTATCGCTGCCGGCCTCGCCTTGACCTTGGCGTTCGGTTCGGCGGCCACACCGTCTACCATCTACGCGAATACAGAATCCGAAACCGAGGGCGCGCAGGCTGCCGACGGTGCGTCCGACGACTCGACCTCGGACGCGGGCGACGACGCGGCGACCGACGAGAACGCTGCCGAGACGTTGCCTGAGCCGGGCGGCTACGACCGCGCCTTGGACTACGAGGTCGATCCTGTCGTCGAGGCGGATTCCGAGGGCATGCCCTCGATCATGATGCTGTCGGTCAACTCGCTCATGGCGAGCCGCGCCATGGGCATCGCGCCCACGTCGCTGTCGAGCGAGATGAAGTACTTCGCCGAAAACGAGAGCGGCAGCAACTACGACCGGGGCTTCAGTTACTACGACGGCTACAACGCCATGGGTTTCTATCAGTTCGACCGGCGTTACTCGCTGCTCGACTTCATGGAGGCCTGCTATGCGTACGACCCCGATACGTACGCGATGTTCGAGCCGGTTATCGAGCGCGGCGACGAGCTCGTGTCGGGCGATATCTACGATTCGAGCACCAAGCGTCTGACCAAGATCGGCCAGCTTGCCCAAGATGCCTGGCATGCGGCTTATGACGCCAACCCGAGTGAGTTCTCGGCGCTGCAGGATAACTTCGCCTATTAGGAGTACTACCTGCCGGTCGAGCGCATCCTGCGCAACAAGGGCGTGGACATCTCCGAGCGTGCCGATTGCGTCAAGGGCCTGGCGTGGGGTCTGTGCAACCTGTTCGGCTCGGGCGGGTGCCAGAAGTTCTTCGACGATGCCGAGCTTTCCGACGACATGACCGATCGCGAGTTCGTGAACGCGCTGTGCGACGCTGTGGTCGAGGGCGTCTACACCTACGACTATACCTATGCGGACAGCTATGCGAGCCGCTACGAGCGCGAGCGCGCGACGTGTCTGGATTACATCTCCGAAGACGAGCAGGAGGCGGACAACTCGCAGTCCGGAGAGGGCAGCGAGACGCCGGGCTCCGACGAGGAGGAGGGCGAGACCGGCGGCGGGACGTCGATCCCGAGCGAGGAAGGCGACAAGGACTCCGAGCCCGGCGGGGGCGACAACGACCCTGCGCCCGGCGATGAGGAGAAGGATCCCGAGTCCGGTGACGAGGGCGACAAGAATCCCGCTCCCGGCGACGAGGACGAGGGGGATCCCGCTGCTGGTGATGAGGAGAAGGACCCCGATCTCGGTGATAAGGACGACTCCACCGAGCCTGATGACGGCTCCGACGAGTCCGATGCCGACAGCGATGCCGACGGTGATCAGTCCTCGGACGACGAGCAGTCCGACGAGTCCGAGGATCCGAAGGGCGATGGCGTTACGAGCGTGAAGCCCGCGCCGCAGCCGCCTGCGAACGACATCGCTGCCGGTGGGTCGTCCAGCGACGCCACGACGACTGATTCGTCGAAGGACGACGGGTCCGGTTCGGATGAGGACACCGCGAGCGAAGACGACGGCAAGACCGATGCGTCTTCCGGGGACAAGACCGACGCATCCTCTGAGGCCGAGGCAGACGACACGTCGAAGCGGGAGAAAGACGATGCTGCCGACGGTTCGATCCAGCGTGACGCAGATGGGGGCATCGCGGCGAAGCAGGTCTCCGGCAAGGCTCGCGCCACCGCGGAGCCTGAGACGCTGCCTGCCACGGCGGATGCCGCGACCATCGGCTTGATCGTCTCGGCCGGTCTGTCCGCCATCGGCGGTGGAGCGATCGTCGCGGGCGGCAAGGTCCGTCGTTCGCGCGACCCGTTCGAGGACGGTTTCCGCGAGTAGGGCGCGATCCTGTTGTTGTGCCGTAAGCCCCGCCGTTCGCTGGCGCGAAAGGCGGGGCTTATCCGTTGGGAAGCCCGCAAAATACAAAGTGAGTGTTTCTTTTTGAATCTCACGAGTATGCCGTGAGAGCCGACGATGAAAACCGCAGGTACACGAATTGCTTCCTCTGCGGTGTACAAAGGGTTTCCAAAATAAAACACCCACTTCGTAAAATGAGCCTCTTATGGCGCCTTCGGGCGGCCGGTCGGCGTGCCATTTCGCGGCCCATCGCTCGGATTCCGTCACAATAAGATAGTTCTTGCGCGAAGCACTCCACCATAGTAAAGTGGTTGCCGTTGCAATGGAGCGCCGGACGGGCTACGACCGATGTCCGGCGTGCATATGGGAAGGTTTCATCATGAAGAACAACAGGCTGTTCACGCTGGTCGCCGCCATCGCGACGCTCGTGCTCGCGTTCGCGCTCGCTGCATGCGGCGGGTCCCCGCAGGCAAGCGATACCGATACCGGTTCGGCCGAAGCGACGACCGAAGATACCTCCGCCGCCATCGCGACGCTCGTCGTGGGCTTCGACCAGTCCTACCCGCCCTACGGCTTCGTCGGTGACGACGGCGAGTTCACCGGCTTCGACCTCGACCTGGCCGCCGAGGTCGCCGAGCGCAACGGCTGGGAGGTCCAGTACGAGCCCATCGATTGGGACGCCAAGGACACGCTGCTCGACTCGGGTGCCATCACCTGCATCTGGAACGGCTTTACCATGGAGGGCCGCGAGGACGACTACACCTTCTCCGAGCCCTATATGCTCAACGGCCAGGTCATCGTGGTCAAAGCCGATAGCGGCATCGAGAGCTTCGACGATCTTGCCGGCAAGACGGTGATCACGCAGGTCGACTCCGCGGCGCTCGATGTGCTCGAAGGCGATCAGGCGGACCTTGCCGCCACGTTCGCCTCGCTCGATCAGATCGGCGAGTACAACACGGCCTTCATGCAGCTCGAGTCCGGCGCGGTCGACGCGGTTGCTTGCGACCTGTCGATCGCTGAGTACCAGATGTCCGCCAAGCCCGACGCCTACGTGCAACTGCCCGACATGCTGTCCGAGGAGCACTACGCCGTGGGCTTCAAGCAGGGCAGCGAGGCGCTTGCCGAGCAGGTCACCGAGACCCTGCGCGAGATGGACGAGGACGGCACCATCGCCGAGCTGTGCGACAAGTACGCCGAGTACGGCCTGTCCTACGACAACTGGGTGCTCGAGTAACGCACCTCGCATACGCACTGATCGCCCGGTGGGAAAATAGGGACTGTCCCTATTTTCCCACCATGTCGCTGAAGGGATGTGTATGGATATCACGACGATGACGGGCATGTTGCTCGAGGGTTTCGGCACCACGGTGCAGATCTTCGTGCTCACGCTCGTGGGTTCCATCCCGCTCGCGGTGCCGGTGGCGCTCGCCCGCATGAGCCGCTTCGCCCCGCTGCGGGCGCTCGCGCGCGTCTATATATCCATCATGCGCGGCACCCCGCTCATGCTGCAGATGTTCGCGATCTACTTCGCTCCGTACTACGTTTTCGGCATCGAGCTCACGCCCGATTCCAAATGGCAGGCGTGCATCGTCGCGTTCATCGTCAACTACGCGGCGTACTTCGCCGAGATCTACCGCAGCGGCATCCAGTCCATCCCGCGCGGTCAGTACGAGGCGGCCGAGGTGCTCGGCTACTCACGCGCGCAGACGTTCGCCCGCATCGTGTTGCCGCAGGTGGTCAAGCGCATCCTGCCGGCGATGGGCAACGAGATCATCACGCTGGTCAAGGACACCTCGCTCGCCTTCGCGATCGGCGTGGCCGAGATGTTCTCGACCGCCAAGGCGCTCGTGGCCTCGCAGGTGAGCATGGTGCCGTTCGCGATCTCGGCGGCGTTCTACTGGGTGTTCAACTTCCTGGTCGAGGTGCTGATCGGTGTGGCCGAAAAACGCCTGGACTACTACCACGACTGATGCGTCCGCGCCCCTCGCCTTCGGGCGCGGGGTACGGTTCGAGCAGCGTTCGACCTGATACGAAGCAAGGAGAGACATATGGCAGAGCCGGTCTTTTCGATGGAGTGCGTGAGCAAGGCGTTCGGCGAGCACGCGGTGCTGCGCGACATCTCGCTCGATGTCTATCCAGGCGAGGTCGTGGCGATCATCGGCCCGTCGGGCGGCGGCAAGTCGACCCTGCTGCGCTGCGCGACCACGCTCGAGCAGATCGATGCGGGCTCGCTTCGCTATGGGGACCTGACAGTCGCGAGCACCGCAGCCGACGGGCGCGTGGCCTACGTCAAGGGTGATCAGCTCCGCCAAGCAAAGAGCCGCTTCGGGCTGGTGTTCCAGAGCTACAACCTCTTTCCGCACATGACGGTGCTGCGCAACATCATGGACGCGCCGATCGCGGTGCAAAAACGCGACCGGGCAGAGGTCGAACGCGAAGCGCGCTCGCTCATCGAGAAGATGGGCTTGGCGGGCAACGAGGACAAGGTGCCCTGCCAGCTTTCGGGCGGCCAGCAACAGCGGGCGAGTATCGCACGGGCGCTCGCCTTGAACCCCGACATCCTGTTTTTCGACGAACCGACCAGCGCGCTCGACCCCGAGCTCACCGGCGAGGTGCTGAAGGTCATCCGCCAGCTCGCAGCCGAGGACATCACCATGATCATCGTCACGCACGAGATGGCATTCGCGCGCGACGTTGCCGATCGCGTCGTGTTCATGGACGGCGGCGTCATCGTGGAGCAGGGCACGCCCGAGCAGGTGCTCGGCGCCTCGCAGCAGGAGCGCACCCGCGCGTTCCTCGCCCGCTACAGCGCGTGAAGATGTGAAAAAACGTCAGACGTGATTTCACCATGAGGCGCGATTCGCCTCACGTGTCGCGTGCTAGTTTTCCTCTTTGATGAGATTGATCGCCTCGCGGATCTTGTGGAGCGACTCGGCGCCGTCGCTTAGGCGGAACATCATCGCCGTGTACAGCGAGTCGATAATCGCGAGCTGCGCGTAGCGGCATGAAAGCGATTCGGGGCGATACCGCGTCTCGTCCGAAGTGGAGACGAACGTGATGTCGGCGAACTCGGAGATTCTTTGCGAGGGATAGCTCGTGATGAGGATCACGCGGGCACCCGCCTTGTGCGCGAGCTGCGCGACGGCGCACATCTCGCGCGTGGCACCGGTGTGGGTGATGACCACCGCGCAGTCGTCCGGCGTGAGCATCGCCGCTTGCATGAGCTGCATGTGCGAGTCCATGACGGCGTGGCAGGGGATGGGGGAGCGCAGGAACTTCTGGTAGGCGTCCATCGCGATGACGCCCGATTCGCCACAGCCGTAAAACGAGATGCGTGCGCAGCCGAGCAAATAGTCGAGGGCGCGCTCCAGATCCTCGGCTTTGAGCAGCGCGAGTGTGTCGTTGAGCGACTTTGCGCTCGAATGGATGATCTTGTGCGCCACGGTGAGCGGGTCGTCGTCGGGGGCGACGTTCTCGTGAATCGAGATCTGCGGGTCGAATTCCTCTGCGAGCAGGTCGGTGCGGAAATCACGGAAGCCGCGATAGCCGAGCTTCTTGGTGAACTTGAATACCGTCGAGTCGGCCACGCCGAGCTCGGAAGCCATCTCGTTGATGGTCATGCGCGAGGCGAAGCGCGGGTCGTTGAGGATGAAGTCGGCGATGCGCTGCTCCTTGGCGGAGAGCGCGGGCGAGAGCGACTTGATCTTGAGAAGAACGGTGTTGCGTGCCATCGTGATCACTTTTCGGGTCCAGAGGTAACGTTATGCGAGCATCGCCGCAGGTATAGCCTGGTGCGACATGTCGCTGCTTCTAATATAAAGAAAGAGGCACTCGCAGAAAGGAAAAAAAATATTTTCTGGTACGCATGCGTCGTTCCAACCCGTCGAGCGGTACAACTTGTTCCGTAAACGGCTAAAAAGGCCAAAATGGAACCTCAATAAAAGGTTGCATTGAGAATTGTAAGAAAACGAACATCATATGAGCAATGACTCATATATATCCGATTACCGTTGAAAACAACAAAAAAAATCATCTGAGAACAGCGAGTAACAGTCCTATCACACTTCTGGCAAAACACAACTCAAAATTCGGTAGGCGATAACTCATACACCGTTCACCAAAAAGAAAAATTATTTCTTTCGGAACAATAGAAAAACACATAGAATCTTCGTCATAGGGGCTATATGCCCAAGGAGTGTCTCGACGTGGAGGGCCCGCGTCGGGATGAGGGGGAGGAATGGAGCGGACGCACTCCGTCGTCTTCCGGAAAAGAGGAGAGAAAGGAAAGGCATAATGACACTATTGCAAGCATTGCTGATTGCCCTGTTTGTTGCGGCAATCGAATCGCGCGCACTCGGTTATGCAACCCTCACCATGCGTTTCTCGCCGCTTATGGCGGGCTTCTGGGTCGGTCTGATCCTCGGCGACATGCACCAGGCCATGATCGTCACCGCGACCATCCAGCTGATCTACATGGGCGTCGTCGCCCCCGGTGGCGCTATGCCCTCCGAGCCCGCGGTGGCTTCCGCCATCGCCGTGTCCGTCGCCTGCATCGGTGACCTGGACCCCGAGGCCGCTGTCGCCATCGCCGTGCCCGTCGGCCTCATGGGCAGCTACCTGTACCAGCTCCGCTTCTTCCTGAACACGATCTGCGTGAGCCGCATGGATGCCTGCGCCCTCAAGGCCGACACCCGCAACCTGCAGCTGTGGATCGGCCTCGTGCCCTCCCTCATCGGCTTCGCGCTGTTCGTCCCGACCATCACCATCGCCCTGTACCTGGGCGCTCCGGTCATCTCCGACGTCATGAACATGCTCGAGGGCCCTGTTCTGCATGCGCTCGACGTCGTCTCCGGTGGTCTTGCCGCTCTCGGTATCGCCATCACCATGCACGTCATCGGCTCCCGCAAGCTGCTCGTGTTCTTCTTCCTGGCCTACTTCCTGGTCGTGCTCACCACCCAGGCCGGCCTCAGCATCACGATGATCACTTGGGCCGTCTTCGGCGTCATCATCGCCTTCTGCTACAACATGTTCACCACGAAGGCCGAAGCCTAGTCGCGCCCGACCCCTGCTATCCATAGAAAGGAAGGGATTTTACGATGAGTGAAGCTGTCGAGAAGCTTTCCCAGGATATCAACGATTATCTAGACGAAGACGGCATGATCCACGCCGATCCCCGCTTGATGCTCGGCGAGGCCAACAAGCCCGATGAGCTCACCAACAAGGACATCCTCAAGACCTGGTTCCGCTTCTGGTGGGCCAACGAGGTACCCCACACCTTCGACCGCATGATCGCCCCCGCGTTCTGCTTCGGCCTGATCCCCGTGCTCAAGAAGCTCTATAAGAACAAGGTCTTCCTGGCCGAGGCGCTCCAGCGCCACCTGCAGTTCTTCAACACCCAGGCTGTCTGGGGCGGCGGCATCATCTCCGGCATCACCGTCTCGCTCGAGGAGGAGCGCGCCAAGGCGCTCAACGCCGGCGAGCCCGCGCTCGACGCCACGATGATCCAGAACACCAAGATCGGCCTGATGGGCCCGCTGGCCGGTGTCGGCGACTCCATCGACTCCGGTACCGTCCAGTACATCTGCATCTCGCTGTTCCTGGGCCTGTGCCAGGAGGGCAACCCGCTCGGTGCCGTCATGCCGTTCGTGTGCTTCGCCACCGCGACGTTCATCTACGGCTACCTGTTCACCCGCATGGGCTACACCATGGGCCGTCGCGCTGCGCTCGAGGTCATGAAGGGCGGCCGCATCAAGTCCATCATCGACGCGCTCGGCGTGCTCGGTCTGTTCATGATGGGCGCCATGGCGGCCAGCTACGTCAAGCTGACCACCCCGATCCAGGCAGACCTGTCCGGTAAGCCCTTCGTGCTCCAGGAGACCCTGGACGGCATCATCCCCGGCATCCTGCCCCTGATCGCCGTTATGGCCCTGTTCTTCTTCTTCCAGAAGAAGGGCATGAAGGTCACCCAGGCAATGCTCGGCTTCACGGTCATCCTGATCGTGCTCGCGGTCATCGGCATCCTCTAATCGGATTTGAGCTGTAAGGAGCGATACGCATGAACAAGGTCCTCATCATCACCCACGGTCTGTTCGGCATCGAGCTCAAGAAGAGCGCCGAGATGATCATGGGCGAGCAGGAGAACGTCGACGCCCTGGGCCTCGTGCCCGGCCAGTCCGTCGATGACCTGCGCGAGAAGGCGTTCGAGATCGTCGAGAAGAACGACGCCGAGGGCGCGCACACCATCATCATGTGCGACCTCATGGGCGGCAGCCCCTCCAACGTGGCGCTCGCCTGCGTCGCCAAGGTCGACTGCGACGTCATCCTGGGTGTGAACATGCCCATGCTGATCGAGACGATCCAGCAGCTCGAGATCGCCGAGGACGGCCACGAGCTCGCCAACACCGCGCTCGAGGCCGGCAAGATGGGTGCCCGTCTCATCAATCGCGCCAACCTCAAGGGGTAAACGGCCGCAACGGGGTACATATTCCCTAATGGGGGATGTGTACCCCTTTTTAGTCACCTTCTAGTGATAGGAGTAACACCATGTCTGAGATCACCCTCGCGCGCATCGACGACCGTCTCGTCCACGGCCAGGTCATGCAGGTCTGGACCAAGGGCAAGGGCACCAACACCGCCTACGTCATCGACGATGCCACCGCAAACGATGAGTTCATGAAGGAGATCTACGAGTCCACCCAGTCCACCGGCGGCCTCAAGATCAAGGTCTACTCCGCCCAGGGCCTCGTCGACCGTTGGAACGAGGACCAGTTCGGTGACGACAAGGTCGCCCTGATCTTCAAGTCGCTGGCCTACGCCAAGGTCGCTGTCGACGGCGGCGTGCCCATCAAGGAGCTCAACGTCGGTGGCATCGCCATCAAGCCCGGCTCCACCAAGGTCATCGAGTCCGTCGGTCTGACCGACGACGACGCCGACATCGCCAAGGCCATCGGCGACGCGGGCGTCACCGTGTACTTCCAGAAGATCCCGTCTTCCGAGAACGTCGGCCTGGCCGCCGCCCTCGCCAAGTGCGGCAAGTAGTCGAGCCCTCGCGGTTCACACAGAAAGGGATTGGGTAGTTCAACCTATGGATTACAAGATCGCCATCGTGAACTCCTCCTCGTTCGGGACCCGTTTCCCCGACCAGATGGAGCGCCTTGAGAAGATCGGCACGGTCGAGCGCGTGCGCGTCGCGGGCGATGCCCACGGCGCCGAGCTCGCCGAGTCCCTCAAGGACTACAACATCATCATCTCATCGGTGACCCCGTTTTTCGATGCGGAGTTCTTCGAGCACAAGACCGATCTGCTGCTGCTCTCGCGCCATGGTATCGGCTACAACAACGTCGACGTCAAGGCCTGCAACGCGACCGGCTGCATCCTCACCACGGTTTCGCCGCTCGTCGAGCGCGATGCTGTCGCCGAAGGCGCCGTCGCCATCTTGCTCGACGCCATGCGCCAGGTGAGCGACTCCCATGTGGCCGCCAACGAGGGCCGCTGGGCCGAGCGCGCCAAGTTCGTGGGCAACGGCGTGTCGGGCAAGACGCTCGGCATCATCGGCTGCGGCAACATCGGTTCCCGCGTCGTCGAGATCCTTGCCCGCGGCTACGACCTCAAGGTCCTGGCCTGCGACCCGGTGCATCACGACGATTGGGCCGACAAGCTGCGCGCCCAGGGTGTCGACTTCGAGTACACCGATCTGGACACCGTGGTTTCCAACTGCGATATCCTGACCCTCAACGCCGACCTCAACCCGACGTCGTTCCACATCCTCAACGCCGAGCGCTTCGCCAAGATGAAGGGCGGCGTCTACGTGGTCAACAACGCACGCGCCGACCTCATCGACCAGCCGGCGATGCTCGACGCGCTCGAGAGCGGTGCTGTCAAGGCCCTGGCGATCGACGTCATGCACGACGAGCCGCCTGCGGCCGACGACCCCTACTTCAACCATCCCAAGGTTCTCGTGTGCCCGCATATCTCCGCCTACACGGAGGAGTGCCTGCGCGGCATGGGCGAGAAGTGCGTGGGAGACGTTGAGCGCTTCGTCGCCGGCGAGGAGCCGGTGAACGAGATTCGGGCATAACGCTCGTTTCCACCCCCAGGCCCGCACTCCTTCGGCACCCGCAGGAGGGTGCGGGCCTTTCTTATGGACATATCGACCGCAAAGGAGCACCCGTGGGTCCGTTTCAGGCTGTGCTGTTCGACATGGACGGCCTCATCTTCGACAGCGAGCGCCTGTGCTATCGCGCGTATCTGCGCACGGCGCGCGCGTTCGGTTTCCAGATGAACCCCGCCCTGTACATGAGCCTTTGCGGCAAGATCGAGCGCGAGGTCGTCGCCGACCTCAAGCATGCGTTCGGTGATGACAAGGACGTCGTCACCTGGCGCGAGTACATCAAGAAGCAGAAGACGGCCGTGCGCATGGAGCAAAACGGCCGCGTGGGCAAAAAGAAGGGCCTGCTGGAGCTTCTGAACTATCTGCAGGAGCGCAACATCCCGTATGCGCTCGCCAGTTCGTCGGTTCGCTCGCTGATCGACGAGTACCTCGAGGCCGAGTACCTCACCCATGCGTTTCCCTACATCGTGGATGGAACGCAGGTGGAAAACGGCAAACCCGATCCCGAGATCTTCCTTAAGGCGGCTGAGCTCATCGGAGCCGATCCCGCCAACACGCTCGTGCTTGAGGACAGCCATGCGGGCATCTGCGCCGCCAATGCGGGCGGCTTCACGTCGGCGTTCGTCTTCGACGACCTGACGAATATGGATTCGGTCACCGAGGGCTATCCGATTCTGGACCAGCCCGTGGGCAATCGCGAGAAGATCCGCAGCGAGGCGGTGCTCTCGTTCGACAGCCTGGCCGATGTCGTGGGATTCATGGAAGTCCTACGCTAACGTTGGAAACGATACGAGGTTTATCCGATGGAACGACTCGTTGTATATAACGACACGCGAAGGCTTGTCGCCATCAGCCTGTCGTATGTGGTCATCGCCGTGTGCGTCGTCGCGCTCGGCTTCACGCAGGGCGGTGGGAACGCGGTGTGGCCGATTCTCGCGGTCGTGGTCGCCGTGTGCTTTATCGCCGGTGCGGTGTTCTGCGTGCGCAAGATGGCCGACCGCCGACCGCTGTTCGAGTTCAGCGCCGACGGGGTGACCGACCTTACCAAACCCGAGGACGTCATCACGCTGCCTTGGAGCCAGGTGCTGAGCGTCGACCTCAAGGCGGCGAGCAACAACGACCTCATGCTCGAGATCATGGGCTACAAGTTCGCCGACCAGTTCGACGAGATCACGCCCGACATGCAGGCGCAGATGGACGCCAGCGGCACCGACCGCGTGTACTACGTGCTCCAGCTTTCCGGCCTGTGGGTGCGCAGCTCGCGCATGCGCGAGGCTTACGAATGGGTGCGCGACCACGTGGCGGAGCGCTTCGGCGATATCCGCTTCGGCGAGTTCAAGGACCCGCTGTCCGAGGTCGGTAAGAGCGAAGGTAAGTAGCGATGGGGGAGGCAAGCGGCATCATGGCGAAGCGTGCGCTCATCATGGCGACGGCGGACGACGTCGCGACCGTCATCGACCCTGTTACCGCCGGCGAGACCGTGTCGGTGCGGACCAAATCCGGCGATGCGGCCGACGAGCTGGTCGCGCTCGAGGACATCCCGCGCTTCCACAAGATCTGTCTGCGCGCTTTGGCGTCCGGAGAACTCGCCCATAAGTACGGTGAGGTCATCGGCATCATGACGGACGATGTCGCGCGCGGCGGCTACGTCCATATCCATAACATCGAAAGCGTGAGGACGGGGGCGGGCGCATGAGGGGCTATCGCCGACCGGACGGCCGCGTGGGTGTCCGCAACCATGTGCTCGTGCTCTCGACCTGCGGGTGTGCGAACGTCGTGGCGCGCCGCATCGCCGATACGGTGCCCGGTGCCGTGGCGGTACCGTGCGCCAAGGGCTGCGGCCAGGTGGGCTCGGGCATCGCGATCATGCGCCGGTGCCTCGTCAACGTGACGCTCAACCCCAACGTGTTCGGCACCGTGCTCGTCGGCTTGGGTTGCGAGACGACGAAGCCCTACGAACTTGCCGAGCGCATCCGCGAGGTGAGCGAAAAGCCCCTCGAGGTGATGACGATCCAGGATTGCGGCGGCTCCGAGCGCGCGGTGATGCATGGCGTGGAGCTCGCGCGCGCCCTCGTCGCGCAGGCAGCGACCGTTGAGCGCTGCGAGATGGGCTTGGCCGACCTGGTTTTGGGCACCAACTGCGGTGGCTCGGACGCCACGAGCGGCCTTGCGGCCAACCCGGTGGTCGGTGCGGTGAGCGACGCCGTCGTCGCGGCGGGCGGTACGGTGATGCTCGGCGAGACGACCGAGCTCATAGGTACCGAGGACATCCTGGCGGCCCGCGGCGCCACATCTACGGTGTCCGACGACATCTACCGGATCGTGCGCGGACTCGAGGAGAGCTTCGCCGCGGCGGGCGTGGACGTGCGCGGCGCCAACCCCTCGCCCGGCAACATGGCCGGCGGCCTGTCGACGCTCGAGGAAAAGGCGCTCGGCGGCATTTCCAAAGGCGGTACCTCGCCGATTGCCGAGGTTATTCCCTACGGTGCGACCCCGGCGCAGCGCGGGCTGGTGGTCATGGACACGCCGGGCTACGACATCGAGTCGGTGTCGGGCATGACGGCGGGTGGCGCGCAGGTGCTCATCTTCACGACGGGGCGCGGCACGCCGATCGGCAATCCGCTTATTCCCGTCATCAAGGTCACGGGCAACAGCGAGACCTTCGCCCGCATGGGCGACAACATGGATTTCGACGCCTCGGGCGCGATCGAAGGCACCGCGAGTATCGACGAGCTGGGCGCGGACCTGCTCGCCATGCTCGAGCGTGTCTGCGATGGCGAGCAGCCGGCTGCGGAGCGCCTGGGGTTCGATGACTTCGCCATCTACCACAATCAGGAGGTGTGGTGTACGTGCCTGCCGTGACGGCGGCACGGGGCCGCGCGTCCTGTGGTGCATAGCTTGCGAAAGGAACCATCGTCAAGAGAGAGGAACAACGATGTCGACTGAGTACATGAAGAGCAACGGGTTCTACGAGCAGGTCGAGAAGACGGGCGTCGTGCCGGTCGTCGTGCTCGAGAAGGTCGAGGACGCGGTTCCGATGGCCAACGCGCTGGTCGCGGGCGGTCTGCCTGCCGCCGAGGTGACCTTCCGTACCGCGGCTGCCGCCGACTGCATCCACGAGATGGCCGAGAAGTGCCCCGACATCCTCGTCGGTGCCGGCACCGTCGTGAACCTCGAGCAGTGCAAGAAGGCCGTCGACGCCGGTGCGAAGTTCATCGTGTCGCCGGGCTACGACATGGCTATCATCGATTGGTGCCTGGAGCATGAGGTCAACCTCATCCCCGGCGGTGTGACCCCCGCCGAGCTGACGACCCTCATCAACCTGGGCTTCGACATCACCAAGTTCTTCCCGGCCAACCTTTACGGCGGCCTTAAGGCCATCGAGGCTCTCGCCGCCGTGTTCGTCGGTCATCGCTTCATGCCCACCGGCGGCGTGAGCCCCGACAACGTGCGTGACTTCCTGGGCTCCAAGGCGATTCTCGCCGCGGGCGGCACCTGGATGGTCAAACCCAACCTGTTCGCTGATGGCGATTTCTCGCGCGTCGAGGCTCTGACCGCCGACGCCGCGGCCGCCGTCCGCGAGATCCGCGGCTAGCCGCGGGACCGTTTCGGTCTTTCCGGCGCACGGTGGGCTGCAGGGGCATCGCGCCCGCCGTGCGCCGAAAGATACCTTGTTCACGAGCATCGAGAAAAGGGAGAAAGAGGGAACTATGGCAGTGGAACTGGACACCGCGATCAAGTTCGGCGCCGGGCGCGTGCGCTGCGAGCGCGGCCTGCTGGAGCAGATGGGTGAAGAGCTCAAGCGCTTCGGCAACAAGATGCTGATCGTCGCCGGACCGCGCTCGTGGGACGCGGTCAAGGACCGTCTGGTCCCGAGCATGGAGGCCGCCGGCGTGGAATGGCAGCTCGAGATCTGGACGGGCTGGTGCTGCTACGAGGGCGCCGAGGAGCTGGCCGCCAAGGCACACGAGGCCGGCTGCGACGAGATCGTGGGCGTCGGCGGCGGAAAGATCACCGACCTTGCCAAGGCCGTGGGCGAGGTGGCGCATCTCGGTGCCATCAACATCCCCACGTCCGCATCCACCTGCGCACCGTTCACCTGCATGAGCGTCATGTACACCGCCGAGGGCGGCAAGCTGCGCTCCTGGCGCTTCGACCACGAGATCGACGGCGTGTACATGGACCTCGACGTCATCGCCGCGTGCCCGCACCGCTACAACGCCGCCGGTGTCATGGATGCCATGGCAAAGAAGATCGAGATGCTGAACGGTCAGCCCGAGATGCACCTCGAGGATACGCCCATCGACGTGTACACTGCCTTCAACATGGCCGCCTACGTCTATGGCGTGCTCGAGAAGATCGCGCTGCCCGCCATCGAGGACAACCGTGCCGGCGAGGTCACCAAGAACCTCACCGACATGGCCTTCCTGAACGTCATCACCACCGGCGTGATCGCCAACACCACTAAGAGCTTCCGCCAGTCCGAGCTCGCGCACGTGATCTACGACGGTGTCCGTACGCACTTCACGCAGGAGGCCGCCGAGGCCATCCACGGCGAGATCGTCGCCGTCGGCCTGTTCTGCCAGCTGTACTTCAACGGCCTGAAGGACAAGGAGGAGGAGCTGCGCGACTTTATGCGCAAGATGGACCTTCCCCTCACCCTGGGCGAGCTCGGCATCGAGCCCACCGAGGAGAACCTCGACACCATCGAGGAGTACATCGTCAACTCGCGCCACTACAATAGCGACGACCCGGCTGACCGTCAGCGCCTGCACGAGGCCGTTCGCGAGATGGTGTAGCGAACTTCGCGGCCGTGCCCTAAAATATAAGGTTGATATGCGCGAATGCGTTGTGTTTACGCCACATGTTGAGCCCAGGCTCACCGAGCAAAGGAGAGAGTCCCATGTATTCCGAAGAGACCACGATCGTCAACGCCACCGGCCTTCACGCCCGTCCCGCGTCGCTGTTCTGCAAGACGGCAGCCGGCTTCAAGTCCAACGTGACCGTCAAGAAGGCCGACGCCGAGGGTGACGGCGTCAACGCCAAGAGCATGCTCGCCCTCATGACCCAGGGTCTGGCTTGCGGCACCACCATCGTCATCGCCGCCGATGGCGAGGACGAGCAGGAGGCCGTGAAGGCGCTCGTCGAGCTCATCAACAGCGGTTGCGGCGAGTAAGCTATCCACCCATACGCGACGCACGCGCCCCGATCGGCTTCGCGCCGGTCGGGGCGTCTTTTAGATGTCAAATAACCCCAGGGGTTTTCCTACACGGGCGGTGCCCGCACCGCCCGTGTAGGAAAACCCCTGGGGTTATTTGACATCCCGCGGCAGTGGCGCACAAAAAGACCCGGCTGGCGGGAGGCCAACCGGGTCTGAGTCGCTGCGCTATATACGGCGATGCGGATTACGCGCCGAGCAGGGCGCCGTCCTTGGCGGGGCCGACCTCCTTGAGGTAGCGCGCGAGGACCTTGCCCTTGAAGTCGTGCACGACAGGCGTCCAGTTCTGGCGACGTGCCTCGAGCTCCTCGTCGGTGATGTCGAAGGAGATCGCGTTATCGGCCAGGTTGATGTGGACCATGTCGCCGTCCTGGATCAGCGCGATGGGGCCACCCTCAGCGGCCTCGGGGCACAGGTAGCCGACGGACAGGCCGCCGGACGCGCCGGAGAAGCGACCGTCGGTGATGACGGCGGAACCCGGGATGCCCTTCATGATCTCGGTGACGCGGTGCAGCTCCTTCATGCCCGGGCCGCCCTTGGGGCCCTCGTAGCGGATGATGACCGCGGTGCCAGCGGGGATTTTATTCGCATTGTAGGCGGCGAAGCACTCCTCCTCGCTGTTGAAGCACATGGCCGGACCGTCGAAGGTGTGTTGGTCGTCGGGCACCGCGGAGGTCTTGACGAGCGTGCCCTCGGGAGCGAGGTTGCCGTAGAGGACCTGGATGCCGTTGGCGACGGAGGCGGGGTCGTCCTGCGTACGGATGACGGAGCGGTCGACGGGGATGTCGCCCTCGAGGTTCTCGCCCATGGTCTTGCCGTTGATGGTCATGACGGACAGGTCGAGGTCCTTCTCGATCGTCTTGAGGACGGCCGGGATGCCGCCGGCCTTGTAGAGGTTGATGCAGGACATGTCGCCGTTGGGCGGCCCAGGTGACCTCGAGGCCGAGCTCGGCGGCGAGGGCCGGCAGGTGCAGCAGGGCGTTGAGGGAGCCGCCGATGGAGGCGAGCAGGGTCACGGCATTTTGGAACGCGGCCTCGGTCATGATGTCGCTCGGCTTGATGCCCTTGCGGACCAGGTCGACGACGGCGGCGCCGGTGCGGCGGGCCAGGAAGCGGCGCATGGCGGTGGGGGCGGGCTGC
>CAZRPL010000037.1:0-19429 GCA_964602045.1 uncultured Collinsella sp. | reverse complement strand
AATCGCACCCCGCGAACCGAAGCGTTCATGGACCGGGCCATCCACGCGCACGGTGATGCCGTGTTTAGGCTCGCCTTGAACCAGCTGAGGAACGTAACGGATGCCCAAGACGCGGTGCAGGAAACGTTCGTACGCCTGCTGACCAGCGAGACTCGCTTTGATAACGAAAACCATCTGCGTGCCTGGCTGCTGCGTGTGGCGATCAACATCTGTCGTGACATACACAAAAGCGCTTGGAACCGACGCGTGGAAGGACTCGAAAACGAGCGGCACGCTGATGCCCGCGACTCTCTTACCACCGTCTCCGCGGAGGAGGTCGCACCGCGCGCCCTGAAGGATCATCCGGTCTGGAACGCACTCGCCAACCTTCCCGAGGACCAGCGCCTCATCATCCATCTTGCCCACATCGAAGGCCGCAGTTCCGACGAGATCGCCCAGCTGCTCGATATCAAACCGGCCACCGTGCGCACTCGGCTGTTTCGCGCGCGCAGGCGCTTGCGCGAGATCCTGGGTGAAACCGAAAACCCGATCGCGCCCACAAGACCCCGGCACACCCCATCCGTCTCTCGCGGTGACGCCGCATCCCACGCCCCTCCCACGCACTGATGGGTAGCCGTATATACATCGGGAAGGAGGAAACCCATGGCAACAATCATGGATGAATATGCACAGCGAATGACTTCGATCAAGCTCACGCCCCAGATGCGGACCGCAGTCAAACGTCGCCTGGCTGACGCGCGGTCGAATCTCGCGCATGCGGACGTCCCCGTGCACGTGACGACTCACCCCCAGCCGGCAAGACACCCGGACCTGCGCGCCCATACGCGTCGACGCGTCATCGCAATCGCCGCTTGCACCGCCGGTCTCGTGCTGGGATGCACCGCGCTGGGCATCTTATGGTCGCAGGGAAAACCTACCCTGGCGAATGACGGAACCGCTCATGACGGGAAGCCGGAGACGAGCTCGGACGATTCCGCCCTCTCGGCGGCCCAGCCCAGCTTCGTGCTGGTAGCCTACGCCGACGGCACGCCCGTTGACGATCGTGGCGACACGGTGCTCGCCGGCCCCGGGTTTTTGGACTCCGTGGGCAGCCGGGATGCCGGACCGGATGACGACGGGGGCATGATCTGCCATAACGTCTTCAACATCGATCTTCGCGCCTACGGGGACGACATCGTGCAGCTTGACTACCGCATCGACGGCGACGAGTCCGCCCAGTTCTGCTATCTGGGCAGCAGGAGCTATCAAACGCCCGACGGCTCATTCGAGGAAATGCACGGTCAGGAGCTGACCATCACGCAGGATATGCTCGAGCGCATCGGAACGATTGACGGCGGCACGTTCTCGCTTGAAATGACCTTCGCGCTCCCCGACGAATATCGGACCCTGTACGAGGAGTCCCTCGCAACCGGCAACAACGATGAATTCCGTTTTGAATCCATCACCTACGGAGCGCAACTGCTCGCAGGGCGCGTCATCACCGTCACGGCAAGCTTCGTTGACGGCACGACGCTCACCCACGAGTACCGCATCGAGCCGGTCGACGACTTCAAAGACGCGCTCATGCGAAACTCCCAGGCATTTTCCGCCAGCATCGATGCGGGAACCACCGAAGAACTCGTCTACGAGTCCCTGTTTACCATCGAGCAGCTCGGCTGACGCCCTGGCTCCGTGGGAGCAGCGAGTTCGGCTGTAAGCCCCACCTTGCGCTGAAGCTTTGACTCGGGTGCCACGAGGTACTGGCCGGCTATCGGTTCCGATAGCCGGCCAGTACGCTGCGCGTGTCAAATCGCACCCTTGTCGCTTCGTTTTATTTTGTGTTTCCATCATATTGTGATCGTGTATCACGAAGTGAGTGCTTCAAATCGGGAATGATGAGTATAAGAGGCGTCGGCACTGGCAAATCCGCAGGTAGCGCGTCCGTCATGAATGACTCTACTTCCTCTCTTCAGATTCAAGCACTCACTTCGTGAGGCGTGGTGAGAATCCGTCCCCTCGATACGCGCAGCGCCCGCTCGCCCGCCCGCCCCAAGGCGCGATTTCGGTGGAGACGGCCCTCTTGAACGTCATGTGTTGCTTGCGCACGGGTTCGTGTTCTTGAGCTGTGCCTCGATGCATGGCGGTATGCTACCTGTCGGTATTGTCCATACGCCGTTGGCTGTATCGAAGCATCGAAAGGAAACGCCCATGGCCTCTGACCTCGCGATCACACCGGACACGATCGCCGCTGCGCATCGCTCGTTTATCGACGACCGCAGCAACCTGATTGCTCGCAACGCCGTCACCAGCTCGGGAATCGCCGCCGCGGTACGCAACCCCCAGGTCGCCGCTCTTGCCACGACCACCTTTGACGTCCAGCTCGCCCAGGGCGACGTCACCAACCAGATGCACTCCGGCCGCTGCTGGATGTTCGCGAGCCTGAACACCATGCGCTTCCGCATCATGAAGAAGCTCGGCCTCAAAACCTTCGAGCTCTCGCAGGCATACCCCCTGTTCTGGGATAAGTACGAGCGCTCCAACTGGTTCTTCGAGAACATCATCGCCACCGCCGCCCAACCGCTGACCGACCGCGAGATCGCCTACCTGCTTGCCGACCCCATGTGCGACGGCGGACAGTGGGATATGTTCCGCTCGCTGGTCAAGAAGTACGGCGTGGTACCCAAGGAGGCCATGCCGGAGACCTTCCATTCTTCCAACACCGGCACGATGAACCAGTACCTTACGCGCTACCTGCGTCATGGCGCCAAGCGCCTGCGCGACGCGCACGCCGAGGGCACCGATGCCGACGGCCTCGCCGCCATCAAGGACGAGCTGCTCGACGGCGTCTACCGTATCCTTGCCATCTGCCTCGGCGAGCCGCCCACGACCTTCGACGTGCGCATCCGCGATGAGAAGAACGAGCTCAAGGCCTCCGGCACCTACACGCCGCAGGAGTTCTTCGCTGAGTTCGTCGACATGAACGTGGACGACTACGTCTCGGTCATCAACGCCCCCACCGACGACAAGCCCTATGGCCATGCCTACACCGTCAAGTTCCTGGGCAATGTCGTAGAGGACGGCGGGGTGCGCTACGTCAACCTGCCGGTCGACGCCCTGAAGCGCGTAGCCGTCGCCCAGCTGAAAGACGGGCTGCCCGTATGGTTCGGCTCCGATGTGGGCCAGTGCTTCCTGCGCGATGACGGTGTGCTCGACCCCGCCGCCTTTGAGGTCGATGCCCTCTTTAACCTGCCCATCGAAACCGGCCTGGACAAGGCGGCGCGCCTTGATTACGGCGAGTCCCTCATGACCCATGCCATGACGCTGCAGGGCGTGAACCTCGATGCCGAGGGCAACCCCACGCAGTGGCGCATCGAGAACAGCTGGGGCGAGGACCGCGGCAAGAAGGGTTACAACATCGCCTCCGGTGCATGGTTCAGCGACTACGTCTACCAGGTCGTCGTGGATAAGGAGTACCTGACAGCCGAGGAGCTCGCCGCCTATGAGAGCGAGCCCATCGAGCTTGCACCCTGGGATCCCATGGGTTCACTTGCCCGCTAACGCGTAGATGAGCGGTCAGCTTCGGCTGGCCGCTCGTTCGTTTTGCGTAACGTGGTCGCGAGATGACGATTACTGTCAGTTGACCACCGGCGCGTCGCTTCACCAGAGCGCTATCCATGCGCATGTAGTTTATTGAAGGCCAACCTATAGCTCGCAAGCATGGTTGTACCAATTGATTGTGCCGCCGCAGGGCTGTTCGCCCCAAAATGGAACTCTCAGTGGCAGGTTTAACGGCGAAGAACTGACAGTAATCGTCGCTTCGTGACCACAAACGCGTTTACGAACGTGCACGCGGTATCTCGCGTGGAAGTTGGGTCGGGGGCCCTTCCCGTCGGGGCGCCATTTGGCGCCCCGACGGGAAGGGCCCCCGACCCAACTTCCACGCAATGCGAACTCGAACCTAGCGGATGCGACGTACCTCGACCTGGGAGCGATACTCGTCTACGTGTGCAAAGTCGCCCTGGCCGGCGCACTCGACCACATTGGCTCCGGTCGCCATGGCAAGTCGCAGCGCATCTTCCATGCGGACACGGTCGCGATACCACACCGACAGAAAGGCCGCGAGCGTAGAGTCGCCAGCACATACCGTGGAAAGCACCTGCACGGGCGCAGTGCAGTGCGCATACCATATGCCCGTGCCATCGCCGAAATACGCGCCGTCGCCGCCGAGCGTCAGCAGCACGGCCCGCGCCCCGGCGGTGTGCAAGGCGTCCAGTGCGCGTACGGCGCTCGCATCGTCGCCGACCGTGACCTCAAGCCCGAAGATATCGCGCAATTCGTCATCGTTGGGCTTGATGAGCAACGGACGCTCGGCGAGCAAATCGGCAAGTTGCGGTGAGGAGATATCGAGCACGACATCGGCACCGCGCTCCCGCGCCAAGCGGACGACACGCGGCAGAAAATCGTCAGAGGTGCCCGGCGGCAACGAACCCGAGATGGACAGGCATGTCATATCGTCGAGCGATCCGATCAGATGCAGCATGGCCTCCTCGTCGTCAGGCGTGATCGCGGCACCGGCGTTCACCATGTTGTACTCGCGGTCGACGGCGTTCAGGAACACGTTGACGCGCGTGATGCCCTCGGTCCATACCGGATGGACCTCCACGCCCTTGGCCCGTGCACCGTCAACGATATAGCGACCCGAGAACCCCGCAAAGAACCCGAGAATTGCCGTGTCCACCCCAAAATGATGCAGCGCGAACGAGACGTTCAACCCTTTGCCGTTGGGGCTGTACACCGCATCGCGCGTACGGGTCACGCAGTTGGGAGCAAGGCCATCGCACGAGATGTTGTAGTCGATCGCCGGATTGGCGGTCAGGGTGTAGATCATGATCGCTCCTCGAACGTGAATGCTGCACGGTGCCTGTACGTCACCTGCCCATCACGACGAAAACCGCCCCGCCATCGTCTCATGACGGCGGGGCGGCAGTAACATGCCGACTTCAAGCGCAGCTTAGCGCGTCAGCTTCTCCACGCTGATACGACGGCTGTACTCGTCGACGTGGCTGAAGTCACCCAGGCCGACGCTCTCGGCCACATTGGCACCGGTGGCGAGCGCAAGCTTGAGCGCATCCTCGACATTGTCGCGGTTGTCGTACCACTTGTACAGGAACGCGGCGAGCGTGCAGTCGCCGGCGCACACGGAGGACACGAGCTTGATGTTGAACTCGCGGCGGGCGTACCAGATGTCCTCGCCGTTGGAGAAGTAGGCGCTACCTCGGCTACCCATGGTGAGCAGGACGTTCTGGACGCCGGACTCGTGCGCCAGGGCGAGCGCGCGCTTGGCGTCATCATGCGTGTCGATGCGCACACCGTAGATCTCGCGCATCTCGTGGTGGTTCGGCTTGATGAGCAGCGGCTTCTTGGAGCACAGCTCCTTGAGCTTGGAGCTCGAAAGGTCGAGGACGACGTCGGCGTTGTGCGCCTGGGCGTGCGTGACGACCTGGTCGAGGAAGTCGGCGGAGGCGCGCGGCGGCACCGAGCCGGACACGATCAGGCAGTCGAGGCTGCCGGCGGTGTCGAGGATCTTGTAGAGCTCCTGCTCGCCCTGCGGCGTCAGCGGGGCACCGGGGTTCAGCACGCCGTATTCGTTTTCACCGTCGTTGAGATAGGTGTTGATGCGGGTGATGCCGTCGATCCACACCGGGCGGCACAGGCAGCCCATGTTCATGGTCTCCTCGACGATGTACTTGCCCGTGAAGCCGGCGAAGAAGCCGAGCGCGACGGAGTCGACGCCGAACTTCTTGAGGGCGAACGACACGTCGAGGCCCTTGCCGTTGGGCGTATAGCTCGCGGAGCCCGAGCGAATGTTCTCGTTGGGCACGAGCGGACCGCACGAGACGGTCATGTCGACGGCCGGATTGGCGGTTAGCGTATAGAACATATTCTCCCCTTTCCAAGGAGGCCGCGCGGCCCCCGGTGCATCCCGGTGCCACGCGGCCACGTAAAACGTTATGTGAGGCGTGTTCCAGACATAATGTTTACGAAACGCTTACTTCTGGTTCGCCTCGAGCAGGGCCTTGACCTCATCGGCGGTCGAGCATGCGAGCGCCTTCTCGGCGAGCTCCTGGGCCTCGGCGACGGTCCACTGCGAGATCGCCTTGCGCGTGCGCAGGATGCTGGGCGCGGAGGTGGAGAACTCGTCCATGCCCCACGCGATCAGCAACGGCGTGAGCAACGGATCGGCCGCGGCCTCGCCGCACATACCGACCATGATGCCCTCCTTGACGCCGGCCTCGATGATGTTCTTGATGGCGCGCAGCACCGCCGGGTAATACCAGCTGTACAGGTAGGCCACCTTGTCGTTGCCGCGGTCGGACGCCATGGTGTAACCGGTCAGGTCGTTGGTGCCGATCGAGAAGAAGTCGGCTTCCTTGGCCAGCAGGTCGGGGATGTTCGCGGAGGCCGCGGTCTCGGTCATGATACCGACCTCGATGTCCTCGTTGAACTTGTAGCCCTCCTCGCGCAGCTCGGCCTTGCAGGTCTCGACGAGCTCCTTGACGGTACGGATCTCCTCGACGCAGGTGACCATGGGGACCATGATCTTGATGTCACCGAAGGCGCTCGCGCGCAGCAGGGCGCGCAGCTGGACCTTGTACTCATCGGGGTTATCGAGGCAGTAGCGGATGGCGCGGTAGCCCAGGAAGGGGTTCTCCTCCTTCATGAGCTTAAGATACGGGATCTCCTTGTCGCCACCCACATCGAGCGTGCGGATGATGACCGGGGCGCCCTTCATGGCCACGGCGACCTTGCGGTATGCGTCGAACTGCTCCTCCTCGGAGGGCAGCGACTTGGCGTCCATGAACAGGAACTCGGAACGGAACAGGCCGATGGCCTCGGCGTCGTGATCGAGCGCGCCCTTCACGTCGTCGGGGTTACCGATGTTGCAAGCCATGATCTTCTTGTAGCCGTCGGCGGTGATCGTCGGCTTGCCACGGAAGGCCTCGAGCGCCTGCTTCTCGGCCTTGAAGTCCTCGGCGCGCTTGGTGTAGTCGGCCAGCGTCGCCTCGTCGGGATCGGCGATGACGGCGCCCTTGGAGCCGTCGACGATCGCGGTCATGCCGTTGTGCAGCGCACCGCAGGCGTTGGAGACCGACAGGACCGCCGGGATCTCGAGAGCGCGGGCGATGATCGCGGAGTGCGAGGTACGACCGCCGACCTCGGTGACGATGCCGGCGACGTTCTTCTTGTCGATCGTGGCCGTCATGGACGGGGTCAGGTCATGGATGACGATGACGGTGCCCTCGGGAAGGACGGACAGGTCGACGAGCGCACGACCCAGCAGCTCGGCGAGGATGCCGGTGCGGATGTCGGCGATGTCGGCGGCGCGCAGACGGAAGACCTCGTCGTCCATGGACAGGAACATGTTCTCGAACATGGTGCTGGTCTCGGTCAGGGCCTGCTCGGCGCAGGTGCCGCCATCGATGGACGCCATGATGGCGCCGCCGAGCTCGGGATCCTGGGCGAGCGTCACATGGCCGTACATGATCTCGGCCTCGGCCTCGCCGACGCTGGTCTTCATGTGCTCTGCTTGGGCCTCGGTCTTGGCGCAGAACGTGTCGAGCGCCGCCTGGAAGCGAGCCTTCTCGGCCTCGGTGTCCTCGACCGTATGCGGCGTGAACGTCAGATCGGGCTCGACGGCGACGACGACGGTGCCGATGCCGATGCCCTCGGATGCGTTAACTCCCTCGTACATTGAACTTCCTCTCCATGCTTGCCCAGCGCAGCGCGCCAAGCCCCCTGCAAAGAACGCGGGCGCCGCGAACCCACGACACCCGCGTCCAATATACCCTGATGGGAGGCCCTCACCGGGGAAGGCCGTATGTTTGGGAGAGACTACTCGCCCAGACCGCTCTTGATAAGGTCGATGGCGGCGGTGAGCGCCTCGTTCTCGTCGGCGCCATCGCAGCGGATCTCAACCTCGGTACCGCACGGGATGCCGGCGGCCATGAGCGCCATGGGGCTCTTGCCGTTCACGTCCTTGTCGGTGGTGTGCACGATCACGTCGCAGGCGAACTTGCCCATCGTGGAGGCGAACAGGCCGGCGGGACGCATGTGCAGACCCTGCGGATTGATGAGGGTGACCTTCTCAGAAACCATACTGGACTCTCCTTTGCCAACTGTACGCGCTCTCGATACCTAAAGAGGCGCGATATAGTACGTGGATAGTTTACCGCATCGCCGCGTAAATGATGCGCAGAACGACGAGCGCGGCAAAAACGGCCCTAACGGTATGCTACGCATTACATGAGTCGGGCGTTGATCGCCGCGGCGAGCCCCGCGGGATCGTCGCAGGACTTGACCTGATCGCGGAACGCCTCGTCCATGAGCGCCTCGGCGACCTGCGAAAGCAGGCGCAGGTGCGTGGTACCGTCCGCCGTGTCGGGAATGAGCAGCGCGATGGCGATGCGCACCGGCAGCTCGTCCATCGTATCCCACCCCGTGACCCCGACGCGGTCCTTGGCGACGAGGACCGCCGTGCGCTCGACGGTTGCCGATTTGGCATGCGGGATCGCGAAGCCGTCCATCATGCCGGTCGTCCCTTCCACCTCACGTTTGAGAAATGCCTGCATGAGGACCTCGACATCACGCGCCAACCCGAGCGAGACGGCCTGTTCGGACAAAAAGCGCAGCATGTCGTCGCGCTCACCGAGCGCAAGATCGCAGAACACGTGACGCTCGGGGACGAGCGCGTCAGCGTCAGCTTCGACGCCGCGATCCGCCCTCAACCCAGCGAGCGCAGCCTGGGCCTTCTCGGCAAGCGAGCTCGTGGCGGCGGCGATGTCAAAGGAATCGTTCACGGTCGGTACCTCCCGGCTCGGGTACACCCGGGTACACGCCCGGGAATATGCAAAAAGCCGGACACGCGGTCCGGCCTGCGGTTTTGCTGGTGCGCCATGTCGGATTCGAACCAACGACCTTAGGATTAGAAGTCCTCTGCTCTATCCAGCTGAGCTAATGGCGCATGCGAGTCAAGTATAGACGATTGTGCGCCAAAGGGTAGGCCCGAGTCCGGGTACCCGAACGCGTCCTCGCGCGCCGGATCAGGCGGAAACCGCACAGCAACGCCCGGAATCGAACACGTGTCGACATTTACGACGATATCCTACGCACTTCCTTGCGATTTTCTTACGGCGGATATCGGGACGCAGCACGTGGGAACCAGATGATTCGATCCGACCACCTGGATTGGAGTCATCATGGACATCGCTTCTTCACGGCCCTCGATCGCCGTTCTCATCCCCTGCTACAACGAGGAGATCACCGTCGCCAAGGTCGTACGCGACTTCGCGCGCGAGCTTCCCGAGGCCGTCATCTACGTGTACGACAACAACTCGACCGACCGCACCGCCGCGCTCGCGCGCGAGGCAGGCGCCGTCGTGCAGCCCGAATCTCGTCAGGGAAAGGGCAACGTCGTGCGCCAGATGTTCCGCGATATCGAAGCCGACTGCTACCTCATGGTCGACGGCGACGATACCTACCCTGCCGGTGCCGCGCGCGCCCTGTGCGACCCCATCCTCGCAGGCGAAGCCGACATGACCGTCGGCGATCGTCTCTCAAACGGCACCTATGCCGAGCAGAACAAACGCGCTTTCCACAGCTTTGGCAACAACCTGGTGCGCGTCATGATCAAGTGGATCTACGGATACGCGTTCGACGATGTCATGACGGGCTACCGTGCGTTCTCCCGGGCTTTCGTCAAGACGTTCCCCGTGCTCTCCGAGGGATTCCAGATCGAAACCGAGCTGTCCATCCACGCGGTCGACCGGCGCTGGCGTATCCTCGACGTGCCCATCGCCTATCGCGACCGACCGGCGGGATCGCAGTCCAAGCTCTCGACGGTCTCGGACGGCATCAAGGTGCTGCACACGATCGGAACCCTGTTCAAGAACTACCGTCCTTTGAAGTTCTTCACGCTCGTATCCTTGGCGTTTTTGCTGCTCGGCCTCATCGCGGGGATACCCGTCATCATGGAGTTCCTCCGCACTGGACTCGTCCCGCGGATCCCGACGACCATCCTGGCCGCGTCACTCGTCTTTCTGTGCGGCCTCTCGTTCGCGACGGGGCTCGTGCTGGACTCCGTCGCCAAGGTCGATCGCAAACAGTGGGAGCTTTCCGTGCTGCGCGAGGAGGAGCGCAGCCACTGACGGCGCGGAGGCGGGCCCTCGGCGGCCTCGGACTCTAGGTCCGAGGCCGCCGAAAACGTTCGATTCCTCGCTTGGTTACAAAAACGCACACTTTCTAGTTGAAAAACGCTCTGCATACGATTTGGACGCGTCAGCACGATACCCCGGACAGTCTGTACAGACGTTTTTGTTCCCTGCGCGTGCCATATCTATGCGTAGTATTAATAGCTCTAACATACCATGCGCAAAAGATACGGATAAGACCTCGGCCGGGGGCCAACTTAACTAGAAACTCCGCCTTTTTGGCACTCGCCACCGAAGTGAATTATCAGCCATCCATTTTCTATGCAGCATATTAAGAAAGGCCCAGATAGCGTATCCAAAACTCACGCGACGTCAGATACGGTCGGGCATCCTTCCATGCGCGTCTCACGCGCTCGCGCTCTACGCGGTACCGGCGCAGCAGCATACGCTCGCGCGCGCGGATGGCACGGAATCGCGTGCGGTCCATATGCCTCACCGAGCAACGTGCGCGCGTCGGATCGAGCACGACGAGCGTCGCGCGTCCCGTCGAATCGCCCTCCAGGGTCGTGTGCCCGTGCTTGACCACGTATCCGGGCTTTTTCTTGAGCAGCGACGGCGGCAGATAATGCTTGTCGTAGGGCACGGTCCGCCACAAGCGCATCAACGGGCTGGACGGACGCGGCAACAACCCGGTACGGCCGAGAACCTCCTGCGTGACGCCCGCGTCGCCAAGCAACGCCGGATCGAGGTCCGCCACGGCCTCCATCCGCTCGTTGCGCGCGCCGAGCTTTGCCATGAGCGCGGCGCCGTCAAGATCGCGCAGGTAGTCGGGACCTTTCAGATAGTCTTCCAGGCCGTCGAGCACAAGCTCGGCCGAGCTGTAATCCAGGTCTCGCAGGTCCTGCCTGATCGTACGGCGCAGCCGAGCGATGAACATCGTGTCGGACGCGCAGCCGTCCATCGCCATCGTCGCAAGGAAATTCCGTACGTACTGATAGCAGTCGACCGACGCGCGGAAGCGTCCCTCAAAGCCCTCGTGCCACACGCAGATACCGATCATGGTCATGAAGGTCGGATCGTTGCGCACGCCGAACTCCACATCGTCGCAGCGGATGAAAAACGGCATGGGCAGCCCCCGATCGCGAATAGCCTCGACGGGAATGCAGCTGTACCACCACGCGCCGTACGCGCGCGGAACTTCCACCGACATGCGCTCGCAGCGCAGGATGTCCGCGAGCTCGCCGACATCGAGCTCCTCCTTCACGCGGCGGTACATCCCCGACCGCATCACATGGGACACGTCCTCGTACAGGCGCGTCGGATCCTCGAGCGCGAGCATCGCCCCGTTCACGAAGGCCGTGCGGTACGCGCCGCGCGTCAGCATGAGCAGCGCGTAGGTACGGATCAGGCTCTCGGGGATGATGCGCACGTCGTCGTCCATCACGAGCACGTGTGTGAACGCGCCGGGTTCCTCGGTCGCCGCGAGCATGCCGCGTGCGAAACCGCCCGCACCGCCGACATTGCGGTTGGGCAGCACCGTGACCATATCGTCCGAAAGCGCGGCGGGATCGAGTGTGCGCCCGTTGTCGACCACGAACATATGGAAATTCGACTCGACCGGATCGCCTTCCTCGCGCATCGCACGTCGCACGCGCTCCACATTTTCCGCCACGTAGGATTCCTTGCAAAACGTCGTGGTGACCAGCGCAAGCCGCGGCGCGTTCACGCGGTCGCGCTCGACCTTGGCATACCACCAGGCGCGCGCGAGCCCCATCGCCGCGCCACCTTTCGGCACAAGCGCGAACCCCACTAGGTCGAACGGTGCGCATGCGACCTCGATGTCGAGAGTCCGCACCGTACCCGCGAGCGCATCCACCTCGACCACGTCGACGACCTGCGGCACATCCGACCCGTGTCCGACACCGAGGATCTCGATGGAGCCCGATCCCGATACCTCGGCATGGAGCCACGCCGTCTCGATACCTGCGTACGCATGCCATTTGCAGACCGACAAAGCGTTGAGGTACGTCAGGAAGTCCACGCGCCCGTGCGCCGCCAAATCGCCCGATGGGCCTTCAAAGGAAACCGTATCCAGATCCGCACGATAGTACAGCTCCGGATGCAGCGTTGCATGGTCATCGGGATGCAGCAGGATATTGCCGAGCTTACAGTCGAGGGTCATGAGAGCATCTCCAAACATGCACGGCCGTGAACGCGGGCAAGGCGCCCGCAGGCGGGACGCAAAGCGGCACCGACATCACGCCATGCCCAGATAGGACTTCCAAAACGCAACGGAGGTCAGCTCGTCGCGACGGTCGGCATACGCGCGGCAGATCTCCTTTCGATGGCGCTTGAAATACGCGAGGTCCTCCTTGTAGCGCTTGACGATGCGCGCATACCGCGCAGGATCCTTGGTCCGGATCGCGCCGCAGCGGTTGCGCCAGTCGATGACGATCAGGTGCCGCTTGCCGCGGATCACACCGGCGGGATACGCCCACCCCTCGATGGGGATGAGCGCGTAGCCCCTCCCTTTTTTGACCAGCAGCCTCTGATGGTTATCGGTCGCATAGTCACTCAGCCTCTCGACGAAGCTGCGCGCCTTGTCCGAATCGATGAACTGGCGATCAGCCTGCATGATATGGAAATCCGTAAGGCCGAGCCCATGCGCCTGTCGCTCCAGCTCGTCGAAGGGTACGAGCCGCTCCTTGGCGCGATTCGCGCGCATAAACGTCTTTTCGGCGACGCCGGGCTGCGCCAGATATGCGGGCCCCTTCATGAAGTCCTCGAAACCGTCCAGGCACAGCTCGGCGTTCTCGTAGCCGAACTTCTTGAGTTCGAGCCGGATGTTGTTGTGCAGCTCGCCCATGAAACCCGCCGTGGGCGAGATGCCCGCCGAGCATAGTGCGATCATGGTGTTGCGCGTGGTCTGATAACGCTCGACCGCGGCGTTGTAGCGCGCGTTGAACGGCATGTGCCACACGCAGATGCCGTTCATGGTCATGAAGGTCGGTGCGCAGCGCACGCCGAACTCGACATCGTCGAAGCGCACGAACACCGGCAACGGCAGCCCGTGCCCCTCGATCGCGGAGACGGGGATGCAGCAGTACCACCATGCGGCGTAGCGCCTGCGTGTGCGCGCCACCTCCTCGGGGATGCGGAACAGCTCGTTGTAGACGAGATCCTCGAAGTTCGTCAGACGCAAAGGCGGCTTTGCCGGCGCGAGCAGACCGCGTTCGTCGATCAAACCGGTATCCTCCCACTGCTGATCGGGCACATCCATGTTGAGCATGGCGCCGCTCACGAAGGCATCGGCGTACTCGTCGTCGACGATCCGCAGCAGGTTATAGGTCCGCCTGACGCTCTCGGGCGACATGGCGACATCGTCGTCCATAAGCAACACGTGCGTCGCACGCGGCCGCTGCTCGAGTGCCTCCGCCATGCCGCGGGCAAAGCCGCCGGCACCGCCGACGTTGTCGTTAGGCGAGATCGAGATGCGATCGCGCTGCAGGCGGTCGATGTCGAGCGTACGACCGTTGTCGATGACGCGCATGGTGAAGTGTCGCGCGATATCGTCGTCGGCAGACAGGATGCCCGCCTCGATCGCGGCGATGTTCGCCTCGATGAACGCTTCCTTCCTAAATGTCGTCGTGATCAGGCACAGCTCCACGTCGCGCAAAGGCCGCACGGGCTCGACGGCGTAGTGGCAATCGCCGAATGCGACAACGCCGGTCGTCTCGAGTACGAAGCCCGCGAGAACCGTCTCGTTGTCGACCGAAAGCTCGATATCGAGGCTCTGCCACGCGTCGGAAGCGGCAACCTCATGACGGCTCGGCGCTACGCGTGCCGGTCGATCCGAGAAGGCATCGCCCTTCGTCTGCCACAACGTGCACGCGGCGCCCTTGAGCTCCAGATGCAGCACGAAACGCTCCACCGACGCATACCGCTTGAGCTTGGAGACGGACAGCGCGTTGAAGTATGTCGAGAAATCGAAGGTACCCGCTCCATACAACAGCCATTCCCGACGCCCCTCGTCAAAGATCACGGGCCGGTCGGATCGGCAATACAGGGCCGGGCAGCTCATCGCGCGCGGATCGCGCTCCAAAATGACGTTGGCGAATCTCATGAGGGACATAGGCACTCCCGTATTCCGGTCTGCCGGATCGTCTGTCGTCCGGCCATCGTGCGTGGATGATACCCACGGGATGTCAACGTTCTTGCACCCGTCGAGCCATCGACATACGGCGAACATCTCGATGGCGCCCTTGTGTGTACTTTCTTATGAATGGCTGATGGGAGCGGTCGGCCCATGCCGGGATTCGCCGGATCGGAGTGCAGGATGTCGACACATTTGGAGGTTTTCGGCCGCTTCGGGTCGGCAAACGGGTGTCGGACGCCGACGGGTACAGTACCCGCTGCACGATAGGTCGCCGCCGTCGTGGGCGGCTCGCAACGAAAGGACCGGACGTGCAGCAGATATCATGCCCTCAGGCGCTGCGCACCTACTGCCGAGAGCACCGCGGCTTCATCGCGGCGCTCGCGCTCTTGTCATGCGCGCTCGCCGTCCTCGACATCGTGGCGGACGCCTATCGCACCGCCGACTCCATCGTCGGCATCGCGCAGGTGTACGGATCCGTCGGCGCCCTCGCGGCAACCTTCCTCCTCCACGCGCTCGCGTTATTCGTCATCGGATTCGGCTTGGGCTATCTCCGGTCGCAGCCGAACCGCACGAGCAGCGAGCGCCGCGCCGGCAGGCCATGGAACCGAAGGCTCTTCCGCGTCGCCGCGATCGCGGTCTTTTTCGCCTGGCTCCCGTGGATCGTCGCGCATTATCCCGGCACCATGCGGGACGACACGTTCGCGCAGGCGCTCCAATGGTACGGCATCGTCCCCTACTATACGCAGCATCCGGTGACCGATACCGTGATCTTCGGGGCCTTCTGGTCGCTCGGGGATCTGCTCGGCTCGCGTGCCGCCGGGCTGTTCTGTTACATCGTGGTTCAGGCACTCGCCACGGCGCTGACGTTCGCCGCCGTTGCCACCTATCTCGACCGTATCGGAGCCCCGCGTGCGCTGGTTGTCGGCACCGTGGCGTTCTATGCGCTCGCTCGCGTCGTCTATCAGCCGATCGACACCATGAGCAAGGATGCCCTGAACGGCATCCCGTTCACGCTGTTCTGCCTGCTGCTGTACGAGGCGATTCGGACCGACCTCGCCGCTCTGCGAAGGCGGAGGTTCTGCATCGCATTCGTCGCCGCACTGGTGCTCACGGCCGTCACCAAGCGGACGATGCTCTACGTAGCGCTGCTCGCGATCGCCATCATCGCCGCCGTGCGCCTGGCACGGCACCGGCGCGTAGCTCTGCTGCTGGCATGCGCGGCGACGTCATGCGTGCTCGCGCTCGGCATCTGGACACCCGCGGTGAACCGCGCGGCGAACGCGAGCGCAAATCCCACGTACGAGATGTACTCGATCCCCGTGCAGCAGATGGTTCGGACCCTCAAGGAATATCCGCACGCCTTGGATACGCAGGACCGAAAGCGGCTCGACACGTTCATCGATATCGACCGCGCGCGCCGTGCGTACAACCCGTGGCGCTCGGATGAGGCGACCGGCTGCATCGTCGACGGGTCGCGGTTTCCGGCGTGCCTGAACATCTGGCTTGCGCTGGGCGTCGAACACCCCGCTTCGTACGCGGCGGCGACCATGAACATGGTCGCGACCTGGTTTTCGCTCGATGTGTCGATCGACTACGGCCACGATGCGCAAGCGGAGCTGTTCTCGCCCGCCCGCATGGATGCGTGGATGTCGTTTTTCGATACGCGCGCCCAACTGGACGGCTTCGTCGCATCGCTGGACGTGGCACCGCGCGACGAGCTCACCCTGCTCCGAGACGCCCTGGAATCGCTCGACGCCCTCCAGCGCGAGATACCCCTCGTGAGCAGCTACGGTCTGTGGTGCATCGCCCTGCCGTTCATCACCGCGACGTACTGCCTGTGCACCTACGGCAGGAGCGACCTGCGGTATCTGTGCTACCTATCCATCCCGCTGGCGCTCATCGCCTCGCTGCTCGTGGGGCCGATCGCGCTGTACTGGTACTCGATCCCCTCAGTCTATATCTGTCCGCTCATCCTCGGCATACCGTTCGCCATGGGGCGTGGGGGACGCAGGCGCACCGACGACGGGAACACGGCAGCGCCTGACACCCGACATATATGAGATGCGGCCCGGTCGGGATGCCATCATCCCGACCGGGCCGCAAGCACGTCCCCACATCAAGCGAACAGGCTACGGAAGCTTGACGTCCTTGCATCCGGAAAACACGTCGACACCGAGCGTCTTGAGCGACGCGGGCAGCTGCACCTCGGAGAGCTTCGCGCAGTCGGCGAACGCCTCGTCGCCGATGGTCAGCACGCCCTCGGGGATCACGATGCGCTGCAGCGACGTGCAACCCGCAAACGCGCGCGGTGCGATCGTGCGCAGCGACGACGGCAGCTCCACGGAGGTCAGATACGCGCAGTCGGCGAACGCCTCGCGACCGATCGACTGGACGCCCTCGGGGATCACGACGCCACGGAGCTTGGACTCCTTGAACGCGCCGGAATCGATCACGCGGACCGGCATGCCCTCGACGGTGCCCTCGGGCTTGAGCGTGAAGCCGCTCACTTTGCTGCGGAACACACGGCCGAGCAGGTTCTTGCCGGCATTGGTGTAACGCAGGCCACGGAAGCGGATGAGCTCGGCGCCGTACCCGTCGAGCGCGCGGTAGCGTATACCGTCGATCTCGACCGCGGGATGGGCGACCTTGCGCACCATGTCGCCATCGAGCATGAAGAAGTTCGTGCCAAAGAGATTGTCGAGCGTCAGCGGCAGGCGCATCTGCTGACCGCCCTTGAAGCCGATCAGGTCGTCGTGGGTCAGGTTGGCGCGGATGTAGTCCTCGAGCTGCGCGCGATCCGACGTCACGAGGATGTTCTTGCCGGCGGCGGCAGCCTCCTCGGCAGCCCACTTCATGTGGTCGCCAAAGAAGATGATGAGGTCGATGCCGTCATGCTCGGCCAGGTTGACGCCCACGCGACGGTGAACCTCCTCGGTCGCCTCGCCCAGCTTGTCGTCGATATCCGCCACGACCAGGATGCGTTTGCCGCCCTCGGGCACGTCGATGGTCTCGAGCGTGTCCGCCACGCTCCTGATGGCGACCTCGGAGGCGTTGTAGCAGTCGAGGTACATGTGGTAGCCGGCGATCCACGTCAGGTTCTGGCGCACGCCGACGGCGCGGAACTTGCCCAGACCATCCAAGATCTTATCGTCGGCGATGCCGAGCTCGCGGCCCACGGCGAACGCCGCGAGCGCGTTGTACACGTTGTGGCGGCCGACGATATTGAGCACGACGGGGATCGGCTGCTCGGGCGCATCATGGTCGACAAGATCGAAGCGGACCTGGCCGTTGCGCTCCACGATATGCTCGGCGGAATAGCGCGCGTCGGGGTTCTCGATACCGAAGGACACGACACGGTGCGTGTACGTCGCATGGCGCAGCAGTTTGTCGTCCCAGTTGACGAAGCCGACCGCGTCGGGCGCAGCCTGACGGTCGAGGTTGATCTTCTCGGCGAGAATGTTCTCCTGCTTGCCGCCGTAGTACTCGATGTGGTTGTTGCCGATATTGGTGAGCACGAAGAAGTCGGGGCGCAGCAGCTTGCCGGCGCGCTCGACCGTGCCCGGCTTGCCCATGCCGACCTCCTGCACCAGCAGCTCGGTCTTGCTATCGATGCGCTGGATGGCGGCGAGCACCTGCGAGAAACCGTTCTGGTTGCCGCCGGACCACTTGACCCTCAGGCCCTCGGAAGCGACAAGGCGGATCATCTCCTTGGTGGAGGTCTTGCCCACCGAACCGGTCAGCGCCAGGATGCGCGCGTCGGAGTGCTTGCGAATGTTCTGCATGAGGCCGATCACCTTGTTGGTGGGACCCTTGCAGATGATGGAGGGCAGCTCCTTGCCGTGCGCGTCCGTCATGACGCGCGGGGTCAGAAACGCGAGCACGTCCTTTTCCTCCCAGGCGCGCAGCGCGTCGGAACGGATCTTGTCGCTCGAACCGCGGCAGACGTAAAGACACCCCGGCTTTGCCGTCATGGAGTTGCTGGTGATGGTGGACAGCGGCTCGTCGGCGCGGTCCTCGAGCTCTCGCGGAAGTTCGAGCCCGAGCTCGGAGCATACGAACCGCAGCGTGAACGTGTAGGCCTTCTCCGGCGACGGGGCGGTTTGCTGTTTCATGTTCAAAGTGCCCTTCGTATAATTCGACCCAGCGCAGGGTCGCCGAACATCAGTAGTGCCGTATATCATACGCCGATTCGACACGGGCGACGTCCGGTGGCCGACTTCACGCAAACGCCACCGCATCGCGCGCCGGACTACTCGTACACGCTGCCGCCCTGAATATCATCGGTGATGGCGAGCGTCTCCTTATCCAAGGTATACCAGCCCAGCGTGGAGGTATGGGTCTCGTGCTCCTCGTACACGCGCGCGGTGAGTATGCGGGATGTCTCCTCCTCGAAGCTCACCACGCAACCCGCGGGCGCGCGCCCCAGACGTGCGAGCTCCTGGAACATGTAGTCGTGGTAGTCGATGTCGCCCTTCGCCGTGGCGGCGGTGTTGCCCCCGGCCGTCGTGGCCGCCGCGCCGCTCGAGGTGTCGGCCGCTCCCCCGTCCAGCGCATAGAGCGAGACGAGGTGGTACCCGAACACGCTCTCGGCATCGCGCTGCGCTGTGACGCGATAGCGGTAGGTCGCCGAGTCATCGAGTCCGTCGGAGTAGCTCACCGCCACCTCACAGGTGACCATCTGGCCGAACGACGACCAATCGCTGCTTGCGACCGTGCGTGCGAAGGGGCCGCTTGCCGCCAAGACGGTCCAGCCGGTCCCGTCGCGGCGCACACCGTTACTCCCGATATAGCCCAGATCGTCCGGGCAGGTCCCGTAAAACGACCGGATGATCTTGCGCGCGGTATCCTCGTACACGAAGTACGAACCGCCCACGTCGGGGATGTCGTAACTCAGATCGTATGCGCTGCCCGTCGTGCTCAGGTTCGGGCGCTGCTGATAGACCTCGGGATACACGATGCCGTAGATGAGCGACGTGTCGAGCTCGGGATCTTGGCCGGGCGCGAGCACAAGCTCGCCGCTCGGAGCCGGTGAGGTGACGTACGGCACGGCCGATACGGAATAGATAAGTGCCATGTCCTCGATGGC
>CAZRPL010000036.1:0-19962 GCA_964602045.1 uncultured Collinsella sp. | reverse complement strand
TGCGGCTCCTGCGCACCATCCTGTGCGTCGCCATCCTGGTCGCGCTTCCCCTGATCGCGTTCTTCGCGACCGGCATCGCCGGCATCGACGAGACGATCCAGCTTGCCGCGACCGGCATCGCCTTCATCGCCGGTCTCATCATCTTCTACCTCATCGCGCATTTCGGCGGCTACCTGCTCACGGCCGGCCAGATCGCGATGATCACCCAGGGCGTCGCCCGCGGCACCCTGCCCGAGGACGTCTGCGGCGAGGGCAAGCGCGCCGTCAAGCGCCGCTTTGCCACGGCGAGCATCTACTACGGCCTGCTGTCCATCACGCGTGCCATCACCAACGAGATCTCCTCCGGCATGAACGCGCTCGCCCGCTCGGTCGACGGCGACAACGAGAACGGCGCGGCCTCCATCGTGGCAGGTATCATCTCGGCGATCGTCGGCGTGGTGCTCGAGTACCTCAACTACTGTAGCTTGGGCTGGGTGTTCCTCCACGAGAACCGGTCGGTGTTCAAGAGCACCTGCGACGGCACCGTCATCTACTTCCAAAACTGGAAGGTCCTCATGAAGAACTCCGCCAAGGTGATCGCGATCACGCTCGTGTCGCTCGCCGTCATCGGCGGCACGTTCTTCGGTGCGGCGTATCTGATCTTCGGCTCCATCGAGCCGCTGACGGCGATCCTTGCCGACATCGACGCGACCGCCACGTTTGAGGACGGCACTGCCGTTCCCGCCGGCACCTCGCTGCTCGTGCTGTGCGGCATCGTTGCCCTCGTGCTGTGGGGCGGCCTGCACGGCGCCTTCGTGAAGCCGTTCATCCTCGTGTCCGTCATGCGCCGCTACATCGAGGCCGGCCGTGCGAGCACGCCGCAGGTCGACGTGTACGGCAAACTCGCCGGTATGTCCAAGGGCTTCAAGAAGGCCCTCGACCGCGCCGAGCAGGAGACCGCTCCCGCCGCATAAGGCACGCCGAAATATGCGAAGCCACTTTACGGATGCGGACATGCTTACGTCGCGCTTTCCGCAATGTTTGCCCTGAAAGGCGGTTGCGCCGAGAAGCCCAAACCCCCGCAGGTGCTCGTTTGTCGAGCCCTGAGGGGTTTGCATGCAGGGCTCTTCTCGTTGCAAGGACACCGCGGCGCCCTTTGCCACGCGCAGTTGCCCCAGCGCTTACCCGCTCCTTACACGATCCATGGTTTCCGCGCGCTACGCTGAAGCCACCCCTTCTGTATCTCGCGCCGCGCGAGAAAATGCGATCGCGCGGCGCGCGTCCGATTGGAAGCCCATGGATTCCCCCTCGTTGCTCGATTTGTTCTTTTTGCCCGAGTACCTGCGCGGAACCCTGGCGGGAGCGTTGACGCGCAGCGAGCTTATGTCCTACGGGGCGGCCGACGTCGTCTCGTCGGTCATCCTCGCGCTCATCATGGCGATCATCTATTTCGGGATTGCCGGCGCCCTCATGTGGAGCTTCCGAAGCCGCGCGCAAATCGACGAAGCCATCGACCGCGCGGCGGCGGGCACGCGCCGCACCGTGTCGCCCGATGCGCCATGGCGCGAGCTTGTTCCGCGGGGGATCGAGCCGGATACGTGCGCATGGGTCGTGAACGATCAGGGCACATCGCGTGTGTTCACGGCGACGGTGCTTCGCCTGTTGCGCACCGGCGTGATGGAGATCCGCGATGCGTCGCTCGAAGACGGACTCATGGAGTTCGTGCTCCGGGGTCGCTCCGAAAGCGCCGACGAGTTGGGACGCAGGGCGGTGGATATGATCTTTCCCGACGGGTGCCGACGTGTTTGCCTGAGTGCGGTGATGGACGACGATGATTGGACCACCGCGGTTCTGGGGGACCAGATCAGCGGGTTCACGGATACCGCCAAGGCGTCGTGCGCCGAATCGGGGCTGATAGAGCCGGTCGGCGATTGCGACAAGGAGTCGTTCGATATCCTTTCCGTCGTGCTGGTGCTCGCGGGCCTGATCGGCGCCATCTGGTTTTCGAGCGCCTTGCCGTCGCCGGTGACCATCGGCATCTTCACCGCCGCCTCGATAGTCTTCTCCATGTCCCTGAGCTTCATCCGAACCCGCGCCCTCACCCCTGCGGGCGTTTTGGCGGTCGAGCGGCTCGAAGCGCTCGCGACACGTCTGCGGGCTGCGGCCGAATCCGGTGCGCGTATCGGTGATGCCGAGATTTCGGCAGCGGTGTTGATCGAATATGCCGTGGTGATAGGTCTGCGCGCCAAGGAACTCGCACGGCTGGCCGATGCGTCCGGATCGGCCGCGCTCCGTCGCCTTCTGTCCGAGCCCCTTTTGGAGTGCGAGGCGTGCCCGTCCGATATCTCCTCCAAGGAGGTCGTCTCGTATCGGCGCCGTTTCAGGGTCACCGACTCGAAATCCACGCGTCTTGCCATGATCGAGAGGATCTTCGGCTATCGCGTCGATTGGTATCGTTCGGAATTGAGCGACTGAGCGTGCGACGCGCGCGAATCGACGGACGCCCTCGATTGTCCGTGTGCGGGCACTTTCCCGCGGCTACAATGTGATGCAACGTCCGCCACGCCGCCGCGCATCCGCCATCCGAAAGGGAGCATCCCCATGACCTCGTCATCCGCTTCGAGCGCATCCCGTATCAAGCTCATCATGACCGACATTGACGGGACCGTCATGCCCAAGGGCGCTTCCTCGGTGTCCGAGCGCACGGTGGCGGCGTTCCATGCGGCGCTCGATGCGGGAATGGTCGTGGGGCCCGCGAGCGGACGCGGACGCGTGCAGATCGCGCCGTTCTTCCGCGGCGACGAGGCGTGCTGCGCCACGGCGATCGCCACGAACGGCCTTGAGGTCTACTGCGCCGGCGAGAAGATCCGCGAGGAGCTGCTGCCGGCGGACGCCCTGCGCGACACGCTCGAGTTCGTCCGCGAGGCGCCGGGCGCGGGCTTGCTTGTGTTCGAGGGCGCGACGCCACGCCTCGTGGCAGGCGAGCGCGAGATCTTAGCGCGCGTCTCCGAGCCATATGCCCGCGCTTGCGTGCCCCTCGATGCGCTGCCCGATACGCCGGTGCTCAAGGCGAATGTCTTCGTCGACGAGGATCGCGCCGGCACCGAGGCGTTCGTCGAGCAGCTGAACGACGCGATCGACGGTCTGGATTTCGACGTGCCCATGGCGGGGTTCTCCAACATCATGCCGACGGGCTGGAACAAAGGCAGCGCGCTGCGTGTGCTCTGCAGGCACCTCGGTGTGTCCGCCGACGAGGTCGTGGTGTTCGGCGACGCGGGCAACGATGTGACGATGTTCGAGGTCGCAGGGCATGCCGTCGCGGTGGGCAACGCGTCGCAGGATGCCGCTGAGCGGGCGCGCTGGCATATCGGCCGCTGCGAGGACGACGCCGTCGCGGCGGCGATCGAGGCCCTGACGGCGGGGGAGTGGCCGTTTACGGCGTAGGGCCGTGCGGGCGGCTCGCGTTTGCGGGCTGATGGCGATCGAAAGGTAATTTCGCTCGACGGCGGACGGCCGTCGGCGTGCCCGCTATTCCTTGAGCGGGGCGATGCCGACGGCGTAGAGCACGCCGAGGGCGACGAGCAGCAGCGGCGCCATCGTGGCGCTGTAGACCACGATGACTGTGGGCAGGGAGATGCCCCCGTCCACGCCGAGCGAGATGACCGGCACGACCGCCGCGATGAACAGCGCGAGCGCGAGCGTCGCGGGGATGAAGCAGCCGGACTTGATGGTGCTCGTCACGTGGACCTTCTTGAGGTAGACGAACAGCAGGCCGCCCACGGCGCCGATGGCGTAGAGCAACACGGGCGCGGCGAGCACGATGCCGACGGTGCCCGGGACGGTCGCGAGCGCGGCCGTGCGGGCCGCCTCGGTGTCGCCCGTGTTGTACCAGGCCAAAAACGCGCAGCAGACCGCCGCGATGGCGACCCAGAAGATGAAGTTGCCGAGAAACGTGGACTTTTTCATATCGCTACCTCGATGGTTCATGTCAAGACGGTGTCGTGTCAGGCCATTATAGCGACAGCGGTGCGCGCCGCGCCATGGTTTCCGTGCCAAAAGGGGCCTGAGCGGGCTGGGACGACGCGTGGAATCGAAAACGGGTCATTTGGGGACGTGTTCCTCCCAACCCATGGCGATGGGTCGAAACCAGTTCATTTGGAGACGTGTTCGTCGTGCGTCATGCGACGGTTCCGGAGCCGTTTTGCGTTGTCCGCAAAAGACAGCGGTCGATGATGTCGCGGCCACGGAGGGCGTCGAGCCACGGCCCGGGGATGCCGGCCGCACCGTAGACGATGCCCGCCAGGCCGCCTGCCACTGCAGCGACGGTGTCGGTGTCCTCGCCGAGATTCGCGGCGGCGAGTACGCAGTCGGCATAGCTCGTCGTGGTGGCAAGGCACCACAGGGCCGCCTCGAGCGTGTCGACCGCGTAGCCGCTCGAGTTGATCTCGTGACGGGGGAGCCCGGCGATGTCGTGCAGGCGGGTAAACGGCGCCGCGGTGTCGCCGATGCGGGCGATCGTATCGGCGATCGACACGCCGCTGGCAAGGTCGCGCGCCAGGTGCACGTAGGTCACGCATGCCCGACACGACGTGCGATGCGCATGCGTGATGGCGGAGACCTGCGCGATCTGGTCATCGGTGGCGTCGGTGAAGGCGAGCGGCAGGATACGCATGAGCGATCCGTTGCCGTTATCGTGCTCGCCGGTAGCACCGACGCCCGCGCGCAGGGCGGCCGCCGTGGTACCGCCGATGTCGAACACGCGGTTGTCGATGGCGTATTCGCCGCGCTCCATCCAGGCGATAAAGCGCCGGCGCATGTCGTCGACATCCACCGCACCTCCGGTTGCGCGCAGACTGTCGCAGGTGGCGAGCGTCATGGACGTGTCGTCCGAGAACGTGCCCGCCGGCTGTGCGTGAAAGCCGCCACCGATCATGTCCTCGGCGGCTCGGTACGTGTCGCGCGTACGGAACTCATATGGCACGCCAAGTGCATCGCCGACTGCCAAACCCAAGATCGCATCCTTCAACATGTGCATCCCTCCCGACGAGATGGGCAAGGTTCAATCTTGTCGCCCATGATAGGAAGGAGCCTCAGCCGTTCGGTAAACGCACCGTTGACAAATGGGTCACTTGGGGACGTGTTCCTCCCAACCCATGGGTTGGGAGGAACACGTCCCCAACTGACCCATCGCCATGGGTTGGGAGGAACACGTCCCCAAGTGACCCGTTTTTAGTCGGTGGTTTTGGCCTCGTCGAGGTAACTGTAGAAGCTGTACTTTGAGATGCCGAAGAACTCGCAGGCCTTCTGGCTCGACTCGCGGATCAGAAACGCGCCGCGCTCGTCCAGGTAGCCGATCGCCCGCACGCGCTCCTCCTTGGTCATGAGCGCCGCCGGCTTGCCGACCACCTGCTCGCACTCGCGGAACAGGTCGTCGAGCAGGTCGCCGATGTTCTTGGTGATGGACTCGGGCTCGGCGACGCTGCCGTCGGTGCCGATGAGCGACCCCAGCGTGTTCGAGAACGCCGTCATGAGCGTGATGTCGAAGTTGATCGCCAGGATCCCACACGGCCAGCCCGCCTCGTCGCGGATGAAGATCGTGCTCGACTTGAGCAGCTTGCCGTCCTCGGTCTTGGTGAGGTAGGGGGGACGGTCGTGCAGCTTGTCGGCGTCATCGTTCAAGGCCTCGAGCACCACGTGGCTCGGCCCGTCGCCCAGACGGCGTCCGCTGATGTGGCCGTTCTCGATCGCCACGATGGAGTGGTCGAGGTCGAACGCCTCCAGATCGTGCACGACGATCTCGCAGTTGGGGCCGAACTGCAGGGCGAGGCCATGGGCGAGCCGTTTGTAGAATTCGATCTGCGCAGGAGTCATCTTGGTAAGCTCCTTCCAAACTTTTTGTTAGGTGTATCCTGACAGAAATGGACACATCGTACAATCAACCCGTAAAAATACCGTTTAGCGGCACTTTTCTACCGGTCACATAAGCTTACGAAGAGTCTGGACAATTTTCTCTCACATGTGATAAAACTTTCTCAGCAAAACTTTTTGTTTGGCAGCCGGATAAAAGTTGAGCCACCGGACGGAGCGGTCCGAAACGGCGATACGCGTATCTGCGGGGCCATACAAAGGATCGGCAAAGGAGAAGGTAAAAAGCATGGCCGAGACAATCAAATGGGTAGCGAACACCATGCCCAAGAGCGACGACGCTCACCTGGGCATCATGTCGCTCGAGCACGTGGGTGAGGCGCGCGCCTTCCACCAGAGCTTCCCGCAGTACAGCGTGACCCCGCTGGCGAAGCTCGATGCGCTCGCCGCCGACCTGGGACTCGCCAACCTGGCGGTCAAGGACGAGAGCTATCGCTTCGGCCTGAACGCCTTCAAGGTGTTGGGCGGGTCGTTCGCCATGGCGAGCTACATCGCCGAGAAGACCGGCAAGCCCGTGTCCGAGATGACCTACGACTACCTCACGAGCGATGAGCTCGCCCGTGACTTCGGCCAGGCCACGTTCTTCACCGCCACCGACGGCAACCATGGCCGCGGCGTGGCGTGGGCTGCCAACAAGCTCGGCCAGAAGGCCGTCGTGCACATGCCCAAGGGTTCCGTGAAGAGCCGCTTCGATAACATCGCCGCCGAGGGCGCCCAGGTCACCATCGAGGACGTCAACTACGACGAGTGCGTCCGCATGGCCGCCGCCGAGGCCGACGCCTGCGAGAACGGCGTCATCGTCCAGGACACCGCCTGGGATGGTTACGAGGAGATCCCCAGCTGGATCATGGAGGGCTACGGCACCATGGCTTCCGAGGCCGCCGAGCAGTATGCCGAGGCCGGCGTGGAGCGCCCGACGCACGTGTTCGTGCAGGCCGGCGTGGGCAGCCTCGCGGGCGCCGTGGTGGGCTACTTCGTGAACCGCTTCCCCGACAACCCGCCGACCTTCGTGGTCATGGAGGCCGACGAGGCCGCGTGCCTGTACAAGGGCGCGGTGGCCGGCGACGGCGAGCCCCGCATCGTGGACGGCGACATGCCCACGATCATGGCCGGCCTGGCCTGCGGCGAGCCCAACACGCTCGGTTGGGACATCCTGCGCAACCACGTGTCCGTCTTCGTGGCCTGCCCCAACTGGGTCGCCGCTAAGGGCATGCGCGTGCTCGGCGCCCCGCTGACGGGTGACCCCCGCGTGATCTCCGGCGAGTCCGGTGCCGTGGGCACGGGTCTCATCACGACCCTCATGGAGTCCGACGACTACGCCGACCTGCGCGAGGCCATCGGCCTGACCGCCGAGAGCTCCGTGCTGCTGTTCTCGACCGAGGGCGACACCGATCCGGTCAACTACCGCAAGGTCGTCTGGGACGGCGCTTACCCCTCCTGCTAAAGGCGTCGCGAAGCGACGCGCCATCTTCCCTTCCGCAACGAGGGAGGGTGGCAGATCGATTGAGTTGCAGCCCGATTGTCCACCGCACCGGACGCTGAGGAGAAACCGGCTGTGCGAGGGAGGCCCCATATGCCTCCGCGCGCGGTTCCGCAGTGCGAAGCGCGAGGATGTTTGAGCACGGAGGCATATGGGGCCTCCTGCCCACCCGATAGGTCCATCATCATCCAAAGAGAGGATTTGAGCCCCATGACCAAGGAACTCGACTTCGACGCCATCAAGCAGGCAGCCGCCAACTACGGCCCCGACATGACCGCCTTCCTGCGCGCCATGATCAGCCACCCGTCCGAGTCCTGTGAGGAGGGCGAGGTCGTCGCCTGCATCAAGGCCGAGATGGAGAAGCTCGGCTACGACAAGGTCGAGGTCGACGGCCTCGGCAACGTGATCGGCTGGATGGGCGAGGGCGACAAGATCATCGCCATCGACTCCCACATCGACACCGTCGGCATCGGCAACCGCGACAACTGGACCCACGACCCCTATGAGGGCTACGAGGACGACGAGGTCATCTACGGCCGCGGCGGCTCCGACCAGGAGGGTGGCATGGCTTCGGCCACCTACGCCGCCAAGATGATGAAGGACATGGGCCTCATCCCCGAGGGCTACAAGATCATGGTCGTCGGCTCCGTCCAGGAAGAGGACTGCGACGGCATGTGCTGGCAGTACATCGTCAACAAGTACTTCGACGGTCCCGAGGACGCGCGTGAGAAGATCGAGTTCGTGATCTCCACCGAGCCCACCGACGGCGGCATCTACCGTGGTCACCGCGGCCGCATGGAGATCCGTGTCGACGTCCACGGCATCTCCTGCCACGGCTCCGCGCCCGATCGCGGTGACAACGCCATCTACAAGATGGCCGACATCATCGCCGACGTCCGCGATGATGTCGGCCATCTTGAAGATGCACGAAGACCTGGGCGACCTCAACCGCATCAAGGGCCTCGTCAAGATGCTCGACCCCAAGTACAACCCCGAGCACTACATGGACGCCCGCTTCCTGGGCCGCGGCACCTGCACCGTCTCCCAGATCTTCTACACCAGCCCGTCCCGCTGCGCCGTGGCCGACTCCTGCGCGATCTCCATCGACCGCCGCATGACCGCCGGCGAGACCTGGGACTCCTGCCTGCAGGAGATCCGCGACCTGCCCGCCGTCAAGAAGTACGGTGAGGACGTCGAGGTCTCCATGTACATGTACGACCGTCCCAGCTGGAAGGGCACCGTCTACGAGACCGAGGCCTACTTCCCGACCTGGATCAACGCCGAGAACGCCGCGCACGTCCAGGCGCTCGTCGACGCCCACCACGAGCTGTACGGCACCGAGCGCATCGGTGTCGAGCAGTCCATGGACAAGCGCGCCGGCCGTCCGCTGACCGACAAGTGGACCTTCTCCACCAACTGCGTCTCCATCCAGGGTCGCTACGGCATTCCCTGCGTCGGCTTCGGCCCCGGCGCCGAAAGCCAGGCGCACGCCCCCAACGAGGTCACCTACAAGCAGGACCTCGTGACCTGCGCCGCGCTCTACACCGCCGCGCTCAACCTCTACGATCCGTCCAAGAAGACCGGCGACGTCACCGTGTTCCGCGCCGGCGCCACGGATAACGACATCAAGTAGCCGCTCCTTTTGCCCGACCGGTGCCCGCGCGTTTCCCCATGCTTTGTCGCGCGGGCCCGCCGGTCACCGTCCCAGTCCTCCCATGTCCCAAAAGGGGCCAGGAGAAAATTGGGACATCCGGGATGGGCGCCACGCCGTGTCCCAATTTCCTCCTGGCCCCTTTTGGGACATGGGGGCAGGGGATGAACCCGTTTGCAAGTGCCCTGTGAGGCAGGGCTCAAGAGAGAGGATCTCACCATGGCCAAGTCCTTCAACGAGCTGCTCGAGGAGCTGTCCGGTCTCGATTTCGCCGGCATGTACGACGCCGACTTCCTGCACACCTGGGACAAGTCAACCGACGAGCTGAAGGCTCTCTACGCCGTCGCCGCCGCCCTGCGTGACCTGCGTGAGCGCAACATCTCGTCCCGCGTGTTCGATTCCGGCCTCGCCGTGTCGCTGTTCCGCGACAACTCCACCCGTACCCGCTTCTCCTTCTCCAAGGCCACCAACCTGCTCGGTCTCGAGCTGCAGGACCTCGACGAGAAGAAGTCCCAGATCGCCCACGGCGAGACCGTCCGCGAGACCGCTACGATGATCTCGTTCATGGCCGACGTCATCGGCATCCGCGACGACATGTACATCGGCGCCGGCGACGCCTACATGGCCGAGGTCGCCGAGTCCGTCGATGAGGCCTACAAGGACGGCGTGCTCGACCATCGTCCGACGCTGATCTCCCTGCAATCCGACTCCGACCACCCGACCCAGTCCTCCGCCGACATGCTCTACCTCATCGAGGAGTTCGGCGGCCTGGAGAACCTGCGCGGCAAGAAGGTTGCCGTGACCTGGGCCTACTCGCCCTCCTACGGCAAGCCGCTGTCCTGCCCGCAGTCGCTGATCACCCTGCTGCCGCGTTTCGGCATGGACGTGACGCTGGCCCATCCCGAGGGCTACGACCTCATGCCCGATCTGGTCGAGAAGGCCAAGGGCTATGCCGCCGAGTCCGGCTCCACCTTCAAGCAGGTCAACACCATGGCCGAGGCCTTCGAGGGTGCCGACATCGTGATTCCCAAGAGCTGGGCTCCCTATGCCGCCATGGAGCAGCGCACGAAGCTCTACGCCGCCGGTGACGACGCGGGCATCGCCGCGCTCGAGAAGGAGCTGCTCGCCCAGAACGCCACGCACATGGATTGGTGCTCCACGCGCGAGCTCATGGCCAAGACCGCTCACGGCGACGACACCATCTTCATGCACCCGCTGCCCGCCGACATCTCCGGCGTCTCCTGCGAGCACGGCGAGGTCATGGCCGACGTCTTCGACATGCACCGCGTGGGCATGTACAAGGAGGCCAGCTACAAGCCGTACGCCATCGCCGCGATGATCTTCCTGCAGAAGTGCAAGAACCCGGTCGAGACCCTGCGCGCCCTCGAGGCCGCCGCGACCCCGCGCTGGAACCAGCGCTAATAGCCTAGCGGGTCGATAGGCCCGCGGAACCTAATCAGTCCTCTCTCATGACGGCAGCGCCCGGACGGCGTCGGATGGCCCCCGGGCGCTGCCGCATTTCTCGACCGACCCATTTCCACGAAAGGTGGTTTCGCATGTCCCGTCGCATCGTCGTCGCCCTGGGCGGTAACGCCCTCGGCTCCAACCTCCCCGAGCAGATGGCCGCCGTCAAGATCACGGCCCGCGCCATCGTCGACCTCATCGAGGAGGGCAACGAGGTCATCATCGTACACGGTAACGGCCCGCAGGTCGGCATGATCGCCAACGCCATGGCCGAGCTCACGCGTTCCGACCCCGAGAAGTACATCCCCTGCCCGCTGTCGGTGTGCGGCGCGATGAGCCAGGGCTACATCGGCTACGACCTGCAGAACGCCCTGCGCGAGGAGATGCTCGACCGCGGCATGGACAAGGGTGTGGCCACGGTGCTCACCCAGATCCAGGTCGATCCGGAGGATCCGGCGTTCGCCAATCCCACCAAGCCCATCGGCCCGTTCATGAGCGAGGCGGAGGCCGACGAGCTCACGCGTGACCGCGGCTACGAGTTCATGCATGACGAGAAGAAGGGCTACCGTCGCGTGGTGGCGAGCCCCAAGCCCGTCTCCATCGTGGAGCTCGATACGATCTCGTCGCTCGTCGCCGCCGACCACGTGGTCGTGTGCTGCGGCGGTGGCGGTATTCCCGTGATCCCGACCGAGGGGCATCATCTCAAGGGCGCGGCGGCCGTCATCGACAAGGACTTCGCCGCCGAGAAGCTCGCCGAGCAGCTCGACGCCGACTCGCTCGTGATCCTCACCGCCGTGGAGAAGGTCGCCATCGGCTTCGGAACCGACCACGAGGAGTGGCTCGACACCCTCACACCAGAGCGCGCCGCCGAGCTGGGCGAGGCCGGCGAGTTCGGCACCGGCTCGATGCTGCCCAAGGTGCAGGCCGCTGCCGCCTTCGTGGAGAGCAAGGAGGGGCGCACCTCGCTCATCACCCTGCTCGAGAAGGCCGCCGACGGTCTTGCCGGCAAGACGGGCACCACGATCGCCCGCGCATAGATCCGTCTCTCTTTTCCAATGGGGGTGTCCCGGGCGCGGGGCACCCCGTTTTGCTACTGTTGGGATTGGATACGTCGGGGAGTTCGGCGACGGGACGCGTTCTGCAGCGCGTTGAGCTGTTTGCCGGGACGATGGCGGGAGGTGAGCGGATGAGACTCGGGTGCGTGGTCATGGCCTGTGGTGAGGGCACGCGCTTCGCCGCGGCGGGCGGTACGGGCAACAAGCTGCTCGCATCACTTGCGGGTGAGCCGCTCATCGTGCGCACGCTCGCTTCGGTGCCCGCCGAGCGCTTCGAGGTCGTGGTTTCGACCTGCTGGTCCGAGGTTGCCGACGTCGTTCGGCACGCGCGTCCCGATGCGCAGGTCGTCTGTCCGGAAGGGGAACGGGCGACCCGTCGCGCGTCGGCGCGCGCCGGTCTCGCTGCCGGCATGGGGCGTTGGGACGGCTGCCTGTTTGTGCCGGGCGACCAGCCGCTCGTGTCCTCGGCGAGCTTTTTCGCGCTGGCCGATGCCTTTGCCGAGGATCCCGCTCGCGCGTACCGTCTTGCCTGGGCGGGGGTACCGGCGAGCCCGGTATTGTTTCCGGCCTCGTGCTTTGGGGCGTTCTGGACGGTGCCCGGCGACGACGGGGGCCGTGCGGTGCTGCGTGCGACGGGCACGGAGGTCGCCTGCGTCGAGGCACGGGCGCCCGAGGAGCTGCTCGACGTGGACACGCCGGCCGACCTGGAGCGGATCGCATGTCACATGAGGTTTGATGACGGGCAAAACGGCCACAATCGACCCCGGTGAGCCGACATTTCACGGGTGCGTCCGTGCGCTCTATGCGAAGTGAGTGCCTCATGCGCGAATCCCTCTGTATACCGCTCGCGTAGCAATTCGTCTACCTGCGAAAACCTTGCGGCACTGCACGGGTATACTCGCTTTATCCGAGTCTAAGCACTCACTTCGAGAAATCGGGGTTTTCGAATCGTTCAGAAAGGGGATTCGAGCATGATCATCATCAAAAACGGCGCGCTCGTGACGCCCGAGGGCCTGCGGCGCGGCGATATCGCGCTCGACGGCGACAAGATCGCGGCCATCGAGGCGCATATCGAGCCTGCGGCGGACGATACGGTGGAGGACGCCGCCGGCTGCTGGGTCTTTCCGGGGTTCATCGACGCTCATACCCATCTGCAGTGCTGGACGGGCATGGACTGGACCGCGGACAGCTTCGAGACGGGTACCCGTGCCGCCGCCTGCGGCGGTACCACCACGATCGTCGACTACGCCACGGCCGACCGCGGCGTGACCATGGACGACGCGCTCGCCGAGTGGCATAAGCGCGCAAAGAGCGGGGAGGGTTGCGCCGCGAACTACGGCTTCCATATGGCGATCGCCGAGTGGGGCGAGGACAGCCCCGCCCAGATGCGCCGTATGCGCGAGGCGGGTGTGAGCTCGTTCAAAACCTATCTGGCCTACGACCATCTCAAGCTCACCGATGCCGAGACGCTGCGCTGCCTTGAGATCGTGCGCGACCTGGACGCGGTGCTGTGCGTGCACTGCGAGAACGGCGACGTGGTAAACGAGCTCCAGCGCGAAGTGCTCGCCGCCGGGATCACCGGACCGGAGGGCCACCCGTTGTCGCGTCCCGCCGAGGCCGAGGCCGACGCCGTCTCGCGCCTGCTCTATCTGGCCCGTATCGCCGGCGCGAAGGTGAACGTCGTGCACCTGTCGACCTCGCTCGGCCTGGATGCCGTTCGTGCGGCGCGTGCGCACGGTCAGCGGGGCATCTTCGTCGAGACCTGCCCGCAGTACCTCACGCTCGACGACACGCGCTACCTGGAGGAGGGCGACGACGGCTTCGCGGGCGCCAAGTACGTGATGAGCCCGCCGCTGCGCAAGCCCGCCGACATCGCCGCCCTGCGCGGCGCCGTGCTCGCAGGTGAGGTCGATTCCATCGCCACCGACCACTGCTCGTTCAACCTGCACGGCCAGAAGGACCGCGGTATCGGCGACTTTACCCGGATCCCCAACGGCGGTCCGGGCATCGAGCACCGTCCCGCGGTGATGGCGACGACCTTCGAGGGGCAGCTCGGGCCCATGGAGCTCATGCAGCTTATGAGCGAGGGACCGGCGCGGGTGTTCGGCATGTGGCCGCACAAGGGCCGGCTCGCCGTGGGTACCGACGCCGACGTGTGCGTGTGGGACCCCGCCGCGCGCTGGACGATCTCGGCCGAGACCCAGCAGCAGGCGGTGGACTACACGCCCTACGAGGGCATGGAGGCCCATGGCCGCGCGCATCTGGTGTACGTGAACGGTGTGCTCGCCGCCCGCGACGGCGCGCCGACCGGCGAGCATCCGGGCACCTACGTGCGCCGCTAGGCAACCACACGGGCGGGTCAGATGGGGACGTGTTCCATCCAACCCATCATGGGTTATTTGGGGACGTGTTCCTCTCAACCCATTTTGCGGTGCACGGGTTGTTGTGGGTTGCTTGGCGACGTGTCCCCCACAGCCTATCCGATCAGGATGGGTTGGAAGGAACACGTCCCCATCTGACCCATGATGGGTTGTCAGGCGAGGCGGAGGAGGTGGCCGTCGCGGAGGCTTCCGGCGTAGACGGGGCAGGTGACGACGTCGGCGAGCGCGGAGGCGAGGGCGTATGCCGCCTCCAGCGCCGCCTCGTCTTCCACCTGGTTCACGATGATCATGTCGTCGGGCATCCCCACCAGCCCCTCGGCGGCGATGCCGCGCGCGACGAGCTCGGGTGTCGCCGGTTCGTAGGGGGCGCATCCCGTCAGGCGCCGGAACACCTGCGGACGATGGACGACGTCGTACACCGGCCGTCCGAACCCCAAGGCGCCGACCACGTAGATGACGCGGGCGCAGCCCTCGGGAATCACGGGTTCGTATTCGTTATGGGCCTTGAAGGGCAGGCCGCGCGAGCCGTCGGCCTCCACGAGGACGTGGTCGGCGGCCTCGGCGAGCTCGCTCCATGTCGCGGTGGGCGCCGTCAGCTTGCCGGTCGCCGATTCCGGCTCGCCCACCTGGTAAAGGGGCGCCTCGCTGCCGGCGGGCGCGCCTGAGCCGCATCTGGCGGACGGCCGTGCGCCCTGCTCGATGATCGGGATGTTCGGGACCGGGAGCATGTGGGTCGATGTCGCCAGGATCGTGTGCGCGCCGCGTGCGGCCAGCCCGCGGCCGCCGCAGGCGAGCAGGGTCGATTTGCCGCCGCCGCCGATCACGGCCGTGATGCCGCGTACCTGCTGCAAAAGATCGGTGAGGGCGTGGGTGCGGTGAGAGTTCATATGCCTCGCCTCCATGAGCGTCGTATGCGCTTACCTGACACGGTACCATGATGGGGTGGAGCCGACCGGCTCCCCGATGCGAAAGGACGAAACGGGCATGTTGGCATATATCCGCGGGGCGGGCGATCTGGCGACGGGCATCGCGTTGAGACTGCACCGCGCGGGCATGCAGGTGGTGATGGCCGATATCGCCGAGCCCACGTGCATCCGGCGCACGGTGGCGATGAGCGAGGCCATCCGCTGCGGCCACGCGCAGGTCGAGGACGTCTTCGGCAAGCTGGCGGCCACGGTCGCCGAGGCGCGTGCGATCGCGGCGCGCGGCGAGATCGCCGTCATGGTGGATCCCGAGGCGGAGCGCATCGCCGAGCTCGCTCCCGACGCCGTGGTCGACGCCATCTTGGCCAAGCGCAACCTGGGTACGACGATGGACATGGCGCCGATCGTGATCGGCGTGGGCCCCGGCTTCACCGCGGGTGAGGACTGCCATGCGGCGGTGGAGACCAAGCGCGGTCACTATCTGGGGCGCGTGCTCTATACGGGTTCGCCCATCGCCAACACGGGCGTGCCGGGCATCATCGCCGGCGTGGGTGCCGACCGCGTGCTGCGCGCGCCGGCGGACGGGCCGTTCGAGTGCGTCCGTCGGATCGGCGACATCGTGCATGCGGGTGAGGTCGTGGGTCGCGTGGCGGGGAAGCCCATGCCCGCGACCATCGACGGCGTGCTGCGCGGTCTGCTCGCGCCCGGCGTGATGGCGCATACGGGTATGAAGGCGGGCGATATCGACCCGCGCGGCGAAACGTCGTTCTGCACGACGGTGTCCGACAAGGCGAGCGCGGTGGGCGGTGGCGTGCTCGAGGCGATCTGCCACTTCGCCTAGCACGCGACGCGCTCCGTCCCGGAGCGTACCGTCCGGGCGCATCCGCGCATCCCATCATCCCGACATGCGCGCAAGATCCGATACACGAGAGAAGGGCCCTTCATGGAGAAGATCGAGATCGTCGACCGGCTGCTCGCCGCGCTGGATGCGGGGAAGACCGCCGAACTCGTCATGGTGATGGGGACGCAGGGGTCCTCGCCGCGCTCCGCGGGCGCATGGATGGCCGTGTTCGCCGATTGCGCGCCGGCGGGTACCGTCGGCGGCGGCAAGGTGGAGGACATCGCGCTCACCGAGGCGTCCGAACTGCTCGCGGCGGGGGCGTCCCGCACCGTGAGCTATACCATGGGCGGCAAGAAAAGCGACACCGGCATGATCTGCGGCGGGCTGATCACCTTATGCTACCTGTACGTCGACGCCTCCCAGCGCGACGTGCTCGCTTGCGTGCGCGGCGTGCTCGCCGCGCATGGGGAGGGCGTGCTCGCCCTCGACCTGGCTCCGTTCGGCGAGGCGCCCGAGAGCGCGGCGCACGGGCGGGGCTCGGCGCGCACGGTGGCCGGCACGCTGCCTGTGACCGTGGAGTACCCGGCCGACCAGCACGCGATCGTCGCCGGTGTGGCCGAGGGACGCTATCTCGAGCCTCTCTGCCCGGAGGGATTCACCTATATCTTCGGCTGCGGGCATGTGGGGCGCGCGCTGACGGCGGCGCTCGCTGCCGCCGGCTTCGCCGTGATCGCCTGCGACGACCGTCCCGAGATGCTGACCGAGCAGCTGCTGCCGGGTGCGCTCGAGCGCCGCCTGGTGGACTACGACGACCTCGCCGCGACATGCTCCATCGGCGGGCGCGACCTCGTGGTGAGCGCCACCTCGGGCCACGGGAGCGACTACGAGGTCATCTCCCAGGCGCTTGCGGCGCATCCGTCGTATGTGGGCTGCTTGGGCAGCAAACGCAAGACGGGCTTCGTGCGCGATCGCCTGATCGCGGACGGCTTCTCCGCGCAGGACGCCGAGCGGCTGCACATGCCCATCGGCCTGCCCATCCATGCGGAGACCCCCGCCGAGATCGCCGTGAGCATCGCCGCCGAGATGGTCGCGCATCGTCGCACCGTCCTGCTGCCGCGTCCGCATTAAACGATCGGATCACGAGTTTCGCGCGAAGGGGACCGATAGCGGGGGAGTCGGCGGGTCGTCGGGTATTCCTTTACCGGCACAGGACGGTTTCGCTATCATGGCCGGGTCATATCGATCGTGCGAAAGGTTCTTCATGGAATTCGTGATCTTGTACCTGCTCGTCAACATCGCCGTGGGCGCCATCTCCTGCTTTGCCGGCAAGAAGCTGTTCTACATCATGCTCGGCGCGCTCGTGTTCCTCGGCGTGCTCAACATCGGCCTGTCCGCCTCCGAGGGCTCCACGACCTCGATCGTGGTGGCGGTCGTGGTCGGCCTCGCGGCCGCGCTGCTGTCCAAGTACATGTACAAGGCCGGCGTGTTTTTGATCGGCGCGCTGTCGGGTGCCGCCCTCGGTTTCATCGTGACGATGCTGCTACCCGCCGAGGCCGGCGATTACCTCGGCATCATCATGGCGGTCGCCGCGCTGTTGACCGGCCTTGCCGCCCTGCGGTGGTGCGACCTGTTCGTGCGTCTGGGCACGGCCTATGCCGGCGCGACGTTCGTGTCGTCCAACCTGCTCGCGGCCGTGCTGTCGTTTGGCAAGCTCGCCGAGCTCGCCGTCCCGGGCGATGTCGCCGCGACCTTCGACGCCCTGTCGTCCTACATCGGTGGTGACTTCTCCGCCGCCTACGCCACGCCGATCCTCGTGGGCGTTATCGTGCTCACCGTCGTCGGCGCGATCGTGCAGAAGCGCAACGACTAGCCTTCATCGGAAACGCAAAATAACCCCAGGGGTTTTCTACATGTAGAAAAACCCCTGGGGTTATTTTGCATGCGGGCTGTCGTCCTGTTCCTTTCGGCGGGAGCGCGAGGGGGTTACAATGGGGCCCAAGGGATAATCGATCGGATGACGGGGGATTGCGATGATCTGTCGGCACTGTGGAACCGTCATGGTGGAGGGTTCGCGTTTCTGCACGGAGTGCGGGGCTCCGCTCGATACCGCGGCTCAGGCTGCGCCACAACAGCATGCCACACCGCAACAGCAGCCGCCCGTACCGCGGCAAGCGCCCGATTCCGCGCCCAAGCGCGCCTCCAAGGCCCCGACGGTCGTCATCATCGCCGCGGTCCTCATCGCGATCTTCATCGGCATCCCGGCCGCCTTGTTCGCCACGGGCGTCATCACGGCGCCGTGGGAGCACGAGGAGGAGCCGGTCGCTTCCGGTACCTCGATCAACGTGGTCATGAACGGTGGCGACTCGACGGGGGAGTCCGCCGACGGTGACGCCGGCGCGGACGATGGCGCCGACACGGGTGGTGCGGCCGCCGTCGGGCGCACCCAGCGGGTCGAATCCCGGCCCACGCGGGAATTCGTGCCCAGCTCCATCCAGCTCGACCTGTCCGATCGTGACGATTACGAGGCGATCAACGTCTTCATCTCGAACTTCTCCGAGCTGGCGGCCGGCCTGACGGCGCGCGACCATTTCGACCGCGACGAGCCGCTCACCGACGACATGCGCTTCGAGCTCATCCGTTTCATGCAGTACCACATGGCCTACAACAACAACCCGCACCTGGAGGGCGTGTCGAGCGGTGACGCGATGGGCGACGAGGGCTACGCCATGCGCATCCCCGCCGATTACTTCATCGATCTCATGGACCGCTACTTCGGGCTCGCGTTCACCGAAAGCGATCTGGTCTACGACAAGAACCCCGGCGAGACGCACGCGCCGAACGCCGATCGCGGCACCGTGCACGACGGTTGGTTCTACTACGTCTACGAGACGGGCGTCGCCTGGCCGAGCCAGGGTGTCTCGGCGGTGACTTCGGCCACGGATCTTGGCGACAACCTCTACCAGGTGACCTTCGACGTCTACCAGTCGTCGAGCTCGCTGTTGCCGGAGGACATCTCCATGGACACCTACGGGCTGCCGCTCTCCGACATGCTCGACGCGGTGGGGGCGAGCTCCACGCCCATCTACAGCGGCACCGCCGTGGTGGAGGCCCGCTACGACGACGGCGAGATCGCGTTCACGCTCTATCGGATGAACTGACGGCACCCGGCCTGCCGCCGCCCTCTGCGGGCAGATGTCGAAACCCCTGGGGTGCTTCGACATCGCGCGGCCCCGCTTCCCCGCGTGCAAATGTGGATTTCCGCAGCACGTAAGGTTTTTCTGGCAATCGGTGCCGCATACGCGTATCATACCGACTCGTATTGCCCGGCTCCTGTCGGTCAATCGTCATGCCGGTCCGCCATATCCGGCGTGAACGCGACAGGAGGCACGAGGACGGCAACGCGCGAGGTCGCGCATACCGACCGATAAGCGCAGCGCACAGCCCCGTGCTTAAAACCCCGAAGGAGTGAACATGGCAGAAGAGAAGTACGTCCCGCGCCTCAAGGCCAAGTACGACAACGAGGTCAAGCAGCAGCTGCATGACAAGTTCCAGTACAAGAACGTCATGATGATCCCGAAGTTCGAGAAGATCGTCGTGAACATGGGCGTCGGCGAGGCCGCCACCGATTCCAAGGCGATCGAGGGCGCCGTCCGCGACCTGCGCGCCATCACCGGCCAGCAGCCGATGGTCACCCGCGCCCGCAAGTCCATCGCGTCGTTCCACCTGCGTGCCGGCATGCCGATCGGCGCCAAGGTCACCCTGCGCGGCGACCGCATGTGGGAGTTCTTCGACCGTCTGACCTCCGTTGCCATTCCCCGTATCCGCGACTTCCGCGGCATCTCGCCCAAGAGCTTCGACGGCCGTGGCAACTTCTCCATGGGTGTTACCGAGCAGCTGATCTTCCCCGAGATCGACTTCGACTCGCACCTGCTGCCCATCCGCGGTGACGATCTCCGCTACCGTCGCGGCCACTGCATCGGCGAGTCCCGTACGGTGAGTGGGGGCCAGCAGCACCCGCGGTATGGACATCACCATCGTGACGACCGCGAAGACCGACGAAGAGGCCAAGGCCCTTCTGGACGCCTTCGGGTTCCCGTTCAAGAAATAGGTTCATCTGCCCCGGCTCCGGGCGGCGCGCAACCGGCGTGCCGCCCGTCCGGCGCTTTGATACACATCAGTGAGGAGGAAATAAGTGGCTAAGACATCGATGATCGTCAAGGCTAACCGCGAGCCGAAGTTCTCGACGCGCAAGCAGAACCGCTG
>CAZRPL010000035.1:0-21947 GCA_964602045.1 uncultured Collinsella sp. | reverse complement strand
CGAGCAGCGCGCCGAACTTGAGATAGCGGTTGCAGTCGCAGCAGGGGTTGGGGGTTCGGCCCATCTCGTAGGTGCGCATGAACTTGTCCACCACGCAGCGCGCGAACGTCTCGCGCAGGTCGAGGACGTGGTGTTCGAACCCGAGCGTGTGTGCCACGCTCGCGGCGTCGTCGGCGTCGCGCGATGAGCCACAGGTGCCGGTACCGTCCGTTCCCGCCGAGCCGCCGTGCAACAGCATCGTGGCACCGATGCAGTCGTAGCCCTGCTGCTTGAGCAGATAGGCCGTCACGCTCGAATCGACGCCGCCGCTCATGGCGACGAGTGCCCGTTTTGCCGTCGTCACGTCGCGCCTACTCGGTGAACAGGGCGCTCGACAGGTAGCGCTCGCCGGTATCGGGCAGCAGCACGACGATCGTCTTGCCCGCGTTTTCCGGTTTCTTGGCAAGCTCGATGGCGGCCCATGCGGCGGCACCCGACGAGATGCCCACCAGCACGCCCTCGGCGCGGGCGATCAGGCGGGCGCAGGCGAGCGCATCCTCGTCCGTCACGGGGATGACCTCGTCGTACACGTCCGTGTCGAGCACCTCGGGGACAAAGCCGGCGCCGATGCCCTGCAGGCCGTGCGGTCCGGCCTCGCCGCCCGAAAGCACCGCGGATCCGGCGGGCTCGACGGCGACGATGTGCACGTCGGGGCGCTTGGAGCGCAGGTAGTGCCCGACGCCGGTGATCGTGCCGCCCGTGCCGGCGCCCGCGACGAAGACATCGACGCTCCCGTCGGTGTCCTTCCAGATCTCCGGGCCGGTCGTCGCTTCGTGGGCGGCGGGGTTCGCGGGATTGGTGAACTGGCCGGCGATGATGCTTCCCGGAATCTTGCGGGAGAGCTCCTCGGCGCGGCGGATGGCGCCCGCCATGCCCTGCGTGCCGGGCGTGAGGATGACCTCGGCACCGTAGCCCTCCATGAGCTTGCGGCGCTCGGGGCTCATGGAATCCGGCATGGTGATGATGAGGCGGTAGCCACGGGAGGCGGCCAGGGCGGCGAGCCCGATGCCGGTGTTGCCGCTCGTGGGCTCGATGACCGTGCATCCCGCATGCGGACGGATGGCGCCCGCCGCCTCGGCATCGTCGAGGATGCGCCGGGCGACGCGGTCCTTGGCGGAGCCCGCGGGGTTGAAGTACTCGAGCTTGGCGACGACGCGGGCGCTCAGGCCCAGGTCACGCTCGATGCCGGTGAGCTCGAGCAGGGGGGTGTGGCCGATCAGCTGGTCGACGGATGTGCGAATGCGCTCCATGGACGCTCCTTATCCGGACGGACGTATCGTTGGTTCCAGTATATCGATATACCCCGTATCGGGCGCTTGGGTGGGGACGGGTCCGATCGACAAGGTTCTGTAAATAAAACGACCCCTCGATCTCTCGTCATTCCGGGGTCGGTTTTATGTCAGCTCTTTGGTATCCTGCTGCTGTACGGACGTTCGGGAGGGGGAGAGCCATGCTGGTTTCGACGAAGGGACGCTACGCGCTTCGCGTGATGGTCGATTTGGCGGAACATCAGGAGGATGGCCGCGTACCCCTGAAAGAGATCGCCGCCCGCCAAGGGGTGTCCGAGAAGTACCTTGAGAACATCCTGTCGGCGCTGGTGCGCAACGACATGCTGTCTGGTATGCGCGGCAAGGGCGGCGGCTACCGGCTCACGCGTCCCGCCGAGCGCTATACCGTCGGCGAGATCCTGCGCCTGACGGAGGGCGGCTTGGCGCCGGTCTCGTGCCTCGAGGGCGGCAAGACGGGATGCGAGCGCGCCCGGGAATGCCCGACGATCAACATGTGGTCGGAACTCGACCGGATGATCGCGACGTATCTCGACGGAATCTCCATCGCCGATCTCGCGGCGTCGCCGCGCGGCATCGATTGCCTCTAACACAGCCGTAGTAAACCGCGCCCGCATGGGGTGATGCGTCCCGTGGCCCTTCGCGGACGTTGCGCTATTGGGCGTCGGCCGTGGCGACGTTTAAGATGGCGCTCACGATGCTGATGACGATGGCGCCGAAAAACGCAGCCCCGAACCCGTTGATGACGATGCCCGCGCCGAGTAGGTTCAGGGAGAACCAGCTGGCGAGCTCGAGCATGAGGCTGTTGACGACGAGCTGGAAAATGCCGAGCGTGAGGATCGTCACCGGCAGCGAGATGACGGTGATCACCGGCTTGACGAGGGAGTTCACCAAGCCCAGGAACAGCCCGACGAACGCGAAGCACAGCCATGGGTCGGCGGGTCCGTACGGCTCGATGCCGGGCACGATATAGGCCGCCACGGAGATGGCGATCGAGATGAGCAGCCAGTTGAGGATAAAGCGCATGCGCGCCGCCTTTCGTCAGGTGAGCGTCGGATGGATCGACGCTATCATGGGTGTGATGATTGTGCCATAGGGAAGGGCGTTTTGTGCGAAGCGGTCGCGAACACGGAAAACCCAGAACGCACGCGGCGTTTCTCGGTGAGGACGGCGGTCGCGCCGTGACGTTCGCGGCGTTCGATACCGAGGTGTGCCTGCATGCCTATCCCGATGACGGTGAGACGGCGGTCTCGCCTTCGGTTCGGACACGTTTGGATGCCGCTCTCGAGGCGTGTCGGGAGCGCTGCGCGTGGTTCGAGCGCCGGCTCTCGCGAACCAGGCCCGAATCCGACATCGCCCGCGCGCACGCGGCATCGCCCGAGCCCATCGCGGTCGCGCCCGAGACGGCGGAGCTGCTCGAGTTGGCTTACGGGTACTGCGCGCGCAGCGAAGGGCGCTTCGACATCACGATGGGTACCGTGACGTCGCTGTGGGACTTCCATACCGGCCGTGTCCCATCGTCGCGTGTTCTGGCCCAGGCGCTTTGCCATGTGGATTACCACCTTGTGCGGCTGGGTCGCGACGCGGAAGGGGCGCCGACGCTTGCCATCGCCGACCCGGCGACCATCCTCGACGTCGGCGGCATCGCCAAAGGCTATATCTCCGACGATCTGACGAAGATCATGACGGCGCACGGTATCGGGCGTTTCGCCTTGAACCTAGGCGGCAACGTCCTCGTCCGCGGCGGGCGTCCGGATTCCGCCTGCGCTGCGGAAGTCGCAGTACCGATGGAGGGCGGCTCGCCGTGGCGCGTGGGCATCCGCGACCCGTTCGACCGCGCGCGGCATCGCGCGGTCGTCGACATGGTCGACGGATCGGTCGTCACGAGCGGGTTGCGCGAACGGTGCTTCACCCGCGGAGGTACGACCTACCATCATATCCTCGATCCGGCGACCGGCACGCCCGTCGCGACCGACGTGGTGAGCGCGACGATCGTGGCGGCGCGCTCGCTGGATTGCGATGGATACTCGACGACGGCGGTGATGCTGGGGGCAACGGAGGCTCTGGCGTTCGTTGAGGCGCTCGACGGTGTCGATGCAGTCATCGTCGACGATGCGGATCGGGTGACGTGGACATCGGGGCTCGACGGTCGTATCCGGGTGATCGGGCGCTGAGGAAATGCGGATGCCTCTCGGTCGAGGTGGGTACGTTCGATGGACGGATGGTCCGTTGGCCGGGTGCATAGGCGCTTTAGCAAGGTGGTGTGTTACACTGCATCACGTGGGTGTTCATCTGTGGGTGTTGAATATTATCTGCATTCGAATCTCATTCTTAGTATCAACCCGTCTTGTTATAGGTAGATTTGGCGGTTTCTTATGAATATCGAGAAGATGTTCGAGCGTCCGGACGTGCAGCAGCTCGTCCGAGCTGTGCTGCTGCTCGAGACCGAAGACGATGTCCGGTCGTTCCTCACCGACCTGTGCACGCCGCGTGAGGTCTGCGATTTCGGGCAGCGCCTGCAGGTTGCCCGGTACCTGGACGAGGGCGAGCCGTACGTCGAGGTTCAGGCACGCACAGGTGCATCGTCGACGACGGTGAGCCGTGTGTCCAAGGCGCTCAACGGCGAGCACGGCGGCTATCGTCGCGTCCTGATCAAACTCGAGGACCAGGAGCGCGGCCGCGCGTGATGTCCCGCATCGATGATTTTGCCGCCCCCGACCCGCGCGCCTGCGGGTCGGGGGCGGTTTTTTACGATGTCGAGTCGACGAGCCGGCGCCGGATCCGGTTTTGTCGGATGCGAGGGAATCGCGACCGATGGGGTGGACCCGGTGCCGTCTTATCATCATGTCCACGTGGGCGTGTAGGATAGTGTCAGCACAACGCTGCCGACGGAAAGCGCGGGGAGGACCATGGCAGTACGGATCATATACACGCAGGCCGGTACGCGGCCCGACGGTGCGGAGGTTGAGCTCATCGCCCAGGCTGTCGCCCGATACGGGCGGTGCACGCTGCTCGTGCCGTCCGTCGGCGAGCGCGATGTGGTCCGCATCTCGCTCGCCCAGGCCGGTTGCGGCCTGGGTGTCGATGTCACGACGGTGAGCGACTGGATCGGGAGCCTGTGGGAGCTGCTCGGCAGCGGTGAGCGCCCGTGCACGGGCATCCAGCGCCAGCTGCTCATGGCCGATATCCTGTATGCCCGCGCGGAGTCCGAGCTCGCCCCGCTGCGCGCGAATCCCGGCACCGTGCGCCTGCTCGCCTCGATCGCGCGCGACCTGCTGCCCTTCGCCGGCGCGCCGACTGAAGGCGGCGCCGGCGGTCCTGCCGAGGCCGTGGTGCTCGATCTGCTCGCCCGCTACCGGGATGCGCTCGCGTCCCGCGCGTTGATCGAGGCCTCCGACGCCGCGGTCCATCTCGCATCCGTGCTCGACCGCACGCCGATCGCCGCGGCCCGCTGCGTGGTGCTGCGGGATGTGACCGCGGTGCCCGCCTACCTTGCCCGCCTGCTATCCACCGTGGCGCGTATCGGTGAGGTTTCCATAGCGCTGCGCGGCGAGCAGGGCGTATGGGCGACATCGCTCGCCCGCGCCTTCGGTTCTGCCGGCTGCGAGGTCGTTTGCGCGGATGCGCCCGAGCGCATCGCCCGTGTACCCGAGATCGGCTTTTTGGAGGTCGCGGGGCCGCATGCCCGCGATCGCGCCTACGCCGAGGAGCTCACGCGCCTTGTCGGCGCTTCGGGTCGCCGTGCGGTCGTCGTGTCCGCGCGTCCCGCCGAGCTTGCCGACCGGCTCGCGCCATGGCTTGCGTCCCGGGGCATGGTCTCCGAGGTCACGCGCTTCGTGCGGTTCGAGCGGACGGCGGTGGGCCGGCAGTTCACGGCGCTACGCGACCTGGTCGAGCGTATGAAGGCCGATCTCGACGGTTCCGGCAGCGCGGCCGAGTGGTGGCCCGCTCCGGAGCTCTCCGACTGGCTCTACTCGCCCCTGTCGGGCATCGACATCCCGACCGCCCGACGATTCGACAAGAAGATCCGCTCCTCGCGGGCGCTGGGCGTCGAGGGCGTGCTGCGCGAGCTGCAAAGCGTGCAGTCGCGCGTCGCCGCCGCCCGTCGCAAGCTTCCCGCCGATCACCCCTTCGCCTCGGTTCCGGCTATCTGCGCCGACGTCGTGCAGTTCCTGTGGCAAGATCGTCCGGTCTCGGCGCTCAAGACCATCTGCGCCGCGATCGAGAAACTGCCCGCGCAGGCGTTCGGGTCGCGTGACGGCTCGTGCCGCATCGCCGTCGAACGCGCCATGGCCGAGCGCGCCCTGCAGGTGGTCGCCGACGACGCGCACGCCCTGCACGTGGGCCAAGCGGTCGCGTGCCGGGTACTCGATGGGTTGTGCGTCGTCTCGCGCGAGCGCATCGAGGCGTCGTGCCCCGCCGATGCCGAGCCCGTCGGCGAGGTGGCGTTCATGGCGCTCGCCGACGCCGCCTGCCTTGCGGCCGGTTCGGTCGACGCGTTGCTGTTCGCCGATGTCGATGTGGCGAGCTATCCGCTGTCGCATGAGGAAAGCGCCCGCACGACGCTCGCGGCGCGCCTGGACGCTTGCGCGCTCGAACTCGAGCCCGCCGCCTGTCTGCGTGATCTGACGTACCGCGCCCTTGCGGCGGCACGCGGCGAACGCACCTTGGCGCGCGTGACGCACGATCGCCAGGCGAAGGATCGCTATCCGGCGGCCATCTGGACCGAGTTGCGCGCGGCAGCGGGCGATGACGCCCGCGTACGTCGGGTGGGCGAGGAGGATGTCGCGGGCGACTTCGATCCCGCCGACGGGCGCACCGCGCCCCTCGAGCGCGTGTCGTGCCTGCCGCCCCAGCGGCTTTCGGCGCAGGCGACGCGATACCTCGTGCTCACGCAGGTCGGTGCGGACGGCAACCCGGTGCCGCGCCAGTTCTCGGCGTCCCAGATAGAGACCTACTCCGCCTGCCCGCTGTGCTGGTTCGTGTCGTCCCGTCTGCGCCCCTCCGTCATCGACGCCGGCTTCACCAACATGGAGAAGGGCAACTTCGTCCATGACGTCATGGACCGCTTCCATGAGCGTCTTCTCGCCGACGGATCCGCACGGGTGACGCCCGAGAACCTCGACACCTCGCTGGCGCTGCTGCGCGACGTATTCGCCGAGGTCGCCGCCGAGCACGCGCGCGGAAAGACCTCCTCGTCGGCGCCGCTCGTGCCGCTGTCGGTCGCGCAGGAAAAGCAGGTCGACGAGATCTTGCCCCAGTTGGAAAAGGTCGTGCGCTACGAGGCTGATGCGCTCGCCGCGTACGCGCCGGCCTATCTCGAGTACTCGTTCAACGGCTTGGGTGTCACGTACGCGGGCTGGCCGCTCGGCGGCAGGATCGACCGCGTCGACGTCGACGCCGAGGGGCATGCGGTGGTCATCGACTACAAGCACCGCTCCGACGTCACGCCGTTTCGGCTCAAGGATCCGACGGCGCCCGATAAGAAGACAGGTGCCGCGCCGGCCGATGACCCCCGTTGGCTACCCGAGCACACGCAGACGCTGATCTACGCGCAGGCGCTCAGGCGCGCGCTCGACTTGAACGTGCGCGGGGCGGTCTACTTCGCCACCAAGGGCAAGGTCGCCATGCGCGGTGCCGTCTCGGAGGAGCTCGCCGAGGAGGTTCCCGGCGACGGGCGCGTTCCCGGGCTGCGCGACGGGTTCCCCGCGACCGACGCCGGCGGGACCATGGCGTTCGACGAGCTCCTCGATCGGGTGGAGCGCGAAGTCGGCGTCCGCCTGGAGGAGCTTGCGGCCGGCTACGTCACGGCGGCATCCGAGGTGCAGCCGAGCTGCGTGCACAACCATCCGCTCGGCTTCGTTCGAAGGGACGCGTGAGGACCATGGACCTATCCACGTTGATGCCGCAACAGCGCGAGATCGTCACCACGCTCGATCGGCCCCTGTTCGTGTCCGCGGGCGCTGGCTCGGGTAAGACCTTCACGCTCACCCGTCGCATCCTGTGGGCGCTCTCGCCCGAATCGGGACCGTTCATCGAGCATCTCGATCAGGTGCTCGCCATCACGTTCACCAAGGACGCTGCCGCCGAGATCCGCGAACGCGTCCGCGCGGCGCTCATCGACGCCGGCATGGATCGCGAGGCGCTCGCCGTCGACGACGCGTGGATCTCGACCATCCACGGCATGTGTGCCCGCATCCTGCGCGCGCACGCGCTGGAGCTCGGGCTCGACCCCGAATTCGGCATCCTGGAGGACACCGGCGAGCTGATCGAGAAGGCCGTCGACCGCGCGATCGCGCATGCCGAGGAGACGGGCGCGATCGAGGGTGGCTACCGGCTCTCGGACCTGCTGGCGTGGTATCCGCTCAAAAGCGAGGGCGGTCCGGCGGCGCGCGAGGGGACCGGCAGCGTGCAGGGCTTCGTCAGGCGCCTGTTGGAGCTGTCGTGCAGCCTGCCGAACGGCATGGACGACGTGCGGCTCGCGTTCGGCGAGGACCGGGTCGAATCGCTTGCCGACGCGTATCGCGCCTGTCTGGACGCAAGCCCCAAGGCGGCCCAGATCGGCCGGGATGCACTTGCGGCCATCGACGCCTACGCCGCGAGCGGACGCACGCTCGCGGACCTGACGCGCTGCATGATGAGCTGCGAGATCCCCCGGCCGAGCAAGGCATTGCCCAAAGAGCAGATCGACCTGCTGCGCGCCGACGTCGCCGACACGTTCGTCAACGCCTATCTCGCCTGCGGGCACGACGCGCTCGGCGCGCTGCTCGCCCTCGCCCGTGCCGTGGAGCGCGAGTACCGCGCCCTTAAGCTTCAGGCCTCCGTGCTCGACAACAACGATCTGCTGCGCCTCGCCTATACGGCGTTGCGCGACCGAGCCGATATCCGCGCCGCCTATGCCGACCGGTTCCGCATGGTGATGATCGACGAGTTCCAGGATACCGATCAGCAGCAGGTCGATCTGATCGGATACCTGACGGACGGTGGACGCCGTCTGTGCACGGTGGGCGACGCGCAGCAGTCGATCTACCGCTTCCGCGGTGCCGAGGTCGAGGTGTTCCGCCGTCAGGAGCGGCTGATCGCGGACGGGCGCGACGATGCCGGGCTCACCGGTGCGTGCCCCGATGCGGGGTCAGTCGTACGGCTGGTGCGCAACTTCCGCAGCCATGCGGATATCCTCGCGTACGTCGCCCGTATCTTCGACGGGGAACACGACGGGCTCATGCGGGGCTTTTTGGACCTCGAGCCCAACGAGGGGCGCGCCGATACGCTCGTCGCCGCGGCTTCGCGCCGCCAGGCCCTGCTCGTGGCGGGCGGCACGTCCCAGGAGCGCGCCGAGGCCAAGGCGACGGCCATCGCCGCGCGGTTCCGCGCCCTCGCCGATGCGGGGCAGCCGGTGGGCGACATGGTGCTGCTGCTCGGCGGCATGACGCATTCGGGCATCTACGCGGACGCCATCCGTGCCGAGGGGCTCGATTGCGTCATCGCGGGCGGTTCGGTGTTCTCGTCGACGCCTGAGGTCGCGAGCGTGCGCGCGCTCATGTGGACGCTCGCCGATCCGGCCGACACGGCATCCGGGCTCGTGCCGCTTCTGGCGTCCCCCATGTTCGCCTTGGGTGCCGAGGAGTTCCTGGCGCTGTGCACGGCATTCGACGTCGCGACGGGCGAGACGCGCCGGCGCAACGCCGATGCCGGCCTCATGAGCGACGATGACGCGCCCGGTCTCGACGATCTGCCGCTGCTCGCGCGAGCGCGTGACGTCCTGCGCGCCGCGCTCGCCCGCGTCGGCCGCGACCGTCCCTCCGACATCGCGCGCGAGGTGGTGCGCGCATCGGGTTGGATGGTGCGCCTCGCCGCGCAGGGACCGGAGGGGCGCGCCGTCGCGGCGAACGTCCTGAAGGCGCTCGACATGGTCGAGGAGGCCCAGGCGAAGGTGGGCGAAGGGCCGCGTGCCGTCGCCTGCGCCTTCGATGCCGCCCTCGCGTCCAAGCAGGCTCCCGGCGCCCTCAACGAGGAGGGGAGCGGCGCGGTGCGCATCATGACGGTGCACGCTTCGAAGGGCCTCGAGTTCCCGATCGTCGCGGTCGCGGACTGCTTCTCGACCAAGCGCAACGGCGACCGCATGCAGACGCGTCGCGTCCCCGGCGCCGTCGAGGCGGCGCTCGTCCCCGCTCGTTTTTCCGGCACGGTGCGCGCCGACGGCGTCCGCATCGCCGAGGCGAAGGTCGAGGAGCGGTTCCGCAAGCTGTACAAGGAATGGCTGACACCCGAGGCGTTCGACGAGGTGTGCGCGACCGGGTCGGCCGCCGAGGCCTTCATCTCCATGCGCACCGAGGCCGAGCAACGCGAACTCGAGGAGCGCGCCCGCCTGCTTTACGTGGCCATGACCCGTGCGAAGGAGCTTTTGATCTTGGCCATGGATGCGAAGGTGGGCAGCGGGAAGGTGCCCGAGCTCACCCTCGACGACGAGCACGATCTCACCGGTTCGGTGCTCGCGCGCATCCTGCCCGAGGGCGCGCATCCGCTCGATGCCGGCCGCCTCGTGTTCGACGACTCCCGCGAGGGCGACTTCGAACTGGTCGCCCTGCGCGACTTCGTCTACGGAGGCGAGGGATATCAGGCGACCGTGTCCGCGGGAGAAGGCGACGAGGGGGCGAGCGCCCCCATCGATGTGGGCGACGACGCGGTTCGGGACGAGGAGGCGGACAGCTTCACGCTCGTCCATCCCGCGTCGCTGACGCACCGCACCGCACCCGCTGCCCGCCCGCCGCGCGCCTCGTACAGCTACTCGTCTATCGCCAAGGAGCTGCACGCCGAAGCCGAGGACCGAGAGGATGGGGAGGCTGCCGTCACGGTACCTGAGGAGCGGCGTATCGGCGCGACGGCGTCGCCCGATACCGCCCGTGCCGACGGGGAACCCGCACCTGCCGGCGAGATCGTCGAGCTGATCGAGGCGGCGGGACATGCGGATGTGCCCGCCGATACCGCTGATACCGCACCGGATCCGCAGGACGATCCGACCGCGCTCGGTTCGGCGTTCCATGCGGCAGCGCAGTGGCTGATCGAGACGGGTTCCGAACACGTCCCCCTCGAGCGCATCGATGCGCTCGCACGCTATTGGCGGGTGAGCGCGGCGCAGCGCGCGCGTCTCGAGCAAGCGCTCGAATGTTGGGAGGCGTCGCGGATCCGTCGGGAGCTGTGCGCCCGGTCCCAGGTCCGTGCCGAGGTCCCGTTCTACTCGCTCGGAATCGACGAGGCGCAGATCCGCGAGCGGTTCGGGCGGTTCGCCGAGGGTGCCATCGATGCCCTGGCGACCGATCCCGCGCATCCGGATCACGCGCTCGTGATCGACTACAAGACCGGAGGCAGTCCGCTCGAGACGCCGTCGGAGCTGCAGGACAAGCATGCGCTCCAGGCACGCGTATATGCAGATGTGCTGCACCGGGCGGGCTATGCGCACGTTCACCTCGCGTTCGTCCGCGTCGAGGTTCCCGATCCGAACGATCCGACGCAGCCGCAGGTCGTGACCTACGACCTGTAGGTTTCGCACCGGTGCGGGCACCGATTGCACCGGTGCCCGCACCGCTATGTGTCCCAAACGTGTTCTTGCCGGCGATATGCATATCGGCGACCGGTTTGTGCTAGGGTGACGAGCTTGATGCTGCCCGCCCTACCGAGGAGTCGCCATGAAGGTTTTCGTCGCCCACATGAGCGCGGAGTGCAACGAGCACGTTGCCCGCGATGCCAAGCTCGAGGATTTCCTGCTGCTGTACGGTCGGGAGTGCATCGACGAGATGCGCATCCGCGATATCTTCGAGGACCGTGGCGTCGAGATCGTGCCCTCCATCTTCGCGGGCATCAATCCGAGCGGCATGATCGAGCACGACGCCTACGAGTTCATCGCCGGGCGCATCATCGACGACCTCCGCGCGCACCTCGACGAGATCGATGCGATCTACCTGCAGCTGCACGGTGCGAGCGGCGTGCGCGGCCTGGACTGCGTATCGGGAGAGCACGAGCTGCTACGCCGGATCCGCGCGATCGTGGGCGTGCACATGCCCATCGCCTTGGCGCTCGACCCGCACGGCAACGTGACCGCCGAGCTCGCCTCGCGCGTGAACATCCTGCGCTGCTTCCGCGAGTCCCCGCATATCGACACGGTCGACACCTGGCGCATCGTCGCCGAGAAGCTCGTCGACCTCATGGAGCATCGTCGTCCGATGCATCCCGTCATGCGCAAGCTTCCCATCATCGTGGAGGGCGAGCGCAGCGTGTCGGCCAACGAGCCGATGCGCTCCATCAACCGCCTGCTCGACGAGGCCGAGACCGACGGGCGGGTGTTCTCCTGCTCCTATCACGTGGGCTACCTGCGCCACGATGACGACAAGCTCGGCGCGGCCGTGGTCGTGGTCCCCAACATGCCGGCCGATACCGCGTACTGCGAGCAGGTCGCCGAGCGCATCTCCCGCTACGCGTGGGAGCACCGCGACGAGTTCACCTTCGGAGGCAACTACGGCGACGCGGGCGATGCCGTGGCGCGGGCGGTGGCCTTCGAGGGCAAGACCGCCGTCATCACCGACTCGGGCGATAACTGCGGCGCCGGATCGTCGGGCTGCGGTACGGTCGTGCTCCGTGAGCTTCTGGCACAGGACCTGCAAGGCAAGCGCGTGCTCGTCGCCGGCGTCAACGATGCGGACGCCTGCCGCGAGCTGTCCGCGGCGAGCGTGGGCGATCATGTCGAGTTCACCCTCGGTGTCGGCGCCGACGAGGTATCCGCGCCGGTCGAGCTCGCCGGCACGCTCAGCTGCGTGGGCGACGCCGCGGTCGGCTCCCAGAAGATCGTCGGCTCCTGCTATATCGTGACGGTCGACGGCACCGGCCTCGACGTGCTCGTGATGCCGCACAACGTCCAGTACGGTCATATGGAGCAGTTCCACGCCGCCGGCGTGGAGTTCCACGACTACGACATCGTGGTGGTCAAGATGGGGTATCTGGATACGTACCTGATCCCCGAGACCGCCTATCACATCATGGCGCTCACGCCCGGTCCGACCGACCAGATCTACGAGAAGCTGCCGTTCCGTCGCATCTTCCGTCCCATGTGGCCGATCGACGAGCTGGACGAGCTCATCTACATCGAGTAGCCGTCGCGGGGCATCCTCGCACCCATACTCGAAATCCACGGCAGGCGCGTTTTCCCATGGGATGGGGGAGCGCGCCTGTCGCGTTTCGTCCCGTCGGCGCGAGCGCCTGTGGGCGTTGCGCGACCGCCGGCGGGGGCGCCGGGTGCGTCCACGCCGTGCGGTACAATGCTTCCTGCGAAACGACGAAGGCGGAAAGCGAGAGCGTACATGGCGTTTGTTCACCTGCACAACCATACCGAATACTCGATGCTCGACGGTGCCACGCGTATCGGCGATATGGTCGACCGCGCCGTCGAACTCGGCATGCCCGCCGTGGCCATCACCGACCACGGCTATATGTACGGTGTCCCCGAGCTCGGTCTTGCCTGCGATGCCGTGAACCACGGCACGCCCGAGTACAAGACCTGGAGCCACGACAAGTCGTTTCTCCAGAAGGGCCGCCGCGACGAGCTCGAGCAGCCCGATCCCGAGAAGAACCCGCGTGGCTACGTCCAGTACGTGAAGGACATGGAGGAGTGGGACCGTTCGGGTAACCTCGACGCCACCAAGCCCCCGCTCGTGATCAAGCCGATCTTCGGCTGCGAGGTCTACTTCACCCCCGACGACACGCTCGCCCGCGATCGCAAGCCCGAGCTCTACCACATGGTGCTGTTCGCGCGCAACGAGACCGGCTACGTCAACCTCATGCAGACGGTGTCCGAGGCTGCCGTGCAGGGCTTCTACTACAAGCCGCGCGTGACCCTGGACAACCTGCGCCGCCATCGCGAGGGTCTCATCGCCAGCTCGGCGTGCATCGCCGGCATCATCCCCAAGTGCATCGACCGCGGCGATATCGACACGGCGGTCGCCTGGGCCGAGACGTTCCGCGACCTGTTCGAGCCCGGCAGCTTCTACATCGAGATCCAGGAGCATGGCATCACGACCGATTCCGGCATGACCGACGAGGAGCTCGACCGCCAGCTCATCGACATCGCGAATCGTGTGGGCGTGAAGGTCATCGCGACCAACGACTTCCACTACCTCACGCGCGACGACGCCCCGGTGCAGGACATCATGATGTGCATCGGCATGAACTCCAAGGTCGACGATCCCAACCGCATGCGCATGCAGGGCTCCGAGTTCTACATGAAGACCGAGGACGAGATGCGCGCGCTGTTCCCGTACTGCCCCGAGGCGTGCGACAACACCGTCGAGCTCGCCGAGAAGTGCAACGTCGAACTCGACTGGGACAGCATCATCCTGCCCAACTACCCGCTGCTCGACCCCGGCGAGACGCATGAGAGCCAGTTCCGCCGCGAGTGCGAGGAGGGTCTGGCGAAGCGCTACGGCGAGGATTGGCGCGAGCAGACGATCGGCGGCGTCAACATCCAGGAGCGTTTCGAGTACGAGTACAAGGTCATCTGCGAGAAGGGCTTCGCCGCCTACTTCCTGATCGTGGCCGAATACGTGCGCTGGGCCAAGCAAAACGGCATCGGCGTGGGTCCGGGCCGTGGATCGGCCGCGGGCGCCCTGGTCGCCTACGCCATGGACATCACCACGTTCGACCCGCTGTCCAACGGCCTCATGTTCGAGAGGTTCCTGTCGCCCGAGCGCTCCGAGATGCCCGATATCGACATGGACTTCGACGATGAGCGGCGCCTCGAGGTCATCGAGCACGTACGTCAGCTCTATGGCCCCGAGAAGGTCACCCACGTCATCACCTACTCGACGATCAAGGCCAAGCAGGCCATCAACGATGCCGCCCGCGTGCTCGACTACCCGGTTTACGTGGGCCAGCGCCTGTCCAAGATGATCTCGAGCGACCCGTCGGTCAAGCTCAAGCAGGTGCTCACGCGCGTCGAGGGCAAGGAGGACCTGTACAACCCCGACTTCGCCGAGGCCTACCAGAAAGACGACGACGCTCGGCGCATCATCGACTCGGCGCTCGCCATCGAGGGTCTGACGCGCGGCGAGGGCGTGCACGCCTGCGCCGTGCTCATCTGCCGCGACCCGGTCAACGAGCACGTGCCCACCAAGCTCGACACCAAGGGCGGCGTGGAGATCACGCAGTACGAAGGCCATACGGTCGCGGACATGGGCCTGCTCAAGATGGACTTTCTGGGCCTACGCACGCTCACGGTCATCTCTAAGGCCAAGGCCAACATCAAGAAGAACTTCGGCATCGACATCGACGTGGATGCCATTCCCTTCGACGACCCCAAGATCTTCGAGCTCATGCAGGCCGGTCACACGGCGGGCGTGTTCCAGATCGAGTCCGCCGGCATGACGGCGACCATCAAGAACATGAAGCCCACCGAGTACAAGCACGTCGTCGCTCTGATCGCCCTGTACCGCCCCGGCCCTCTGGGTGCGGGCATGGTCTCGTCCTACATCAACCGCATGAACGGCAAGGAGCCCGCGGTCTCCTACGATCCGCGCCTGGACGACATCCTGGGCGAGACCTACGGCACCATGGTCTACCAGGAGCAGGTCATGAACATCTCGGTCGAGATGTGCGGCTTCTCCAAGGGCGAGTCCGACTCGCGCATCCGCAAGCCCGTGGCCAAGAAGAAGATCAAGATGCTCACCGAGCAGATCTTCAACTGGTCGGATGGCGAGGACGAGACCATCTACGACCACTGGATGAACGGTGCCGAGAAAAACGGCTACAAGCGCGAGACGGCGCAGAAGATCTGGGATGACGTCTTGGAGTTCGCGTCCTACGCGTTCAACAAGTCCCACTCGGCGGGCTACGCCATCCTCGTCATGCAGACCGCATGGTTGAAGGCCCACTACCCGCACGAGTACATGGCGGCGGTGCTTACGTCTTACACGGGCAAGACCGAGAAGATCGTGCACTACGTGTCCGCCTGCCGCCACGACGGCATCCCCGTGCTGCCGCCTGACGTCAACGAGTCGGGTCGTGAGTTCACGGCGACCGCCGAGGGTGTGCGCTTCGGCCTGGCCGGCATCCGCGGCGTGGGCGAGGGTGTCGCCGACGCCATCATCGCCGAGCGCGAGCGCGGCGGCGCCTTCAAGAACCTGCACGATTTCGTGGACCGCGTGGATTCCTCCCAGGCCAACCGCCGCGTTATCGAGGCGCTCATCAAGGCGGGTGCCTTCGACTCGACAGGCTATCCGCGCCGGCAGCTCATGAGCTTCGTGGACAAGAACAATCCCGAGAACATCATCGACGCCGCGACCAAGCGCCAAAAGGACCGCGCAGCCGGCCAGACGTCGCTGTTCGACGTGTTCGGCGACGTCGAGGGCTCGGGCTTCGAGGTCGTCATCCCCGAGCCCGACGGCCAGGAGTGGGACCGTCACATGAAGCTGTCCGCCGAGCGCGACGTGTTGGGCATCTACGTCTCCGACCACCCGTTGCGTCCGTTCGAGTACGCGCTCGCCAAGGCGCGCGAGTACTCGCTGTCGCAGATCGACACCGGCTTCGAGATGGCGAACCCTACGGGCGAGGGCACGATCAACCAGGAGATTCCCGAGGGCAAGCCGTTCTGGTTCGCGGGCATGGTCGCCGAGGTCTCCAAGCGCGTGACCAAAAACGGCGACCCCATGGCGATCGTGCGCCTGGAGGACATGGAGGGCGAGGCCACGGTCGTGGTGTTCCCCAAGACCTATAAGGAGGCCGAGGGGTACCTGTACGGCGAAACCGATCCCGAGACGGGCGCGGTGCTGTCGGACGCCTTCATCCGGGTGCGCGGCAAGCTGGAGCGCTCCGACCGCGGTGACCAGATCATCGCCCAGGAGATCTTGCCGCTCGAGCTGTCCGAGGAGAACAACCGCCCCAAGGTCTTCGAGATCATGGTGCCGAGTTCGCGCTTCTCGCAGGGAAACATGGCGCGCCTCGCCACCGTGCTCGCCACCAATCCCGGCGGCGACCGGGTGGAGCTGTTCATCGAGCAGGGCGACGGCCAGACCATGCGCGCCGAGATCCCCACGCGCGTGAACGCGCGCTCCATCCCGCTGATGGCGGAGGTGCGCGGCATCGTGGGCAACCGTGGCCGCGTGACGGTGGTGTAGCGCGAAGACGCGCCTTGAGGCGAGTCTCGGATTGCCGAGGAGTTCAGCGACGCGTCGGCTGGTGTTGAGCCGTCGCGTCGCTATCCATGCCGCCCCCGCATCCGCTCGTTCCAGAGTTTCCGGTCGGGGAAGGGGATGGGCGGAACACGTCCCCAGCCGACCCATAAACGAACAGGCGCTCGGCGTTCCCATGTGGGACGCCGAGCGCCTGTCATGAGCGCGCCATGTAGGGCATCGGGCTACTTCTTGATCCAGCTGAACATGGAGCGGATCTTCTCGCCGGTCTTCTCGATCTCGTGCTCGTTGATCTTCTCGCGCTGCTCGAGCAGCCACTTGTGGCCGTTGTTGCAGTCGTCGACGAACTCCTGGGCGAAGCTGCCGTCCTGGATGCGCGCCAAGATCTGCTTCATGGCCGCACGGCTCTCCTCGTTGATGACCTTGGGGCCGGCGTAGTACTCGCCGTACTCGGCCGTGTTGGAGATGGAGTAGTTCATGAAGTGGATGCCGCTCTCGTACATGAGGTCGACGATCATCTTCATCTCGTGATAGCACTCGAAGTACGCGAGCTCGGGCGGATAGCCGGCCTCGGTGAGGGTCTCGAAGCCCGCCTTGACGAGCTCGACCAGGCCACCGCAGAGCACGGCCTGCTCGCCGAACAGATCCTCCTCGGTCTCCTCCTTGAAGGTCGCCTTGATGATGCCGGAGCGGGCACCGCCGACGCCCCAGCAGTAGGCGAGCGCGATGTCCCAGGCGTTGCCGGTGGCATCCTGTGCCACACAGGCCAGATCGGGCACGCCGGAGCCCTCGGTGAACTGACGGCGGACGATGTGGCCGGGGCCCTTGGGCGCGCACATGATGACGTCCACGTCCTCGGGGGCCTTGATGTAGCCGAAGTGGATGTTGAAGCCGTGGGCGAAGGCGAGGGTGTCGCCGGCCTTGAGGTGGTCCTTGATGTGCTCCTCGTAGACCTTGGGCTGGGTCTCGTCGGGTACGAGCATCATGATGACGTCGGCTTCCTCGGCGGCGGTGTCCATGTTGCAGACCTTGAGACCGGCCTCCTCGGCGGCGGCCCAGGACTTAGAACCCTCGCGCAGGCCGACGCGCACGTCGCAGCCGGAGTCGAGCAGGTTCAGCGCATGGGCGTGGCCCTGGGAGCCGTAGCCGATGATGGCGATCTTCTTTTCCTGGATGATCTTGGGATCGCAGTCGGACTCGTAGTAGATAGTCACAGCCATGATGTTCTCCTTACGTGTCTTGGCCGTTGATACCGATGGGTTGGTTGGGGACGTGTTCCGTCCAACCCATTCCGGATGGGAGGGGTAGGACGGATGTCGCAGATGCCCTACTTGTCGCTCGCCCCTCGCGACATGGCGATCTTGCCGGTACGGGTGAGCTGGCGGATGCCGTAGCCGCGGAAGAGGTCCTCCATTGCGTCGAGCTTGCTCGCCGTACCGGTCGCCTCCACCGTGAGCGAGTTCTTGCCCACGTCCACGATGTTGGCGCGGAAGATGTTTGCGATCTCGATGATCTCGTGCCGGCGATCGGGTGTGGCGATGACCTTGAACAGGACGAGCTCGCGCTCGATGGCGTCGGTGTCGGTGAGGTCGGAGATCTTGTACACCGAGACGAGCTTGTGCAGCTGCTTGGTGATCTGCTCGTAGCCCACATCGTCGGCCTCGACGATGATGGTCATCCGGCTCATGGTGGTGTCCTCGGTGGGGGCCACGGTGAGCGAGTCGATGTTGAAGCCGCGCCGCGACACCAGGCCGGTCACGCGCGACAGGACGCCGGGCTTGTTCTCGACGAGGACGGAGAGGATGTGCTTCATGCTCACTCGCCTCCCTTCTGCGCCGATTCATCCACGACGACATCGGCGGTCGCGCCGGCGATGCGCGTGTCGGCATCGTTGTCGGTCAGGGGCAGGGGTTCGGCGATGGCTCCGGCGTGCTCACCGGCCGGGCTCATGCCCTTCTCGGTCACGCGGACACCGCCGAGCGTCACGTCGATGGCGCCGATGATGTCGTCGATGGCGGCACCGGGGGCAACCATCGGGTAGACGGTCTGGTTGGTGGGGATGACCACGTCGAGCAGGTAGGGCATGTCGGAAGCGAGCATGCGGTCGAGGGCGGCGTCGATCTGGTCGGGGTGCGTGATTCGCTCGGCGGTCCATCCGTACGCCTCGGCGAGCTTGACGAAGTCAGGGTTGGCGGTGAACTCGGTGCACGAGTAGCGCTCACGGTAGAACAGGCGCTGCCACTGGTGCACCATGCCCAGCGCGTTGTTGTCGATGAGCAGGATCTTGACGGCGGCACCGTTGCCGATGGCCGTCGCCATCTCCTGGATGTTCATCTGGATGCTGCCGTCGCCGGCGATGCAGACGACCTGGCAGTCGGGACGGCCGATCTTGGCACCGATGGCGGCGGGGAAGCCGAAGCCCATCGTGCCCAGGCCGCCGCTCGAAATGAACGTGCGGGATTCCTCGCGATGGATGTGCTGATGCGCCCACATCTGATGCTGACCGACCTCGGTGGTCACGACGCTCGCGTGCGGATCGAGCTTGGCGGACAGGCGCTCGAGCACGACCTCGGGCGCGATGCGGTCGGGATAGTCGGCGAAGTCGGCGGTATAGAACGGCCAGCGCTCGCGCCACCCGTAGCAGGTTTCGACCCACTCGTCGCTCACCGGCTCGGCGCCGATCTTGGCGATGCGTTCGTTGATGGCCGCGACGACCGTGCGCGCGTCGCCCACGATGGGCACCTGCGGGTCGCGCACCTTGCCGATCTCGGCGGGATCGATGTCGATGTGGATGACCTTGGCATGGGGTGCGAACTCGTTGATCTTGCCGGTCACGCGGTCGGAGAAACGCGCGCCCACGGCGATGATGAGGTCGCATTCCGTGACCGCCATGTTGGCGTACTTGGAGCCGTGCATGCCCACGGGGCCGAGGTTCAACGGGTTGGAACAGGGGACGGCGGCTTTGCCGATCAACGTGGTGACCACGGGGATCTGCATGGTCTCGGCGAGTTCGACCACCTCGTCGCAGGCGTGGCTCGTCACGCAGCCGCCGCCGACCATGAGCAGCGGGCGCTTGGAGGTGCGGATGAGCTCCACGGCCTGGCGGACCTGTTTGGCGTTGCCCTTGTAGGTGGGGCGGTAGCTGGGGATGTCGATCTTGTCGGGATAGTGGAAGACCATCTCCTCGCCGGCCAGATCGCTCGGGATGTCGATGAGCACGGGGCCGGGCCGTCCGGTGGAGGCGATGTAGAACGCCTCGCGGAACGTGCGGGTGAGGTCGTCGTTTGACTGCAGCAGGAAGCTGTGTTTGACCACGGGCATGGTGATGCCCACGATGTCGGCCTCCTGGAAGGCGTCGGTACCGATCACGCCGCGCGTCACCTGGCCGGAGATGACCACGAGCGGCACGGAGTCCATGTAGGCGGTGGCGATACCGGTGACGGTGTTGGTGGCACCCGGTCCGCTCGTGACGAACACCACGCCCACACGGCCGGTGGCGCGCGCGTAGCCGTCGGCCTCGTGCACCGCGCCCTGCTCGTGGCGGGCGAGGATGTGGCGGATCTTGGTGGAGTCGTACAGCGCGTCGTACATCTTGATGGCCTGGCCGCCGGGATAGCCGAAGACGGTGTCGACGCCCTCGGCCTCGAGGCTCGCGATGATCGCCTGCGCGCCGGTCATGGTCTTGCCCTCTTTGTCCGTATGGCTGCCGGGGCCGAAGGGCTCGCCGGAGATGGCGCGGCGCTTGCGCTCGAGGCGCGCCTCGCGGCTCATGTCGGCTGCGGGCCGCTCGCCGGCGGCTCCGGTGCAGACATGCTGGCGGATATCGTCGGGCATGTCGGCGGTTCGCGGGCTTCCTGCGCCCACGCCCACCGTGGTGGTGCTGCTGGTGTCGGTCATGAGAGGTACGCCCCCTTGTCTGCGCTCGTGACGAGCTTCGCGTAGCGCGAGAGCACGCCGGTGGTGTACTTGGGCGCCGGTGGCTGCCATGTGGCGCGACGGCGCTCGAACTCGTCATCGGACAGGCGCACGTCGAGCGAGCCGGCCTCGATGTCGATGTCGATGATGTCGCCCTCCCGGATGAGGGCGATGGGACCGCCCGCCGCCGCCTCGGGGCTCACGTGTCCGATGCACGGGCCCTTGCTCGCGCCGGAGAAGCGGCCGTCGGTGATGAGGGCGACGGAGCGGTCGAGGCCCATGCCGCAGATGGCGGAGGTGGGGGTGAGCATCTCGCGCATGCCCGGGCCGCCGGCCGGGCCCTCGTAGCGGATGACGACGACGTCGCCGGGGTCGATCTTGCCGCCGAAGATGGCCTCGCAGGCTTCCTCCTCGGAGTCGAAGACGCGCGCCGGGCCGGAATGGCGGTACATGTCGGGCGAACAGGCGCTGCGCTTGACCACGCCGCAGTCGGGCGCGAGGTTGCCGCGCATGACCTTGAGGCCGCCGATGGGGGAGTAGGCATCCTCGACGGTACGGACGATCTCGCCGTCGGGCGCGGGGCAGCGCTCGACCCATTCGGCCACCGTGCCGTGGCAGGTGAGCGCGTCGTCGCGCAGCAGACCCGCGCGGCCGAGCACACCCATGATGGCGGAGATGCCGCCCACGGCGTTCAGGTCCTCGATGTGAAGGGGGCCGGCGGGCGCGATGCGCACGATGTTGGGGGTCTCGTCGGAGACGCGGTCCCAGTCGTCCATGGTCACGGGACAACCCGCGGCGTGCGCGATGGCGGTGAGGTGCAGCATCGTGTTGGTGGAGCCGCCGAAGGCCATATCGAGCACCATGCCGTTATGGATTGACTTCCCGTTCAGGATGTCGAGTGCGCAGGTGCCGGAGCGCACGAGGTCCATCACCTTCATGCCCGTCTGCTTGGCCAGGCGGATGCGCTCGGAGTAGACGGCGGGCACGGTGCCGTTGCCGGGAAGAGCCAAGCCCAGCGCCTCGGCGAGACAGCAGATGGAGTTGGCGGTGAACATGCCCGAGCAGCTGCCGCAGGTGGGGCAGGCGGTGTTCTCGAGCCATGCGCACTCCTCGGGCGTCATGGTGCCCTCGCCCAGCAGTTGCGCGTTCTCGATTTCCTGCTCGGTAAACTTGAGGATGTTCGGCATGAGCGCCTTCAGCCGGTCCTTGGCCTGCCCGATCTGCCCGGGGGTCATCTGGAACGGCTGCTCGATCCCCAGCGACTTGCCCATCATCGCCATGACGTCGAACGGCTGCAGCGGCACCGCGATCTTCTTGCTGTACTGCGGGTCCCACAGGATATCCCACGAGTCCGGTTCCACCGTCACGTATTTCGGATTGTAGCCGATCACCACCGGCGACCAGCCGAAGGGGAAGGCCATGCTCAGGCCGTCCGCAGTCTTCCAGAACGGGATGTCGAACGCCACGTCGTACAGGCCCCGCGCGCTGCCCAGCGACCACAGATCGAACGGCTCGATCAGCCCATCCTCGTGGA
>CAZRPL010000034.1:0-22395 GCA_964602045.1 uncultured Collinsella sp. | reverse complement strand
GCGGACATGCCCTCGACACCGGCGTTCTCCACGCAGAACGACGCGAACAGCGCGTTCCACGCGGCATGCGCATCCCCGGCCCACTCGCCGTAGCGGGTGGAACCGCGCTGTTCGCCGCCATCGAGGATCACGACGTCATCGGCGCTCTCGCGATACCCCAGCTGGCTGTTCGCGACCGCAACGACCGCCTCGTCCCACACGGTGGGCATATCGGCGGGCAGCGAAGCCGTCCAGGTGTCGACGGCCCCGGCAGCGTCCGCAGATTCTTCCGCGACGGTGAACGAGGGAGATGTGAACGAATACGCAGCGAAAAGCGTCGCCGCGACGGCGCAGCATGCGCCCGCTGCGATCCAGCGGCTCTTTATGCGGGAGGCGCCAGCACGTTTGCGCTTGGGAAACGCGTTTCTCATGCGCGTCACCGACCTTTCTCGACCTTGTGTACCAATCGGCAGGATCAAGGCGAGAAACGTCTCCGACCTCGGATGAAGCTCCAAAGCGCTGTGTCCACAGGGGGTGCTTCCCGAATATGCACCGCCGCTGCACTACATAATTTTCATTATGTAGTTGACTTCGCTTCCCGTCCCGCGAGCCGACCTGTCGTCTTATATGGCTAGCTTATGGTTTGCCTTTCCAGCTGCATATAAAACAACCCCTACAATGTAGCACGTCCGGGGGGCAATCAATAGCAGGAATTTTTCAGCGGTAGGTGGGTCGATGCGTTGGCTACTGTCGATGCGCGGCATCGACAGTAGCGGACAGTAGCGTTATCGTGCTGGAATGATTCGAATCGCACAGTCGTCTCCCTTTGAAGATCTACAAACCACATAAAGTAAATTTTGTAGTCCTCCCCTCAAACGCACGTTCACGGACGGGCTCACAGCACCAATCCAAGCTGTTCGATCCGACGTCGGTGCTCCACTCCGGTACTCATAATATAGATACGCGTCGTGTTGATACTGCTGTGCTCGAGGATGTCGGCCAGCTTGGCGATGTCGTGCTCGACGGCATAGAACGCACGGGCGAACAGTTTGCGCAGGTTGTGCGGACAGACCTTGCTCGCCTGCACCGATGCCGTACGGCAGAACACCTTCATCTGTGCCCAGATGTTGCTGCGGTCGAGCGGACGACTGTGCTTGGTGACAAAGATCATCCCGTGCTCGATATTGCGCGCTCGCGCATACCGCAGCAGCTTGACGCGCAGCTTGCGCGGCACGATGTTCGTGCGCACCTTGCCTTTGCATCGGACCGTGATCTCGCCGCGTCGTACACCTTCGACCTTAAGTGGCGCAACTCGGACACGCGGATGCCCGTCGCGCAGATCGCTTGCAGCACAAGTTGGAGCCGCGGTTTGCTGCCCGCCGATTCGAGCAGACGCCGATACTCGGCCCGTGTGAGCTCGCGGTCCTCGGCGCAATACGGCTTGTGCTGGATCTTGAGGCTCTTGACGCGGCACTCCTCACGACCCATGAAGCGCAGCAGGCTGTTGACGGCCGCGAGCATGGAGTTGATCGAGCGCATCGCGTACCCGCGCTCGATCAAGTGTCGCTTGTACTCGATCACCAGAGACTTCGAGATCGTTCGGTGCGCGAGGTACGCCTGAAAGGCCCGTGCATCGCGTAGGTATTTTTCAATCGTGGCCTCGCTTTTCTCGTCACGAACCGGGTATTCTTCAAAACGCGCGAGCACCGTCGCGCTGTGTTTTCCGCATGCGGCCATGGTGACGACCTTCGACGTATCGTGGTGTACGGCGGATGGCCCGACGCGTCCGCATCGGACGCGTCGCTGTCTTAGCCATGCCCGCGCACGGGCGCGTCTATGTCCGACCGGTGCGCGTGCACGCAATCTCCCCAGATAATACGTGTGTTTAAGAATGCGCCGACGTGGTAGAATACGTATCCCACGGCCGCGCCGTGTGAACCTTGACAGGTCGAGCGCGCATGCGCCCACGACCTCCCATTCGGGGGCGACTGGTTTCGACACGATAGCTCTGAGAGAGGAAGCAGGCCGTGGTCTCCTCGCCACGTTAAACAGGGGTACCGTCAAAATGAATTGACAAGAATTCTTCTTACGAGCCCCAGCTGGCTCTTGCTGCTTAATTAAATAGCAGCACGTCGCACTCGGGAGGTTCCCCGGCCCGGGTCCGATGTCATTTGAGGGGAATGCTCCCGCACACGTAATCGGTATGGTGCGGGCTAAGACCGAACCGATTGGGACGCCGCGAGCGTGTCGCTGCGCGCAACGCATCCGAGACCAAACCAGCGACTGAGCCTGGAGATGCCGATCAGGGGGCTTTCGTGGACCGGAGTTCGATTCTCCGCGCCTCCACCACCCATTCCGATGCGGACGATGGCACGTGCAGCCACGTCCGCATTTGCATTTCATAACACGGAGAATCGAACTCCGGGCGGGGCGCGAAGCTGAGAAAAGCGCGTAAGCGTCTTTTCCAGCGCAGCGCGCAAGGCGGCCAAGCCGCCGCGGCGGATGCGTGTCCGAAAAGCGGACACGCGGGATTCTCCGCGCCTCCACCACCCATTCCGATGCGGACGATAGCACGTGCAGCCACGTCCGCATTTCTTTTTCCACACTTAGCGCCGATCTTCGATCGAAATGGATGCGCTGGAACAGACAAAACTGACAGCGGGATACCCCTGAAAACCATGTATCACTCTAGGGCGCGATTTTTCGGTGCGATTCTCCCATCGTCCGGAGAGCCCTCGTAAAACCCCTGTTGTTTCCTGCGGCGCTATCGGGGTGTATGGCCATAGGTGGCAAAGGGCACCGAAAAATCGCGCCCTAGAAGGGTTGCGCGTTTTTCGCGCACTGCTGTTTCGGTTTTTTATGCACCGCTACACTGCTTTCCTGCGATGATACGCGGAAATATACAGCACCCATCAGAGCGGGGTGTCCGTGGCCACAAAAGGGTCGTTCGCGGCAACCAAAGGGGACGTCACGCCTATCGCACTGCCGCCCGTAACGAAATCGAAGTGGCAGGGAACCTTCAGGGCGCACTCATCCGCCGGGTGGTATCGCAACAGGCATAACGGTGCGTAGCATTTGTATATGTCTGTTTGCTCAGCAAGATGAACATGTCCGGTCGACGCGCATGTTTAATCGGCGAACGGTATGTGGAATCGATTCCGTATTTACTGGCTTCTACCAGCTGTTTTGCCAGAATTCTATCGTTTTGGCCGTTTCAGCGTATCTCCACACACGTGGAAAAACGTCTAAAAGCCTTGCCGAGAGGGCACACCAGTCGCTAAGGTGCATCCAACGTTTTGGTTGCCCTCATAAGGAGGTTACACATGAACACGCAGAACGCACAGCTCGCCGGTGCCCTGGTCGGCCTCGGCGCCACGATTACGCAAGCCATGGATCAGATCGAGGACTTCGTCCCCTGCGGCCACCCCGCGTCGGTCGTCATCAACGGCCTCGCGTCGCTTGACGACTCCCTGTCCGACGACGAGCGCGCCGAGCAGGTCTCCTCGGTGACCGGCCTGATCGACCACGTGAGTGAGAAGCGCGGCGTGCCGGCGCATCAGATCGCCGACGTGCTCGAGCTCGGCGGCATCAAGACGCAGCTGCTCGACGAGCTCAAGCACCTCGCGATCGCCATGCAGCCCAAGACCGACACCAACCCCAGCGTGAACGCCTGGATGTACCGTTCGCTCGCCGCCATCGAGCGCAACGGCAACCTGGACGCCGCGGCTCGCATGGCCGAGGTCCGCGCCATCAAAGCCGCCGTGGAGACGCTCTAGCCCCTGTCTCTACCCGGATACCCCTTTTGATGGAAGGGCGGCACCGCGCAACGTGCACGGTGCCGCCCTTTTCCGTATCTTGAAACGTGCGCCTATGACAGGCTTTGGCGCAACAGCTCGTTGAACAGCTTGGGATTGCCCTGTCCGCGGCTCGCCTTCATGCACTGGCCCACCAAAAAGCCCAGCACCTTCTGGTTGCCGTCGCGGTACTGCCGGGCCTGATCGGTACAGCGCGCAAGAACGTCGTCCACGATCGGCTGCAGGGCACCCGCATCGCTCACCTGGCGCATGCCACGCTCGTCGACGATCTTCTCGGGGTCCTCGCCGCTGTCGGCCATAAGGGCAAAGACCTCGTGCGCCTGGTTGGAGCTGATCGCGTCCTCGGCGAGCAGCTTGGCAAGCGACGCCACCTGCGCGGGCGCGATGCCGCTGTCGGCCAGGCCGCCGTCCACGCCCTTGAGGTAGGCGGCAAGCTCGTTGACGATCAGGTTCGCCACAGCCTGCGCCGGCTTGCCCGAAAGCCCCGCCGCGGACGCTTCGAAGAACGCCGCCGTCTCGGGGTCGCCGGCGATCTGCTCGGCGTCGGCGTGCTTGATGCCGAAATCGGCCTCGTAGCGATCGCGCTTGGCATCGGGCAGCTCGGGGATCTCGGCGCGGCAGTGCTCGACGAACTCGTCGGTCAAATCGAACGGCGCGAGGTCCGGATCGGGGAACAGGCGGTAGTCGTCGGCCGTCTCCTTGACGCGCATGACCACGGTGCGCTTGCGGCCCGGCTCCCAGTGACGGGTCTCCTGGTAGATGATGCCACCCTCCTCGAGCACCTCGGCCTGACGGCAGATCTCGTAGGCAAGGCCGTCATGCAGGGCCTTGAAGGAGTTGAGGTTCTTGAGCTCGGTCTTGGTACCCAGACGGGTCTCACCGCGACGACGCAGGCTCACGTTGCCGTCGCAACGCATGGAACCGTGCTCCATGGAGCAGTCGGAGATACCGAGCGTGAGGAAGATGCGGCGCAGCTTTTCCATGAACAGGCGCGCTTCCTCGGGCGTGCGCAGGTCGGGCTCGGTGACGAGCTCGATGAGCGGCGTGCCGCAGCGGTTGTAGTCGATCAGCGATTCACTGGCCGCCGCGATGCGGCCCTCCTCGCCACCCACGTGCACCATCTTGGCCGCGTCCTCCTCCATGTGGATGCGCAGGATACGGATGGGCACCGTGTAGGAGCCGTCCTCGTGCCGCTCGGGCAGTGCCAAGTTGGCGGTGTCGTATCCGCTCATGGCCGACAGCGCACCCGCGGACTCCCCGCCCGTGCGCATCTGCTGGGCCATGGCGGTGGAGAGCCCCTCCGCGTTTGCCGACGCGCTCGCCAGGCTTGCTGCCTCGGCCTCGCCGAAGGCGCAGTCGGGACGCTCGGCGGCACCGCGGCCGGTGACCTCAAGGTCCAGGCGACCATGCATGGCAAACGCCACCGGACCCTGCGTGGTCTGGAAGTTCTTGGCCATGTCGGGATAGAAGTAATGTTTGCGGTAGAACATCGAGCGCTTTTGGATCTCGCAGTTGGTAGCAAGACCGGCCTTCACGATGCTCTCGATCGCGCGCTTGTTGGGCACGGGCAGCGCGCCGGGCAGGCCCAAGCACACCGGACAGACGTTGGCGTTGGGCTCGTCGTCATGGGAGAGCTTGCAGTTGCAGAACATCTTGGTATCGAGCGTCGTGAGCTCGGTGTGGATCTCGAGACCGATCACGGCCTCCCAGTCGCGCAGGACCTCGGAAAGCTCCTTCATGCCAGCTCACCCCCCTTCCCGGCACAATCGGGTGCGACGCCGAGCGCAGGCACGCCGTCAACGGCGGCGAAAGCGCGCTCCAGCGCGGCGGCGAACATGAGCAGCGTGCGGTCCTTGAACGCAGGGCCAACGAGCTGCGCGGCCACCGGCAGATGCGAGGTGGCGCCCAGCCCCAGCGGCACCGAGACGCCGCCGTTGCCCGCGATGTTGATCGAGATGGTGTACAGGTCGGACAGGTACATCTGCGTGGGGTCCGAGATCTCGCCGTGGCGCCACGCGGTGCGCGGGCTCGCCGGCATGAGGATCACGTCGCAGCGCTCGTAGGCCGCGGCATAGTCGGCGGTGATGAGCGTGCGGGCCTTCTGCGCGGCGTAGTAGTACTTGTCGTACACGCCGCTGGACAGCAGGTAGGCGCCGAGGAGCTGGCGGCGCTTGGCCTCGTCACCGAAGCCGTGGGCGCGCGACAGCGAGCTCTGCGTGTCCAGATTGGGGCAGTCGGGCTCCTGGTAGCCGTAGCGGATACCGTCGAAACGCGCGAGATTGGAGAACGCCTCGGCAGGGCCGATGACGTAGTACGCGGCGATGGCGGCGTCCAGGTGCGGCAGGTCGACCTCGACGAGCTCGGCACCGACGGCCTCGAGGGCACGCGCCGCCTGTTGCACCGCGTCGCGCACCTCGTCGGTCAGACCATCGGCCTCCATGAAGGCGGGGATGATACCCACGCGGCGCCCCTCGATGGAATCGGCAAGGTGCTCGGTGAAGTCCACCGCGCAGTCCTGGCTCGTGCCGTCATACGGGTCGCAGCCCGCGCCCACGAGCGCGTTCATGGCGAGCGCCACGTCCTCGACCGTGCGGCCGAACGGCCCCACCTGGTCGAGCGAGCTGCCGAACGCGACCACACCGTAGCGCGACACCGCACCGTAGGTCGGCTTGCATCCCACCACGCCGCACAGCGCCGCCGGCTGGCGGATCGAGCCGCCGGTGTCCGAGCCGAGCGCGAGCGGCACCTCGCCCGCGGCGACCGCGGCGGCCGAACCGCCCGACGATCCGCCCGGGATGCGCGCGACGTCCCACGGGTTGTTGGTGGGATAGAACGCCGAACTCTCCGTGGACGAACCGAAGGCGAACTCATCCATGTTGGCCTTGCCCACGGGTACGCAGCCGGCGTCGAGCATGCGCTGCACGCAGGTGGCGGTGTAGACGCTCTCGTAGTTCTGGAGCATGCGCGAGGCGCAGGTGGTGCGCGTGCCCACGAGGTTCATGTTGTCCTTAATGGCCAGCGGCACGCCGGCAAGCGGCGGCAGGGGTTTGCCGGCGGCGCGGTCGGCGTCGATGCGGCCGGCTGCGGCGAGCGCGAGCTCGGGTGACACCTGCAAGAACGCCCGGACCGCGCCCTCACGGGCGGCGATGGCGTCAAGCGAGGCGGTCGCGACTTCGCGCGCGCTGAACTGTCCGGCGGCAATGCCCGCGGCGATCTGCGCGGCGGTCAGGGTGTCGAAGTTCGTCGCCATCAGCGCTCACCCCCCTCGCCCAGAATCGAGGGCACGCGAAAGAACCGGTCGCGACTACTCGCGGCGTTGGAGAGCGCCACGTCGAGCGGCAGGTCACGCGTGGCGAGCTCCGCATCCTCGCGCATGACGTTGGCAAGGTCGCCGATCGGATGGAACGTAGGTTCCACATCGGGCAGGTCGTAATCGAGCACGGGCGCGAGCATATCCACCGCGTCGTTGAGGTAGGCCGTCATCTGCTCGAGCTCGTCGGGCTCGAGGGCGATGCGGGCGTACTCCGCGATGCCGCGCACGTCGTTGGGGCTGAGCGCCATGGGCACTCCCTTCGTGGTATCAGTCGAACGTCCACCATTATACGCAAGCCGGACGCTCCACCGCGATGGAGTGACGATGGAAACAGTCGCGTGAAACCGCGTGAGATCACGTCAGACGTGATTTCACACGATCTGACCTCATTTCACGCAGTTTCCGCCTGTAAACGACACGAGGGTGCCGCGGCACATCGCCACGACACCCTCGTCGCACATCGGAAAACGGGGGAACATCCCCCGATAGGCACCCTACGGCAGCACCTTGAGCAGGGCCTCCTTGGTCTCCTCCTCGTTGCCACCCACGATGGTGATGTCGATGATGTCACCCTTGTTGGCATCGAGCGTCAGCATCTCCATCAGGTCGCGACCGGACGCGGTCTTGCCGTCGAAGGTGATCTGCACATCGCTGGAGCACTGCGTCAACGTGAAGGCGACGTCCGCGACGGGGCGCGCATGCAGGCCCTCTTCCGCCTCGATGAGATGCTGGAACTTGATCATGATGGTACCTCCTGCTCAAAAGCGCGGCAGGCGATCCGCCTGCGGGGCGACACGCCCTTACGCAACTATACGCCTACGAAGGGCGTCATTTCGATTTATCTTGGGGACCGTCCCATTTGACCGGATGAATGGAGCGCGAAGCACGGTGCGAGTCCCTCAGCCAAACGGCACACACTGCCACCCGCCCTTCAATCGAACAGCGCGGACGACGGGTGCGCCCCTCGTCCGCGCTGCGAACTCATCCATGTGCCAAAGAGGTCCAAGCCGCCAAGGCGGATCCGCTCGCTAGCGGACGACCTTCACCACGGCGGCGCCGGCAGCCACGGTGGACTCTGGCTCGGCCGTGAGCTGGACGTCGGCGAACTCAGCGGTGTTGGACACGGCGAGCACGACGCAGTCCGGATGACCGGCGGCCTCGATGTCGGCGCGGGTCATCTTGATGACCGGCTGGCCTGCCTTGACGGTGTCGCCCTGGTTGACAAAGCCCGTAAAGCCCTTGCCGTTCATGTCGACGGTATCCACGCCGATGTGCACGAGCGCCTCGACGCCGTTGTCGGCGGTGATGCCGATGGCGTGCCCCATGGTCACGGTGACGCTGCCCGAGATCGGCGCGTAGACGATCTCGTCGTCGGGCCAGATAGCGCAGCCCTTACCCACGACCTCGCCGGCAAAAACCGGGTCGGGCACGTCGGTCATCTTGATGACGCGACCGCTCACCGGAGCGCACAGCACGTCGGCTGCCTCCTCGGCGGCGACAGCCGAAGGCGCGGCGGGCGCGGCGGGCGCGGTCTTCTTCTTGAACTTATCGAACAGTCCCATGCTCAATCACTCCTTTATCGTGTGTCCCGCCCCCTGCGCGGGACAACCGGAATCGAATCCAACTTTACTGCACTACAGCAACCCGAGACGCGAGAAAACGTTCCAAAGGCCGTCTTCGTCCACGTCAGTGGTCACGAAGTCCGCGGAAACCTTGGCCTCGTCTCCCCACTGCCCATGCACACGCTCGTCGCGCACGCCTCGAACATGGGGATGTCGACTTTCGCGTCACCCATGGCGACCGTATCGGCCATGTCGACGCCCAGATACTCGACCACCCGGCGCACGGCGACCGCCTTGTCGACGTCCTTGGTGGCCACGTCGCCGAACAGCGCAAGCTCGCCCGCGCCGCCCCAGGTGCCCACCTTCATGTCCGCCATGAGCAGCACGGGGATGACCGAGCTGGTGTAGCCGGAGGCGGGCATGATGATGGGGATGCCCAGGAACGTGGCGTACCACGAGAAGATGCCGAAGAAGCCGAGGTCGACGCTGCCGAGCACGTCGCCGCCGGTCAGGGCGACCATGGTCGGGTACACGAGGGCGACGCCGATGCCGAGCGCGCTGAACTCGGTCATCTTGAACTTACGCGCCGCGGTGATGGCGAGCATCACGGGCAGGAAGTGGAACAGGCCGTCGGCGATCGTGTAGAGCATCGTGTAGGCGCCGTCGTTGGCGAACTCGGGCGCGAACTGCGTGATGCATGCCAGGATGCCCTTCATGATACCCGCGGCGCAGAAGGGGCCGAGGATCGGGGAGAAGATGCCCGAAATCAGGTCGATGACGATGGCAGCCGGGGTCTTGGGGCCCTCCTCCGCGTCGTCCGCCGCGACGGCGCCGCCGCCACCGAGGCCGGAGACCTAGAGGAACTGCTCGTAGACGTCCTCGACCTTGTTGCCCACGACGACGTGGTACTGGCCATTGGCGTTCATGACCTTGATGACACCGGGGAGCTTTTCGATGACCTCGGTATTGGGCTTGGTGTCGTCCTTCAACTTGAAACGCACGCGCGTGATGCAGTGCGTCACGCCGTTGATGTTGTCCTTGCCGCCGACACTCTCGAGAATGTCCTGGCAGAGCTGTGTGTAATCCTTACCGGCCACAGTCTCTCCTTCCAAAGATCCAACCGTGCTATACGGACGCATCCGGGCCCGGGATGCGTCCCATCTACCGGCCCACGAGGAACCGGTTGATGTACATCATGAGGTAGAGGCGCTCCTCGCTGCCGCAGGTGCGGCCGTAGCGCTCCTTGAGGTAGTCGCAGATGAGATTCGTGCAGGCACTGACCTCGGGGAAGTCGTTCGCGGCGCGGGCGAACAGCCCCTTGTTCTGCGACGAGGCGCTCTCGCCGTTGGTCAGGCGCTTGATGAGGTAGCGGACGTGGATCGCGAAGCGGTTGTAGTTGTACGACGCGCGATCGATCTTGATGCCCAGGCACTCCTCGACGATGTAGGTGATCTCGTCGATGGAGCTCATGGCCTTTTGGAAATCGTGAAGGTTGTTATCGAATTCGCCGCCGGCCTCGGCGGTCACGATGTGCATGGCGACCGAGCGGGCCTCGGTATGGGGCAGCTCGACGCCGCAGCGCTCGCGGACGATCCCGATGCTCTGCTCGCCGACGCCGTACTCCTTGGCGTAGATGGCCTGCACCGTGGAGGCCAGCGGGTTCTCGATCAGGATGTCGCCCTCGGTGCGCTCGATGGCGAACTGCAGGTGGTCGGCGAGCGTAAGGAACAGATTGCGGTTGAGGTCGCACGAGGGTCTTCGCAGCAAGATTGGCGATCTCCACGGCCGCGGCCATGACCTCGGGCTTGATGGAGGAGACGGCCGAGAGCACCTCGTTGTCCACGTGGTGGAACACGGTCTGGATGCTCGACGTGTCCTCCAGCTCGTAGGGAGTGGCGGGAAAGCCCACGCCCTTGCCGAAGACAACAAGGTCCGAGCCGTCGTCCGCTTGCGCGAGAGCGACGTTGTTGTTGATCTTCTTGATGATGAGCATGAAAAAACTCCCTGGGGCCAACCTTGCGTGCATGGAACCCGAGCACGGGGCTTCGGGTTGGCACGCAAATAATGCCTCCGGGGAGTAACAACTTTGCGTAAGGATTGCGGTAAACCCGCAGAACGCAAAATGGCTGTTTTTCTACCGCGAACGGTCGGCAATCGCCCGCGAACGGAACAGGGGGTCGATATGCACCTCACGGGATGGGGCAGCCCGCCGCACCCCAACGGGAACGTCCAGCCGGCGGATGTCCCAATTTTCTCCTGGCCCCTTTTGGGACGCGGCGACAGCGAATGGCAGCTCAGGCGCGCGCTTGCCCTGGGTCCGCAGGATGCGGCGGTGATGATCTCGTACTCGGGGCTCGCGCCCGGCATCGACGATCGGCTCGAGGTGCTGTCGGCCCGGCACGTTCCCACCGTCTATATCGGCACACCCGACGCGCGCCGCCGGCACCCGGGACTCGACGCCTATCTGCTTGTCGCCGACCACGAGCACCTGCAGAACCGCATTACGCAGTTCGCGAGCCACATCGCCGTGCAGTTCGTCCTCGATGCCCTGTTCAGCTGCATGTTCGCCGACAGCTACGACGCGAGCACGGCGTTTTTGAAGGCATCGCTGCCCTACATGAGCCTACTCGGTCGCAACCTCTCCTAGGCAGCACCGCTGACATGATGGTGCCAGGCGCAAACCTGTCGCGAACCTGTCGCTCTCCGGCGACTAGTAGTGCAAGCGGGACTCGTCGGCGTGAGCGAGGTCGCGCGCGAGATAACGCTCGGCGAGCCACCGGGCCATCGGCAGGTTCTGGTCGAGGTAGTTGCCGCACTCGGCGGGCGCGGCGCCGGGAATCCCACCCTCGTAGTCGCGGACGAATTCGAACAGCTCGCGAACGAGGGGCAAGATCTCCTCGGAGGTCACCTCGCCGAAAACGACGAGGTAAAAGCCCGTGCGGCACCCCATCGGCCCGAAGTAGACCGCACGGGGCGCCCACGTCGGATGATTGCGCAGAAACGTCGCGCCCAGATGCTCGATCGTATGGCATTCGGCCGTGTTCATGACCGGCTCGCGATTGGGCGCGGTCAGGCGCAGGTCGAACGTGGTGACCGCGGCGCCGGTCTGCGGATCGCGGTCGATGCGGGACACGTACACGCCCGGCATGAGCTTGAGATGGTCGACGGTGAAGCTTGCGATCTTGTCCATACGGGAATCCCCTTTCGCGCCCTACCGCCACGTGCGTCGCGCGGGCTATGTGAAACATCGTGCAGGATAACACGTCTTGCAGCGCCCGTGCGTCGGGAGGAATGAGGGCGAGGCATTCGCCATCGATGGCGAATGGAGGACGCTTTCGCGTATGTAGCCGAACCATCTTGCCCGCGCATCGGCACTCAGGCACCATGCGGAGCCCTTCCATCTGCGCCCGGCAACAATCCTGACCGCAAACCGCGAAAGCTGCGGGATAGACGGCCGTCATGCGGCGGCCCCACGCCCCATTTCTGCAGTTTTTTACAGGTTATGTACCGCTGGATTCCGACACCTTGCCAAACGGCATATCCACCGCAACAAACCCGCAGGTCGCGCGTCACCACACAATGCCGATTCTGCGGCTACCAAATATGAGCGATACACAACCCGCAAAAATCTGCAGAAATCGAGCCGACAACTGACGCATTCTACCGTGCTCGCATATGAGTCAGCAGCAGCGCTGTCCTGTGCCCCAAGCAAAAGCGATCTGGACGCAGCAACAGACATCCCTGGACTTACAGCTCTTCGCGAGGTCGACCGGCTTGCTCTTCTAAGCTTCACAGAGCAGAGAGGAGCCTCAAAGCCGGCTGTCGATACTTCGTCCTACGTAAGCCCAGCAGCACCTCTCGTGCGCCTGCATCAAAAGTCACGCATACCCATCACAAAAGAATTGAACAGCTCAAGCTGCCGCTCCCGGTACTCACTCAGCACCCTGCGTCCCTCGACGCTGTCGCGTGGAACGTTGAGGCTCGGCTTGCGCCTTTGCTTGAGCACCCTTCGCGCCCGCTCGCCCATAAGCACCAGATAATTGAAATCGGAGATGTCAGAGGTGACAAGCGTGAAGTGCACGAGGTTTCGCACCGTCGCGATGGCGTTTGCGCGGCGGCGGTCCTTGACCGCCTTATCGCCGCCTTCGTGGGTGGAATCGGCGTCGTAGTCAAACGCCACGTCGTAGCGAATCCCCTTGTGAACTGCAGAGATCACGATATCGGGATACCGCGTCTCCGTCTTTGCCTCCCCGAACATGTCGCGACCTGCATAAACCTCGACGCACGGATTGAGCGCGACGGTCCCTATGTGCATGCCGCCGTAATGGCACGGCAAACCGTAGAACATCGCGAGCCCCGATTCCTTGGGCGACCAGGCATGCTCCACCACATAGCGCAGCGCCCTTCTCGCAGGGCGGACCCCCTTCATGCCCTGCGCGCGATCGAGAAACCTGCCGATGCTCGCCACGGAGGCAGGTCTCCGATCAGATGACGCGCGTCGGACCACTCCGCCATTCGCAAGCACATCGATACGGTAATCAGAGCAGAGCGCCATTCCTGTATAGACAGCCGTCTGCAGCGTCGATCCGCATGCCACTTGCAAATAAGCGAGCTCTGGGCTCACGACGTAGAGGGGAATCTCGTCCCAGCAGCTTGGAATGGAAACCAGCGACCCCTCAGGCAAGCTCTCGGTGCAAACATGCGTGTTCAGGTTCTTCAGATGCCTGCGCTTGGAGGGATCATCCACAAGGAAATCGAGCTTGACGCCCTCCAGCCGCAAGAACCACTGAAGGCGCGCGACGGAAGACGCATCGGGCGCCGACGCACCCACAACCGAAGCGCGGCTCGTGCGCTCACCTCGTATACGGGGAAACTCGTGGCGCATATACCAGATAACAGCTGCCGTATGTGAAAGAATATACTTCATAGTTAAGTATTATATCATTCATATATTGTTTGCAAATAACTATTTGCTGTTCGGAAGCATATCGGCGCTGTGGGCGATACCGTCTATGCTGGCGTGTCGATCGAGACGAAGGCAGACCCACCGTGCGTTTCTGCAGTTTTTTACAAGTTATGTACCGTTCATTTTCCGCTCCGCCGATTTCGGCACCGCAGACGGGCCGCCAGATCGACGTTTCCGCACGCTGGATGCGGAGGACCCTCTGCCCGCCCATGCCGTTTCCTTGGGTATCGAAATCAAGCGGTACATAACTTGTAAAAATCTGCAAAAAGCGGACCTGCGCCTGCCGACGGGCGGGACGGACGCGGACGAGGGCGCAACTTACCCGCGCGTCAAGGCTTTTCTGCGCCCTCGCCGCCCACACCGCAACGCCCTGAAAGCCCGTAAGTGCCAACGAGCATGACGTGCGCCGTCCATCCGGACCGATGGGGCAACGCGTATGGGTGCCGAGCCATAGGTGTTATTCTTGGATGAGCATCATTCAACCCGGAAGGGCATTTGGACCTTGACGACCCTCACGCAACAGGACGGCTTTGGCCGCAGCATAACCTACCTGCGCGTATCCGTAACGGATAAGTGCAACTACCGCTGCGTGTACTGCATGCCGCCCGAGGGCGTCTCACGGCGCGACCATACCGAGCTGCTCACTGCCGAGGAGACGGCACGCTTCGTGCGCCTTGCGGCAGCCGAGGGCATCCGGCACGTCCGCCTCACCGGCGGCGAGCCGCTTGTGTCGCGTCGCATCGTTCCACTTATCCGCGCGATTCGAGCCATCTCGCAGATCGAGGACATCTCGCTGACCACCAACGGGGCTTTGCTGCCCGCGCTTGCGCCCGAGCTGCGCGACGCGGGACTCGACCGTGTCAACATCTCGCTCGACACACTCGATCCCGAGCAGTTCGCGCAGATCACGCGGTGCGGCCGCATTGAGCAGACCCTTGCCGGTATCGACGCCGCGCTCGCCTTCGGGTTCTCCCCTGTCAAAATCAACACCGTCGTGGTGCGCCGCCTGGATCAAGATGTGCTCGGACTGGCGCGGCTTTCGGTCGACCGCCCGATCCACGTGCGTTTTATCGAATACATGCCCATCGGCGGCAAAGGCAAACGGGAGCAGGGCGACCGCGAGCCCCATTGCCTGCCCGGAATGGGCGCGAACAATCCCGTGTCGCGCGGCGCGGTACCAAGCTGCCCGACGCAACCGGCCGCCCTCCAGCCCGGAACCTGGAACGAGGACGACATCGTCCCCAGCGACGAGCTGCGTGAGCGCATCTCGCGCGAGGGCATCACCGCAGGTCTCGGCCCACTGGAGCCTGTCGGCACGGCTCCGGGCGGCGTCGGACCTGCCCGATACTGGCGGTTTGCCGCGGCCGCCGGCACCGTCGGCTTTATCTCGGCGATGTCGAACCATTTTTGCGCGCAGTGCAACCGCCTGCGCCTCACGTCCGACGGCAAGCTGCGGCCCTGCCTGTTCTCGGATGACGAATTCCTCGTACGCGATGCGCTGCGGGAGCATGACGACGCACTGGTGCGCACCATCTACCGCGAGGCGGTCGCCCGCAAACCCAAGGAGCACGATCGCGTCGACGGCACGACGCGCTTCATGTCGCAGATCGGAGGCTGATCGTCCATGGCACGACGCAAGAGCGGCAAAACCGCCATCAAACGCACGACCGGCGAGACGTATCCCGTTTCCGTCGTGGGCGAACCGCCCGCGCAGAACGGGGGGCGCACGAACGGCGGCGCAGCGGCGGCGGCCGATGCGGCTGCACCCGACGAGCCGACCGCGGACGACGGCGGGAGCGTTGCTGACGGCGCCGTCACGGTCGACAGCACATCCATGGCGGACGGCGCACCCGCACCCACCGTCGACGTCGCCGCTCCTGCCCGCGACGGCGCGAACGACGCGCTCACCCACGTCGATGAAAAGGGCGACGTGCGCATGGTCGACGTCTCCGCCAAGGCGGTGACGCAGCGGCTCGCCGTCGCCGAGGCCGCGGTCCTCATGCACCCCGAGACGCAGGCGATGGTGCTCGAGGATCGTGCCAAGAAAGGCGACGTCCTCGCCTGCGCGCGCGTCGCGGGCATCATGGCGTCCAAGCGCACCGGCGAGCTCATCCCCATGTGCCATCCGCTCATGATCACCAAAAGCGCGGTGGATATCGAGCCCATCCCCGCGAGCGGCGAGGGCGCGCGCGACGACGGCCGCGTGGGCTTCCGCGTGCAGGCGACCTGCGGCGTGACCGGCGTGACCGGCATCGAGATGGAGGCGCTCACCGCCGCCTCCATCGCCTGCCTGACCATCTACGACATGTGCAAGGCCGTGGACCGCGGCATGGAGATCGTCGACGTGCGCCTGCTGCGCAAAGAGGGGGGCAGATCGGGTACGTGGGAGCGCGAGGACAAGACACCCGCAACGGGCGCGGTGCCCGTCGCCGAGGCCCTCGCAGCTTCGGCAGACGCCGACACGGAGGCACCCGCCTCCCCGATCTCTCCCCTGCCCGGCGGGCCGATCGCGAACGGCGCCGCGGCGCCGGCCATCGCGTTCATCGGCTATCAGAACTCCGGCAAGACCACGCTGGTCGAGAAAGTCATCGCGCGCCTCACCCAACGCGGGCTGCGTGTGGGCTCCATCAAGCATCATGGCGAGAAGAACATCGAGGTCGACCAGCCCGGCAAGGACTCCTGGCGCCATGCGCGCGCAGGCAGCCGACATGTGGGCCTCGTCTCCCCGGGGCGGTTCGCGGAGTACGCCGACACCGCCGAGGAGGTCCCGGTCGTCGATCTGCTCACGCATTTCACCGACGTCGACATCGTGGTGGTCGAGGGCTACAAGACGGCGGGGCTGCCCAACATCGTCGTGAGCCGCTCGGGTGTCGACCGCCTGCGCGGCGACAGCTCCTACGATCTGATCGACGGGCACACGATCGCCATCGCCTGCAACGAGCTCGTTGAACGCGATTTTCGCGCCCGCGCCGCCAAGGAGACCGAGGCGGGCGGTACCGCCCGGACGCTACCGCCGTTTTTGAACATCAACGATGCGGCGGAGATCGTCAATTTCATCATGCGCCGCATCGGCCGCGCCTAGGCGGACGCAACCGACACGAAGGGGCCGGGTGCGAACCAGTCACGACAGGTTCGTACCCGGCCCCATCTTGTCATGCGGCCCCTTCGTGCCCGCTACCCGCGCGCGGCGCGTATGCCGCGCAGCACGGCACGACGGAGCTCGGGGATCCGCGCCTTATCCATGGGCTCCACGCCGGCGAGCGGGTACGCGATGCCCAGCTGCTCGTACTTGGTGACGCCCATGGTGTGGTACGGCAGCATCTCGAGCCCCACGACGTTGCGCCACGGCGCGATAAGCCGCCCCAGCGCTTCGCATTCCTCCACGGTATCCGTGTAGCCCGGCACGACCACATGGCGGATCACCACGTCGATACCACGGCGCGCAAGCTCGTCGCCGAACGCCAAGATGCGCGCCGGATCGCGGCCGGTCAGGGCGCGGTGCCCCGCGGGGTCGGCGTGTTTGATGTCGAGCAGGACCAGATCCGTCTCGTCGAGCACGCGCGCCGTGCGCTCGGGATACGCCGGATCAAATGCATACCCGCAGGTATCAAGGCACGTATGGACCCGACCGGCGGGACGCGTATGCATGACGGCGAACAGGTCGGCCAGAAAGTCCGGCTGCAGCAACGGCTCGCCACCCGACACGGTGATACCGCCCGTGCGATAGAAGGGCCGGTTGCTCTCGAACTCCTCGACCAGCTGCTCGACCGCCACGAGCGTTCCGGCGCTAGGGCCGGCATCCCACGTATCGGGGTTATGGCAAAACAGGCAGCGCATGGGGCAGCCCTGTGTGAACACCACGAAGCGGATGCCCGGCCCGTCGACGGTACCCATACTTTCGACGGAATGGATACGGCCGAGCGCATAGTCTGACTGTATGGGGCCATCCGGCATATCGAATGTCTTACGCGCCATCGGGCGCCCCTCCTTTTTCACGATGGGCAAGCGCGGGGTAGGCGATACGCTGGGCCAGCCTCACCTTGCGGCAACGCGTTTGGACCTCATCCCAGCCCGTCAGCAAACGTCGGCGGGAAACGCGACGCCGATTTGACGGCGCGCCTCGTCCATGATGGAAAGCGAAGCGCAGGTGATGCGCTCGAACTCGTCCGCCGCACGCTCACCGCGGACACATGCGACAAAATCCTGCAGCTCATAGCACATATTGTTATCGCACGGGACAAACGCCAACGGCTCGCATACATCACCGACCGTGAACTGACCGGGCCGGGACGCTCCCCCGCATGCCTGCCCGCGTACCGTCAGCGTTCCCTCGAGCGGCACCGACACACCGCCGTAGGTGATCGTGCCGAGCTCGCCTTCGATCTGGCAGGGCAACAGATCCGTCGTGATCTTGGAATATGACAGCTCGGCGACCATATCCGGATACCGGGCGAGGATCGTGCCCGCCCCGTCGATCGCACCGCCCGTAGCCGCGCAATCCCCCTCGGCGATGCGCACGGCCTCACACGTGATCGCCTCAGGTTCGCCGAACAGCGTCACGCACGCCTCGACGCAGTACACGCCGATGTCCATGAGCGCGCCGGTCGCCATGCGCGCGTCGAAGATGTTGGTCTGGCGCCCCGCCAGCACCTCGTCGTAGCGCGACGAGTACTTGCCAAAGCGCAGGCTCGCCCGCCGCACGCGCCCGATGCGCGGCAGCGCGGCGCGCAGCACCTCGTAGGCGGGATCGTGCACCGAACGCATGGCTTCCATGACCACGACGCCGGATGCGCGGCCCGCCTCGAACAGCATCCGCGCCTGCGCGGCGTTCGCGCAGATCGGCTTTTCCACGAGCACGTGCTTGCCGGCGCGGATGCAGGCGAGCGCCTGCTCGGCGTGGAGCGCGTTGGGGCTCGCGATATAGACCGCATCGACCTCGTCGCAGGTCGCCACCTCGGCAACCGTCGTGAACGCCCGCGTACCGCCGAAGCGCTCGCACACCTGTGCGGCGCGCGCGGCGTCGCGCGACATACTGCCCACGTAGACGGCCTCGTCACACGACGAGACGGCGTCCAGGAAACTCTCAGAGATCGAACTCGTGCCTATGACCGCGAACCTCACGCGCTCCATTGCAATCTCCTCACCGTGCCGAACGTGTCGGCGAACAACCTACATCTGCTCGTGGAACGTGCGCGAGATGACCTCGTCCTGCTGCTCCTTCGTGAGGTTGTGGAAGTTGACCGCGTACCCGGACACACGCACCGTGAGCTGCGGGTATTTCTCGGGATGGGCCTGTGCGTCGAGCAGCGTGTCGCGGTTGAACACGTTGACGTTCAGATGGTGGCCGCCCTTCTCGGCGTAGGCGTCGATCATGCTCACCAGGTTGTCGGCCTGGTTCTGGGAAACCTCGGAAACCTTCATGTCTTGCTCCTTCGATAGGTCGTGGAAAACGCGTCGTACCGCGCTCAGCCAGCGTGCCGCGCGCAGCCAGCGTGCCGCGCGCAGCCAGCGTGCCGGGCGCCGCTACTGGCAGCAGTCGCAGCTGGGCGCGGGATTCTCGAACTCGATCTCGCCCAGGTCGACGTCGCCGAAGAACACCTGGTCCTCCTTGCCGAGCGCGCCCGGGATGATCGAGAAGGTATTGGAGATGCCGTCCTGCGCATCGCGGAACGGCAGCTTGGCCACACTCGACAGCGAAGCGATGGCGCCGTGCGAGTCGCGCTGGTGCATGGGGTTGGCGCCCGGCGCGAACGGCTCACCCGCGCGACGGCCGTCGGGCGTGGCGCCGGTCTTCTTGCCGTACACCACGTTCGACGTGATGGTGAGCACCGAGGTCGTCGGCACCGAATCGCGATACGTCTCGTTGCGGCGCACGAACTCCATGAACTCATGCACGACGTCGTGGGCGATCTTGTCCACGCGATCGTCGTCGTTGCCGTACTTGGGGAAGTCGCCCTCGATCGAAAAGTCGACGATCACACCGTTCTCGTCGCGCACCGGGTGCACCTTGGCGTACTTGATGGCGGACAGCGAGTCGGCCACGACGGACAGACCGGCGATACCCGTGGCGAACCAGCGGTGCACGTGATGGTCGTGCAGCGCCATCTGGATCGCCTCGTAGCAGTACTTGTCGTGCATGTAGTGGATGATGTTCAGCGTGTTCACGTACACGCCGGCGAGCCAACGCATCATCTCGCGGTACTTACCCATGACGTCGTCGTAGTCGAGCGTGTCGCCCTCGACGGGGCGGTAGGCCGGACCGACCTGCTTTTTGGAGACCTCGTCGATACCGCCGTTGAGCGCGTAGAGCAGGCACTTGGCGAGGTTGGCGCGGGCACCGAAGAACTGCATCTCCTTGCCCACGCGCATCGAGGACACGCAGCAGGCGATCGCGTAGTCGTCGCCGTGGTAGACGCGCATGACGTCGTCGTTCTCGTACTGGATCGACGAGCTGGTGATAGAGGTCTTGGCGCAGAACTCCTTGAACGCATGGGGCAGGCGCGTGCTCCACAGCACCGTGAGGTTGGGCTCGGGTGAGGTGCCCATGTTCTCGAGGGTGTGCAGGTAGCGGAAGCTCATCTTGGTGACGAGCGTGCGGCCGTCGACGCCCATGCCGCCGATGGACTCGGTCACCCACTGGGGGTCACCGGAGAACAGAGCCTGGTACTCGGGGGTGCGCGCGAACTTGACCATGCGCAGCTTCATGATGAAGTGGTCGACGAACTCCTGGATCTGTTCCTCGGTGAAGGTGCCGCGGCGCAGGTCGCGCTCGGCGTAGATATCGATGAACGTCGAGGTGCGGCCGATGGACATGGCGGCGCCGTTTTGCTCCTTGACGGCGGCGAGGTAGGCGAGGTACATCCACTGGATGGCCTCCTGCGTGTTGGCCGCCGGGCGCGAGATGTCGAAGCCGTACGCCCCACCGAGGGCCTTGAGCTGATGCAGGGCGCGGATCTGCTCGGAGAGCTCCTCGCGATCGCGGATGACCGCCTCGGTCATGGTATCCGGCGTGGCGGCCTTCTGGGCCTCCTTGTCGCGGATGAGGAAGTCCAGACCGTAGAGGGCCACGCGACGGTAGTCACCGATGATGCGGCCACGGCCGTAGCCGTCGGGCAGGCCGGTGATGATGTGCGCCGAGCGGCAGGCGCGCATCTCGGGCTTGTACACGTCGAACACGCCGGCGTTATGCGTCTTGCGCTTGTTGGTGTAGATGTCGACGATCTCGGGGTCCACCTCGTAGCCGTGCTGCGCGGCCGCCTGGCAGGCGATGCGGATACCGCCGTTGACGTGCAGGGCGCGCTTGAGCGGCTTGTCGGTCTGCAGGCCGACGATGGTCTCGAGCTCGGGATGGTCGGACACGATGTAGCCGGCGGGATACGCCGTGATGCCCGTCACGAGCTCGGTCTCGATATCGAGGGCGCCGCCCTTCTCGCGCTCCTCCTCCAGCAGGCCGAGCACCGTGTTCCACAGCTCGGTGGTGCGCTCGGTCGGCCCGGCGAGGAACGACTCGTCGCCCTCGTAGGGAGTGTAGTTGCGCTGGATGAAGTCGCGGACGTCCACCTCATCCTGCCAGATACCGCCTACAAAATCTTCCCATGCTTTCATTGGTGCAACCACGCTCCTCGCGGTCGTGCGCATGCCGGTTCGGCAGGCGCTTGGTGAATGCCGTAGCGGCGGGCGACGGATGTCGTCGTGCCCGTTTGCCATGCGGGTTATACCCGCCGTCGGATATGCTATTCATTCTGTAACATATTTGGTGCCCGCTGACTACACGCCCTAGGATAGTATAAAAACGCCACGGTACGGTGGCATTCGGTGTCTTGTCTCGGTCTTCACATTATGGGGTGCTCGTAATTTCCGGGTCCGTCCCTGTGGGCGATCCGCCACGCAGCGCGGCAAGCAGCCGAAGCGGAGGGCGAAACGGAGCCGAACACGATGGGAAAGCTAGAACTTACGCAGCGAGGAAAGCGAGCGGAGCGACTGCATGATGCTGTCGCGATCGATGCCCGCCTGGGACTGCACCGTCGCCTCGACCGCGCCCTCGACGAAGGGGCAGTCGGCCATGCAGATATCCGGGTCGTGCAGGTCGGACAGGACCATCTTGACGATTGCGGCTGAGGCGCCCATATCCATGATGACGATGACGCCGTCGGGCCCGTTGACTGCGGAGATGGCGGCGCGGACGCGCGTGTAGCTCGTGCCGAACGAGCCGTCGGGCAGCCCGCCGGCAAGCGCCACCGGAGCCTTGGGAGCGATGACCTCGGTGTAATCATGCAGCGCCTCGGCAAGCGCCTTGGAGTGCGAGACGAGCACGATCCCCACCATGGCGGCCACTCCTTTCCCCTGCAAGACCGTCATATGAGCACATGGTACCCAATTCACACCCGTCGAAACATTCCTCATGGGACGAAGGTATGCCCCGATTCTCTCCTGATGTCCCGATCTCCGATGTCCCAATTTTCTCCTGGCCCCTTTTGGGACATGGCGGAATGCCGTTCACCGATGGGGCGAACGGCGTCTTGACGAGAAACCAATGTGATATCACAATGCAATCAACGGAACGCACGGGTTCCGTCGGGGACTGCCCCCCCCCCGAAGCAATACGGGGCAGCGTCCGGGCTGTCACGCAAACGCGGACGTCGTTCGAAAGGAACTTCCATGAGCGTGGAAAAGCAGATCAAGGCTAAATCCGGTTGGGGGATGCTCGCCGTCGTCTGCATCGCATTCGTCGTCATCATCGCCGTATTCATCCTGAGTATC
>CAZRPL010000033.1:0-22761 GCA_964602045.1 uncultured Collinsella sp. | reverse complement strand
CTGCTGGAAGAAGCGGATCCACAGCGGGGTCTTCTCTTCCTCATCCAGCTTGTTGAGGCCGTACTGCGAAAGGCGCTGCTGCGCGGTGGCCGCAGTAAGGCCGGTTTCGGAGTTCGAGGCTTGGTCCTCGAGCACCTCCTCAGCCGAAGCTAAGTATTCCTTCTGCATACTTTGCTTCCCCCTCTTGGGAACACATGCCGACCAGCAGATTTTGCCCGATCTTAATTCCCCAGTAGAAGGGGCAAGGGCCTCTAGAGGCTGCGTACCGGTCGGCGGCTTGCAATGACCAAAATAATACCTCAAAAACTACATGGACAGTTCACAGTAAGCTACGAGCGCACGAGCGGGAAATTCATGTTCCACAGGCCAACAGCTGGCCGTTTTGTGCGTTCACGAGTCGTTCTGGCACCTTGCGGCCAGCTTGCATGCGCACCGCGCGCACCGTGTTCATTCGGCGAACGGTCGACAATCCCCGTTCGGCCGCGAAAAAAGGACAGAGGCTTTGCGCGCTGCGATCGGGACAACGAAAAGACACCCCGGTTTGTAAAGAAATCGTCGCGCGGGCGCGCGCCGCGCTACAGTAGGGCGGTCGCGTGCCCTCAGATAACACGCCGCACGGGGCCCGCGACGCCTCGCGAACCCCGTGCGGAAGAAAAAGGGAGAGCTTGTTTCCCGCCTGAACCTGCGCTAACAGGAATCAGGCTGCGCTACATAATCGAGCCCAGGAAATTGGGAACGGCACGATAGAGCGCGAAGAGCATGAGCGCGGTGTAGAAGACATAGGACACCGTCATGCAGATCTGCAGGGCACGCGGCTGCTTTATGCCACGGCTGACATCTTTGCGCCAGATCATACGCGTGATGAAGAAGCCGGCGGTCGGCGTGCCGATGGAGGTCAGGACGTTGGAGAAGTAGGTCAGCTGAATGGGCGAGCTGCCGTAGGCAAACGCGATAGCCATGGCGCCAATCAGGATCACCGCTGCCGTGATCTTGATGTTCTTGGAGTCGAGGCTCGTCGGCTTGTTGAGACCTGCGTTCAGGAACACGGAGCAACGGCCGGTGTTGCCCATGATGGCGGCGAAGGCCGCTGCCAGGAAGGCGATGCCCATCACGAGGTTCGCGAAGGTGCCGAAGGCCGGCTCGAGCATGACGGCGAGGTCGCCGATGTTCTTGATGTCGGTGCCGGTGGGATTCAGCACGATGGCGCCCACGATGATGACGACGCCGGAGATGACGACGGTGCCAAGAACCTGAGCAAGAGCGTCGGAAACCATAACGCCGTTGAAGAGGTCCTGCTTCTTCCACTCCTTCTCAACGCCCAGGTAGGTGCCGTACATGCCGGCAAGCACGGAGGCGGAGGAGCCCAGGAAGCCCAGCACGGTGACGAGGCTGCCCTCGGGGAACTGCCACTGGGTGAGGCCCGCGACCGTGGCGCCCGCGTCGGGGCCGCCGGTCATGACGAGCACGACGATGAAGGCGATCGCCATGATGGCGATGCAGACGGTGACGGCCTTCTCGATCTTGCCGTACACGCCCTTCAGGAAGTAGCACAGGAAGACGAACACCATGACTATGGCCGCGCCTATCTTCCAGTCGATGCCGAAGATGAGGCTCATGCCCGCGCCGATGCCGGCAACGTTGCCGATGTTAAAGCAGACGCAGGCGAAGAAGGTGACGAGGCCCACGAACGTCGCGGCGGCGTTGCCGTAGTACTCGCGGATGGCGTCGATGGTGGGCTTGCCGGTTGCCATGCCCAGACGATAGGCAACTAAGATAAAGGTCGTGCCCATGAAGATAACGGGCAAAAGGACCCACAGCAGCTGGTAGGCGTAGTCGCCGCCCAGCATCGCGGAGGTGGTCAGCGATCCGGGGCCGAGCTGGATGCCGGCCAGGACGAAGCCGGGGCCCATGCGCTTGAGCAGCTCGGTGATGGGGAGTCGCTTGACGCTTGAGGGCTCGAAGCCAAAGACGTTATCGGCGGGGACCAGGCCCTCATCGACGGGTTTGGTATCTGCCATACAGTTCACCTCTTTCAAGGTAACAGAAGGGCGGCCGCCGCGACCCGGGGGAGCTACTTCGGGTTCGCGCCGGGCGCGCGATAGACAGGCTGGAGAGCTGCGGCCTTACGCGAACTGGGTCATATCGACCTTGTCGAGACCGGACTTCTTGATGCCCTCGGCAACCCAATCCTTCTCCTCCTGGTTGAGCGGGAGGACCGGCTTGCGCATGATGGCGTTGGTGAAGATGCCGCGCTGGTACAGGGTCTCCTTGAGGCGAGCGTGAGCCTCACCAGAGGGCTGGCCGCCGCCGTAGATGGCCTGAGCGATGTGATAGATGCGGTCGGACCAGTCCTGGGCCTCCTTGAGGGTGTGGTCCGCAGGGTTCTTGAAGACGTCCCACGCCGGGCAGATGAGCTCGGGCACGCAGCCGGCGAAGCCAATGAGGGCGCCGTCCATGCCGGTGAACCAAGAGGGGCAGAGGGTCTCGTCGTGGCAGGTGATGAGCGAGATGTCGGGGCACTCCTCACGCAGGACGCGGACGTCGTGCTCGTAGATGGAGGTCACGCGGGTGCCCATCTTGATGCACTTGACGTGGTCGATCTCCTTGCACATCTTGACGAGGGTCTCGACGGGATAGAAGGCCTTGGAGGTCGCGGGATACAGGTGGATGATGATGTCGATGTCGGCACCGTCGGCGACGTCCTTGACGTACTGGAACGGAGCGTCGGGGTTCATACCGAAGCGCAGCCACATGTGAGGCGGCATGAGCAGGATGCCGTCGGCACCGGCGGCCTTGGCCTCGGCGGCCATCTCGATGGCACCAGCGGTGTGCTCGCAGTTGACACCGGAGATGATGGTCATGCAGTCGCCGCACTCCTCAGCGCAGATCTCGACGACGCGCTTGCGCTCGGCCTGGGTGAGGCTGGTGATCTCGCCGGTGTGGCCGTTGCAGACCAGGCCCTCGATGCCCTTGCCGTAGAAGGTCTTGATCCAGCGAAGGTAGACGCGGAACTCCTCCTCGTTGATGGAGTAATCCTCGTTCAGAGGCACGGAGACGGCCGGGAAGATAGTCTTGAAGGTAACGGTCTTAGCCATGATGGAAAATCCCTTCTCACGCTTTGGTACTTGTGCGGGGTAGCTGGACCCGCGTAGCAAGTTGTGCAAACGTTTGCTTTGCTTGATTGGTATTAAAGCCACTTTTTGGGGTGTGGGCAATGGTTTTGCGAACCTTTGCAACAAGTTGTGCAAACGGTACGTTCGGCCTGCATTTTCTACCATTCAGCTGAAGAACAGCAGGTAGTTGGTGATATTGCTGCTGGGGTGGCACATTGGTCGCACGGGATAACGCTTCGGTGCCACGGTGTAGTTGCACTGCAATCGTTTGTATAACAATCGTTTGCGCGATGAGGTCGTATTGGGGTACAACAGTTCACAAGAGGTTTTCAGCGGTTGCCCGGGGTCGCCAGCGCGTTTTGCCCGCTTCGCCACCCGTTGCCGCCCTATGTATATATAAGAGAAGGAGGAGCGCCCCATGCCTACGCTCAAAGATGTGGCCCGCCTGGCAAACGTCGACGTCAGCACCGTGTCGCGTGCGCTCAACAACACCGCGCACGTGCACCCCGCCACCAAGGCGCGCATTCTCGAGGCCGCCAAGGAGCTGGGCTACCGGCCCAACCCCATCGCGCAGGGGCTGCGCCGCGGACGCCAGCACACGGTGGGCATCCTTCTCCCCCGCCTGCAGCTCACCATCTTTGCCGAGATCGCGCAGGGTGCGCAGGAGGAGGCGCGCGGCCTTGGGTACTCCATTATCTATGCGGACACCGGCGACGACGCCAAGCTCGAGGCGGAGAGTCTCAACCGCATGCACGGCGGCATCGTCGACGCCATCATCATCGCGGGCACGGGCAAAAACGGGCGCATTTTGCGCGACATCCGCGCCGAGGGCACGCCGGTGGTGCAGGTGGTGCGCATGCAGGAGCACAGCATGAGCAGCGTGGTCGCCGACTATTACGCCTGCAGCTACGAGGCCGTGGAATACCTGGTCGACAAGGGGTGCCGCAAGATCGGGCTCATATACGGACCCAGCAACATCTCGCCCTACAAGCGCCGCTACGAGGGATACCAGGACGCCGTGCGGGAATTCGAGCTCGAGAGCATCTGCGTGACGCCGAGCACCTCTTCGGTGCCCAACAGCTTTGAGTTCGGGTACCGCTCGGCCGTGCGCATGCTCGACGAGTACCCCGATATCGACGCCATCATGGCCGCCGTGGACATCCAGGGCATGGGAGCGCTGCGCGCCCTGCGCGAACGCGGCATTCGCTGCCCGGACGACGTGCGGGTCATGAGCCTCACCGGGCACGCCATCGGCAACATGCTCGAGACCACGATGACCGCCATGGAGGTGCCGGCGCTCGACATGGGCAGGAAGGCCGCGCGCATGGCGATCGAAACGGTGGAAGCCAAGGCGTCGCCCGGCGACAAGGCGTCCGTGCAGCATCTGGTGTTCTCCCCCACCCTCGTGGTGCGCGAAAGCGCATAGAGGTTGCGCTGGCCTCTCTGGGGACGGGGGTGCCACGCGCCACTTTGGCGTCTGTGGGGACAGGTTTGGAGTACGACGCCATGTCCGCTCCGTCCCGAACGCAGGCTGCTCCATCCCGCTTGCCTTTGATCTGTTGTGTGCGCTTTTGGCCAATCGGGCTACGTTCTGAGCGCTTTTGGCCAATGATTCCACCCGAAACGCTGTATACCGTTGGCCAAAAGCGCACACAACAAAAGCCGATTGGCCAGAAGCGCACACAACCGCCGCGGAAAGATGAAAGCCCGGGAGGTCCGTCCCCATTGGGGACAAAATGTCCCCTGGGACCCCCGTCCCCAATTGGGACATCGCCTACATCGCGCGCAGGCGCTTGGAGCAGGCGTAGATCGCGAGCGCGGCGGGAACCGTGACGGCAAGGATGGGATAGAACAGGTTGAGATCGACCGACCCGAACAGCATGCCGCCGATGACCGGCCCTGCCGACATGCCGATGTCGAGCCCCATGTAATAGGTGCTGTTGGCCATGCCGGCATGCTCGGGCCCTACCAAGCGGACCGCCGTGGACTGGCAGACCGAGCACATGATGCCGTAGCCGCCCGCCATACACGCCGCGGCAGCGAACATGGCGAGGTTTCCGCGCATGAGGGTGAGCAGCACCAGCGACGCCACCGCCGATGCGGACGCGGCGAACAGGAACGGCCCGAACTTCACGGAATCGAATTGCCGTTTGAGCGCGAAGCGCAGCACGAGCAGCACGATGGCATACACGGGGAAGAACAGGCTGACAGAAAGATCAAGCCCGCGCTGCGCGACGAAAGTCACGAGAAACGATTGGGTCGCCATGTAGGGAATGGTGAACAACGCGATGATGGCAGCGGCGGGAACGACGCGGGTATCGAGGATCGCAAGCTTGTGCGCGGGATGCACAGAGGGGCGCTCCGCTGTGCGCGCCGGTGGCTCGCCCGGGTTGCTCACAAACTGCACGAGCACCATGGTCATGGCGGCCATGACGCCGCCGAACAGCAGTGCAGGGCGATATCCGAAGGCATCGGTGATGGCGAGCGCGATGGCGGGACCGACGGCCATGCCCAGCGCGTTCATCATGCCGAACATTCCCATGCCCGATCCCACGTGCTCCGGGGGCAGCAGCGAGGCGAACCAGGTGGACATGCACACGGAACAAAACGCGTAGCCCGCTCCGCTCACCAGGCGCAGCACCGCGATTTGCACAGGGTCGGTCGCGACGGCGTACAGGGATGTGGACACGGCGAGCACGATGGAGCCAATGGTGGCGATGCGCCGCTTGCGCATGATGTCGGACAGGTTGCCCGCGATGGGGCGCACCACCAGCGAGCACACGTTCATAAGGCCGCCGATGACGCCCATGAAGGCCGCCGTAGCACCCAACGATCCCGCAAACCCCGAGATCACCGGCGTCACGAGCATGGTGCTTCCCAAATAGAAAAAGCTTGCCGCCAGCATGATGTAGGCATCACGCGAAAGCCCGGAACCCGATGTGCTCATACCGCTCACCCGCTACTAATTGTTAACGCGTTTATACTTTTCGCTTCCCTAGTGTAGGACGAGGTCGGGCGGGCTTCAACACAGAGGCAAGCGCGCTCCGCGACTGGTCGGTTTATGCAAATCGTTGCATGGGGCAGCGAACAGAGGCAGCTAACCGGCGCCTCGGAGGGGAACCTGTCCCCAGAGAGGCCAAAGTGGCGCGCGGCACCCCCGTCCCCGGAGAGGACATTGCGGGGATTTTGGGACCGTTCGCGTAGTATTTTGGTGCTTCTGCCGAACTGACCCCCGTTTGCTCTTGTATGGAATCGTTCCCGTAGACTCTTTGTGTTGACTCGACGATGACGCGCGCTTTACGCCACGTTGCCTGCGATTCCCTTATAATATGCCACTGGTAATTCGTTTTATCAGCGCAAAGGCAACGTCAGATGGAGGTCTGAATGTACAAGCGCACGAAAATCGTCTGCACCATGGGTCCTGCCTGCGACAACGACGATACGCTTCGCGAGATGATCAAGAGCGGCATGAACGTCGCCCGCTTCAACTTCTCGCACGGTTCCTACGAGGAGCATCACGAGCGCATCGAGCGCGTCCGCCGCATCTCCCGCGAGCTGGGCATCCCCGTCGGCATCCTGCTCGACACCAAGGGCCCCGAGGTCCGCACCGGCCTGCTGAAGGATCACGCCAAGATCACCGTCCACGAGGGCGACAAGATCATCGTGACCGCCCAGCCCACCACCGAGGACTGGCTCGGCGACGAGACCCACATCTCCCTCGACTACCTGGAGCTCCCCTCCGAGGCCGAGGCCGGCTCGCTCATCCTGATCGATGACGGCCTGGTCGCCCTCGAGGTCGAGTCCATCGACGGCCAGGACATGCACTGCGTCGTCAAGAACACCGGCGAGATCGGCGAGCGCAAGGGCGTCAACATCCCCAACGTCGACATCTCCCTGCCTGCCATCACCGACCGTGACCGCGAGGACATCCTCTTCGGTATCCAGGAGAACATCGACTACATCGCTGCCTCCTTCATCCGCAACGCCAAGGCCGTCGAGGAGATCCGTCACCTCTGCCGCCTGAACGGTGGCGAGCACGTCACGATCTTCCCGAAGATCGAGTGCGCCCTGGGCGTCCAGAACTTCGACGCCATCCTCGAGGTTTCCGACGGCATCATGGTCGCGCGCGGCGACCTGGGCATCGAGATCGCTGCCGAGCTCGTGCCGCACATCCAGAAGGACATCATCGCCAAGTGCAACGCGGCCTACAAGCCCGTCATCACCGCCACGCAGATGCTCGACTCCATGCAGCACAACCCGCGCCCGACGCGCGCCGAGGTCGCCGACGTCGCGAACGCCATCTACGATGGCACCGACGCCGTCATGCTCTCCGGTGAGACCGCTGCCGGCCAGTACCCGGTCGAGGCCGTGAAGATGCAGGCCCACATCGCGCACGAGACCGAGAAGCACCTGCCCGTCCACGCGCCGCTCACCGCGCCCGAGAGCGCGCACGGCACCCGCGTCATCAACAACGTCGTAGGTATGTCCGCCGTGAACATGGCCACCGTCGTCGGCGCCAAGTGCATCACCGTGCCCACGACCACCGGCCGCACCGCGCGCCTGATCTCGCACTTCCGTCCCAACGTGCCCATCTGCGCGTTCTCCCGCCACGAGTGGGCCGTCCAGCAGATGATCATGTACTGGGGCGTCGAGCCGCACCTGGCCGCCATCACGCAGGGCACCGTCAACGGCACGATCATCAAGGCGATCGAGACCGCCAAGGAGCTCGGCTACGTCAAGGAGGGTGAGCTCACCGTCGCCACCGCCGGCGATCCGCGCATGTCGATCCACCTCGACGGCAAGGCGACCTCCACGAACGTCGCTTACGTCGCGCAGGTCCGCTAAACGCGCTTTTCGCACCACACAAGCGCCCAACAGCGCCGTCCGGATTTCCGGGCGGCGCTATTTTTTTCTTTTTTCATACCCTGTCGAGTCTAATTTACATTTTGTGATTATGCCTCTGCTATATTCGCATCATGTCGAAGCTTTATCTCACAGACCGGAGCGCCATCGAGCTCATGCGCACCGACGCGTTTCCGCGTCCGCATGAGCCCATGCTGCTCGGCACGAACGACATCGACGACGCCGCGACGCGCGCCCAGCAGATCAAAGAGCTCGAGCGGGCGTTCGGCCCTCTGCGCGTTACCCCGCCCTACCATATCCTCGCTCCGGACAAGCGGTCGCGCCGGTCATCGAAGCTCGCGGTGTGCCGTGCGCTTCCCGAAGGCCTCGTGTCCCCGAGCTTCGTCAGCATCGACGATGCATGTGCCTGCGCCGTACCGGAGCTCGCGTACCTATATATATGTCAACGCGACGAGCTTGCCGACCACGTCCGATGCGCCATGGAGCTCTGCGGGACGTACGCGCTCGGACCGAACGAGCGCAACAAGGTCACGCGATACGGCCTCGCCGCGTTGAGTTCGAAGGAGAAGATCCGTACGTATGCGCAGGCCAACCACGGAGTCAAGGGGTCCGGCAAGGCGCTTTCGGCGCTTCGATACGTGTGCGATAACTCCGCGTCGCCTATGGAGACCGTGCTGTGCATGCTGCTGTGCCTGCCTCCGAGTTCGGGCGGTTACGGGCTGCCCCTGCCCGAGCTTAACGCCGAACTGCCGGTCATCCAGCACCTTGGAGGCAAGCGCGTGAAGGGCGTCCGATACGGCGACCTCGTGTATCGTGATGCCAAGCTGATCATCGAATATCAGAGCCGCCTATTCCACGAGAATGCAGGAAGCGCCGACCAAGACGAGGATCGGCGCGACGACCTTGAGGTGATGGATTATCACGTGATGTTCGTGACACCCGGGCGCATCAAGGACTTCGAGCGATTCGAGGGAATCGCGCAACGCGTCGCGCATCACCTGGGCGTTTCGCTCGATTCCAAGATCATGGGCGCGACCGAGGAACGGCTGAAACTGCGCAACATGTTGCTGGGGGATGTACTTGCATACTGACGCATCATCCCCGCAGGTGATCATGGAAACAATGAATACAACCTCGTCTGCGAGCCTCAGCGGATAATCTGTATCGCTCTAGGGCGCGATTTTTCGGTGCGAAGGTGCCATCGTCCGGAGACCGCTTGCAAAAGCCCAGTTGTTTCCTGCGACGTTGTTGCATGCTATCGCCATAGGTGCACGGGCGCACCGAAAAATCGCGCCCTAGAGCGATACAGCTTTCGGTCCGATGGCGCCGACCGAAAAACTATACAGAATCGCAATCAAAGTCAGCCATAATATACAGCGCTCGACCAGTGGCACCAGATCTGCCGTCCGCTACCACAGTCCACCGGCAGCGAAGCATCGGAACCGCTCAGCCTGATGGCTCGAAGGGCAGCGATCAGCACGCGCCCCTACCACAACTACTTACCAAGATGCGCCACAGACGCACGCCCGCCCCTTACGTGCAATCGAGCCGCTCCGCGAGCGCCGCGTCGGTCGAGTCCAGCACCTCGTCGAACACGCAGGAGAAAAACTCCTCGGTCAGTAGCATATAGGGCGCATGCACCGACACGCCGTTGGTGCGCACGATCTCGTGTGCCACGACCAGCGCGTCATGCACGTGCACCGACTCGATGGCATACTGCGGAAACGCCGCCGCCGCCCGCACCAGCCGCTCGGTCTCACGCGGCAGGGCATGGATCTCGAGCGTCTTGCCAAAGCCATCGAAATCGTTTTGCTTCTTGATACGGAACTCCTCGCTCGGCTTGCCGCCATGAGCATCCAGAAACTCGTTGACCCGCGTGTTCCACACGTTATCGGCCATCAGATGCGCCCACGCGCCCAGCGTCAGATCGAACAGGCTCCGCTCGAAACCGATCGCGGCCTCGTCGCGCACACCGCTTTCGTCCGCGGCAGCAGGAGCATCCGTCCCCTGGTAGCGATGGGCAAAGTGGATGCGGTTCACCCGATCCACCTCGCGCCGCAGGTCGGCGGGCTCCACGCGACCGCACGCTCAATCGCCCTCGCACAGCGCCTCAGCCAGCGGCGCCACGAACTCATCCCAAAACTCGCGCTCGCGCGGCTTGGGGATGGGCGACGGCTCGGCGCAGTGCGTCACCCGGTACGGGATGGGCTCGGCGATACCGGGCACCATGTACCCGACCATGATGTCCGGAATCACATTGCCGAGCAGGAAAGCATTCTCGTCGCGCACCGCCCGCGCCACGGCACCGTCGCGCGACAGCAGGCGCTCGGTCTGGGCGATATGTATGTTCCAGCTGGGCATGCGCGCATCCTTCCAACAAGGTGAGGGCCCGCGCGTCGCACGAGCCCTCACCAGTATACGCCGTCTAAAACGCCGCCATCGAAAGCGGCGGGTAAGCGTTTGCGCTACGAGCGGACCTCGCCACCGGTGGCCTTGCACGCCTTGGTCACCAGCTTGGAGTGGGCGCGCTCGACTTCCTCCGAAGTCAGCGTATGGTCGTCCGACCGATACGTCAGCGCGAACGCCATGGACTTCTTGCCCTCCCCCACGCGGACCGGATCGCGGTATACGTCGAACAGGCGCACGCCGACGAGCAGCTTGCCGCCCGCGCTCGTGATGCGACGCTCAAGATCCTCGCAGGTCACAGCCTCATCCACCACGATGGCAAGGTCGTGCTCCACGCTCGGGAAGCTCGAGAACTCGTGGTAGGCGTCCTGGTCGTGCGCACCGCGCAGCAGTGCCTCGAGGTTGAGTTCGAACGCCACGACGGGCAGATCGATGTCCATGGCCTCGCGCGCGGTCGGATGGATCTCACCGATCCAGCCGAGCACCGTGCCGCCGGACAGCACCTCGGCGCCGCGGCCGGGCTGCAAGAACGCGTAGCCCTCGCCCTCAGCGGGACGGAAGCGCACCTTCTCGATGCGCAGCTGCGCGAGCAGCTCCTCGACGATACCCTTGCCCTCGAAGAAGCGCAGCGAGCGGGGCTTGTCGTTCCACGACACCTCGCCCATCGCGCCGGACAGCACGCCGGCAACGCTCTGGCGCTCCTTGGGCGCGCTCGCGTTCTCGCGGCCGTGGAACAGCGTGCCGATCTCGTAGAGCTGCACGTTGGCGGTGCCGTGCGCCTCGTTGTAGGCGACGGAGCGCAACAGGCCCGGAAGCAGCGAGCGGCGCATCTCGGTCTGATCGGCGATCAGCGGGTCCATGAGCACCACGGGGCAGCCGCGGCCCTCCTCGGACATACCGATCTTCTTGAGGTCGTCGGCCGCCGCGAAGGCGAAGTTCGTCGCCTCGTTGAGGCCGCAGGCGCGCAGGATCTGGCCGACCTTGCGCGTCAGGTGCTGCTCGCGCGTGAGGCCGCCGATGTGGTTGCGCGCGGCGGGGATCGTCGCCTCGACACGACCCATGCCCCACAGACGCAAAACCTCCTCGATGAGGTCGATCTCGCGCGGGAGGTCGGGGCGGAAGCTCGGCGTCACCACGCGGAACGTGTCGTCGTCAACGCGCTCGACGGTGCAGCCCAGACGCGTCAGCGCGCGCTCCACGAAGTCGGCCTCGATGGGCGCGCCGCAGATAGCGTGCACGCGCGACAAGCGCAGCGTCAGCTCGGTGGGCTGCTTGGGCGCGGGGTACAGGTCCACGTAGCCGGGCGCAACCTCGCCACCGGCAAGCTCCTCGATCAGCGCGCAGGTGATGTTGGCCACGTCCACGCAGCCGGTCTCATCGACCTGACGCTCAAAGCGGATGGACGCGTCGGAGATGAGCGACAAGTCGCGGCTCGTATGGGAGGTGCGACTCGCGTCGAAGCAGGCGCTCTCGACCATCACGTCGACGGTGTCGTCCTCGATCTCGGAATCCATGCCGCCCATGACGCCGGCCAGCGCCACGGGGCGCTCGCCGTCGGTGATCAGGCTCATGCCGGCCGAAAGCGTGCGCTCGGTGCCGTCGAGCGTGGTGAAGGTCTCGCCCTCGTGCGCGGCGCGGACCACCACGGAGCGGCGCCCGTCGCACTCGGCGAAGGTGGACAGGTCAAAGGCGTGCAGCGGCTGGCCGGTGAGCATCATCACGTAGTTGGTGATGTCCACGATGTTGTTGTGCGGACGGATGCCGAGCGCGGTCAGGCGCTCGACCATCCAGTCGGGGCTGGGACCGACCTTCACGTTGCGCACGATGCGCGCCACGTAACGGCTGCACATGCCCTCGCCGTCGAAGGCCACGGAGAGCTCGTCGGCGGTCGGACGGCCGACCTCGGCCTTGATCTGGGGATACTCCACGTGGAAGTCGCGGTCGTAGATCGCGCCGACCTCGCGGGCGATACCGACCATGGACAGGCAGTCGGGGCGGTTCGGGGTGATCTCGCAGTCGAGCACCGTGTCCGAAGTGTCCTGGTACTGCGCGAACGGCACGCCCACGGGTGCGTCATCGGGCAGGATCATGATGCCGGAGTGGTCGCCGCCCAAGCCGAGCTCGCGCGCCGAGCAGTTCATGCCCCACGACACCACGCCACGCAGCTTGGACTTCTTGATCTTGACGCCGCCGGGCAGCTCGGCGCCCACCAGCGCGGTCACGATGTGGTCACCCTCGTTGAAGTTCTGGGCGCCGCACACGATCTGCAGCGGCTCGGGCTTACCGTCCTCGCCTAGGTTGAACTCACCCACGTCGACCTTGGTCACCCACATGTGGTCCGAATCGGGGTGCGGCTCCTTGGAGACCACCTGCGCCGTGACCACGTGGTCGAACGCCTCGCCCACCGTGTCGACGGACTCCACCTCGGTGCCCGTGCGGATGAATTCGGCGACCAGATCGGCCGGATCGCTCGGCAGCTCGATCATCTCGCCGAGCCATTTATAGGAAACGCGCATCGCGCTACTCCTCTCAATATGTCAAATAACCCCAGGGGTTTTTCTACACAGGGGTTTTTCTACATCGTGCAGGGATCAGAACTGCTCCAGGAAGCGCATGTCACCCGTCATGAGCGTGCGCAGGTCGGGCAGGTCGTAGCGAAGCGCCGCGATGCGCTCCACGCCGGCGCCGAAGGCGAAGCCGGAGTACTCGTCGGGGTCGATGCCGCAGTTGATGAGCACGTTGGGGTCGACCATGCCGCAGCCCAGGATCTCGATCCAGCCGGAATGCTTGCAAAACGCGCAGCCCTCGCCGTGGCACACGCCGCACGACACGTCGACCTCGCAAGAGGGCTCGGTGAACGGGAAGAAGTGCGGGCGGTAGCGCGTCTTGCGATCCGGGCCGAACATGCACTTGACGAAGTAGTCGAGCGTGCCCTTGAGGTCGCCGAACGTGATGCCGCGGTCGACCACCAAGCCCTCGATCTGGTTGAACTGAGGCAGGTGGCACGCATCGGGGGTGTCCGGACGGTACACGGTGCCCGGCGCGATCATGTAGATGGGCGGCTTGTGGGCGAGCATGGTGCGCACCTGCACGCCGGAGGTCTGCGTGCGCAGCAGCACGTCGGACTCGCCGTGGGCGTGCTCCTCAGGGTGGTCGACCGAGCCGGGCGCGTTGTCCACGATGTAGAAGCTGTCGCGCGCGGAGCGGCTCGGATGGTCCATGGGAGCGTTCAGCGCGGTGAAGTTGCACCACGTGGTCTCGACCTGAGGGCCGCCCTCCACGGTATAGCCGATACCGCAGAAGACGTCCTCGATCTCCTCGATGATCTGGTTGATGAGATGCTGATGCCCGATCTTGGGACGCAGGCCGGGCAGGGTGATGTCAACGGCTTCCGTCGCCATGAGCTGCTGCATCGCCTCGTGCTTGAGGCTGCGGCCGCGCTCCTCGATCATGGCCTCGGCCATGCGGCGAAGCTCGTTGGCGCGCTTGCCGAGCACGGGGCGCTCCTCGGGCGCCACCTTGCCCATCATGTGCATCAGCTCGGTGATCTCGCCCTTGCGGCCGAGCAGCGACACGCGTACCTGGTTGAGCGCGTCGGCCGTACCGGCGCCGTCGATCAGCTCCTTGGCGCGCGCCTCGAGCGCGTCGAGGTCTTCCATCAGACTCATGAATCATCCCTTCTCAAACAAAAATCCGTCCTTGCAGGTTTGGGGTGCTCCCCCATTCCTGCAAGGACGGATGTATCCGCGGTACCACCTTGTTTGGCTGCCGGATGTCGTGCCCGGCATACCCTCTTTGGCCCTCTGTCGCTTGGGCGGGCGGCTTCCCTACTGAGCGCGGGCAGCCCATGCTGCACGCGGCGCCGTTCAGGTCGCTGCTCGGGAGTGAACTCGGACGCCTCGTCGCCGCAGGCGGGCTTTCAGCCGGTGACCCACCCTCTCTTATGCCGCGACCTGCGAGGCACCCGACCTCTCCGTCAACGCGTTGCGAGCTAGGATAGCACACCGGACGCGTACCTGCACGTCGCGCCGGCCGTGTCCATCGTTTTGGCAAGACGGGGCGGACGAGACGACGTTCGCGGCACGTCCGCCGACGGCGGCGGGACGCACAGCGCTTGCAGCGGACCTGCCCGGTGTGGCGCTTGCGGGACCCGCGCGCCCCACCGCCTCCGTGCTCCGCTGCCCGCCCAGCCCCGTCGGTCGGCGACAAGTTTGCCCCGCCCCGCGCCGCCGGACCCGCTACACTGGAAGGCACACGACGATTCACCCCTAGGAGGAAACCGTGGGCAAAAAGAAGGACACCAACGTGAAGAAGCTCGCCAAAAAGCTCCGCAGCCTCGAGCGCGAGCTGTGGACGCACGAGTACCTGCTCAAGATCGTGCAGTTCGACGGCGCCACCATCGCGCCCGAGAACGGCGCGCCGGCGCGCGGCGAGGCGATGGCGGCGCTCGCCGGCACCTACCACCGCATGCTCACCGACCCGGACGCCGTCGAACTCGTGCACAAGCTCGAGAAGGCCTCGGCCAAGGGCAAGATCGATGACGACCAGCTCGCCGCCGAGGTCCGCGTGCTCGCGCGCGACCAGCGCGAAGCCGCCGCCATCCCCACCGAGGAGGAAGAGGCCTGGACGCGCCTGACCTGCGAGGCCGATGCCGTGTGGCACAAGGCCAAGGCCGCGAACGACTGGGCGTCGTTCGAGCCCTACGTCGACCGCATCGTCGAGATGCGCAAGCGCCACGCCGGCTACCTCGACTGCTCCAAGGACCCCTACGACGTCCTGCTCGACCAGTACGAGCGCGGCCTGACCGCCAAGGAGTTCGACGCGTTTTGCGACCAGGTTCGCGGCACCGTGGTCCCGCTCGTCCACGGCATCGTGCAGCGCGGCTACCAACCCGACGCGTGGTTCCTCAACGAGCGTATCCCCGAGAGCGCCCAGAAGCAGATCTCGTTCGACCTCATCGAGCTCGTGGGCATCGACCGCGCCGACACCACCCTCGCCTTCACCGAGCACCCCTTCTCCGAGGGCTTCGCGCCCGGCGACTCGCGCATCGCCACGCACATCTACGAGGACAACGCCATCTCCAACGTGTACTCGATCATCCACGAGGCGGGGCACGCCATCTACGAACTCGGCGTCGATCCGGCGTACGCGTACACGTGTCTGGCGGGCGGCACCTCCATGGGCATCCACGAGAGCCAGTCGCGCTTCTTCGAGAACATCGTCGGCCGTAGCCGCCCGTTCATGGGTCCGCTGCTCGACGTGCTACGCCGCCGCGCCCCGAGCGTCTACGGCGACGTCTCCGAGGACGACCTGTACCGCGCCGTCAACATCGCGCAGCCCTCGCTCATCCGCATCGAGGCCGACGAGCTCACCTATCCGCTTCACATCATGATCCGCTACGAGATCGAGCGCGCCCTGTTCGCCGGCGAGGCGACCGCGCGCGACATCCCCGGCCTGTGGGCCGACCTCACGCACAAGTACCTGGGCATCGACGTGCCCGACGACGCGCACGGCTGCCTGCAGGACACGCACTGGTCCGGCGGCGACTTCGGGTACTTCCCCACCTATGCGCTGGGCAGCGCATACGGTGCCCAGTTCGTGCGTGCCATGGTGGGCGAGGGCATCGACTTCGGCGCCGCCTGCGCCGCGGGCGACCTGGCCCCCGTGCGCGCGTGGCTCGGTCAGAAGATCTGGCGCTGGGGCCGCTCCAAGGACGCGCCCGAGCTGATCGGCGGCGCGTGCGGCGAGCCGTTCGACGCAACGTATTACTGCAGCTACCTCGCCAAAAAGTTCGGCGCCCTCTACGCGCTGTAACGTGAAAGGTCGCAACCCGATCCGCAACGTGCCGAGGGTGCCCGCCACCTTCGGCACGTTTTCCTTTCCCATCGCACCGCTTACCGTTCGTTAACAGAGCGGGTACCGAAAAACGGGTACCCTTGAACCATATCGTCCCTTCGTTCTAAGGAAGCGACATGTTCATCTTGGAAAGCCTCGGATTCATCATCTTCATCGTGGTGATCCTGCTGATCGTCGGCATCGTATCCGGCAACCTGTTCTTCGTGGTCAAGCAGCAGCACGCCGTCATCATCGAGCGTCTGGGCAAGTTCCACCGCATCGTCGGCGCGGGCTTCCACGCCAAGATCCCGTTCGTGGACCGCAAGGCCGCCACGGTGTCCCTGCGCACCATGAAGAACGGCTTCGATATCGACGTCAAGACCGAGGACAACGTGACCATCGGCCTCGAGGTCTCCGCCCAGTACCACGTGAGCTACGAGCTGGGTAACGTCCCGCAGGAGTCCGGCGTCTACAAGAGCTACTACATGCTGCAGCAGCCCGTGGCGCAGATGCGCGACTTCATCACCGACGCGCTGCGCAGCTCCATCCCCGTCTACACGCTCGACGAGGTCTTCGCCAAGAAGGACGATATCGCCAAGGACGTCAACGCCACCGTGTCCGAGCAGATGGCCGCCTACGGCTTCACGCTCGTCTCGACGCTGATCACCAAGATCGCCCTGCCCGCCGAGGTCGAGAATTCCATGAACCAGATCAACGCCGCCCAGCGCACCAAGGCCGCCGCGCAGGATCTGGCCGAGGCCGACCGCATCCGCCGCGTGACCGAAGCCGTCGCCGAGGCCGAGGCGATGGAGAAGGCCGGCGAGGGCATCGCCAACCAGCGCAAGGCCATCGCCTCCGGCATCAAGGACTCGCTCGAGATCATCCAGGAGACCGGCGTCGGCAACGACGAGGCCAACCAGCTGTTCATGTTCACGCAATGGACCGAGATGATGAACGAGTTCGCCAAGACCGGCAAGAGCGCCACCGTGGTGCTGCCGAGCGATTTCCGCCAGTCGGCGAGCATGTTCGAGCAGATGGTCACCGCCGCTGAGGCCACCGAGCAGGGCAACGCCCCGACCGTGCAGTAAGCAGGCGGCGGGGATTACGTCCCTCCGGCGCACATCCCTCCCGCAAACGCAGACGGCCGGGAACCTTCGGGTTCCCGGCCGTCCTTTCATAACGACGATGTATGCGAGGCCTACTCCGCGCGGAAGGGCTCCAGCGCCTTGAGCGTGAACTCGCTCGCCTCGCGGCACAGCTCGTCGGTCGGCGCCTCGGCGAGCACGCGGACCAGCGGCTCGGTGCCGCTCGCGCGCACGAGCACACGGCCGCGGTCGCCCAGGAACTCCTCGGCGGCCTTCACGGACGCGAGCACGCCCTCGTCGGCCATCGCGGCGTCGCGGTCGGTCACGCGCACGTTCGTGAGCAGCTGCGGATAGAGCTTCACCGGGGCACACAGCTGCGAAAGCGTCTCGCGCTCGGCGCGCAGCGCCTCCATCACGCGCAGCGAGGTCATGATGCCATCGCCCGTGCACTCGATGTCGCCGAAGATGATGTGGCCGGACTGCTCGCCGCCCAGGCTGTAGCCGTTGGCGCGCATGCAGGCATAGACGTTCTTGTCGCCCACCGCGGTGGTCTCGTAGGACAGGCTCGCCTCGTCGAAGGCCTTGAACAGACCGTAGTTGCTCATGACGGTGGGAACCACCGTACCGCCGGTCAGACGGCCGTGCTTGTTCAGGTACACGCCGCACACGTACAGGATGAGGTCGCCATCGACCACGTTGCCGCGCTCGTCGACGGCCAGGCAGCGATCCGCATCGCCGTCGTAGGCAAAGCCCACGTCCAAGCCCTGCTCCACCACATGGCGGCGCAGACGGTCGATGTGGGTGGAACCGCAGTCCACATTGATATTGAAGCCGTCGGGCGCATTGTTGATAACGCGGACGTCGGCGCCCAGCGCATCGAACACCGGCTTGGCGACCGACGACGCGGATCCGTTGGCGCAGTCCAAACCGACCTTCACGCCCTGCAGCGAGAAGTTGGCGCTCGCGATCAGGTGCGCGATGTAGCGGTTGCGGCCCTGCATGTAGTCGACGGTGGCACCGATGTGGTCACCGGTGGCCAGCGGCACCTCGACCTCGCCGTCGATATAGGACTCGATAAGCTCGAGGACGTCCTCGTCCATCTTGTAGCCCTCGCTGTTGACGAGCTTGATACCGTTATCGGTATAGGGGTTGTGCGACGCCGAGATCATGATGCCGCAGTCGAAGCGCCCGTCGACAGTCTCGTACGCCACGCCCGGCGTGGGGATGACGTGCAGCATGTACGCGTCGGCGCCTGAGGCGACAAGGCCTGCGACCAGCGCAGACTCGAACATGTAGCTGGAACGACGGGTGTCCTTGCCCACCACCACACGCGCCTTGCGATTCTGACGCGCGCCGTAGTACCAGCCCACGTAGCGACCGATCTTATAGGCATGATCGACCGTGAGCCCCTTGTTGGCCTCACCGCGGAAACCGTCGGTACCGAAGTATTTCATAGCGACCCTTTCGGACATGATGTACGATCCGGGCGATCCCTGCGCCCCACCTGGCTGGTCTGTGCCAGCCGAGCACTATTGTACCGTGCTCGGGACGAGGGTATCAAAAAGGGACAGTATCCGTGCAATTGGGGGGTGCGCAGACAAGCAAAAAAAGGGGTTTCCCTCTTTCGAGAGACCCCCCTTTGCAAAACGGCAAGCCGTTTTTCGTTGTACTGGGATGATACCCCATTGCTTGACAAGAATTGTGTTTGTACAACAGTTTTTTAAGCGAATAAAACGCAACGGGCGCAGCATCAACAAATGCGACTGCTTTGCTTCTCCCCTAGCTCTGGATACCATGCACTGATGACTTTGCCCAGGAAATCAAAGCTGGATAGGATTTGATAATTCCCCTGATAATAGTCTACATGGCGATTCATTCTCTCTTTGAATTGCCTCAAGCTTTCACCACGATGCGTCTTAACACCTTCAGACGCAACTATATGGTGGACATACAGCGCTGTAGCGATTTCCTGCATTCGGTCATTATTCATCCTCGATTTTCGCATCGCGGCGCTTACCCCCGGAACCGAACCCAGCGCTCGCGTAACCGCATAGCGAGCTTTGTACATCGGACTTCCAGACACTAAGTCGTTAAGAATGCAGCTGTTGTGAGCGCAAGCATTTCTGAGCGTTCTTACTGACTGGAGCAAATAGAAGTAATCGCGCATTTCTCTATACGTTATCGCCCGATATGCTTTCTGCCATCTCTTACTTCGTCTCTCATCCACTCTCTCGCGTTGCGAGTGGGCAGAGCGAGCGAGATGGCAGGTAGACTCCCGCTTGTGCCGCGTAATAAGAGGGATAAAAGCTGCGGACACAGATTGCCCCTTGAATGGACATTCTCATGATTATATCGAACATATGTTCCTATACTATGCTACGATATCCCTATCGAGCGGGCGGTGCCCTCCGAGTCCAACAGGGGGAACAGGAGGGATCTCATGACCAGGCTCACCGCGCTGCTTCCTGCAGCGGCAACGCTTCTCGCGTTCGCCGTTATTCTGATTCTCGTAATCGGCTAATATACGGCGGGTAATGCCTGCATAAGAGAACAGCCGCCTTTGGGGAGACGGCTGTTCAACGTGGGCGTTGCCCACTTCAGCATATCCACAGGAGGGCTTTAAACCTTCTGCTCGTACTGAGTATACCCCTATGGCATCCCTGTTTGCCGGGGCATTCCTCGGGGCGGCGGGCGTTCGATGGACGGCCACACACTGTACTGAGAACGCCCGAAGCGTCCGATTCGCATCATATTCGTCAAGCTCAAAAGCGCACTATTATTGCGCTTTTGCTTCATGCGCAACATCTTTGCGCAATTGCAATATGTACCGCCAAGGGCACCAACCTGCAAGCAAGCCATTAACAGCAAGCATGACAGAGAGGTCCTTCACAGCGGTAGGCGCTCATTGCTGTTGCCAAAACCGGGAAATTAAGGCAGGCAACTTCACGACAATGCCTACTGCCCCTGTGCTGCATACCGGGCCTCGGCGGCCTCCTTGGCGGGGCGCCACCAGGGCTCGTGGTCGCGGTACCGCTGAATCATCGCGACGTGGCCCGCGTCGAAGTCGATGTGGGCGGGCCTCCAGCCCAGCTCGCGCCGGAGCTTCGCGGGGTCGATCGCGTAGCGGTGGTCGTGGCCGGGACTGAGGGCACTCGTCATGACGAATACCTGCCTTGGATGTTAAAACCTGGGACCTTGTACCGCCTATCCGCAATCCCAAAACGGCGGGCACCGGATTAAGCCGGGGCCCACCGTACAGTTATTCATCCGGAGCATCGGAACGAAGCTCGTATGAGCCAAACGACGCCATCGCTCTCAGGGCGACGGCCATCTCGTTCCTTCCCCTTCTTCCCGAAACAACATCCTGGATCCATCGGTACGCTTCATTTTTGGATGGGTCTCTCGGGTCGGGAAGCTCGACGACAACCCCTTTCGTGTTCATGATCGCAAGCGATACAACCAAAGCGGTGCGCTTGTTCCCATCGGGGAATATGTGGTCACGCGCCAGCATTTCACAAAACGAAGTGACCTGAAGAAAAAGATCTCCTTCGTATCGATCGCTGGGGCCGACGCCAAAGAATACGCCGAAGCAGGCATTGACGGCACTCGCAATCCTCCCGATAGCAACATCCACCGTCTCCTGAGAAGCGTTGGAAAGCGGGTCGAAGCACTTGCTCATCCCGGCAACCACCTTATGGGTGACAAAGATGGTTTCCGCCATGGCGGCGATGATGTCTTCACCGCCAAGCGTGATGCAACCGAGCGACCGCGCCTCTTCCTCCGTCACGAGTTCTCCAGCATCATGAGCGCGTTCGGTATCGCCCGCATCACGCCCCTCATTCCGGCCTCGAATGTCCCAGACACCCCGCCGATGCCCTTGAAGTCGACAGAATCGATGATGTCCTTCGAACTTATTTTCCGATCGGCATGAGGATCGAACACCCGGCTCCAAGCGCCGCCGTCACGATGAGACAGGGAGACGAGATCAAATGCGGTCATCGTGCCGTAGCTCCGGGCAACATAGTCGACAACCTGCGCCTCCTCATAAGTGAGCTGTGCCCCACGCCCGCAGTCGCGTATCACGCTTTTTCCAAAGCGCTTGAACTCGTGATAGACCGCGGGCTCAACAGGGCCGTATTCCCATGCCTCAATCGCATCGTCAAAAAGCTCGACGCCTCTTTGCCGAAGCGACTCAACCTGTGCGAAGTAAACCAACTTGTTGAGTTTTAGATTTGTCAAGGCGAGATCGCCATGACAAGTAGTGAAAGCATATGCCACATCAAGTGACTTGACCATTTCGCCCCTCCCCCATCTTCGCTCAATAGTGATTCGAGTATACCCGGTGTCGACCGGCTAATCCCCTCTCTTTCAGCATGCGCAGCAAACGTAGAGAGACTTAAGCCCTACTGCCCCTGCACGCGATAGCGAGCCTCGGTCGCTTCCTTAGCGGGGCGCCACCAGGGCTCGTGGTCGCGATACCATCGGATCGTCTCAGCGAGGCCCGCATCGAAGTCGGCGTGGGCGGGCCTCCAGCCCAGCTCGCGATGAATCTTGGCGGAGTCGATCGCGTAGCGGCGGTCGTGACCGGGACGATCGCGCACCCAGTCGAAGTCGTCCTCGGCGCGGCCCATTGCCCGCAGGATCGCACGAAGCACGTCGATGTTGCAGCGCTCGCCATCGGCGCCGACGAGGTACGTCTCGCCGATGCACCCGCGTGTGAGGATCTCCCACACCGCGGAGCTGTGGTCGTCCACGTGGATCCAATCGCGCACGTTGCGCCCGTCGCCGTAGAGCACAGGCCGCATGCCGCACAGGATGTTGGTGACCTGCCGCGGGATGAACTTCTCCACGTGCTGGTAGGGACCGTAGTTGTTGGAGCAGTTGGAGATGGTGGCGGCGAGGCCGTAGGTGCGCACCCACGCGCGCACGAGCATGTCGGATGCCGCTTTGGTGGAGCTGTAGGGCGAGCTTGGCCGGTACGGCGTCTCCTCGGTGAAGCGCGCCCGGTCGTCGAGCGCGAGGTCGCCGTAGACCTCGTCGGTCGAGATGTGGTGGTAGCGCACATCGTGTTTGCGGCACGCCTCGATGAGCGTGTAGGTACCCTTCACGTTCGTACGCACGAACGGCTCCGAATCGGCGATGGAATTGTCGTTGTGCGACTCCGCGGCAAAGTGCACCACCGCGTCCGCGTGCACGACCAACCGGTCTACGAGTGCCGCATCGCAGATGTCGCCCACCACGAGTTCCACGCGATCGGGCGGCAGACCCGCGATGTTCTCGGGGTTGCCGGCGTAGGTGAGCTTATCGAGCACGGTCACGTGCACGTCGGGCTGCTCGCGCACCACCCAACGGACGAAATTGGACCCGATGAAGCCGCAGCCGCCGGTGACGAGGATGCGGCGGGGGCTGAAGGTGCTCGTCATGGCGAATTCCACTTCAGACGCAGATGGACCCTTTGG
>CAZRPL010000032.1:0-23813 GCA_964602045.1 uncultured Collinsella sp. | reverse complement strand
CGCGCAGGAAGCGCGACACGCGCGCCAGGCCCTTCTCGTCCTTGACCTTGGACAGCGCGTTTTCCACGGTGTAGACCGCGTTGAAGTACGTGAAGTCCAGCTCGGCAAAGTCATCGCCTTTCTTGGACTGGTAGAGGATGTGCTTCTTGACCGCCGGCCCGTGGAACACGATGTCGCGCTCCTCGGGCGTGAGCTCGCAAAACGGCACGTTCGTGCGCACGCCCATCGCGCCGCACACCTGTTTCATGAGGTCCCACATGAGCGAACCCCACGGCAGCACCGCGCCGTCGTCGATGGAGATGCTCTCGTCCGGCACGAGGCTCGCCTCGTCCACACGGCGCACGATCCCCGTACCGCCGCAGGTCGGGCAGGCGCCGCCACTGTTGAAGGCGAGGTCCTCCGCGCCCGGACCCATGAACTGCACGCCGCAGACGGGACAGGTCGTCATCTGCCCGAGGGCAACGTCCATGGACGGCGGCACATGGTGGCCGCTGGGGCACACGTGGCTGCCCAGACGCGAGAACAGCAAACGCAGGTAGTTGAGCAGCTCGGTGGAGGTACCGAACGTCGAATGCACACCGGGGATGCCCGGGCGCTGGCGCAGGGCGAGGGCGGCGGGCACGTGCAGCACCTCGTCGACCGTGGCGCGGCCGGTCTGGGCGATGCGCCGGCGCGTGTAGGTGGACAGCGCATCCAGGTAGCGGCGCGACCCTTCCGCATAGAGCGTGCCGAGCGCGAGCGAGCTTTTGCCCGAGCCGGACACGCCGGCGATGCCCACCAGCCGGTTCAGCGGGATGTCGACGTCGATGTTCTTGAGGTTGTGCACGCGGGCCCCGCGCACCTCGATATGCGTCGGCTGCTCGTACCGTTCGCGCTCCATGGGCCCCCTCCTTTGTGACGAATCAAGTATAGAGCGCAGTCGGAGACGGGTCGGTTGGGGACGTGTTCCTCTCAACCCATTTGGGGTTGAAACAACCCCAAATGGGTTGAGAGGAACACGTCCCCAACCGACCCGTCCGCTCGATCCCCCGGTTCAACCGATAGTCGCCCGGCCCCTTCCGGCTGTTTTGTCGGTTGCGTTACAATCCTCACAACCTGGAAGGAGGGCGGAGCATGGATATCAACCAGATCGCGCAGATGGCGGGAGTCTCGCGAGCGACCGTCTCGCGTTACCTGAACGACGGCTACGTCTCGCAGGAGAAGCGCGCCGCCATCAAACGCGTGATCGACAAGACCGGATACGTCCCCTCCCGCCAGGCAAAGACGCTGCGCACGGGCAAAACCGATGTCGTGGGCGTCATCATCCCCAAGATCAATTCTGCCTCCATCTCGCGCATGGTCGCCGGCATCTCGTCGGTCTTGAACGACGCCGGCTACCAGATCCTGCTCGCCAACACCGACAACGACGCGGCACGCGAGGTCGATTTCATGCGACTGTTCACCGAGCGACGCCAGGTGGACGGCATCATCCTGATCGCGACGGTCTTCACCCCGGAACACCTCGCCGCCATGGAGGGGCTCCACGTGCCCATCGTCGTGCTCGACCAGAACCTGCCGGGCTATTCCTGCGTGCACCAGGACGATTATCGCGCCATGCACGACATCGCCGAGCTCGTGCTCGCGCATGCGCAGCATCCCGGGTACATCGGCGTGCTCGAGGAGGACGTTTCCGCCGGCGAGATGCGCCATCGCGGCTTTGTGGACGCCTGCGCCCAGCATGGCATCGACGTGCCCGACGACGCGCAGCAGCGTGCCGAGTTCACCGTGGACTCGGGCTATTCGTGCGCCGAGACCATCATGCAGACGCACCCCGACACCGACGCCCTTGTGTGCGCGACCGACTCCATCGCCTACGGCGCCCTCACCTACCTGCGCGAGCACGGTATCCGCGTGCCGGAGGACGTACAGGTGACCGGTGTGGGCGACGGCGAGCTGTCACAGGTCGTGATGCCCCGCCTGACCACGGTGCACCATCATTACAAGACCTCCGGCGTCGAGGCCGCCAAGATGCTACTCGGCATCATGACAGGCAACGACTCCATCCCGCGCGAGATCAAGATGGGTTACGAGGTCGTCGAACGCGCCTCGACGCACTAGCGGGACAACCGACAAGATGGGGCAGGGTTCAACCTTGTCAGCGACAGAGTTGAGTTCGACAGCATCCTTCCTACCAGCTCATATGACTTTTCTCGAACTTTTCGTTGCGGCTTTTCCGAATAAACAGCTGACGTCGGAATGGGGCTTAGCTCGGACTTTCCGACGGTCGAATTGCGAAGTGAGTGTTTTATTATGGAAACCCTTTGTATACCTGACAGGCCACAATTCGTGTACCTGCAGCTTTATTGATGCAGAACGCCTAGATACTTGGCGATTCCAAAATAAAACACTCACTTCGCAATTCGATCCCCACCTACAAGGCGATTTGGAGCCCGCAATATCGACGAAGTCGAACAAATAACCATCCACCGATTGTTTGCTACCGCTCATGACTGGAATCGATTTCACATATGGTTACCATATGGTCTTGTAGTATCACGGTAAATGTGAGAACGATTACACATGAGAACGTTCCCACCTGACGAGGAAGCCATCGAAGAAAGGGGTTTCAATGGCTCTCGACTATACCAAAGCCGCCCAAGAGATCTTGGACGCGATCGGCGGTCCGGACAACGTCGTCTCGGCCGCGCATTGCGCGACGCGCCTGCGCCTGGTGCTCGCCGACGATTCGAAGGTCGACCAAGCGGCCGTCGATAACGCCGACGGCGCGAAGGGCAACTTCAAGGCATCCGGACAGCTGCAGGTCATCTACGGCACGGGCACGGTGAACAAGGTCTACGACGAGTTCATCGCGCTCGGCCACATCAGTGCCGCCACGAAGGCCGAGGCCAAGGCGGCAGCCGCCGAGCAGCAGAAGAACCCGTTCATGCGCGCCATCAAGCTGCTGGGTGACGTCTTCGTCCCCATCATCCCGGCGATCGTAGCCTCCGGCCTGCTGCTCGGTATCATGAGCGCCCTGTCGTTCATGGATTCCAACGGCTTCATCACGCTCAGCACCGACAACGCCTGGTACCAGATCCTGAACCTGGTCTCCAACACGGCGTTCACGTTCCTGCAGATCCTGATCGGCTACTCCGCCGCCAGCGCCTTCGGGGCCAACCCCTACCTCGGCGCGGTCATGGGCATGCTGCTCATCAACCCGGGCCTGCAAAACGCCAACACCGTGGCAACGGAGGGCGTGCAGCAAACCTACGCCGTGATCCCCGGCCTGTACTCCATCGAGTGGACCGGCTACCAGGGCCATGTCATCCCCATCGTCATCGCCGCCGGCATCCTCGCCTTTATCGAGAAACGCCTGCATAAGGTCGTGCCCGAGGCCTTCGACCTGTTCGTGACGCCGCTCGTGTCCGTGGCGGCGACCGCCTACATCACCATGCTCGCCGTCGGCCCCATCTTCGTCTGGGCGGAAAACGCCATCCTCGGTGGCATCCAGTTCCTGCTCACGCTGCCGTTCGGCCTGGGCTCGCTCATCATGGGCGCCCTCTACGCCCCCACCGTGGTCACCGGCATCCATCAGATGTACACCACCATCGACCTCGGCCAGATCGCCACGTACGGCGTGACCTACTGGCTGCCGCTGGCATCGGCCGCCAACATCGGCCAGGCCGGCGCCGCGCTCGCCGTCGCCCTCAAGACACGCGACGTCAAGATCCGCTCGCTCGCCCTGCCCTCCTCGCTCTCCGCGTTCATGGGCATCACCGAGCCCGCCATCTTCGGCGTAAACCTGCGCTTCTTCAAGCCCTTCATCGCCGGTTGCATCGGCGGCGGTCTGGGCGCCATGTTCGCCTCGATCGTCGGCCTCGCCGCGGCCGGCACGGGCGTCACCGGTATCTTCGGCATCCTGCTGTGCCTGAACCAGCCTATCCAGTACATCATCATGTTCGCTATCGCCGGTCTAGTCGCCTTCGGCCTGTCCTACATGCTCTATCGCGATGAGACGCCGAGCGCTGAGGCCGTCCAGGTTGGGCCCGCGACGAACGCGACCGTCCAGGCGTCCCTCAACGCCACCGCCCGCGACGATGCCGAGGCCGCCGCGGTGTCCGCCGCCGCAGCAGATGCCGCCATCGCCGCGGTGAATGGCGACGCAGCATCCGACATCCAGCCCGCGACCATCGTCTCCCCCATGACGGGCACGGCGATCCCCATGAAGGAGGTATCGGATCCGGTCTTTGCCAGCGAGGCCATGGGCACAGGCATCGCCATCATCCCCGACGAGGGCACGCTGCACGCGCCCGCGGACGGCAAGGTGATCGTGCTCGCGAATACCGGCCACGCGGTGGGCATGATGACCGATGCCGGCACCGAGATCCTCATGCATATCGGCATCGACACCGTTGGGCTGGAAGGCAAACCGTTCACCCCGCACGTCAAGGTGGGCGACCATGTAACCGCCGGCGAGCCGCTCATGGATGTCGACCTCACCTACATCAAGGCGCAGGGGCTCGATACCGTGACCCCGATCATCATCACCAACACCGCGGCGTACGAGGCCGTCGAGCCCTGCGCGAGCGGCACCGTGACGGTGGGCGATCCGATCATCAAGGTTCACTGACCCCTTCTGGGTCGCCGGGCGAGGATGCGTGTGAGCGCGGCCGCGCCCGGTGGCCGTGTGCGGGTGAGCGAAGACCGGCTCAGGCAGCGATCAGCGCGCATCACGCTGTGCCACCGCCGTTCGTCATGCCCCGTCCGCCGCGCCGACTGTCCGACTTGGGCACGCACGAATGGGTTGAAACGAACACGTCCCCAACCAACCCGCCGTTCGCCCTGCGCCGCACGACCCGAAATGGGTTGAAACGAACACGTCCCCAACCAACCCGTCCCCAACCATCCACCACTGAGGAGAAGACCATGGCGACCGATCGCTGGAAACCCGGCTTTCACCTAGCGCCACCGACCGGCTGGCTCAACGACCCCAACGGCCTGTGCCAGTTCCGCGGCGTCTACCATGTGTTCCACCAGTACAGCCCCGATTGGCCCGCGCCGGACGCGCCGCGCGGCTGGGGACATGCCACGAGCACGGATCTCGTCCACTGGCACCACCACGGCATGGCCATCTCGCCGGACACGCCCGACGAGACCTCCGGGTCGTACTCCGGGTGCGCCGTCGTGGTGCCCCACGCCGCGAGCGACGGCGGCGACCTGTTGCGGCTGTACTACACAGGCAACGTCAAGGAACCCGGTGCATTCGACTACGTGCACGACGGCAGACGCGCCACGCAGATCCTCATCGAGAGCGATGACGGCATGGCGCTCGGACCCAAGCAGCCGCTGCTGCGCGAGAAGGACTATCCCGCCTGGTGCACGCGCCACGTGCGCGACCCCAAGGTGTGGCGTGACGACGACGGCACCTGGTGGATGCTGCTGGGCACGCGCGATACCGATGATTGCGGACGGCTGCTCGTCATGCGCTCCGACGACGGCCTCGCGTGGAGCGCGACCGGCGACATCCGCCCCGACGCACCGTTCGGCTTTATGTGGGAATGCCCCGACCGGATCGTGTTGGACGGGCACGTCTACCTGTCCTTCTGCCCGCAGGGCATGGCCGACCGCCCCTGGGCGCACGGCATGCGCGACCAGGCGGGGTACATTGCGCTGGCAGACGGCCGCGATGCCGACTCGGGCACCACCGTGGTGCCCACCGCAGATTTCGTACTATGGGATCACGGCTTTGATTTCTATGCGCCCCAAACGTTCGTCGATAAGCAGGGTCGTACCTTGCTCATCGGCTGGATGGGCATGCCGGAGGCGCCGTTCACGAGTGCACCGGACGGCCTTGCCTGGTGCCATTGCCTCACCGTGCCGCGCGTGCTTTCGCGCACCGACGACGGACTCATCGCCCAAAACCCCGCACCCGAGCTGGACGCTCTGCATGTGGGCGAGGCGCTCCGCTGCGTTTGCGGTACCAACGTCGTGGGAGCTCACCGGGCCGACGTGCGGATCGAGGGCATCGAGGGGCCGTTCTTCGTCACGCTCGACGGCGTGCTGGAAATCGGTTTCGACGGGCACGAGCTCATCATGCGCTTTGCGGACCCCCACGGGATCGGTGCGGGCCGCACCGAACGCCGCTGCCCCGTCAACGCCATGCGCGACCTGCGCATCCTTGTCGACGAGTCGACGGTCGAGGTGTTTGCGAACGGGGGGCGAACAGCCATGACGACGCGCTGGTTCCCCTGCGCCGATGAGCTGTCCGTCACCCTCGACGGGTCCTGCCGCACGGCGCGTACGTGGGGGATGGCGCAAAGCTGAGCTCGACGCACACGGAAAGGGTCCCGCGCATGGGGACACGCGGGACCCGACAGAAAGGGGGGACGAGGTTGAAAGCCGGCGGCAGGCGCAACGGTGCCGCTACCGCTCGATGCGCCTGAGCGTGAACGCCTCGACGATGAGGGTGATGCCGGCGACGATCAGGTACGCCGCGATCACGTAGGTGAGCACGATGCTCGAGAACATCGGCATCAGGATGAACACGACGCCGAGCACGATGTTGATGGCGCCCGTCACGGTGCCGGCACCGGCGTTGGGCAGCTGGAAGTACCTCATCTGACGTGCGAACGTCAGGCGCTCGAATCCCGTCACGATGAGCAGGAACGCCAGCAAAAACACGAGCGTGCTCGCCGTGAGGTATGCGGGGAGCGTCAGGAACAGCACGCCGAGCAGGGCGTTGAGAACGCCGGACACCGCAAGGGTGGAGCTGCGGAAGAACTCGGGCGTACCGAAGTAGGACGCCACTTGACCGACACCGTGGAACAGCAGGGCGATGCCGACCGCCATCTGCATGAAGGCGTACAGGCTATACGGGGCCATGGCGCTCAGCACGCCGGCGAGCACCAGCACGATACCGAGCACGATCATCCAGATCTTGGCTCGATGGATACCGGCGTTCCACCGGTCGATGTACTCGCGTCTGTAGTCGAAATCGGAATCATAGGACAACATGAAGATCACCTCGAATGGGAAGGTCCGATACGCAACGGTCGCGTATCGGCGTACTCCTCTTCTACCCCATGGCCCCAAAATATGCGACTTGCGCAAAAGCATTTATATCCCCATAAGGGAATCATAAGTGTTTCGTCAGATGATTCGAGGCGCCATGCCGTCGACAACTACGCCGCGGCTCCCCTGCAACGAAAATGGGCGGCACCCGATGCCCCGGGTGCCGCCCATCATGCAATGGAACGCTGTGCCGTCGCGGACGAAGCCTGCGGATTAGCCCTGCAGCTTCATGTCGTTGACCATCTCGTACCACTCGGCGATACCGGAGTGGTCGTCCTTCTCGTGGCCGTGGGCCTTGAGGGACTGCATGATCTCCATGGCGAGCGAGGAGAACGGCGAGGACACGTTGATCTGATGCGAGGTGTCCATGACGTTCTGCAGGTCCTTGATGTGGAGCTCGATGCGGAAGCCCGGGGTGAAGTCGCCGTCGAAGATCTTCTGGGACTTCTGGTCCATGACCGTGGAGCCGGCCAGGCCGGAACGGATGGCCTCGTAGACGCGCGCCGGATCGACGCCGGCCTTCTTGGCCAGGGAGTAGGCCTCGCAGACGCCGGCGATGTTGATCGCGACGATCATCTGGTTGGCGAGCTTGGTGATGTTGCCGGCACCGACCTCACCCACGAGGGTGACGGTGGAAGCCATGGTCTTGAGCAGGTCCTCGTACTTGGCGAAGACATCCTCCTTGCCGCCGACCATGACGGCGATGGTGCCGTCGATGGCCTTGGGCTCGCCGCCGGAGACGGGGGCGTCCAGGAAGTCGACACCGATCTCCTCGAGACGCTTGGCGAAGTCGCGGCTCGCCAGCGGGGCGATGGAGCTCATGTCGATGACGCACTTACCGGCGGAAAGGCCCTCGGCGATGCCGTTCTCACCGAACAGGGCGCTCTCGACGTGCGGCGAATTGGGAAGCATGGTGATGACGACGTCGGCGTTCTCGGCGACCTCCTTGCCGCTGGCGCACGCAACGCCACCGAGCTCGACGAGGTCGTTGGCGTTCTCGATGTGGAAGTCGAACGCGTACACCGTGTGACCGGCCTTCTGGACGTTGATGGACATGGGCTTGCCCATGATGCCCAGGCCGACGAATCCTACCTTCATATTGCTGTCCTTTCTCTCTAAATCTAAAACAGCCTGCCTATATTCTCACCTGTCGCCAGGTGGGAACCCCGATGGGGTGCGGCGACGGATCGCCGCGGATGCGCGCCGTCGGGCACGGGCCCGCGGCGCGACTCGTCGTTATCTACCCAAAAGCAGGGCGCGTATCGCGTTCTCGCCCGCAATCGGAACAAGGACATCAGCGCGCGCGATGCTTTCGGCCAGCGTGATCGGACCGGTGGCGATGGAGAGCACCAGGTCGATGCCCGCCTCGTAGACGCCGCCCAGATCGTCGGCACGGCCGCCGACGACCGCCACCACGGGGATACCGTGGCGCTTGGCGCGCTTGGCCACGCCGATCGGCGCCTTGCCGAACGCGGACTGCGAGTCCATGCGGCCCTCGCCGGTGATGACCAGGTCGACACCGTCCATGGCGTCCTCGAGCCCGATGATGTCGAGCAGCGTCTCGATGCCGCGCTGGATGCGCGCGCCGCAGAACGCCACGAGGGCGGCGCCCAGACCACCGGCGGCACCGGAGCCGGGCACGGCGTCGACCGCGCGACCCACGGTCGCGTTGAGGATCTCGGCGTAGCGGGCCATCCAGCCGTCGAGCTTCGTCACGTCGTCGGTGGGGATGCCCTTCTGCGGACCGAACACGCACACGGCGCCATCCGGGCCGGTCAGGGGATTGGTCACATCGGTGAGCGCGATAACCTCGATGCCCTCGAGCTTGCCGGTCATCTGCGAGCAGTCGATGGATGCGAGCTCGGACAGGCCGGCCAGGCCGCAGGGGATCTCCTCGCCATCGGCGTTGAGGAAGCGCACGCCCAGGGCCTTGGCCATACCGGCGCCGCCATCGCTTGTGGCGGAACCGCCCAGCCCGATATAGATGCGACGGGCCCCATGGTCGACAGCGTCCAGGATGACCTGCCCGACACCCCACGTCGACGCACGGCGGGCGTTGTCGCTGTTCTGCTCGATGAGCGTGATGCCGCTGGCCTCGGCCATCTCGAGGATCGCGGTGTCCTCGCCGATGAAGCCGTAGTGCGCGACCACGGTCTCGCCGAGCGGGCCGGAGACCTCGACCTCACGGATCGTGCCGTTCGTGGCGGACACGATGGCCTCGACGGTACCCTCGCCGCCATCGGCGATAGCGAACTTGCGAACCTCGCAGTCGGGAACCACGCGGTGGATGCCCTCCTCGAGCAGGTTCGCGATGCCCATGCTGGACACGGAGCCCTTGAACGAGTCGGATGCGATCAAAACGGAAAGCTTGTCCATGGAAACCTCCTCTCGATATCGCTAGTTGAGGTGGGTAGTGCTATCGGATGGCGGCTGTGCCGCCGCCGCTCGATGTCGGGTGCGCGGGACGCCATATAGGCAGGGACACGTCCCGCGCGCATGGAAAGGTGAGCCCGGCCGCCGCACATGAAAGCGGCCGGCTCAAGAAAAGGGGAGACCTACTCGAGGTATCCACCGGCGCGCATGGCGGCCTTCATGCCCTCCATGACGGCGCCCTCGGCGGACTCGGTGGGCAGCACCGACGGACCGACGTTCATGCCCATGAGGTTGGCCATGTCCTTGGTCGCCGCCGGGAAGCTCGCCGCGTCCTGCGACAGGCGGATGGGGTTGAGCTTGGTCTGGTACTCGAGCGAACCGGCGAGGTCGCCCTCGACGAACTTGTCGTAGATGCCGCAGACGAGCTCGGGATACATGTTGGAGGTTGAGCAGACCGCACCCACGGCGCCGCAGCACAGGCCGGGGAACACCACGGTGTCCTTACCGGCGAACACCGCGAAGTCGATGTCGGCGGTCAGGCGGATGAGCTCCTGGAGGTTGGTGATGTCACCCGAGGAGTCCTTTATGCCCACGATGTTCTCGCAGTCGTGCGCGAGACGGCTGATGGTGTTGCGCGTCATGGCGTAACCGGCGCGGCCGGGGTTGCTGTAGATGAGCATCATCGTGTCGGGGATGGCCTCGGCGACCGCCTTGAAGTGGTGGTAGTTGGCCTCCTCGGTGGGACGGATGAACATCGGGGTGAGGACGGACACGGCGTCCACGCCCAGGGCGGCGGCGCGCTTGGCGAGCGCGACGGCCTTGGAAGTGCGGATGTGGCCGACACCGAAGAACACCGGAACGCGGCCGGCGGCGACCTCGAGGATCGACTTGGTGGCCTCGATCATCTCGTCGTCGTCGAACATGTAGAACTCGGAGTTGGAACCGAACGCCAGGATGCCGTCGACACCGTGCTCGATCACGTAGTCGACCTGCTCGCGCAGGCGACCGTCATCGATCTTGCCGTCATAGGCGTCGGTCACCGGGGTGACGATGGGCACCACGATGCCCTTCAGGCGCTCGACATCGAACTTTGCCATGCTGTGCTCCTTACCGTGCATACCGAAATGCGCTGCACATTACTGTTATATGCCGCCAAAACCCGCAGGCAAACAGTCTGTGTGACGAGGGCGGCGCGAATTTCCTATCAAAAAAGTAGCCTGTGTACCATGAGGTACGGAGACGTTCCGTGCACCATGCGGCATCCGGAGCATCTCCCGGTAAGCGGGACGGCCCCGGCGACCTGAGCCACCGGAGCCGTGCGCATATCCCTTAGCGGACGAGACAGGGACGCTTGCCGTCGAACTTCCAGCCGGGGATGAGGTACTGCATGGCGACGGCGTCGTCACGCGTACCGAGGTCGTTCTCGACGTAGAGCTGGTGCGCCTTCTCGAGCGCATCGCGGTCGATCTCGATGCCGAGGCCGGGCACGTCGTAGGGCACCGCGATCTCGCCGCCCTCGATCTTGGGCGGGTTCTTGGTGAGGAACTGGCCGTCCTGCCAGATCCAATGGGTGTCGCAGGCGTTGTAGAAGCCCGGCGCGGCGGCGGCGCAGTGGGCGACCATCGCGAGCGAGATGTCGAAGTGGTTGTTGGAGTGGACGCCCCAGGTGAGGTCCATGTCGTGGCAGAGCTGCGCGACGCGGGCGGCACCCTGCATGGTCCAGAAGTGCGGGTCGGCCAGCGGGATGGAGACGGAATCCAGGCGGATGGCGGCCTTCATCTCGCGCCAGTCGGTGGCGACCATGTTGGTCGCGGTGGGCAGACCGGTCAGGCGATGGAACTCGGCCATGGTCTCACGGGCGGAGAAGCGACCCTCGGCGCCGCACGGATCCTCGCAGTAGGTCAGGATGCCGACCATGTCCTTGCAGTTCTCGACGGCCTCGGCGAGCGACCAGGCGCCGTTGGGGTCGAGGTCGATGCGGGCGTTGGGGAACTCCTTCTTGAGGGCACGGATGGCCTCGAGCTCCTCGGGGCAGGAGAAGACGCCGCCCTTGAGCTTCCAGTCCTTGAAGCCGTAGCGCTCGTACGCGGCCTTGGCGAGCTCGACGATCGCCTCGGGCGTGAGGGCCTCGTCGCGGCGGATGCGGCCCCAGGCGTCGGAGTCGTCATCGTCGTGGATGTAGGGCAGGTCGGTCTTGTTGCGGTCGCCGACATAGAACAGGTAACCCAGGAAGCGCACGGAGTCGCGGACCTGGCCGTCGCCGAGCAGGGACGCCACGGGGACGTTCAGGTGCTTGCCCAGGATGTCGAGCAGCGCGGTCTCGATGGCGGTCTGGACGTGCACGGTGGTGCGCAGGTCGAAGGTCTGGTTGCCACGGCCGCCGGCGTCGAGCGCGGCGTACTTGTCGTGGATGGACTTGACGATGTTCTTGTACTGGCCGATGGGCTGGCCGATGACCAGGTCGTCGATCTCGTTCAGGACCTCGGTGATCTTGGTGGAGCCGGGAACCTCGGAGATACCCTCGACACCCTCGGAGTCGGTGAGGATCACGATGTTACGGGTGAAGTACGGGCCGTGGGCGCCGGAGAGGTTGAGCAGCATGCTGTCGTAACCAGCGACCGGATAAACCTCGACTTTTTCGATAGTGGGTACCATGTGGGCCTCCTTGTGAAAGGTTGTGCCGGGGAACGTCCCCGACGTCCGATGAGATAAATCTACCGTTCGGGAGCTGGCGCTCCCATATTCGGCAGGACATAACCGTTTCGAACGGTCGCGGGCCGTATGTTCTATGTACCATGGCCCGCTGACAGCCTTGACGGCACCGTCCGATAAGCGCAGGTGAACGTGGGATATGGGACATGGGACAAAGGGGACAGTCCCCTTTGTCCCATGTCCCAATTTACTCCTGGCCCCTTTTGGGACATGCCGGGGTTAGCGCACCATCGCGGGACGGTGCGGGTCGTAGGTCCAGCCCGGAATCATCGCGTTCATGCCGCGAGCGTCGTCACGCGTGCCGCAACCGTTGTCCACGTACAGCTTGTGGGCGGCATCGAGCTTGGCGCGATCCAGATCGATACCCAGGCCGATGCTGTCGCGCGGCACGGTCAGGCAACCGTCGTGGAAGACCGGAGCGTTCTTGCCCAAGTGCTGGCCATCCTGCCACATGTAGTGCGTATCGCAGGCGTTGACGAAGCCGGGCGCGGCCGCGGCGGCGTGCGCGACCATCATGAGCGAGATGTCGAAGTGGTTGTTGGAGTGGACGCCCCACGTGAGGTCCATGTCGTGGCACAGCTGCGCCACGCGCACGCAGCCCTGCATGGTCCAGAAGTGCGGGTCGGCCAGCGGGATGGTCACGGAATCCAGGCGGATGGCAGCCTTCATCTCGCGCCAATCGGTATCGATCATGTTGGTCGCCGTGGGCAGGCCGGTCTGGCGATGGAACTCGGCCATGGTCTCGCGGCCGGAGAAGCGGCCTTCCGCACCACAGGGATCCTCGCAGTAGGTGAGCACGCCCACCAGATCGCGGCAGACCTCGACGGACTCGGCGAGCGACCAGGCCCCGTTGGGGTCGATCGTGATGCGGGCATCGGGGAAGCGCTCCTTGAGGGCGCGGATGGCCTCGATCTCCTCGCGCGCGGGGAACACGCCGCCCTTGAGCTTGAAGTCGCGGAAGCCGAAGCGCTCGGCTGCAGCCTCGGCCTGGTGCACGATGGCCTCGGGCGTGAGCGCCGGGTCGCGACGGATGCGGCCCCACTCGTCCGAGTCGTCATCGCCATGCAGGTAGGGTCCGCCCACGACGTTGCGGTCGGCAACGTAGAACAGGTAACCCAGGAAGCGCACGTCCTCGCGCACCTGGCCGTCACCGAGCAGCGCCGCCACCGGCACCTCGAGGTGCTTGGCGAGCAGGTCGAGCATCGGGGTCTCGATGCCCGTGATGACGTTGGTGACCTTGGAGAAGATCTGCGCGTGCGCCGTCTGCGCGCCGCCCGTGGCGGCCGCGGCGGCCATGTTGGCCGCCAGGAACTCCTGCGCCTCAATGAGCGTCTGCTTGAAGCGGCCGAGCGGCTTGCCCTCGACGAGCGGGATCAGACTCTCCAGGCGCTGGGTGATGACCTCGCCGCCGGGAACCTCGCCCACGCCGGTGTAGCCGGCCGAGTCGGTCAGCACCACGATGTTGCGGGTGAAGAACGGCTCGTGCACGCCGGCCAGGTTGAGCAGCGGGCTGTCGTAGCCTGCGACCGGCACGACCTCCATACGTTCGATCTTGACGTCCATTGATTACTCCTTTCCACAAGCGCAAGGTGAACGACGTTGGGTCGAAACGGGTTCGTCGTTAACGGTCCGACGATGGGTTGAAATGAACCCGTCCCCAACCATCCATGGGTTGGAAGGAACACGTCCCCAATCATCCACCTGGCGCGGGTAGCAAAAAGGCCCGATCTCGAAGTGCGTCCGAAATCGGGCCTCAGAAGACCTCTGCTCAGGCTGGTCAGCCGAGCATATGTCGGGTGAGACTTACACGATTCCAATCGACGCCAGGAACACGCAGAAGAACGAGTTGAGGAACGGGAAGATAGCGCCCAGGATGAACTCGTGGATGTAGCCGCGCTTGTAGTCGAGGTTCGTGTAGTTCAGACGGTTGATGGCCGAACCGTTGTAGGGCATGGAGTCCAGGCCGTAGCAGGACACGGCGACGACACGGTGGACGACGTCGGGGCTGATGCCCATGTTGACGAAGCGATCGGCGAACAGGTTCAGCGCGATGGCCTCGCCGCCGGAGGCGGAACCGGTGATGCCGGCGATGAGATTCGTGGCCAGGCACAGCTGGATGAGCGGAGTGCCCGGGATGGAATTCAGGTTGTCGACGACGTACTGGAAGCCGGGGGCCATCTCGACGGCGGCACCGAAGCCGACGACCGCGGAGACGTTCATGATGGACTTCATCGTGGACGTGCAGCCGGCACCGAGGGTCTTGCCGATGTTCTGGAACTGCTTGAAGTACAGAACGTAGCAGACGATGCAGCCGATGGTGAGCGACAGCCACGGATCGTAGTCGACCAGGACGATGTTCATGCACACGAGCAGGATGATCGAGGGCAGCAGAGCCTTGATGAACTCCCAGTTGGTGCAGGTGTCACCCAAGATGGAGGTGTCGAGCTCGCTGGAGTTCTCCTCCATGAGCTGACCGGTGGGCAGGTAGCCCTCACCACGACGCTCGTTGCGACGCAGCACGAACCAGATGTACCAAGCGCCGAACACGATGCAGGTGAGCGTGGTGATCACAGCGAGCAGCGGAGCCGCGGTGGCCTCAGTGCCCAGGTACTCCATGGGCATCAGGTTCTGGACGGACGGCGAACCGGGCAGGATGGCGGTCCACATGGAGCCACCGTACACGGCGACGGCGATAACGAAGTGCCAGGGAATGTCCATCTTCTTGAAGATCTCGCGGCAGATGGGCGCGATGGTGAAGATGACCACGAAGCCGGACACGCCACCGAAGGACAGGATGGCGGTGATCAGGGACAGACCCATGATGACCATGTACTTGGACATGGTGTCGTTCTTGCCGCCACCGAGACGCTGCGCCAAGTCGCCGATCTTGATGGCGATCTTCTGCGCGGCGCCGGAGTCACCCAGCATGGCACCGAGCACGCAGGCGGGCAGGAACAGCAGGAAGTTGCTCTCCGCGAAGCCGGCGAAGTCGGCCGAGTAGGCACCGCCCATGTTCTCGAGGATCTCGGCGGGACCCATGCCGGAGAACGCGAACACGATAACTGCAGACACGGGGCCGACGACCAGAATGGGCAGACCCTTGATCGAAGCGACGATCAGGAAGACCATCGCCACGAGAATGCCGATCAGACTAATGAATCCAGCATCCATACTTACTCCTCCTTACAGATTTCCGATTGGAACGATGTGTGTTCTCCCCCTCTCCTTTCCTGCCACAAAGCACGGTGCTCACACGTGCGAAAGCTCCTCCTGCTCCGCGCGGCGGGCACCCAGCCGAAACCGAAAGCGGAGGCGACGGCATGCGGGCTCGTTCCCTTTTCCGTCTGAACGCGTCCGTCGCGACCGCTCACTTGCTTATGGAGGAATTTTGAAGCAACCCCGCATGTCTATTAAGGGTCCGAAGAACAACGCTCACATGCGGTCTTTCGGGGTTTGGTGTTACGGAAAACATTTTGAAAACACCTACCCATCGGTAAAGTTAACCCCGTAGTTAAGCTGCCTTTATATAGAAAGGAGCTGGTATATGGCCGCATCGTTGTACGTCAAGATCAACGAGCAGGACAACGTCGGCATCGCGCTGCACGACATCGCAGCGGGTACCGATGTGGGCGGCGGGGTCATCGCGCAAACCGATATCCCCCAGGCCCACAAGATCGCGCTGGCCGACATCCCGCAGGGCGGAAACGTCGTCCGCTACGGTGTGGTATTGGGCTACGCCAAGCAGGACACCCCTGCCGGCACGTGGATCAACGAGACCTCGCTCGACCTGCCCACGCCTCCGCCGCTCGACGAGATGGAGTGGGGCACCAACATCGTCACCGACCTGCCCACGCCCCCCGTCACCACCTGGGAGGGCTACGCCCCCGTCGAGGAGGGCGGCTACGGTGGCACGCGTAACTACCTTGGCATCCAGACCACCGTGCAGTGCGCTGCCGGCGTGGTGAACCAGGCCGTCGAGCGCATCAAGCGCGACCTGCTCCCCAAGTACCCCAACGTCGACGGGGTCGTGGCGGTCAACCATGCCTACGGTTGCGGCGTGGCCATCAACGCCACCGACGCCTATATCCCCAAGCGCATCATCCGCAACATCGCCAAGCATCCCAACTTCGGCGGCGAGTTCATGCTCGTGAGCCTGGGCTGCGAGAAGTTCTCGCCCGAGATGTTCTGCGAGGACCGTCCCGAGGACAACAATCCCGACAACGTCATCGTGCTGCAGGATTGCCATGGCTTCGAGGACATGATGGACAAGATCTGCACCATGGCCGAGACCAAGCTCAAGCGCCTGAACGAGCGCCGTCGTGTGACGCTGCCCCTGTCCGACCTGCTGCTCGGCGTGCAGTGCGGCGGTTCCGACGCGTTTTCGGGCGTGGCCTCGAACCCCTCGATCGGCTACTGCGTCGACCTGCTGGTCTCCGGCGGCGGCACGGCCATGTTCTCCGAGGTCACCGAAGTCCGCGACGGCGTGTACCTGCTGGCGCACCGCTGCGCCGACGAGGCGACCGAGAAGAAGCTCGCCAACGAGATGCGCTGGTACGACGAGTACCTCGACCGCGGCGGCGCCGACCGCAGCGCCAACCCGACGCCCGGCAACAAGAAGGGCGGCCTGTCCAACATCGTCGAGAAGGCCATGGGCTCGATCGCCAAGTCCGGCCGCTCCCCTATCGTCGAGGTCCTCTCGCCGGGTGAGCGCCCGACCAAGCACGGCCTGATCTACGCCGCGACGCCGGCGAGCGACCTGTGCTGCGGACCGTGCCAGCTCGCCAGCGGCATGGGCGCCGAGGTGTTCACCACCGGCCGCGGCACGCCGTACAGCCTGGCCGCCGCACCCGTGCTCAAGATCTGCTCGCGCAGCGAGGTCGCCGCGCAGTGGCCCGACCTGATCGACATCAACGCCGGTCCGGTCTCGAGCGGCGAGCGCACGATCGAGGAGGTCGGAACCGAGTTGTTCCTGCTGCTCCTCGACGTGGTGAGCGGACGCAAGAAGTCGCTTGCCGAGGAGCACGGTCTGGCAAACGACCTGTGCATTTTCAATCCCGCACCGATCACATAAGGTTCCGTACCGTAGTATGAGGGAATGCGTCTCGGGTCACCGGGGCGCATTCCCCTATGCGCCATCGCGCTCCCTAGGGCTGCCGATTCGAGTCCGTCCGAAGATCGCCTTCCGACCCGTTAGGAATCGACCATGAACCTCGATCCGCATATCGCCGAAACCATCGTCACCACCCTCAAGGATGTCATCAATCACGAAATCAACCTCTTTGACACCACGGGGACGATCATCGCCAGCACCGTGCGCTCGCGCATCGGTACCGGCCATGATGGCGCGCGCCTGGCCATCAGGACCAAGCAGACGGTCGCGATCAACGACGAACATGAGTTCCGCGGCGCCAAGCACGGCATCAACGTGCCGGTCGTGTTCAACGACTCGGTCGTGGCGGTCATCGGCATCACCGGCGAGCGCGCCGAGGTCGAGCCGCTCGGCAACGTCATCAAGAAGATGACCGAGATCTTGATCCGCGAGAACTGGGACCTGGTCGTGCAGTACGACCAGCGCGCCCGTGTGTCCAACCTCGTGAGCATGCTCAAACTCAAGCACCACGACGATGAGCTCGTGGCCTACTACGGCTCCATCCTGCGCATCGACCTCAACCGTCCGCGCATCGCCATCGTGGGGCGCGCGGACTTCGGCGAGGACGAGATCCCCGATTACGACAGCATCTACTCGATGCTGCACGCGCGGTTCCAGCAGCTCAAGACCAGCTTCTTTGCCATCTCCGAGCGCGAGGTGTGCCTGTTCGTCGATGCGCGCGATGAACGCGCCGTACCCTCGCTGCTCGAGGGCATCCGCGAGGACGCCAAGCGCACGCTGCGCAAATCCATCCGCTTTGGCATCGGTATGGCCGCCGAGGGCAACTCCGACTATTGGCGCAGTTACGACGAGGCGTGCCGCGCGCTCGAGTGGATCGAGTTCTCGGACGACACCTATGTGGGCCGCTACGACAGCATGGATCTGGGCCTGATCGTGTCCTCCGTGCCGCGCGAGGAGGCCGAGCGTTTGGTTGACCACGTGTTCCACGGGCTTTCGGACGACGAGATCGACGCTTTCCAGGTGGTGTTCGAGGCGTACGCGCGCCACAACGGCAGCATCGTGCACTGCGCCGACGAGCTGTTCCTGCACAAGAACACACTGCAGAACCGCCTGAACAAGATCGCCGACAAGACCGGCTACAACCCGCGCAAGCTGCCCGGATTCGCCGTGCTCACCATGGCGTTTTTGCTGCGCCGCTACCTCAAGCGCGGCAACTGATCTGTTCGGCATCCATAGCCAGCCACCCTCGGCGCCGGTCCCCGCGACCGGCGCTTTTTATGCCGCGAAAAAGGGTATGGCCTGGCAGAGGGCAACACGCCCGCTGGAAAGACCGGGCGAGAAAAAGGTGGCCGGCAGGCTTCCCCATAGATCCAGGGAGACACGCCCGCCGGAAGGGCGTGACGTAAAAACACTAGGTACAATTGCTCGCCATGGCACATCAAGCGCCTGGATCAGGCATCCCTGTGAGTCACTTTTGCTAAGCGTTCCCCTTCTCACGCCGACTGGCCCTTGGTTGATTCGCCGCTCAAACTGATACCCCCGTTTAGGGGACGGTTTTTGTGGGCCGCCCCGAGTAGACCCGAAATAACGCGCATGAAACCGCAGGTCACAGGCGTGCGTTTTTTCGTCTACTCGGAGGCCGCCAGCAAAACCGTCCCCTAAACGGGGGTAGTGACGAACGGCCCGATTTAACCAATCTCATACCGGTGCTCGTTGCAGGGTGCGCGACCGTCTCCGACAAGGTTGCACCCGGCACCATCTTGTCGGGGCCGACAAGATGGTGCCGGGTGCAACCTTGTCGCAAAAGAAAAAGGCTCCTGAGGCATCTGCCCCAGGAGCCTTTCGGTTGCATGTTGCGAGTTGAGAACTAGTCGTTCTTCTCGATGCCACGCATGATGGCCTTGTAGACCTCCATGATCGGGATGATCAGGAACGCCAGACCGACGGCGCAGGCAAGCGCGTCGAGCGGCAGCTCCATGAAGCCGAACATCACGGCCAGCGGGTGGAACTCCACGACCACGACGGTGAGAACGAGCGCGAGCAGCGCGGCGCCCCACAGCCACTTGTTCTGCTTCTTCATGCTGAACAGCGACGCGCGGCGGCTGCGCATGTTGAAGCAGTGGAAGATCTCGACCATCGACAGGGTGATGAACGCCATGGTGACGCCCTCTTCGTCGGCGGTTCCGGCGATCATGTCGGCGATGTTGATGTAGCCCATGTCGAAGTACACGCCCACGAAGAACGAGGCAAGCACGAGGATGGTGATGACGACGCCCTGGAACAGGATGTCGACGCCCATGCCACCCGCGAAGACGCCGTCGGTGGCGTTACGCGGCTTGCGCTTCATGATGTCGCCCTCGGCCTCCTCCATGCCGAGCGCGAGCGCCGGGAAGCAGTCCGTGATCAGATTGATCCACAGCAGCTGGACCGGCTGGAAGATCGTGAAGCCCACGAGCGTCGCCACGAACACCGAGAGCACCTCGGCGATGTTGGCGGACAGCAGGAACTGGATGACCTTGCGGATGTTGTCGTAGATACGACGGCCTTCCTCCACCGCGTGGATGATGGTGGCGAAGTTGTCGTCGGCGAGCACCATGTCGGCGACGTTCTTGGTGACGTCGGTACCGGTGATGCCCATGCCCACGCCGATGTCGGCACGCTTGATGGAGGGCGCGTCGTTCACGCCGTCGCCGGTCATGGCGACGATCTTGTCGCGGCTCTTCCACGCATCGACGATGCGGGCCTTGTGCTCGGGCTGGACGCGTGCGTACACGCTGTACTCGGTGACCTTCTCCTTGAAGTCCTCGTCGGAGATCTTGTCGAGCTGCGCGCCGGTGATGGCCTGGCTGGCGTCCTCGCAGATGCCGAGGTTCTTGGCGATGGCCACAGCGGTGTCGATGTGGTCGCCGGTGATCATGACGGGACGGATGCCGGCACCCTTGGCCTCGACGATGGCAGGAGCCACCTCGGGACGCTCGGGGTCGATCATGCCGGACAGGCCCACGAAGGTGAGGTCGTGCTCAAGTGCCTCGGGGCTGCAGTCGGCGGGCTGCACGTCGTGCAGACGGATGGCGGAGGCGAGCACGCGCAGCGCCTGGTTAGCCATGTCCTTGTTGGCGGCCATGATCTTCTCGCGGCGCTCGTCGGTCAGCGGCTCGACGGTGCCGTCGGCGTCCATGACGGTGGTGCAGCGGCCGAGCACGACGTCGGGGCCACCCTTGGTGTACTGCTCGAAGGTGCCCTCGGGGGTCTTGACCACGACGGACATCATCTTACGGCCGGAGTCGAACGGAGCCTCGCCCACGCGTGGGTACTTCTCGGCATTGCCGCCCTCGTAGAAGCCGAGCTTGGCGGCGTCGTTGACGAGCGCGCACTCGGTGGGCTCGCCCACGGACTCACCCGCGGCCGGATCCCACTTGGCGTCGGAGCACAGCGCCATGGCGCGGACATGCAGCGCATCGGGGCCCTCGACCTCGTGCTTGACGACGGTCATCTTGTTCTGGGTAAGGGTACCGGTCTTGTCGGAGCAGATGATCTGGGTGCAGCCGAGGGTCTCGACCGCGGTCATCTTGCGGATGATGGCCTGGCGATGGGACATCTTGGTGACGCCCATGGACAGCACGATGGTGACGACGGCGACCAGGCCCTCGGGGATGGCGGCGACGGCCAGGGACACGGCGACCATGAAGGTGTCGAGGATCATCTCGGGGTTGGACCCGAGTTCGCCACCGTGACGGATGAGGTCGACCGCGAAGATGACCACGCAGATGCCGAGCACGAGCTTGGTCAGGATGCCGGAGAGCTCGTTGAGCTTGATCTGCAGCGGCGTGAGCTCCTTCTTGGCGGTGGTCAGCGCGTCGGCGATCTTGCCCATCTCGGTCTTCATGCCGGTGGCGACCACGACGGCGGTGCCGCGGCCGTACACGACGGTGGAGCCCATGTAGCACATGTTCTTGCGGTCGCCCAGCGGCACGTCGTCGGTGCCCTCGGCGAGCTCGATCGGGTTGATGTGCTTCTCGACGGGGACGGATTCGCCGGTAAGCGCCGCCTCCTCGATCTTCATGGATGCGCTCTCCAGGATGCGGCAGTCGGCGGGCACGGAGTCGCCGGCCTCGAGCAGCACGATGTCGCCCGGGACGAGATCGGCGGAGGGCAGGTGCACCAGCTTGCCGTCGCGGATGACCTTGGACTGCGCGGCGCTCATCTCCTGAAGCGCGGCGAGCGCCTGCTCGGACTTGGCCTCCTGGACCACGCCGAGCACGGAGTTGATGATGACGACGGCCATGATGATGACGACGTCGGCCCACTCCGACTCGCCCTGGATCATGCCCGTGACGGCAGAGATGACCGCGGCGACGATGAGCATGATGACCATGGGGTCGGCCATCTGCTCAAAGAAGCGCTTCCAGAGCGGGGTCTTCTCCTCCTCATCCAGCTTGTTGAGGCCGTACTGCGAAAGACGCTGCTGCGCCTCGGATGCAGTAAGGCCGGTCTCGACGTTCGAGGACTGTGCTTTGAGCACATCCTCTGCCGAGGCCAAGTATTCCTTTTCCATACGCAAATTCCCTCCTCCTGGGATCGAGCCAACCAACGGTTGACGCCCGATCATAATTCCCCAGGAGTACGGGGCAAGGGCTCGTCAAGGCTGCCATATCAGCTGGCGTCTTGCAATGCTTGGGATAGTACCCTATTTCGACACTGAATAGACTACTGGTTCCAGAAAACGAACACCATGTTACAAATCGCGCGTTTTTCTGTGATTCAACCCCCGTTGTCTGTTCCCCAGACCATTGGCCACCCCACTGTCCCCATTGGGGACGGGGGTGCCAGGGGACATTTTGTCCTCTCTGGGGACGGGGGTAGAAGAGGCCAAAGTGTCCTCTCTGGGGACAGGCCTGCCGTGAGGATGGTCCGTTGATGCCGCTTGGAATGGGACTCACGGCAAAAGAGCCGCAGGACGGATTAGGCCAAGGATCAAACCGGAGCGCCCACGCCCCGGCAGGGGCATCCCCTCCCGTCCGCCCCAAACTGTTGTGTGCGCTTTCAGCCAATCCCGAGCTGTTGTGTGCACTTTCAGCCACCATGAAGCCGAATAATCCAGAAAACCGTTGGCCGAAAGCGCACAGAACAGACGACGATTGGCCGGAAGCGCTCACAACCCAAAACGAGCACGCAGCCCGGGGGAACCCGTCCCCAGAGACGCCAAAGTGGCGCCTGGCACCCCGTCCCCAGAGAGGACAACGGAGCAGAACGCGGCGCGCGAAGCCAGTGCCGAAACGCGCGAATGCGCAGGAAGAGCCCTGACTAAGACCCCCAGCCCTACCACCGCTGGGCACCGAGCGCGAAGCGCGAGGCGCCCGGCGGGCGACCCGGGTGAACGCAGGGAGGCCCCGGAGGGATTCCCCGCGGGCCGCTTTGAGCGCCCGAAGGGCGCGATAGGTCCGCGGGGAACCCTCCGGGGCCTCCCGGTCGGTTCCGATGGGAGCAAGGACTACGCGTCCTTCTCCACCGCGCGCATGATGGCCTTGTAGACCTCCACCAGCGGGATGATGAGGAAGCCGAGCACGAGAGCGGTGATCATGCCCTTGGGCTCGAGATGCTCGACGCCGAAGAAGATCATGGACAGAGCGTCGACCTCAACCACGATGAGCGTGAGGATGAGCGCGAGAATCGCGGCGCCCCACAGCCACTTGTTCTGCTTCTTCATATGGAAGATGGAAGCACGGCGGCTGCGCATGTTGAAGCAGTGGAAGATCTCGACCATGTTCAGCGTGATGAACGCCATCATGACGCCCTCTTCGTCGGCCATGGTGGTGGCCAACTGGGAAAGATCGATGGTACCCAGGTCGTAGTACACGCCGCAGAAGAAGCTCGCGAGCACCAGCACGGTGATGATGAGGCCCTGGACGATGGTGTCGAGGCCCATGTTGTTGGCGAACACGCCGTCGGTGGCATTGCGCGGCTTGCGCTTCATGATGTCGCCCTCGGCCTCTTCCATGCCGAGCGCGAGCGCGGGGAAGCAGTCGGTGACGAGGTTGACCCACAGCAGCTGGATGGGCTGGAACAGCGTGAAGCCCATGAGCGTGGCGGCGAACACCGAGAACACCTCGGCGAGGTTCGCGGACAGCAGGAACTGGATGACCTTGCGGATGTTGTCGTAAATGCGGCGACCCTCTTCGCACGCACCGATGATGGTGGCGAAGTTGTCGTCGGCGAGCACCATGTCGGCGACGTTCTTGGTGACGTCGGTGCCGGTGATGCCCATGCCCACGCCGATGTTGGCGTGCTTGATGGACGGCGCGTCGTTCACGCCGTCGCCGGTCATGGCGACGACTTTGTTCTTCGACTTCCACGCCTCGACAATGCGCGTCTTGTGCTCGGGCTGGACGCGCGCGTAGACGCCATACTTCTCGATTTGCTTATCGAGCTCGGCATCGGACATCTTGTCGATCTCCGCGCCGGTGATGGCCTCGTTGCGGCCCTCGACGATACCGAGGTTCTTGGCGATGGCCACGGCGGTGTCGATGTGGTCGCCCGTGATCATGACGGTGCGGATGCCGGCGCCGTG